>CAZYGJ010000011.1:0-74751 GCA_964646975.1 uncultured Ruminococcus sp.
GGAAATAAAAACGGAGAATAATGGATTTGTGTATTTGGAGAAGAAATAGACAAATTCCAGTTTGTATGAGTAACAAATATTAACTTTATATCATAATCAAGACCACTTACCAATAAAACGGTAGGTGGTCTTTCATTTTACATATACATAATTTTCATTTTCTGTTTCTTGGCAGATGTTACTTTACAAAGAACATCATCAACTCCATCTGTGTATCTGCCTTGTGCAATAAAGTCATTCTTCAGATTGATAAGAGCAGTAACAATTCTGCGGTATTCTGTATCGGTAAGATATAAGTGATAATCTTTATTTCTCATTGCAGTACCTCCATTATTGATATTTTCTCCATTCAAAGAAACGATTTCTTATGAATGCCACATCCTCGTCAACATCAGAGGATATAAATATATGTACTTTTCTAAATGTCTGCTTCAACTTCAAAGCATACTCTGTTTCAGTTTCCTTTTTCTTATAAGGTAATTTGATAAGATGGATACCTCGTGCTTTGCATAAATGTTCTTTGACCACCTCAATATCATCATTTTCATTTGCTGTTTCAATAGCAAGTTTTTCCTCCGGTATGTAGGTTTCAAGTGGTATCCCAATAACCGTATCGAAATTTAGCAATGTTTTTAAACCTTTCATACGAGCATAGAAACTGATTGCTAACTGTGGAAACACACTCTGATATTCACTCTCGCAAACAGTACATCCTTTTTCTTCTATGGTACGCTCACATATCTTAGCTTTCCAAGAATGACCATTAGAACATTTCCACCAAACACTTTTCACAGAATTTCTTGATATTTGTGTCGGGAGAATGTCTTTATTCAATTCGTAATCCCATTCTTTAAGAAGATGTCTATCTGTTGTCGCTAAATCATTATGACCGGAAAGGACAGTTCTATCCGCACATACCGGACAAGTCGTACCTTTTACTCGTGAATGTATAACTGACTTCCATTCATATCCACATTCCTTGCATTTCCACCATACATTTTTACGAGATTTCTCATTTATCATATCAGGGGTTAAAGGTAAATTCCGTTCTGACCATTCTTCAGCAATCTTTGGCTGTGTTGTGGCAAGGTCATTAAAACCTTTTAGAAGGATTATGCCACTACAATACGGACACTTGCTCCCATAAGAACGTGTGGAAATCAACGCATTCCATTCGTGACCTTTACTGCACTTCCACCATACTTTCTGATTAGAATATGCTGTAACCATTGTAGGCTTCATTTTATTCCTCTCTGACCATTCCGCAGCCACATTAGGGAATAAAGAAGCAAGGTCGTTAAATCCCTCTAAAATCGAATTGTGAGAACAATACGGGCATCCCGTTCCATTTAGTGTTCTGCTTTTTACAGTAGCTTCCCACTCGTGTCCCAATTTGCATTTCCAAATTATCTTCTTGTGCGAGCCAACAGTAACTTCCGTCGGCTTCAATGTATTCTTATCGGACCATTCTTTTACAAGTTCCGGATTTAATGTCGCTAAGTCATTGATGCCCTTAACAACTCTTTTTCCTGAACAGATAGGACAGTTTTCTCCAGACGAGCGACTTTTCACACTGGCTTGCCATTCGTGACCACACGAACCTTTCCACCATACCATTTTATTTGAACCAAATGTAATATTATCCGGTGTAAGAGGATAATTCTTATCTGACCATTCCGATATTAGTTCCGGATGCACTTTCGCTAAACTATTGCTCATAGCAAATCCACTCCTTCCTTTGCGACTTCATTATAGTTGGGAAAGAGTTTTCTTTGAAGTTTGCGAATGGGCAGAAAAAAAGACCCTGAGAGTTTTCATTCTCTCAAGGTCTGTAAATACATAAATTATGCGATTTTTTCGCCTTTGCACAAACTTCTGCACCGATTGATGTAAGTTTGATGTAAGGTGTAAATTTGTCTGGTATACCATATGGTAAAACGGGACAATATAGTAAGTTATAGCAACTTATAACACCATTTAAAAGGCTTTATTTATCGAGGGTCTTCATTGTCGGGAAGAGCAGAACGTCACGGATTGCGGCGGAATCAGTGAGGAGCATTGCCATTCTGTCAATGCCGAAGCCGATGCCTCCCGTGGGGGGCATACCGATTTCAAGTGCATTGAGGAAGTCCTCGTCGGTTGTGTTTGCTTCTTCGTCGCCCTGTGCCAAAAGCTCCTCCTGAGCCTTAAATCTTGCTCTTTGGTCGATTGGGTCGTTAAGCTCAGAATAAGCGTTTGCCATTTCCCAGCCGTTCATAAAGAACTCAAAGCGTTCAACATAATCGGGGTTTTCGGGCTTCTTCTTTGTAAGCGGCGAAATCTCAATCGGGTGGTCCATAACAAAGGTCGGCTGAATCATATGCTCCTCGGCAAATTCTTCAAAGAACAGGTTGAGAATATCGCCCTTTTTATGTCTGTCCTCAAATTCAATGCCATTTTCCTTTGCAAGTGCCTTTGCCTCGTCGTCGGTCTTGATTTCGTTAAAATCTACGCCTGCATATTTCTTTACGGCGTCGAGCATTGTAATTCTTTCAAAGGGCTTGCCCAAATCCATTTCAATGCCGTTATATGTGATTTTAGTTGTACCCAAAACCTCCTGTGCAACGTGGCGATAAAGGTTTTCGGTCAAATCCATCATTCCGTTGTAATCTGTGTATGCCTGATAAAGCTCCATCAAGGTAAATTCGGGGTTATGTCTTGTGTCAACGCCCTCGTTGCGGAACACACGTCCGATTTCATAAACCTTTTCAAGTCCGCCAACAATCAACCTTTTAAGATAAAGCTCAAGCGAAATTCTGAGCTTCAAATCCTCATCAAGTGCGTTAAAATGAGTTGTAAACGGGCGTGCCGAAGCTCCGCCTGCGTTTGCCACGAGCATTGGAGTTTCAACCTCCATAAAGCCCTGAGAATCAAGATAACGGCGAATACTGCTGATGATTTTTGAACGCTTTATAAATGTATCCTTAACCTCCGGATTCATAATCAAATCAACATAGCGTTGACGATAACGAAGGTCAGTGTTTGTAAGTCCGTGATACTTTTCGGGCAGGGGCTTGAGCGACTTTGAAAGCAGCTTAACAGCCTTTGCGTGAACCGAAATCTCGCCCATTTGAGTCTTGAACACAAAGCCCTTTACCTCTACAATATCACCGATGTCCCATTTTTTGAGATAACCGTATTCTTCCTCACCCAAATCATCAAACTTTGCAAAAATCTGGATTTTGCCGCTCTTGTCGTGCAAATCCATAAACGAAACCTTGCCCTTGCCACGCTTTGAAAGCAGTCTGCCGGCAACGCAAACGTCTTTGTTTTCGTATTCTTCAAAATTATTTTTTATGGCTTCGGTAAGCGTATCACGCTCACTTGTTGTGATAACAAACGGATCTCTGCCTGCTTCTCTCAATGCGTCAAGCTTATCATAACGCACCTTGATTACATCGCTTGTGTTAGCCTGCTGCGGCTTTTGACTCATATTAAACGTCCCCTGTCTGTAAATTACTTTGTAATCTCAATAACCTTAAATGCAACCGTGCCGCCGGGAGTTTCAACCTCCGCAACGTCGCCTACGCTTTTTTCCATAAGAGCTTTTCCGATAGGTGATTCATCGGAAATTTTGCCCTCCTTGGGGTTGGTTTCGTTAGAACCCGAACCTACGATTTTGTATGTTGACTGCTTGCCGGTTTTTAAATTTTCGATAGTTACGACCGACGTAAGGTGAACATGCTCGTTAGAGGTTTCGGACTCGTCGATAATAACGGCGGTCTTTAAAATCGCCTCGATGGTGGTGATTCTTGCCTCCATAATTGCCTGTTCGTTTTTGGCATCGTCATATTCGCTGTTTTCGGAAAGGTCGCCGTATGAACGTGCAACCTTGATTTTCTCTGCGATTTCTTTACGTTTTACGTCTTTAAGGAACGCAAGCTCCTCTTCAAGATTTTTCAAGCCCTCTTCTGTGAGCATTGTTGGTTTTGCTGCCATTTTTAAAATCCTCCTTTTAATAAAAGACAAAACTTCGCATATAGACTTATTATATGCATTTTATCAGTCCTTGTCAAGAAAATGTTGACAACAGCTTCCCTTTACCGCCGTTCTTTGCTTTGAGCTTCAAACTCGGCACAAAGCGACTTTATGGTTTGCGAAGCATTTTCATTTCGGCAGGTCAGCGGAACAATAGAGCCAAGCTCATATTGCGAGCCAAGGGTATAAAGTGCCGAGCAAAAATACTCCTCGTCCAATTCATCGGGCTTTATCAAATCAAAGCCGTTGGGCATTCTGAAATGATAGCGGTAGTATTCAGCCGCACCTGTTTTGATTTTCGGACGACTGACAGTCAAAACAACCGCCTTGACGCTCAGCGGCAAAGCCTCGTCAATCACGCACGGGGCAATAATCAAGTCGCATCCGCTCAGCTCAGACACGCTTTTGGTGATGAGAGCCGACGCACCCAGCTCATCTAATGCCCTTTGTGCCGTAAAATGATACGGCTTGCTGTTTTGTGTTGCCACAACCGCATTTGAGCAATATTCAAGCACACCCAAAAGGCAATCGCAGGCAACGGCTGATTTATCATAAATTCCCACCTTAAGCGTTGCCGAGCATTTGCAGGTTTTTAAAAGCTCCAAAGCCATATTTGTGCAAAGCCGTGCGGAAAATACATTGGATTTAAACCTCCTGTATCCGCTTTGCAGAGGAAAATCAAGCTTTTCACTGCACAAAAGCTGAGTTCGCTGTGCTCCGATTATTCTTCCTGCTTTATCAAGGCAAACCTTGCCGCTGTAGCTCGTATATGTAATATGCTTCAGGCTAACGCCTCTTGCCTTTTTGATTTCAACCTTTAGCTTATCCTTTTTCAGCTTTTTTGCAATTCCTACAATCCCCTTTTTCTGTTCGGGAACGCTTACACTGAGCATTGTAATCAAAAAAATACCCCCACATATAATCTTACTGAATAAGTATATGCGGGGATAAATCATTTAATTATCTTCAACTGTAAAATGCAAGGCAATTAATATTCACTCATCGGGTCATACTTAACGCCGTTGTACCTGCACTCAAAATGCAGATGAGGTCCTGTTGAGTTGCCTGTTGAACCAACATAACCGAGCAATTGTCCCTTTGAAACAGACTGACCGTAGCTTACAATTGCATTTGTAAGATGAGCGTAAATTGTAACCTTGCCGTTTCCGTGGTCAATCATAACATAGTTGCCGTAGCCGCCGTTACAGCCACAGCTTCCGTTCTTGCCCCAATTGTGGTAGCAGGAGTTATAAACATCAATTACAGTACCTCCGTCGGCAGCCACAACCTGACTTCCCATAATACCGCCGCCTGCTATGTCGATAGCACCGTGGTTGTAGGAATATCTGTCCTCACCGAAAAGTGATGACAAATAATAGAATCCGGGACAAGGCCATGTGAAGCCCGATGACGACGGATTTGAGCTTGAACCACCGCTTGAGCTTGACCCGCCCGAGCTTGACCCGCCTGAGCTACCCGAATCGCCTGAATAATCGTAATCGTCCGAATCGTCCTCATACTCGTAAGAATTATTGTTATTCTGCGACGTAGCAGCCTGTTGGCTGTAATATTCTTGGATTTTAGCCTGAATCGCATCACTCTCGCCTACTGCCGACGCAAGCTCATCCTTCGCGTTTTCACTTGTTGTATACAAATTTCTGAGGGTTTCCTCGTTTTCTTCAAGAGTTGCATTAAGCTCATTTTGGTCGATTTCAAGCGAAGCTTCCTGCTCAACAAGCTCAGTCTTGTCGGCTTCAAGCTCCTCCTTCTGCGTTGAAATCTCATCAAGCTGACCATTGATTTCTTCAATCAAATTCTTGTCGTAATTTGACAAGGTCTTAACAAGAGTCATTTTGTCGACAAAATCCGAAAAGTCCTTTGCACCCAAAATGATTTCCAAATCACTTGCACTGCCTGCCATATAGATTGTTCTCAGGCGAACGCAAAGTGCGTCAACCTGCTCTTGAATATCCTCATTTGCGTCATCAATCTCTTTTTGCTTTGCTTCAATGCTGTCATTAAGCTGCTGGATTGACTCACGAGTCAAGATGATTTTCTCGTCAAGCGTTTTGATTTTGTTTACAAGAGCTTCGTTGTATTCCTCTTTATCCTTGATGTCGGATTCAGCCTGATCAAGGATTTTTTGATATTCGCTGTTTTTGTTTTCAAGCTCCTGAAGCTGCTGTTCAAGCGAGCCGATGTCCTCTGCACCGGCACCCAAAACCGATGCGGCAATCGGAAGCGAGAGCATACAAACGCTGAGTACAGCACACAAAATTCTCTTTAACTTCATAAAATTCTCCTTTCACGGATTACCAACCGAGTATTTCGTTACCTTCCATTTTTAAATACTTGCGTATAGACACAAAGCTGCCGATGAAGCCTACAAACATACCTGCAACGACAAATGCACCTATAACGGGGAGAAGCACCTTGGTAAACGGTATAAATTCCAACGGGATGTTGGTTGACACAAACACTTGGTTGATGCCCTCATACAGCAGGGCAAGACAGCCCACGGACACAGCCGCAGAAATAAGTCCGATTGTCATACCTTCAACTAAGAACGGCATTCGCACAAACGAGTTGGTTGCACCGACCGACTTCATAATGCTGATTTCAAATCGGCGTGAATACATTGTGGCACGAATTGTGTTGGCAATGATAAACAGAGAAATTATAACAAGCACAATTACAATTCCCACCGCAACAATGTTGATCATATGACTTACATTTGTCAGCTTTTCGGCAAAATCTCTGCGGTTCAAAATCGAATCCACACCGTCGATTTTTTGAATTTGCTCAACTGTTTGGTCATACTTTTCCAAATCGTCCATAACGACGATAAAGGCATCGGGCAGAGGATTTTTTTCTGAATCTATCTGATTAAAAAGCTCCTCGCCGAGCTGGTCCTTAAACTGTTCAAACGCTTCTTCCTTTGAATAAAACGTAACGGATTCAACGTTGTCGATTTTTTCAATATCTTTTCCTATATAAACAGCCTCAAGCTGAGAATATCCGTCTTTTATGTAAACAGTGGTTTCGTTGTTCTGTCCTACCTGATCAACCATTTCCGAAACATTTACGGAAAAGAGCGTTGCCGAGCCTGTAAGCACAAGACAGCTTACAAGCACACAAATTGAGGCAATGCTCATTATGCGGTTAATCCAGACATTTTTGAAGCCCTCTTTTACAAGATAGCCAAAGCCTTTCATACAAATTTCCTTTCAAACTCTATGTCGATGTTGTATTTATCGTGAGTTATATGCAATTATCGGGATAACGCGGATATTTGTCGTATTCAAAAGCGTCGTCGGAATCACGATAATCCTCAATATCATCATTATAGATCATATCGTCCTCGCTTGTTCCGTACTTTGAATCACCGATAACACGTCCGTGGTCGATTTTAATAACTCTTTGACTGAACTCACGCACAAGCTCATGCTCATGGGTAACAACAAGCACGGTTGTTCCCATTGCGTTGATTTCGGTGAGCAACTCGATAATTTCGTGAGAAAGCTCAGGGTCGACGTTGCCCGTAGGCTCGTCTGCAATAATAATTTCGGGGTTGTTTACAAGTGCCCTTGCAAGACTTACACGCTGCTGCTCGCCGCCCGAAAGCTCACTGGGCTTGCTTTTCATCTTGGCGGAAAGTCCCACCAAATCAAGAACATAAGGAACACGCTTTTTTATTGTGGCGGTGCTTTCTCCGACAGCACGCATTGCAAATGCAACGTTGTCAAACACAGTCATTTTGTCAATAAGCCTGAAATCCTGAAAAACAATTCCCATATGACGGCGTAAATACGGAACGTCCTTGCGTCTGAGCTTTGAAATTCTTTTTCCGTTAATTATTATCTCTCCGTCCGAGGGAGTTTCTTCGTGCATAATCAGCTTTAAAAACGTACTTTTGCCCGCACCGGACGCACCCACGATAAAAACAAATTCGCCTTTGTCGATATGCAGGTTTACATCATAGAGAGCGTGAGTACCGTTAGGATATGTTTTTGAAACATTTTCAAAATCAATCATAAATTCACCTTTGCTCCTGCACTGCAAATGCAGTAAAAATCAAGCGTCCTGAACACTGTTATTTTGTTTTGTGTTCAGGAGCGTTTAATCAATTAATTTTGTGTTTTAATTATTTAATTAATACTTTGTAGGGCTTGCGTTAAGATACTTCTTAACCATCAAAGCTACCTTAAATACGATAGCGTCTTCAAATTCACGCAAATCAAGTCCTGTCAGCTTCTTGATTTTTTCAAGTCTGTAAACAAGGGTGTTGCGGTGTACAAACAGCTTGCGTGAGGTTTCGGACACGTTGAGGTTGTTTTCAAAGAAACGCTGAATTGTAAACAGAGTTTCTTGGTCAAGGCTTTCGATAGAGCCACGCTTAAACACCTCTTTGAGGAACATTTTGCAAAGAGTTGTGGGAAGCTGATAGATAAGACGTGCAATGCCGAGGTTGTCATAGCTTACAATGGTACGCTCGGTGTCAAACACCTTTGCAACCTCAAGGGCAGACTGAGCCTCCTTGAACGAGCGTGCAAGGTCCTTGATGCCCGTAACCGTTGTTCCTATGCCGACAACGCAGTGAGTGTAAAACTCGCTTGAAAGGGTGTCTGCAATCGAGCTTGCCAGCTTTTCAAGGTCACGTCCGTCTGTGTCGGGCTTAACCTCCTTGACAAGTGCGATTTCTTCTTCGTTGATATTGATAACAAAATCCTTTGTTTTGTCGGGGAACAGATTTTGAACTATATCATAAGCGGAAACATCTGTCTTTGAAACAATCTTTATCAACAGGCACACACGGGAAACCTCGCTGTTAAAGTGAAGCTCTCTTGCCTTGAGATAAATGTCACCCGGAAGGATGTTGTCAAGAATAACATTTTTAATAAAGTTGGAACGATCGTATTTTTCATCATAATACTGCTTTATGCTTGCAAACGAAACAGAAAGAAGCTGAACATACTTCTGTGCATATTCGTCAGTACCCTGAACAAAAACAGCATAGTCATACTTTGAACTGCTGCCGAAGGATTTGTATGTGTAGCCGTTAATTACAAACGGAGCAGTCAAGCTGAGCGTTTCGGAGTTGATGCTTTCGTTCACCTCACCGATTTTGCCTAATTCCGAGCAAGCAATAACAACGGAGGTTTCGTCGATAACTCCGATTGTTCTGTCAATAGCATCTTTCATTTGATGTACAATGCCCTGAAATAATCTGTTAGACATAGAAATGTACCTCTTTTCTCTGCATTTTAATAATATGATTGCAGTTTCCGCAGAAAGCTACAATATCTCTTATATACATATTACACAAAAACCGAAAAAAAATCAACCTCTATTTACAATTTTCCTAAATAATTTTTATTGGAATTGCATAATCGGTAATAATCGGCATTTACAAAATCTTTTCTTACAGATTATTTTTGTATTCCAACGCAATAATAGCACATAAATGTGTTGATAATGTGACAATTTTGTAAACTTTATCGGAATATTGTGTATTTGAGGGAGAAAAGCCTTTTGATTTCAAAATATTTCCGATGTTTAAAAGCTCAAAAAAGAGGCTGTCATAAGACAGCCTCAAAGCATTTAATTTATCAGTTTGTGATTGTTTGCTCTGTTTCCTTGTCAAAGATGTGAATCTTGTCAAGGCTGAATGTAATTTTGATGTTATCGCCGGGCTGTGCCTTTGATGTAGGCTCAACACGTGCGGTGATGGGAGCACCTGCGATATTAACATAAAGGTAAATCTCCGCACCCATAAGCTCTGTTACGTCAACGTTTGCTTCAAGAGTAACCTTTGCCTTAGCAAGCTCCTCAGGCTCATCGTGAACGTGTTCGGGACGAATACCGAATACAACCTCTTTGCCAACATACGGGTCAAGCACGCCGTTTGCCGTCTTTTCGGCAGGAACGGGAATCTCGTACTTGTCAAAGTTCAAAGTATACTCGGAACCCGACTTAGCAACTGTTGCGTTGATAAAGTTCATCTGAGGTGAACCGATAAATCCAGCAACGAACATATTGCAAGGCATATCATAAAGGTGCTGAGGTGTATCAACCTGCTGAATGAAGCCGTCCTTCATAACAACGATTCTTGTACCCATTGTCATAGCTTCGGTCTGGTCATGAGTAACATAGATGAATGTTGTGCCGAGTCTTTGATAAATCTTTGAAATCTCCGTACGCATCTGAGCACGAAGCTTTGCGTCCAAGTTTGAAAGCGGTTCGTCAAGAAGGAATACCTTAGGATTACGAACGATGGCACGACCGAGAGCAACACGCTGTCTTTGACCACCCGAAAGAGCCTTCGGCTTTCTGTCAAGATACTGTTCGATACCGAGGATACGAGCAGCCTCTTCAACTCTGCGTTTGATTTCTTCCTTGGGAGTTTTTCTGAGCTTAAGACCGAATGCCATATTATCATAAACACTCATATGAGGATAAAGAGCATAGTTTTGGAAAACCATTGCAATATCTCTGTCCTTAGGAGCAACGTCGTTGGAAAGTGTTCCGCCGATGTAAAGCTCGCCCTTTGAAATATCTTCAAGTCCTGCAATCATTCTGAGAGTTGTTGACTTACCGCAGCCGGAAGGACCAACAAGAATTATAAATTCTTTGTCAGCGATTTCAAGGTTGAAATCGGTTACGGCTGTAACGCCGCCGTCATAGATTTTGTAAACATGTTTCAATGATACATCTGCCATTATTTAATACCTCCAGTTATCCAAATAAAGTATTAACGCTTTATTTTTATAATTAATATACCACTTTGGACAAAATTTTACTATACTGATTTTAACTAAATATTCGGTTAATATTTTATTAAAATTCAACACCGAATAAAAATCACACTTTATTTTTAGTGTATATTGCCTATAAAAACTGACTCTTTATCTAAATTCGTCATAATTTTGCAGCTTCCTATGGGCAAATTGCTATCAAGATACAAACTGCCTATCGAAATTCGTTTAAGATGCACAACTTTTATTCCACAAGACATAAACATCTTTTTAACTTGATGAAATTTCCCCTCGCAAATTGTCACTATTCCCGTTTTTTTACAGTTTTCGGACTCAAATCTAAGCTTTGCAGGCAAACATTTTGTTCCGTCGGCAAAAATAATGCCCTCCTCAAACCGCTTTATCGTATCCTCATCTATATCCTTATCAAGCTGAGCGATATACGTTTTTTCAACGTGCTTTTTCGGAGAAAGCATTTTGTGAGCAAAATCGCCGTCGTTTGTGATAATCAACAATCCCTCTGTGTCCTTGTCAAGCCGTCCTGCCGGAAACAATCCGTTTCTACGCATTTCTTGGGGAATAATATCAATAACCGTCTTATCACACCTATCAAATGTTGCCGACACCACGCCCGCAGGCTTATTCATCATAATATACATATATTTTTCGCAGCTCACCGCTTGTCCGCCCACGGTGATTTCGTCTTTTTCGCAGTCCGCCTTGGCGTCGGACTTTTTGCAAACTTCACCGTTTATCCGCACTTCACCGCTTTTTATAAGCTTTTGCACATCTCTGCGGCTTCCAAAGCCGCCCTGTGCAAGCAATTTGTCAAGTCTTTCCATATCAAATCAACGGCTTGTTTTCTTCGCCGTATTCTCCGTTTGTAATATGTCCGCCGATTACAGCTCCCTTGTACACAAGCAAAACCAGCTTTTCGTCACAGTTTTCAAGGGGATATGTAACCATATCAACGGTTTTTCCCTTATAACCTCTCAAATCGAGTCCGATTTTGTTTTGCAGCTCGTTGTACTCCTCATACACCTCGCTGAAATCACTCGGAACGGTTATTTCAACCGACTGCCTGTTTTCTGCGTCAACAGTCAATCCAAACTGCATTGCAAAATCACATTGCTCTGCAATGCTCTCGGCACAAAGCGAGTATTCTCCGACTTCGTCACAGGTTGCCGAGGCAGGAGCTTTGCTTTGCTGTTTTATCATACAGGCAATGCAAATCACCGCAACAATTCCCGCCACCGCCGCAAACACAATCACCTGTGTTTTGGTCGGCTTGAGCTTCATATTAAGCACATACATTTCAAAACCTCCGACAAATACTGTGGTTACTGAAGTATATGCCGAGATTTCAAAAATAATGTCAGCAAATAATCGACAATATGTCCGCAGGTGTGTCCGCAAAGACCTCTGCACCCTCGTTTTGCATAGCGTCGGTTGAGCCGTAGCCGTATTTCACACCCACAAAGTCAACGCCACACAGCCTTGCACCTCTTGCGTCAAAATAGGTGTCACCGAGCATCACCGTTTTGTCCCTGTCAAGCTCAATGCTGCCGCCGAGCGATTTCAAAGCATAGGGTATCAAATCCTTTTTGTCCTTGCGACTTCCGTCAAAGGTAGAGCCGCAGATTGCGTCAAAATATCCCGTAATACCGAGAATATCAATTATTTCCTCTGCGAACTTCTCGTATTTTGAGGTGCAAACGGCGGTTTTTACACCGCTCTGCTTCAATTTTTCCAGCACATCCGCAATTCCGTCATAAAGCCTGTTGAGATATTTGCCCTTTTCGTTGTAAAAATCACGATACAGCACAAGTCCTTTTTGACAGCTTTCCTCATCAAATCCGCAGATATTTCTGAATGTATCCAAAAGCGGAGGCCCGATGTAAAGCGTGTAGTCATCAAGGTCGGGCAACGGCTTGTTGAGAGAGGTTATTGCATGCTCCAGCGATTTTCTGATTCCCTCACTGCTTTGGCTGAGCGTGCCGTCCAAATCAAATAAAACAAATTTATACTTACTCATCAAATTTACTGTCTGCCTTCATCTGAAATTTTTCCGCCTTAACGCTCACTCGTGTGTGAACACCCTTGGCAATTTCACCCTTTTTGTCCGAGGCAAAAACCTCAAACTTGAACACACGACCGTCGTTTTCGGTCAAAACAGCGGTTGCAGTGACCTCTGCTCCTATCGGAGTGGGGCTTGTATGCTCTATTGAAATCATTGTTCCCACGGTTGTAAGCTCGTCGTTATCAAGTACCCTTTGAGCAAGCTCGGCAGCAGCGTTTTCCATAAGTGCAACCACCGCAGGAGTTGCAAGTACCATCAGGCTGCCGCTTCCCATTGCACAGGCAAGGTTTTCTTCGTCAACCTTAATTGTTTTTGAAAGTGTATTTTCCGACATAATAATCACCTTTTCTATTGTTTATGTGGATTTTTTGTGGTATAATAATGCTTGATACTATAATACAATATTATCAATGATTAGGCAAGTAATGCCGAAAAATTTTTTAGGAGAATAGAAATGAAATTAGGAATTGTTGGCTTGCCGAACGTCGGCAAAAGCACACTTTTTAACGCAATAACAAACGCAGGAGCTCAAAGTGCAAACTATCCGTTCTGCACAATTGAGCCTAACGTCGGCGTGGTTGCCGTTCCCGACAAGCGTCTTGACAAGCTTGCCGAAATGTACGACCCCGACAAATACACCCCTGCCTCAATCGAATTTGTTGATATTGCAGGTCTTGTAAAGGGTGCTTCAAAGGGTGAGGGACTCGGCAACAAGTTTTTGTCAAACATTCGTGAGTGCGACGCAATAGTTCACGTTGTGCGTTGCTTTGAAAACGACGACATAATCCACGTTGAGGGCAGCATTGACCCCAAGCGTGATATTGAAACAATTAATCTTGAGCTTGTTTTGTCGGATATGGAAATGCTTGAACGCAGAATTGACAAGACAAAAAAGATGCTCAAGGGCGACAAAAAATATCAAAAGGACATCGACCTTTTTGAACGTGTTATGAAAGCTCTTGAAGCAGGCAAGCCCGCACGCAGCGTTGAATGTGACGACGACGAAAAGGCTGTGCTGTCCGAGGTTGCCCTGCTTACAAACAAGCCCGTAATCTATGCCGCAAATATGAGCGACGAAGATTTTTCAAACGGTCTTGAAGCAAATAAGGGCTATCAAGAGGTAAAAAAGATTGCCGCCTCGGAAAATTCGGGCGTTTTGCCGATTTGTGCAGAAATTGAAGAAGAAATTGTTGATATGGACAAGGACGAAAAGGAAATGTTCCTTGCCGATATGGGACTTGAAGAAAGCGGACTTGACCGCCTAATCAAAGAGTGCTACTCCCTGCTCGGTCTTATCTCTTACCTGACCGCAGGAAAGCAGGAGGTTCGTGCTTGGACCATAAATAACGGAACAAAAGCTCCTCAGGCGGCAGGCAAAATTCACTCGGACTTTGAGCGTGGATTCATCAGAGCCGAGGTAATCGCTTATGACGACCTTGTTGAGTGCGGCAGTATGACAAGTGCAAAGGAAAAAGGACTTGTTCGCAGCGAGGGCAAGGATTATGTTATGAAAGACGGCGACGTTGTCCTCTTTAGATTTAACGTTTAATTTTGTGCCTTTTATAATATTTTTTCACAGCTTTGAATATAGAAATATTCTCTCGATATACAAAAATCCCCTATGGTAGCTTCTTCATTCTACCATAGGGGATTTTCTGTTATCCGTTTATCGGACTTGTTCAAGCAAGCTGTCGCCTTTATTTCAAAGCTTTCAAATTACATATTATTCTGTTATTGACTTGATAAGTCCGCCCTTTTGGATTATATTTTGGATAAATTCGGGGAACGGCTCTGCCTCATAGGTTTTGCCTGTGGTTTCGTCGGTGATTACGCCCGTATCAAAATTTACGCTGACAACATCGCCGTTTTTGATTTCCCTTGCAGCTTCGTCACATTCAAGTATCGGAAGCCCGATGTTGATTGAATTGCGATAGAAAATTCTTGCAAAGGTTGAAGCGATAACACAGGAAATTCCGCTTGCTTTGATGGCGATGGGAGCATGCTCACGAGATGAGCCACAGCCAAAGTTTTTTTCTGCCACCATAATATCGCCTGTTTTTACGTTATTGACAAACTCCTTGTCAATATCCTCCATACAATGTGCGGCAAGCTCCATATGAGAAGCCGTGTTAAGATAGCGAGCCGGAATGATTACGTCTGTATCAACGTTATCTCCGAATTTATGCACTGTTCCTCTTGCATTCATATTTGACACCTGACCTTTCTTAAAGCTTTTCGGGGCTTGTGATGTAGCCCGTTACCGCACTTGCGGCGGCAACTGCGGGACTTGCAAGGTAAACCTCGCTGTCAACGTGTCCCATTCTTCCCACAAAGTTGCGGTTTGTGGTTGAAATTGCCTTTTCGCCTGCGGCAAGTATGCCCATATGTCCGCCCAAGCACGGTCCGCAGGTGGGAGTGGAAACAACTGCACCTGCGTTCACAAAAATGTCAAACAAGCCCTCATGCATAGCGTCAAGCCAAATCTGCTGAGTGCCGGGAATAATAATACATCTTACGCCTTTGGCAATTTTTCTGCCTTTAAGAATTTCTGCGGCGGCTCTCAAGTCCGTAATTCTTCCGTTGGTGCAAGAACCGATAACACATTGGTCAATCTTGACCTCTGTTTCACCGATTTCGTCAACCGTTCTGGTGTTTTCGGGAAGATGCGGAAACGACACCGTCGGGCGAAGCGTTGAAAGGTCGATTGTATATTCCTCGTCATAAACAGCGTCCTCGTCGGCTGTATATTCAACAGAAGTGCCTTTATATCTGCCGTTGCAATACTCACGGGTGATGTCATCAACAGGGAAAATACCGTTTTTGGCACCTGCTTCAATAGCCATATTTGCAATGGTGAGTCTGTCGTCAATTCCGAGATATTTAAGTCCCTCACCAAAAAACTCCATAGATCTGTACAATGCACCGTCAACACCGATCATACCGATTATGTGCAAAATAACGTCCTTGCCGCTGACATATTTTTGGGGCTTGCCGATAAGGTTAAACTTGATTGCCGACGGAACCTTAAACCAAGCCTTGCCGCTTATCATTCCCGCCGCCATATCGGTTGAACCAACGCCTGTTGAAAACGCACCCAACGCACCGTAGGTGCAGGTGTGTGAGTCCGCACCTATACAAAGGCAGCCGGGGCCTACAAGTCCCTTTTCGGGCAAAAGTGCATGCTCAATGCCCATTTCGCCCACATCCATATAATTCTTTATGTCGTATTTGTTTGCAAAGGCTCTTGTTTGCTTAACCTGTGTTGCCGCCTTTATGTCCTTGTTGGGCGTAAAGTGGTCCATAATCATAGCAATTTTTGTGTTGTCAAAAACAGCGGTTGCACCGTTTTCTTCAAAAACATTTATCGCAACCGGCGAGGTAACGTCGTTGCCCAGCACCATATCAAGCTTTGCTTCAATAAGCTGACCTGCCTTTACCTCGTCAAGTCCTGCGTGTGCCGCAAGAATTTTTTGAGTCATTGTCATACCCATAATATCACTCCTCGGGGATTAATCTATTGTTTTAACAAGCTCTTCGGCGTATGCCGCAAGGTTATCAACCGCAGCCTTGTGAACATGACCGATAACCTCTCCGTTAAGCTCTGCCGCATAGCGGTCTGTGCTATCGTAGAATTTTACGGTATCGGTTGAATTGTCCTCGGCATAGGTGTATTTTATTACGGCAACGGCATTTGAGCCTGTGCTGTCGCTCTTTGCGTCTGCCAATTCAATGAGCGAAATTGCATCATAGAACGTCGAAAACTTCTCAGCCGCAATTTCTCTGTCGTCATATGTGATTTTAGTTTCGGACGCCGAGCTGTCGTCGTCGGCTTCTTCTGTGGAAAGTCCGAGCTTATATGTTTTGCCGCCTGTTTCAAGAGTAATGCCCGAAAGTGCGGTCATCTTAGGATAAAGCACATATTCGCTTACAAGCTTTTCGTAGCTTGTTGTAACCCACGGAACCTTTGAAGAATCCATCACATAAACAAGCTTGCCGCCGCTCACCATTACATTAACCTTGCCCTCGTCATCGGGAGCAGAGCTGAGAACATAAACGGAGGTGTCGGGATATTCGGCTTTAACCTCGGCATAGGGGGTTGAAAGACCAAGGTCACTGAGCTGAGAATCGGACGGATTAACCATCTTTACGCTTTCGGCATAAAGTCCTCTGATTCCGCCCTCAACCTTACTGCTTTCGCTTTCGTTTGCATAGCCGTTTACAGGCTCTTTGATGATGTACGATGCAGAGGTCTTTCCGTCGGTGTTGGGTTCAAGCACAATCGTATCCGAGAATGCCGTGCCAGAAATTGAAATGCGGCTTGCCTGAGAATCGGTTGTGTCGGATGCAGAATCGTTGATTGTAAGGCTCATAAGGTCTGTCAAGCCGTAGTCAAACGGAGTTACCGTATCGCTTGAAACAAGATAAACCGTGTCACCGCTGCCGAACTTAATATATGTTCCGGCAGCCTGCGGAGCGTCGTCGCCAACCGTAATAATACATTTTGTGCCGTCGGTGTATTCAACAGTCACAACGCTTCTGGGACTGTCAAAGCCGTATTCGCTTGACTTGCTCTTTTCAAGCGTTGCAACCTTTAAAAATTCAATGCTTGCCGCCGAATGAGCGATTTCATCCGGCACACCGCCCTGAATCTCATAGTCCTCAAAGCCGACGATAGTATACTCGGTGGTATCCGTTTTACCCTCGTCGTCAACAGGAGTGTAGGAATTAATATCAAGCGTACCCTTTGAGTTTTCAAGGTGAATTGTCTTAATTTCGGCAGGCACATATTCCATAAGAGTGCCGTAGCTGTTGTTGTCGATATTTCCGTTTTCATCTGTGTTGATGCTTGCCTGATGAACACCGTTTTCGTCAACCGAGGTTTCCATACTGATGCCCTCGTCGTAGGTTGCGGTTTCTTCGCTGTCGCCCTTGGGCAGGAAAATCAGCAAAAGCATAAGTCCCACAAGCAAAACAGCAGCCGCACCGATTATCAGCAAAAGCTTTTTATTCTTTTTCATCATCTGTTCCTCCTGCGAAGCCATATAATGATACCTGTGGCAAGTATGCCGATCGGAATAACAAACGCAAACACAATCAAAACGATGTTGCCCGCTACCATATCCGTAACGCCCAGCTCACCGCTGTCAAGCGATTTGCTTTCAATCGTAATGCCCACATCGTCCTTGTCTGCAACCGTGTTTACAAGGTTCAAGAGATATGCCGAGTTGTTAAAGCTGTTGATTGACATTGCACTTTCGGTAAACATCATATATGAGCCGAATACAATCAAACGTGAATCCTCTTCCGTGCCGTCTGTTTTTGTACCCTCGGCGGCAATGTTAAGAGCTTCGCCCTTCATTGCGTCCTTGTAGTTCCAATTTTCATCGGCATCATACGGATAAACGCCCGCATCTGTTGAGGTTGTAAGAAGCGAATGTGCGGCGTTTTCGTCTGTGATTATAATATCGTGAGTATCGGAGGTCAAAACAGGAATGTTTGAATTTTTGAGATTTTCCATATAATAGTCTGTGTAATCAACTATAAACGCATACGGGCTTGAGTTGCTTACAAGATACTGCTGATTTGTTTCAAAAACATATCCGCCGTTTACCTGCATACCCCAATCTGCAAGAAGCTCGTCAATATTCGGAGTTTCAGCTTTGTCGGGACATGGAACATAAACCAAGGTTTTGCCGTATTTGCCACCGTTGTCAAGCCACGTTGAGATTGCTTCCGTTGCACTCAGCTCAAGGTCAACCGACGGAGCAAACAAAAATGCGATTTCCGCCTCATCATCAAGACCTGCTGTTGCAAGGGATACCTCATTTACCTGATAAGCGTTCTTTTCAAGAAGCTCTTTAATTGCTGTGTAATCCTGCTCGCCGTTGCCTGTAATCATATCAACAACAACCTTGTCTTCGGTTGTAACGTTGAGTATTGCGGTAACAACAGCCTGCTCGATTGTTGTGCTTGTAAAGCTGTATGAGCCGTAGTAGCTCAAATAGCTTTCGTCATATCCAAAGCAGTCCTCAAGCGTGAGTGCCTTGTATTGCTCGCCACATTCAACAACCATAAGGTTGTTTACACTGCCGTCCCAAGTGATGTCGGGATATTTGTTGGCGAAGTTCGGGTCGGTTGCTACGTCCTCAAAGGTGACTTTCAGCTTGCCGTCGGCTTCGCTCTCCATTTTGTCAAGCAGAGTTGCCGCCTGAACAAAGTATGTTCCGTTGTTTTCAAACGAGGTTCTTGTTGACAAAATACGAAGCTTGACCTCGTTTTCGAGGTTGTGCATATATTCAATCGTATCATCTTGAAGCTCAAACGCATTGTTTGCCGTCAAGTCCAATTTAAGGTTTGGAAAACGGTCAACAAGCAAGCCGCAAATAATGTTGAGTACGATTGTAACAACAATTACAACAGCCACGATTGCAACAGCCATTGAGCCGTGCTTTGCCTTGCGTGACCTCATAAAAGCCTTTAAGCCGCCGCTCTTTTTGGCTTTGGCAGGCTTTTTGTCAGCCGATTTTTTATCATCTGTTTTTACTTCGGCAGATTTATTCTCTGCCTCGGTTTTTGCTTCGGGAGCAGTTGTGTTTAAGTTCTTGTTTTCTTCACTCATTTTCATTACCTCCCTCAGCTCCAACGTCTTTTTTCAAGAGCACGAACCGTAAAGAAAAGGAACAATGCGGTAACGCTCAGGAAAAATACTATATCAACAATGCTTAAAATGCCGTATGTAAAGTTTGTGTAATAATCGACAAAGCTGATTGATTTAAGCACGGTTGCTATCCAATCAATCGACACAAGGCTTGAAAAATATGACATCATACTTATCAAAAGACCTACGCCCATACCGAAAACAGCGGCGATTATTACGCTTTCGGTCAAAACCGAAATAAACACGTTAATTGCGATAAGCGAAGCACCCAAAAGGATAACGCCTAAAAACGTACATAAAATTACCGACCATTGCGGAGTGGTGAAAAACGAAATTACAACTGCGTAAATCAAATAAATGCAGCTGCAAAGTGCATACAGAGTAAACGCACCGAGAAATTTGCCCAATACAATCTCAGTAAGGCTTGTCGGGGCGGTCAAAAGTGCTTGGTCGGTCTTTTGACGCTTTTCTTCGGCAAAGGTTTTCATTGTTATAATCGGAATCAAAAACATAATTATGTAGAACATATTTCCGAAAACTCCGGCAAGACTTGCCGAGTTGTAGCCAAAGCAGTAAAGGTAGAAAAATATTCCCGAAAAGAACAGGTAAACAGCCATTACAACATATGCTGTGGCGGAATTAAAGTAAGCGGAAAGCTCTCGTTTTAGAATTGCACCCATTAGTTTTTACCTCCGTTTGCGGAAATTTTGCTCTGTCCGTGTTGTGTAAGCTCAAGGAAGATGTCCTCAAGTGTTTCATTGCCGGACTGCATATCAAGAATTACCGCACCGATTCTCACCATTGCGTTAAACACTTCTCTGCGAACATCCTTGTCGTTTTCATAGCGAACAACAAATTTTGCACTGTCGTCTGACAGCTCACGCTGTTTTGTCACACGCACAACAGCGGGAATCTTTTGAATAGCCGAGATTACATCGGAGCTGTTGCCGTCAACAACCAAGGAGAGCTTTTGCTCGCCCGAAACCGCCGTTGAAATTTCGTCGGTTTTTGCATCGGCAACGATTTTACCCTCGGAAATAACAACTACTCTGTCACAGGTTGCCGAAATTTCGGAAAGAACGTGCGATGAGAATATTACCGTGTGCTTTTTGCCCAAGCTCCTGATGAGCTTGCGAATTTCGATGATTTGGTTCGGGTCAAGACCTACCGTAGGCTCGTCAAGAATAAGCACGGGCGGATTGCCCAAAAGTGCCTGAGCAAAGCCAACACGCTGGCGATAACCTTTGGAAAGGTTTTTGATGATTCTGTCTGCCTTGTCCGAAACCTTTACCAGACGCATAACCTCGTTGATATGCTCCTCTTTCGGCAGCTTAACCTTTTTGAGTTCAAACATAAACTCAAGATATTTCCTGACGGTCATTTCGGGATACAGCGGCGGAATTTCGGGAAGATAACCGATTTTCTGCTTTGCTTCCTTTGGGCTTTCAAGTATGTCGCAGCCGTCAATCGTGATGCTTCCCGACGTTGAAGAAATGTAGCCCGTAATCATATTCATTGTCGTGGATTTTCCGGCACCGTTCGGTCCCAAAAAGCCCAACACTTCACCCTTTTCAACGGTGAAGCTGATGTTATCGACAGCTTTGATTTTGCCGTAACATTTTGTAAGGTTTAAAACCTCAACCATCTTGCTTTCACTCCTTAAATTACAATGCTATGTTTTGAAATCGCACTTCAAACATAACTCAACATTATGAATTATACTACAAAATTCAAAGTTTGTGTAGACGAATATTGAAAAAAACATACTAAAAACACAATTTTTCAAAAATCTGTCACACAAAAATTTTTTCGTTTGGAATTATTGAACAAAATCGGAAAATAATATTTATTGATAATGACTACAAACTTTGAAAGAGGTGGTTTTTACGGAATATGTAAATGCCTTTTGGGTGGGCGGACTTATATGCGTTATCGGTCAAATACTTATTGACAAAACCAAGCTCACACCTGCAAGAATACTGACGGGCTTTGTTGTTGCGGGAGTGGTTTTGGGTGCTGTGGGCGTATACAAGCCACTCGTTGATTTTGCAGGCGAGGGTGCGGCTGTTCCAATCAGCGGCTTCGGTTACTTGATGACCGAAGGCGTAAAAAAGGCACTATCCTCGGACGGTGCATTGGGAATTTTGACCGGTGGCATCACAAGTGCCGCAGCGGGAATTGCCGCTGCCGTGTTTTTCGGTTTGATTGCAGGCTTGGTCACACGTTCGGGTGACAGATAAAAAATATGATTTAATGACAAAAGGGCTGCTTCACTTAATCAGTGAGGCAGCCCCGAAATTTTGTATTTGGTTTTATTTTTTGTCGGCATTTACCGTGTCACCGGCGTCTACCGTATCGTCGGCATTTACCGTGTCGCCGGCATTGAATTTGTAATCCTTGCCGGGGAAAATCGCATTGAGAATGATGCCTGCGATTGAAGCAACAGCAAGCGGCGAAAGTGTGATTTGAGCACTGCCGATTGCAAAGCTTACGGTGTCGCTTGAAAGACCGAGTGAGCAAACCAAAATTACCGCAGCAATGATAAGGTTGCGGCTCTTTGTAAAGTCAACGTGGTTTTCAACAACGTTTCTTACGCCGATAGCGGAAATCATACCGTAAAGCACAAACGAAATACCGCCGATTATACAGCTTGGAATTGAGCCGATGATTGCAGAAACGCAGGGTACAAACGAAATGCAAACCGCAAATACAGCCGCAATTCTGATAACCTTGGGGTCATATACCTTGGTAAGTGCAAGTACGCCCGTGTTTTCGCCGTAGGTTGTGTTTGCAGGTCCGCCGAACAGCGAAGCCATTGTTGTTGCAAGTCCGTCACCAGTGAGTGTGCGGTGCAAGCCCGGCTCCCTTATGTAGTTAACGCCAACGGTTGAGCTGATAGCTGCTATGTCACCGATATGCTCCATCATTGTTGCAAGCGAAATCGGAACGATTGCAATAATAGCCGAAGCGATTACCGAGCCGTTTGAGTAGTCAATTCCGCCGAACACGGTCTGTTCCCAATGAATCGGAATACCGATAAGTCCCTCACTGCCGAAAATCTGACCGTTTGCGATATTTGAGAAGATTGTGTTAAGCTCCGAGAAGTCAAATATTTTAAGAAACTCGCCTGCCTCGTTTGTGCCGCCCGAAAACAGCCACGGCACTTCGCTGATGAGCTGTGGATTTGCCTCTGCAATAAAGTAAAGAACCAAGCCTACTCCGTAGGAAATAAGAAGTCCCAGAATTATCGGAATGATTTTTGCCATTCCCTTGCCCCAAATGTTGAAAATAATGATTACCGCAAGTGCAATTAATGCAAGGAACCAGTTGGTTGTGCAGTTGCTTACGGCTGACGGAGCAAGTCCCAAGCCGATTGCAATGATAATCGGGCCTGTTACAACAGGCGGAAAGAATTTCATTACCTTTTCGATTCCGATAAATTTAATGATTGCGGCAAGAACAAGATATACAAGTCCCGCAACCGCAACACCGAGACAAGCATACGGAAGCATCAAATTGGGGTCTGTTCCTTCGGGAGCAAGTGCTTTTACTGCGGCATAACCGCCCAAAAAAGCAAAAGACGAACCCAAAAATGCAGGCACCTTAAACTTTGTGATTATGTGAAATAACAACGTGCCTAAGCCTGCCATAAGCAAGGTTGTTGAAATGTCAAGTCCTGTAATTATCGGCACAAGGATTGTTGCACCGAACATTGCAAACATATGCTGGATGCCCAAAATTATCATTTTAGGCTTTCCGAGCGTGGAAGCGTCATAAATTCCGCCGTTTTTATTATCCATAGCTTTCCTCTCCTTTGTTCTAACCTCATACGTTAATTTCAATTACTTAAACTCTAAAAAAGGCTGCCTTGCAATGCAAAACAGCCTTGATTTAGATAAAATTATTCGTTAACAGCGATAACTGCACCTGAACCTACTGTTCTGCCGCCTTCGCGGATAGCGAAACGAAGACCAACTTCGATAGCGATAGGAGTGATAAGTTCAACATCCATTTCAACGTTATCTCCGGGCATGCACATCTCTACGCCTTCGGGAAGAGCGATTGTGCCTGTAACGTCAGTTGTTCTGAAGTAGAACTGCGGACGATAGTTGTTGAAGAACGGTGTGTGACGGCCGCCTTCGTCCTTAGTCAATACGTAAACCTGACCACGGAACTTTGTGTGGGGGTGAATTGTACCCGGCTTTGCAAGTACCTGACCTCTCTGGATTTCAGTTCTCTGAACGCCACGGAGAAGTACACCTACGTTGTCGCCTGCCTCTGCATAGTCAAGAGTCTTTCTGAACATTTCAAGACCTGTAACAACAACTTTTCTCTTTTCGTCTGTAAGACCAACGATTTCAACTTCTTCAGAAGTTCTAACCTGACCTCTTTCAACTCTACCGGTAGCAACTGTACCACGACCTGTGATTGTGAATACGTCCTCAACAGGCATAAGGAAAGGAAGGTCAGCTTTACGGTCGGGAGTAGGAATGTACTCGTCAACAGCAGCCATAAGCTCATGGATGCACTTGTACTCATCAGCCTGGGGATCCTTAGAATCGCTTGTAAGAGCAACATAAGCAGAACCCTTGATGATAGGTGTATCGTCGCCGGGGAATTCGTACTCGTTAAGAAGGTCACGAATTTCCATTTCAACGAGCTCAAGAAGCTCAGGATCGTCAACCTGGTCAGTTTTGTTCATAAATACTACGATGTAAGGTACACCAACCTGACGTGAAAGCAAGATATGCTCTCTTGTCTGAGGCATAGGACCGTCAGCAGCAGAAACAACGAGGATAGCACCGTCCATCTGAGCAGCACCGGTGATCATGTTCTTTACATAGTCAGCGTGTCCGGGGCAGTCAACGTGAGCATAGTGACGGTTGTCTGTTTCGTATTCAACGTGAGCTGTGTTGATTGTGATACCACGCTCTCTCTCTTCGGGAGCCTTATCGATGTTTGCGTAATCAACGAAATCAGCGTCGCCTTCGAGGTTGAGAACCTTTGTGATAGCAGCGGTAAGTGTTGTTTTACCATGGTCAACGTGGCCGATTGTACCAATGTTAACGTGGGGCTTATTTCTTTCAAATTTTTCTCTTGCCATTGGAAAATTCCTCCTTAATATTGTAAATATTATTTACAAATAGATTTAATCATATTGTACCAATATTTTTTTAAAAAATCAATAGTTTTTTAAAAATTGTATTAAAAGCCTTCAAAGAAGATTAGTCTTTGTTGCTTCTGTCGCTCATAATCTTCTCGGCAATGTTCTTCGGAACCTCTGCATAGGTGTCGGGTTCCATTACATACTGACCGCGGCCCTGTGTCTTGGAACGCATATCAGTTGCATAACCGAACATTTCGGAAAGCGGAACGTGAGCGATAACTCTCTGAACACCGTTGTCTGCTTCCATGCTCTGGATCATACCACGGCGAGAGTTAAGGTCGCCGATAACGTCACCGAGATATTCCTCGGGAGTGATTACCGAAACCTTCATAATAGGCTCAAGAAGCACAGGGTCTGCCTTCTTCATTGCACTCTTGAATGCCATTGAACCGGCAATCTTAAATGCCATTTCAGAAGAGTCAACCTCGTGATAAGAACCATCATAAAGCTCAACCTTTACGTCAACTACGTTGTAGCCTGCAACAACGCCCGAAAGCATTGCACCCTGAATACCCTGATCAACCGCGGGGATGTATTCCTTGGGAATAGCACCGCCGACAACGCTGTTGACAAATTCGTAGCCCTTGCCGGGGTTGGGAGTAACGTTGATCTTAACATGACCGTACTGACCCTTACCACCTGACTGACGAGCATACTTTTCGTCAACGGAAGCATCCTTGCGGATTGTTTCCTTGTAAGCAACCTGAGGAGCACCGATGTTAGCCTCTACCTTGAACTCACGGAGAAGACGGTCAACAATAATCTCAAGGTGAAGCTCACCCATACCTGCGATGATTGTCTGGCCTGTTTCTTCGTCTGTATAAGCTCTGAAGGTCGGGTCTTCTTCGGCGAGCTTTGCAAGAGCAATGCCCATTTTCTCCTGACCTGCTTTTGTCTTAGGCTCAATGGCAACACGGATAACGGGTTCGGGGAATTCCATTGATTCAAGAATTACGGGAGCCTTTTCGTCACAAAGTGTGTCGCCTGTTGTTGTATTTTTAAGACCAACGGCAGCAGCGATGTCACCTGCGTAAACGCAGTCAATATCTTTTCTGTCGTTAGCGTGCATCTGCAAAATTCTTCCCATACGCTCGTTGCCGTCTTTAACTGAGTTATAAACGGTTGTACCTGTCTTGATGGTACCCGAATATACACGGAAGAAGCAGAGCTTGCCGACAAACGGGTCTGTTGCAATCTTGAATGCAAGAGCAGCAAAAGGCTCTGTATCCGAAGATTTTCTCTCAACCTCGTCACCTGTTTCGGGGTCAACACCCTTGATAGCAGGAACGTCTGTCGGAGCAGGCATATAATCTACAACAGCGTCAAGGAGCATCTGAACGCCCTTGTTACGGTATGAAGAACCGCAGGTTACGGGAACCATTGTGTTGTCGATTGTTGCCTTTCTGATTACCTTTTTGATTTCATCAACGGTAATATCCTCGCCGCCGAAGTACTTTTCCATAAGCTCCTCGTCAAGTTCTGCAACCGACTCGATGAGCTTTTCACGGTACTCGTTGGCTAAATCCATCATATTCTCGGGAATTTCTTCCTCGCTGAAATCAGTGCCGTCCTCGTTGTGATAGATTTCGGCTCTCATTGTTACGAGGTCGATAATACCTGTAAAGTCACTTTCTGCACCGATCGGGATTTGGATCGGAACAGCGTTACATTTAAGCCTGTCCTTCATCATCTGGACAACGTGGTAAAAGTTTGCACCCATGATGTCCATTTTATTAACATAAACCATTCTCGGAACGCCGTAGTTGTCAGCCTGACGCCATACGGTTTCAGACTGAGGCTCAACGCCGCCCTTTGCACACAATACGGTTACAGAACCGTCAAGAACACGAAGTGAACGCTCAACTTCAACGGTGAAGTCAACGTGTCCGGGGGTGTCGATGATGTTGATTCTGTGCTGCTGATACTGCTGCTTGCTGCCTCTCCAAAAGGCTGTTGTGGCAGCGGAAGTGATCGTGATACCACGCTCTTTTTCCTGTGCCATCCAGTCCATTGTGGAAGCACCGTCATGTGTTTCGCCTATTTTATGGTTTACGCCGGTGTAATACAGGATACGCTCAGTTGTTGTGGTCTTACCGGCATCGATATGAGCCATGATGCCGATATTTCTTGTCTGTTCAAGTGAAACCTGTCTTGGCATAAAATCCTCCTAATAAAATTACACGGGTAAAAATTACCATCTGTAATGAGCGAAAGCCTTGTTAGCCTCAGCCATTTTGTGAGTGTCTTCACGCTTCTTAAATGCACCGCCTGTGCTGTTGGTTGCATCAAGAATTTCGCCTGCAAGTCTTTCTTTCATTGTCTTTTCGCTGCGGGCTCTTGAGTAAGTCGAAATCCAACGCAAACCGAGTGTTTGGCGTCTTTCGGGACGAACTTCCATAGGAACCTGATAGGTTGCACCGCCGACACGGCGAGCCTTAACCTCTAAAACAGGCATTACGTTCTCCATTGCCTGCTCAAAAACCTCAAGCGGGTTACTACCTGTCTTTTCAGCAATAATGTCAAATGCACCGTAAACGATCTTCTGAGCTACGCCCTTTTTGCCGTCGTACATAATGTTGTTGATAAGACGTGTTACAAGTTTTGAATTATAAAGCGGATCGGGTAATACGTCACGCTTCGCAATAGAACCTCTTCTTGGCACTTTGCTTCCCTCCTTCACAATAATTGAGATATCATAGGTACTCGAAAGCGACAAACTCCCGTATGCCAACAAGAATCCTACATATATATAGTATATTCCTGCCGCATAGCAGAACTTAATAATTTAAGTCAAGAGAGTTTTGTCAATTCCTATTATTTACCTTTCTTAGGACGCTTTGCACCGTACTTTGAACGGCTCTGCATACGTCCGTTAACGCCCTGAGCGTCAAGTGTACCGCGAACGATGTGGTAACGCACACCAGGCAAGTCCTTTACACGTCCGCCACGGATAAGAACAACGCTGTGTTCCTGAAGGTTGTGACCAACGCCGGGGATATAGGAACTGACTTCAATACCGTTAGAAAGTCTTACTCTGGCAATCTTTCTGAGTGCTGAGTTAGGCTTTTTAGGTGTAGCGGTCTTTACAGCAGTACAAACACCTCTTTTTTGTGGGGAGCTCTGGTTGATTGCAACACGCTTCTTTGAGTTCCAACCCTTCAAAAGTGCAGGTGCCTTTGCTTTCTTTTCAGAAACCTCTCTGCCCTTGCGTACCAACTGGTTAAATGTAGGCATAATTTTCCTCCTTTCAAAATTTTCGGAATTGAAAAACTGCTTTTTTCAAAGCATTGCGGTTCATTTGACTGCATATAAATACACAATACATAATGTCCCACGTTCCACCATTATAACTCAACCAAATACCGCTTGTCAAGCATTTTTTTGCAAAAAAATGCTGTCCTGCGGCTTGCAAGACAGCTAAGTGTTATAAATTTATTTTTTGTCGGCTTTTTGCTCATTTTGCTTTTTAAGGTTTTCTTTTCCGACCGCAAGCATAAGCTTGATGCGGTTTTCCTGATTAACCTTGGGGGCACCGGGGTCATAGTCAATGGTAACGATGTTTGCGTTTGGCTTTATCTCGCGAATCTTGCGGATAGCACCCTTGCCGTTTATGTGATTCGGCAGACAGCCGAACGGCTGTGTGCAAACGATGTTTTCGTAGCCTGTTTCGGCAAGCTCCAGCATCTCTGCGGTAAGCAACCAGCCCTCGCCCATTTTGCTGCCGTAGCCGATTACTCCCTTTACAAGCTCCTTGGTGTGGGCATATTTGTGAGGCGGAACAAAGTTGTATTTTTCAGCCGCTTCAATCATCAGACCCTCAAGCTTTGTAAGGTAATTGAGCAGCATTTTGCACACCTCGTACTTTGCTCTGCTTCCGCCGAAAAGCTTGTAGTCCTCAATTCGGTTATCAACCTTAAAAGACGCAAAGCCCATAAGTCCGGGAATATAAACCTCGCAATCCTGCGACGCAAGAAACTCCTCAAGCCCGTTGTTTGCCATCTTGGAATATTTAACGTAAATTTCTCCGACGATGCCCACCTTGACCTTCGGCTCGTGGTTAAGCTCGATTTTTGAAAAGTCTTTTGTGATTTTATCAAGGTTTTCGTCAATTTCTTCAAGCGTGTAGCCCTTGCCGTCAATAAGCATCTGCGAAATTTTGTGGCTCCACTCGTCAACAAGTGCCATACTTTCGCCCTTATTCACCTCATAGGGCTTGGTCTGGTTTGAAAGCAACAAAAGCTGGTCGCCGTAAACAAGTCCGCCCACAAAACGTCTGATAAGGGGGATTGTCAGCGAAAAGCCGCTGTTCTTTTCCATTCCGAATGAAAGCGAAATTACGGGAACAAATTCAAAGCCCGCCTTTTTCAAAGCCTTTCTCAGCAAGAAAATATAGTTTGACGCACGGCAACCGCCGCCTGTTTGGGTAATCATAAGGGCGGTTTTATGCACGTCGTATTTTCCGCTCTGCAAAGCGTGAATAAACTGTCCGATAACCAAAAGTGCAGGATAACAAGTATCGTTGTGAACATATTTAAGGCCAGTTTGTGCTATTTCCGGTCCCGTTGTTTCCAAAAGCTCCGACTTGTATCCGTAGTGAGTGAAAACGTCACGCAATATTCTGAAATGAATCGGTGACATATTCGGCATAAGAATTGTATAGTCCTTTTTCATCTGCTTTGTAAACAACAGACGACCCGTTTTTTTGTCATATTTGAGTTCAGCCATAATACAATCCTTTCTATAACTTATAATATGTTTTGTCTGTTAATCGTTGTCGATTGCGGCAAGCAAGCTTCTTATGCGAATTTTAACCGCACCGAGGTTTGTTATTTCGTCAATCTTAATCTGAGTGTAAATCTTGTTTGCTTTTTCAAGAATCTCTCTTACCTCGTCGGTTGTAATTGCGTCAACTCCGCATCCGAACGAAACAAGCTGAATCATCTCCATATCGCTGCGTTTTGAAACATATTTTGCTGCAGCATACAATCTTGAATGATATGTCCATTGGTTCAAAACGTGGGTGTTAAACCTTTCAACTCTTGCCGCAACAACATCCTCGCTCACGATGGCAACGTCAAAGCCCGAAATCAGCTTGTCGATTCCGTGATTTATTTCGGGGTCAATATGATAAGGTCTGCCTGCAAGAACAAAAATTTTCTTTCCGTCCTTTTCGGCTTTGGCAATAATCGCATCGCCCTTTGCAATAACCTTTTTTCTGTAAATTTCCTGCTCCTCATACGCCTTCTTTGCGGCGGCTCTCACTTCGTTGAGGGTGAGGTCGGGGAAGTGGAACGAAAGCTTTTCATACGCCTTGTTCGGGAAATCCTTGGGACGGTGGATTCCGAAATAATCCTTGATAAAGTGAACCTTGTCGATGTCCTTCATATTGTTTTTGATAACCTCGGGATAGTATGCAACAACAGGACAGTTGTAGTGGTTATCACCCAAATGCTCGTCAAAGTTATATGTAAGACAGGGATAGAATATTGTTTCGGCTCCTTGGTCAATCAAGGTTTGAACATGGCCGTGCATAAGCTTTGCGGGGAAGCACACCGTGTCGCTCGGAATAGTCTGCTGACCTCTTTGATACAGCTTTCTGTTTGAATACGGCGACTTAAGCACCTCGAACTTCAGCTCGGTAAAGAATCTGTACCAGAACGGATACATTTCAAACATATTAAGTCCCATCGGTATTCCCAGCTTGCCACGCACGCCCTCAACAGGCTTGTAGGTGTCAAGCAGGCTGAGCTTGTAGCTGTACATATTCATATCGTTCGACGGCACACGCTTTGTTATCGGGCGTTCGCATCTGTTGCCGGCAATAAACTTTTTTCCGCCGCCGAAGGAGTTAATCGTAAGTCTGCAATTATTGTTGCAAAGTCCGCAGTTTGCGACCTTGATTTCGTGAACAAAATTATTGAGTGCCTCGCTGTCGGAAAGACTGCTTTTGCCCTCGCCCTTTGACTTTTTCTTTGCATAAAGAGCCGCACCGTAAGCACCCATAAGACCTGCAATGTTCGGTCTTACAACCTCAACACCCATCTCCTGCTCAAAAGCACGCAAAACAGCGTCATTGAGGAAGGTTCCGCCCTGAACAACGATTTTTTTGCCCAGCTCGTCGGGGCTTGAAGCACGAATAACCTTGTACAAAGCGTTTTTAACAACGCTGAGCGACAAGCCTGCGGAAATATCCTCGATAGTCGCTCCGTCCTTTTGAGCCTGCTTTACGCTTGAATTCATAAACACAGTACAGCGTGAGCCGAGGTCAACAGGACGTTTTGCAAAAAGGCCGAGCTTTGAAAAATCGGCAATCTGATAGCCGAGTGCATTTGCAAAGGTCTGCAAAAAGCTGCCGCAGCCCGAAGAACAAGCTTCGTTGAGGAAGATGTTATCAATAGCACCGTTGTGAATTTTAAAGCACTTGATGTCCTGTCCGCCGATGTCGATAATAAACTCAACATCGGGCATAAAATACTTTGCCGCCGTAAAGTGAGCAATGGTTTCAACCACACCGAAATCAACGTCAAAGGCATTTTTTATGATGTCCTCGCCGTAGCCTGTTACGGCAGACGAAGCAACGTTTAAATCCGGATTTATACTGTATATTTCTTCGAGAAATTCCTTGATGATTTCAACGGGATTTCCATTTGACTGAACATATTTTGAGTGGAGCATTTCGCCGTTTTCGTTAAGCACAACTCCCTTTACCGTGGTTGAGCCTGCATCCATTCCTATGTATGCCTTGCCCTTGTAGTCAGCAAGCTTTCCCTGCTTTACATCCGCCCTTGCGTGACGCAAAACAAAATTGTCGTAATCCTCCTTGCTTTCAAAAAGCGGCGGATTAAACGCAAAGTTGCCCGAGCCCTTGTAATGCTTTACGGCTTTAATCACGCCGTCAAAGTCAATTTGCTTTTCGGCACACAAAGCCGCACCGCAGGCAACGTAATAAAGCGAATTTTCGGGGCAAATACCCTCGGTTTTGAGGGTTTCGTCAAAGCATCTTCTAAGCTCGCTCATAAACGTGAGCGGACCTCCGAGATAAACCACCTGTCCCTCGATTTCTCTGCCCTGAGCAAGACCTGCAACGGTTTGGCTGACAACGGCGTGAAAAATACTTTCGGCAATATCCGCCTTGCGGGCACCTTGGTTCAAAAGCGGCTGAATGTCGGTTTTGGCAAAAACACCGCAACGTGACGCTATTGTGTAGGTTCTTTCATATTGCTTTGCAAGCTCATCAAGCTCCTCAAGCGGAACATTGAGCAGGGTTGCCATTTGGTCGATAAACGCACCCGTACCGCCTGCACAGGTTCCGTTCATTCTGACCTCAAGCCCGTTTGTCAAAAACAGGATTTTGGCATCCTCTCCGCCAAGCTCTATCACAACATCCGTACCGGGAATAAAGGTGTTTGCCGCAATTCTTGTGGCGTAAACCTCCTGCACAAAGTCAATTCCGCAATCCTGAGCAACGCCCATACCCGCAGAACCCGACATTGCAACACAAGCGTTTTCAACGCCGTCAACCTTTGAACGCACGGTGTTTAAGATTTCGCCTATCTTCTCGGTAATCTGAGAGTAATGTCGTTCATATGTGCTGTATATCAGCTTGTTGTCGTCATCAAGAACAACACATTTAATTGTAGTTGAACCAATATCAAGACCTAATTTCAAGGCTCTACCTCCGAAAAATCTTCTTCTTCGTTTTTGCAGATTATCTTTTATTTGTATAAATATACATATCAATTTATTATAATCTTTTTAAAGTCACTTTTAATTCTGAATAGGAATTATTTAAACTTTGATTAATTTTAACACTAAATCCTTCAAAAAGCAATATACAGTTATCGCATTGTGTTAATAATCCTGATTTTTTTCTTTCCAAATCTGCCGATTGCAACCAAATCCGCCTTATTACAAACCAAAAACAGCCACTCAAGTGAGTGACTGTTTCCGGATTTAGAAGTTTTGAAATTAACGTAAAAACGTGGATGTCAATTAATTGAATTTATCAAAATCTTTTCATATGCCTTGCGGCTGTCATCAACCTACTTTTGCGTCGCCTGTTTCACCGAAAAAGTTGAATCTGAAGAGCTTGCTTTCATCATCCTTGTTTTCGCAGATGATGCTTGCTTCGGCAATTTTGCCGCCCTCAATAAGTCTTGTCAAACCGACAAGCTGTGAAAGCTTGCTGCGTAAGTTGAGTCTGTCGCCTTCGTTTGTAACTAAATATACGTTGCCTTCGCAGGTATCCAGCACGGCGAGGAACGCAGTTACATCAATGTTGTGTAAGCTAAGAATTGGTGTCATAATGTTTCCTCCTTCAATTCTTTAATAATATAAAGTTTTGGTGGCCATTTACCATTTGGCAAATCATGATTCTAATCGGCTTCTGGACTTCAAATTTAACCCGGGATTGTTTTTTGAAATCAACCGATTGTCAAGCGGACTTTTTACTTGACACTTTTTATTATAATCGAGTTTTTGGAAAAGTCAACAATTTTTTATCCCGCCTTTTGTCAGAAACGCCTTTTCGTTATCAATAATAACCAATAATAGCGACGTAATTATGTGCAACCTGCTCATTTAATTCTAATTAAGAATATAAAATTCGCCATTTGATTCTTTTTCACTTTGTTACATTGCACAACTTAATTGTTCTTTTTCACTAAATAAACAACCAATTTAACAAATCTGTTTTTTACCTGAATATGCCGCCCTGTTTTTCCTTAACGATAACTTTTAATACATATTAATATTGAGATTTCGGCTTTTATGCGGTATAATAGAGCAAAGACGAAAGGACGGTAAAGCTATGTTAAATGATTTTTATAAACAATTCAAAAGCGGAACAGACATTCGAGGAGTTGCAAGTGAGGGCGTAGAGGGACAGGAAATCAACCTCACCGACAAGGTGCTTGCCGATATGATTGACGGCTTTGTGCTTTGGCTTTCGGCAAAGCTTCAAAAGCCTGCCCAAAAGCTCAGAATTTCGGTAGGTCGTGACAGCCGAATTTCAGGCCCGCACATTATGGATATTGCAGTTGAGAGATTCACAGCCTGCGGTGCGGAGGTTATGCGTTGCTCTCTTGCCTCAACTCCGTCAATGTTTATGACAACGGTAGATTTGGGCTGTGACGGTGCGTTGCAGATAACCGCAAGTCACCACCCCTTTAACCGCAACGGACTCAAATTTTTTACACGAGAGGGCGGTCTTGAGGGCAGCGACATTGAACAAATACTCACATACGCACAAAACGACGAGCATCCAAGTCAAGCCGACGGAGGCAAGGTGCAGGACGTTGACTATATGTCCGAGTACGCACAGGGGCTTTGCAACAAAATCAAGCAAGAGGTAAACGCAGAGGACTACGACCATCCGCTAAAGGGCTTTAAGATTGTTGTTGACGCAGGCAACGGTGCAGGCGGCTTTTATGCAGACAAGGTACTTAAAGTCCTCGGTGCAGACACAAACGGAAGCCGTTACCTTGAACCCGACGGAATGTTCCCCAACCATGTTCCAAACCCCGAAAGTCCCGAAGCTATGCAGTCGATTTGTGAGGCGGTAAAGGAAAGCAACGCCGATTTGGGCGTTATATTTGACACCGACGTTGACCGTGGCGGTGCTGTTGACTCAAAGGGCAACGAAATCAACCGCAACAGGCTTGTTGCCGTTGCGTCGGCGATTGCACTTGAGGGCAACGACGGCGGCACAATCGTGACCGACTCAATCACTTCGGGCGGTTTAAAGGAGTTTATCGAAAACGACCTCGGCGGAAAGCACTACCGCTACCGCAGGGGCTACAAAAACGTTATTGACAAGGCTCTGGAGCTTAACGCAGAGGGAATCAACTGTCCGCTTGCAATCGAAACCTCGGGACACGCCGCAATGCGTGAAAACTACTTCCTTGACGACGGTGCGTACCTCTGCACCAAAATCATCATCAAGGCGGCACAGCTCAGAGCAGAGGGAAAAGAGCTTGACGAGCTGACCAAAAGCCTTAAAGAACCGCTTGAAAGCTGTGAAATTCGCTTTAAAATCACCGAAAAGGATTTTAAAGCCTGCGGCGAAAGAATCATTGCCGACCTGACAGCTTACGCAGAAAAGCAGGACGGCTGGAACGTTGCGGACGACAACCGTGAGGGCATAAGAGTTTCGTTTGACAAAGAAAACGGCGACGGATGGTTTTTGCTCAGGCTCTCCGTGCATGACCCGATTATGCCGCTCAATATAGAAAGCGACATCGACGGCGGTGCAGACATAATCCTCCAAAAGCTTTATGAGTTTTTGAACACAACACAAGGTCTTGAAATTTAATTGATTTTTGCGGCACGGCACAACCGTGCCGTGTTTTGTTTGATGAGCGATATATTTTAGAGTAAAATGCACAAAAGGTTATCTCGAAAATTTGAGATAACCTTTTTATACTATTATACTGAGTTTGATTTGTTATAAATTTCAACGGCTGTTTTTCCGTTTTGGATTATGGTGTTTTTGAGGGCTTCAAGGCTATCAAACTTCTTTTCCTCACGCAAAAACTCAAGCAGGCGAACGTCTGCAACCTGCCCGTAAATTTCGCCGTCACAATATTCGGGAAGCCAAGTTTCGCAAAGCGGAGCAGAGCTACCCACAGTGGGCTTTATTCCGATATTTGTAACTCCGCAATAGCTTTTTCCGTTTTCAAGGGTAACCTTTGAGCAATACACTCCGAATTTCGGAACAACAAGTTCGTCGCAAAGCGGTTGGTTCAGGGTGGGAGTGCCAAGCTCTCTGCCAAGATGCCTGCCATGCTCTATCGGTGCGGAAAATCCGAAGCAGGAGCAGAGCATTTTGTTCGCCTTTTTTATTTCTCCGTTTTTAATCAGAGTCTTTATCAGCGTTGACGAAACCACCTCGCCGTCAATTTCGGCAGGCGGAACAACGCCGAGCGATATGTTATTTTCGACGCAAAGCCTCTGTAAAAGCGTTGCGTCACCCTCGCCGTTTTTGCCAAAGTGATAATTAAATCCGCAAAACAGCTTTTCCGCTCTGAGTGTTTTTACAAGTATTTTGTCAAAAAACTCTTGTGCCGACATATTCCTGACAGCTTCAAAATCCGCCTGAAAGGTATGCTCAACGCCGAGCTTTTCAAGCGTTTTCAGCTTATCTGCCTTGGTTGAAAGCTCAACGGATTTTTCGCCGCCGATAATGCTTTTGGGGCTTTTTGAAAACGTAAAGCAAACGGGAGTAAGTCCGTTTTCCCTTTCGTCAACAGCCTGTGAAATCACTCGTCTGTGTCCGAGATGCACTCCGTCAAAATACCCCAAGGCAACGGCTGTAAGGGATTTTTCGGGTAATATCTCAAAAAAATTTTGCATAAAATATTTTACCTCAAATCTTGTTGCTTTGAAGAAGCAAAGCGGTTTTAAGCACCGCAACCTGTGTTTTGGAGTCGGGAATCATATTGTTAAGCACCATTTCAACTGCCTTGTCAAGCGGAATTTTCTCAATATTCAAAAACTCTCCGTCGTCGGGACGGCTCTCGCCCACGCTTTTAACCCTGCACGCATAAAGATGTATTATCTCGGAGGTATATCCGGGCGACGGATACAACTGACCGAGCGAAATATATGAATAGCCCTCTGCTCCTGTTTCTTCAAGCAGCTCACGCTTGCCGTTTTCAAGCGGTGTAGAGCCTTTTTCGAGCTTTCCCGCAGGAAGCTCAAGCACAACCTCCTTGTAGGGATAGCGAAACTGCCTGACAAAAAGCAGGTTGTTTTCTTCGTCAAGTGCCGCAACGGCAACACCGCCCGGATGGTTGACCACCTCACGCTTTGACTGTCTGCCGTTCGGCAGTTCAACCTCGTCAAGCGTTATATGAAGTATTCTTCCGTCAAACACGGTTTTGCTTGACAGCGTTTTTTCTGTTAATTCCATATTGCCCTCCAATGAAAGGATATTTTATGATTGATTACAATATTATGCCCGACTTCTCGGCAAGAAACCTGATTATCGGTGAAATTTGCAAAAGCTACGATTTTATACATCATTATTATGCGGGAGAAAGCCTTTGCAAGCGAGGAATTGACGTTTTGCAAATCGGATGCACCGAAAGCAGCGTGATTTTCTGCGGCGGCTTTCACGGAAGTGAATATCTCACCGTGCTTGCTCTGCTCAAATTTGCAGAGGAATGTGCCTCTGCGTTTTTGTCAAAAAGCGGAGGCCTCTGCAACGCACTGAAAAATCGGGGCGTTGTCATTGTGCCGTGCGTAAACCCCGACGGATTTGAAACGGCAATTCACGGAAGCATAGGTGCAATGAGCTACAAGGAGCTTGTCGAAAGCGTTTGCACCGACACAACTCATTGGCAGGCAAACGCACGGGGCGTTGACATAAACCACAATTTTGACGCTCAATGGAACACATTGCGAGAAAAGGAAACCGCTCTGGGCATCAACTCAGCCTCGCCCACTCGGTTCGGAGGCAATTATCCGCACAGTGAGCCGGAAACCAAAGCAATGGTCAGGCTTTGCAAAAACACAGCGTTTGACTTTGCCGTTGCCCTGCACAGTCAGGGGCGTGAAATCTATTACGACTTTGGAAAAAGCACTCCTCCGCTATGTCTGAGCCTTGCAAAACGGCTTGCAAAGGTCAGCGGCTACAAAATCGCTCAGCCCGAAAGCATTGCAACGGGTGGCGGATTTAAGGATTGGGTAATCGACAAGCTCAAAAAGCCTGCCCTTACCATAGAAATGGGACTTGGCAAAAACCCTCTGCCGATTTCCGATTTTTTGCCCGAATATGAGCTTGTTCGGAAAATATTGACAGAGGGAACGTTTTTTGGTTTATAAAGCTTTGTTAATCTGCGGTGTTGTCATCATCGTCATCAAAAAAGCTGATTGAGCTGATAATATCATCAACCGCTTCGTCCGAGATAACATTCGGCTCATCAAGATATTTTGAACGTCTTTCAATATCTTCAATCGCCATCTGCACCTGCTCCTGAGGAGTTGCGGGCTTTCTGGGAGCGTCATAAATCTCGTCGTCCTCGGGATTTGAAATGTTCACATACATTTCCTTTTTAGGCTCTTGCTTGGGCTGTTCCGGCTCTGCCTCATCCTCAACCAACGCAGGCTCGTTTCCGTCGTCCGCCAAAGCCTCGGCTTCGGTGCGTTTTTTGTCAAAGTCGGGAGCGTCATAGGTCGCATCCGCAGCCTGAGCGGCAGCCATAATAACCTCGCCCGGAGCGTCGATTTGCTTTTCACGTCTTGCTTCTGCAACAGCCTTTAGCTCATCAAGATGATTTATCGGCTTAACAACCTTTTCCGAATCCTCATCAAAGTAAATATCATACCAAACAAGGAACACATAAACAGTCCAAACTCTGCGGCTGTTGTCCTCCTTGCCGCTGAAATGCTCGTCAAGCCACGCAACAAGAGCGTCTGTGTTAAAGAACTTTTCGGCGGTTTTGCCCTTAAACTTTTTCTTTACTACGTTATAGTATTTTTCGTCCCTAAGCCAAACTCTTGTCGGCACGGGGAATCCAAGCTTTTCTTTTTCGGCAGTAGCCTCCGGCATATGACGTACAGCCGCCTTACGCATTGCGTATTTTGTGTTGAACTTGTTGCAGCGAAGTCTTGTTGGCAGCTTTGATGCCACCTTGAAAACCTCCTTGTCAAGGAACGGAACACGCAGCTCAAGCGAATTTGCCATACTCATTCGGTCGGCTTTAAGAAGAATGTCGCCAACCATCCACATATTTATGTCAAGGTACTGCATTTTGGTAACGTCGTCATATTTACGGCAACGATAGTAATATTTGCGAGTGTATTGCTGAGGCTCGGAAACGATTGAGGGATCCTTCAAAATCTGCTTCTTCTGCTTGTAGTCATACATAAACGCATTTCCGATATATCTTTCCTCAAGCGGGTCACAGGCACGAATAAAATAATCTCTGCCCTTAATGTCTGGGAGCTTTTTGCACAACGCACGCACAGCCTTGCGTATGCAGTGCGGAACGATGGTTTGATAAACCTTAAACACTCTAGGATCATTGTAGCAGGTATAGCCGCCGAACAGCTCGTCTGCACCCTCACCCGAAAGAACAACCTTTACATACTGACTTGCAAGGCGAGAAACAAAGTACAACGCAATGCACGACGGGTCGGCAAGCGGTTGGTCCATATGATACTGAACGGTGGGAACAGCGTCCCAAAACTCCTCGCTCGAAATCAGGTGAGTGTGATGCTCAACCCCGATTTTTTCGCTGAGTGATTTTGCCCAGCTGATTTCATTGTATTTTTCTCCGAAATCAAAGCCGACGGTAAATGTTTTTTGGTCTGCAAAATATGTTGAAACATAGCTTGAATCAACTCCGCTTGAAAGGAAGCAGCCAACCTCAACGTCTGCGATTTTGTGAGCGTTTACCGAATTTTCAAAAACACTTTCTATCTTGTCAACAGCCTCTTGCTCGGTCATTTCTTCATCGGGATTAAAACGCGGCTCAAAATAACGTGTGGTTTCAATCTCACCGTTGCGACACCAAAGGTAGTGACCCGGCATCAAGCAGTAAACTCCCTCAAAAAACGTTTCGGGCGGCACTGCATATTGGAACGAAAGGTAGGTATCAAGAGCCTTTTTGTTGAACTTTTTAACAAACTTAGGATGCTCCAAAATACTTTTGATTTCGCTTGCATATACAAACTCGTTTTCAATCATTGTGTAGTGCATCGGCTTTATTCCGAAAAAGTCACGAGCGACAAAAACAGACTTGTCAACGGTGTTGTAAATTGCGAAGCCGAACATACCTCTCAGCCTCGGCAAAACGTCCTCCTGCCATTCCTCAAAGCCGTGAAGAATAACCTCGCTGTCGGTATCGGTATAAAACTTGTGTCCTTTTTTTATAAGCACGGCTCTCAGCTCTTTGTAGTTGTAAATCTCGCCGTTAAAGGTAAGCACAAGGGTTTTGTCCTCGTTATAAATCGGCTGATGGCCTGCGTCAAGGTCGATAATCGAAAGTCTGCGAAAGCCCATAGCAATGTAATCGTCCGTAAAAAAGCCGTCGGAATCAGGGCCTCGGTGGGTAATAACCTCGGTCATATTTCTGATAACATTGTCACGGTCAACTATATTTCCCGTAAATCCGCAAATTCCACACATATTCTTTTCCCCTTTCAAAGGTACTGAAATTTTAAGCATATCTAAATCTGATTATTAATATTCCATTTTATTTTACCATAACACACTCACAAATTCAACAATTCAAAACAAATTTTATTTCACATATTTTACGCTAAGCGGTTGAATGTTTTTTGCAAATAATATATAATCAAGCTGACGGCAATACCGTAACTAAACCGCAAAGGAGATTAATGCTTATGATTAAAAAATATACAAACGGATGTCCGATTGACACCGAAGCCTTTGTTATGCAGCTTGAAGCCCTGCCGGCAGAGCAATTCCCGCTTAACGGAAAAATTGAAAACGGCAAATTCAGCTTTGAGTTTGATATGGAAGAAAACGACATCGTTTACGGTCTCGGTGAAGCTCCGAGAGGCATAAACAAGCGTGGCTGGGTTTATGAGAGCTTTTGTGCGGACGACCCGTTTCACACCGAAACAAAGTCGTCGCTGTACGGTGCCCACAACTTTATTATGCTGTCGGGCAAAAAGCACTTCGGCGTTTTTGTGGATTTTCCCGCAAAAATACGCTGGGACATCGGCTACACCCAAACCGACAAAACCGTTGTAACGCTTGACGGCACGGATTTTGACATCTATTTTATCGAGGGCGAAAGTCCGCTTGAAATCGTCAAGGAGTTCAGACAGGCAATCGGCAAAAGCTACATTCCGCCGTTTTGGGCGTTCGGATTTCAGCAAAGCCGTTGGAGCTATGACAAAAAAGAGGACGTTGACCGCATTATTGACGGCTATAACAAGGCTCAAATTCCGCTTGACTGCGTTTATCTTGACATCGACTATATGGAACGCTACAAGGACTTCACAATTGACGACAAAAAGTTCCCCGATTTTGAAAACTATGTAAAAGAAAAGAAGGAGCAGGGCATCCGCCTGATTCCGATTATCGACGCAGGCGTCAAAAAGGAGGACGGTTATTCGGTATACGAAGAAGCCGTTGAAAACGGATATTTCTGCAAAACCGAAAACGGCGAGGTTTTTGAGGGCGGAGTATGGCCCGGAATTGTGGGTTTCCCCGATTTTATGCAGAAAAAGGTCAGAAATTGGTTTGGCTCAAAGTATAAATACCTCACGGATATGGGCATTGAGGGCTTTTGGAACGATATGAATGAGCCTGCGATTTTCTACACTCAAAAGGGACTTGACAAGGCTATTGAAAAAGCCGAAAACGCAAAGGGTAAAAACCTTGATTTGTGGGACTTTTTCAGCTTAAAGGACGCTTTTTCGGGACTTTCAAACAACAGTGAGGATTACTCAAGCATCTATCACAGCATTGACGGCAAGCCCGTGTGCCACGACAGAGTGCATAATATCTACGGTGCAAATATGACAAAAGCCGCAAGCGAATATTTTGAGCAGGAGTTCGGCAAAAGCAAAATTTTGATGTTCTCCCGTGCGTCATATGTCGGTGCTCACCGCACAAGCGGAATATGGTTTGGCGACAACCACAGTTGGTGGTCACACATTCTGCTCAACCTCAAAATGCTGCCGTCTGCAAATATGTGCGGCTTCCTTTACTGCGGAGCAGACCTCGGCGGATTTAACGAAAACTGCACCCGTGATTTGGCTCTGCGTTTTTCGGCTTTGGGCGTGTTCACTCCGCTTATGCGTAACCACGCCGCCTGCGGTACTCGTAACCAAGAGTGCATAAGCTTTGAAAACTCAAACGACTTCAAAGACATCATCGAGGTTAGATACAGGCTTATCCCCTATCTTTACAGCACCTTCTGCAAGGCAAGCGAAAACAACGATATGATATTCCGCCCGCTTTCGTTTGACTATCCCGACGACAAAATCGCCCGTGAGTGCGAAACTCAGCTTATGCTCGGTGACGAATGTATGATTTGCCCCGTTTACGAGCAAAATGTAAACGGCAGATATGTTTACCTACCTGAGGATATGACGTTTGTAAAGCTAAGCGGAGAAAGCGTAACTGCTCAGCCGCTTGAAAAGGGTGTGCATTACATCAACGTGGCACTCAACGAGGTTCCGCTCTTTATCAAAAAGGGCAAAAAGATTCCGCTCTGCAAGCCTGCGATGAGAACAAGCCTGTTAGATACGGAAAAATGTGAATATATCGGATAATTCAAAAGGCATTGCTTGTAAAATCGGCAATGCCTTTTTTGCCTTATAAACACGAAAACGCCGGACACAGTACAAGTCCGGCGTCTTCTGTTCTTTAAAAAATGAGGGGTACAAATATGAACCTCTAAGACGGTTCATATCGAGGAGGGTAGAACAATTATACTCAGACGGTTGCGGTTCCGTCTTTTGAGTACGGTTATATTAAACTACACAAATATGAAAACTGTGTGAAATCAATTTGAATTTATTATGAAATTATCTTGAAATCCCATTGAACTTTTAAAAAATCTTTAATTTTTCAAAAGTTTTCAAAAAATTAAAACAAATGTTTGATTTTTCGGTATAGGTGTGTTATACTTTAAGCGGAAAGGTGTGATATTATGAAGCCGTTAAGCAAAAGCCAACAAAAGATACTCGACTACATAAAGGAATGTTCCTGCGACGGCAGAGTTCCGTCAGTGCGTGAAATCTGTGAGCAAACAGGGCTCAGCTCCACCTCAACGGTACATCATCACCTAAACGCCCTTGAAGAAAAGGGACTTATTGCAAGAGAACACGGAGTAAACCGCTGTATCCGCGTTGTGGGCGAGGAAAAAACCGCCGCCGTGCCTGTTTTGGGGCGTGTTGCCGCAGGTATCCCGATTCTTGCAATTGAAGAAATCGAGTGCTATGTGCCGGTACCGGAGCATCTCAAACGAGGCAGAGAGCTTTTTGCACTTCGTGTTCAGGGCGAAAGTATGATTAACGCAGGCATTTTTGACAACGACATCGTTATCGTCAACCGCTCCCCCGTTGCCGAAAACGGCGAAATCGTTGTTGCACTTGTTGGGGACGAAGCAACCGTAAAGCGTTTTTACAAGGAAAACGGACATTTTAGGCTTCAGCCCGAAAACGACAGCTTTGAGCCTATTATCGTTGACGAGGTTGTGCTGCTCGGAAAGGTAATTTCGCTTATCAGATATTATTGATTATATATTTTAAAAATCAGCATAATATAAGCAACAACTATTATTAAGGGAGTTTTTATATGAACATATGCGTATTTGGCTCATCAAGTGAGAAAATCGACAGAGAGTTTCTTGATTCAGCCGAGAGCTTAGGCTCTGCCATTGCAAAAAGAGGCGACGGAGTTATCTTCGGTGCTGGAAAATACGGCGTAATGGGAGCAACCGCAAGGGGCGTTACAAAGGAAAACGGCACGCTTATCGGCGTAAGCCCCAAGTTCTTTGTCGAAATGGACGTTTTGTACGATAATTGCACAGAGCTTATCCTAACCGACACAATGCGTGAACGCAAGGGGATTATGGAGGACAAAGCCGACGCCTTTGTTATTTGTGCGGGCGGAATCGGAACGTTTGAGGAGTTCTTTGAGGTTCTCACCCTAAAGCAGCTCGGCAGACACTCAAAGCCTATAATCATTTACAACACAAGGGGCTATTATGATTCGCTTCTTGCAATGATGAACAATGCAATTGAAGAAAAATTTATGACAGACGATTGTAACAAGCTGTTTACCATTGCAAATTCCGAAGCGGAGATTTTCGGACAGCTTGCAGACTACAAGCCGTTTTCCTACGACAAATACGGAGATTAACGGAGGCAATATGGACAACTGCGAGATGTGTGCTCATTATGTGGCTGACGAGGAATTCGGAGATTATTGCAGAATCGACTTGGACGAGGACGAAATGGAAAGGTTTTTGACTCAAAGTATGTCGCAATGCCATTATTTTGAGCTGTATGATGAATATAAAATTGTAAGAAAACAAAATTAAAGGAGCATTATTATGGATTACACATACAAAACAAACGGAGTATGCTCAATGGAAATCAACTTTCGCATTGACGGAAACATTATCACAGACATAAAATTCACAGGCGGCTGCAACGGCAACCTCAAGGCTATTTCAAAGCTGGTTGACGGCTGGACGGTTGAACAAATTGAGGAAAAGCTTTTGGGTAACACCTGCGGTTTTCGTCAAACCTCTTGTGCAGACCAGCTTGCAAGAGCCGTAAGACAGGCATACAACGAACAGCTTGCCGGTTAATTTTTGCATTTTTTTGCATTTTTGTGCATTTTTTGTGCATTTCACCGTAGTTAGGTTTGATGTGATTGATAGCTATGAACACGTCTTAATACTGCATTTAATTCAAACTTTTTTCTGCATTTCACCGCAGTAGCGTATTATTTAAATATAACTTTCCTACAATGGAATAACAGAAAACTTATCCGCAGCTATCGACTTAACCGAAATTTTAACATTCATTCAACAAAAATGCTTTCACTTCCTCTAAACTATCGCAAAAAACGGTTTAACCCGACAAATTGGGTTAAACCGTTTTGTTTACAAATGTCTATCTCTTTTTGTAAAGCACAAGCTCCGGATTTTCACCGTTTTCTTCATAGGTGCAAACAAGCAAAAAATCCATATTCGCAATCACGCCAAAGCACCTGCCTTTGCCAAATTCGCAAGGCAACTGGTTGCCGAGATATGTTTTTGAGTCATCCAAAAATTTCACCGCATTGCCGTTTGGCAGACGGTATTCAAGATTAACAAAGCCTCCGACAAGTGCATTGAGCTTTTCAACCTTGGGCATTCCCTCTATATGAAGCTCGTTTATTTCCTTAATCAGTTGCACCTTAAACTCATCAAACTGACCGTTATCACCGAGTTCATCGTAACGCTTCCAATAATCCAGCTTCGGAAGCAAGTCCTTCATATAGGAACGTGCCTGCTCCTCGCTGAAATTTTCGCCTGCCATATTTTTAACACAGACTTCAATCAAGTCGTCCATATCGCTGTATGTATAAGTTCCGTCGGCATAGCACCATTTGCAATAATCCTCATTAAACGTGCCGTTGTGATTATGGCTTATAATTGCGTCATCATCAAGAGGCATACCGCAGCATTGACAAATCAGCTTTCGGGGCGAGCCTAACAATGTGTTGATAGAAACATTAAACAGCTTTGATAACAGCTTTAACGTTTCTGTGTTGGGCGTTGTTTCGCCGTTTTCCCAACGAGATACCGCTTGGCGTGTAACATATACTTTTTCGGCAAGCTCATCCTGCGACAAGCCGTTCTTTGTTCTAAGCTCATAAATAATGTTTTTTGTATCCACAAAATCATCTCCTCAAATATATTATAGTATAAGAGTTCGGCTTAAACAAGCAACTCGCTGTTGCTGTCAACCGTGCGATTGTTGTGGCATAAAAAGACAGCACAAAAGGGCTTTGCCCTCTATGCTGTCTTTTTAGCACGCAAAGGTGTATTTTGAAATCTTAACTACTTCAATACTCAGTGTCAATAGCGAAGTGAAATTTTTATTATCCTCTTTTTAAAATTACAGCTTTGAGTAGCCGTAGCTGTTAACAATGGCTTCGATTTTTTCGCCTTTTTCACAAAGCGGGCAATGGTGAGCACCATAGCTCTGATAATCGCCCAAGTCGTTAGGGTCAAAAATTGAAGTAACGGGATAACCGTCACAGGTTTTTACCGTTGCAAAAATAGCGGAAAGCCCAACCACAATGCCGCCGTAATACTTGACCGCTTCAATCGCCGCCTGAGCACTTTTGCCCGTTGTTACCGATGCCGCAAGCACCAAAACGTGCTTGTTTGCAATCATCGGAGCAAGATTGTCGCGGAAGATAAGCTGACCTCCGCCGATATATTCGGGCGACACAACATAAATGGTCTGATGAGCGTTCATATTTATGTAGTCTTCCTTTGTAAGCTCATCGGCTATGCACGCACCGATAACCTCTGTTCCGTCAAGACAAAGAATTGTGTCAATGATTGTGTTTGCCCTATACGACGACACAAGCTCCTTTGAAACTGCCTTTGCCTCCGACAATCTTGTTTTTTGCGTGGTAACGTCAATATAATAATTGGTGTGGCTGTGCATTGTTGCAAAATGCCCCTTTGCAACACGCAGGAATACATTTTTGTTTTTGGTTCTGATTTTATACATTTGTGCCATAACGAGCCTCCGAATTGTAAAATCGTATAAAAAAGTTTTCTAACAATTTTTATTTTACACTATATTGTCAAAAAAATCAACAGTTGTTTTCAAAGGCACGCTATTAAATGTTATTGCTTTTTCATTTGTCTTAAAAACGCCGCAACAGCAAGCACCATCAACACGGCTGTATAGCCCAAAACCCACTGCAAATGCGGTAAAATATCCGAATAATTGCCGGCAACAATCGCCTTTTCCATATCAACAGCATGCACAAACGGCAGACAATAAGAAATCTTTTTAAACGCACCGCCCGCAAGCTCCAAATCAAACCAAATTCCCGAAAGCCAAGCCGTGAGGTTTGTCAGCAACGCACCGCAAAATCCGCCCACCTGCTTTGTGTTTAACACACTGCCGAACAACAAGCCGAGTGCAATGTTAAACAAAGCAACGGGAATTATCATCAAAATCGCAAATAAGATGTTGATTGTAATTTCAAGTCCGAGAAAAAATGCCGCAGCATAGCAAATTAAAGCCTGAGCAAGCGAAATCGGAATCACAGGGAGAGCGTAGCCGATAATGAAATCAACAGCGGTAAGCGGAGTTGTATACAGTCTTTGCAAAAGTGCCGTTTCTCTGTCCTTTGCGATAATAATAGATGAAAACAGGGTCATAAACGACAATCCGAACACGGAAATTCCCGGAGTCAGCTCGTCGATTTCAAAAAGACTTACGGGGATATTTGACTGAATCACGCTTAGCAACAAAAGCAGTACAAGCGGAAATCCCAATCCAAACGCCAAGGTAAGCGGGTCGCGGACAATATCCTTCATATTTCGGTTTGAAAATGTAATCAGTTTCATTTTTTATCCCCCTTAATCAGCTTGACAAACACCTTTTCAATGGTATCCTCGCCTGTTTGAGCCTTAAGCTCATTGGCTGTGCCAAGCCCAATAAGCTTGCCTGCCTTCATCACACCGATACGGTCGGACAGCTCCTCTGCCTCCTCCATATAGTGAGTTGTCAAAATTATTGTGGTTTCGCTTTTCAAGGCTCTTATCGTGTCCCAAAGCTCACTTCTTGCAATCACGTCAAGTCCGAGCGTCGGCTCGTCAAGAAACAAAATCTTAGGCTCGCCTATCAAAGCCATTGCAATACTCAGCTTCCTTTGCCAACCGCCCGACAGCTTGCCTGCTCGCTTTTTGAGGATGGCTTGCAGGTTGAATTTTTCGGTTTGCTCTTTTATTTTTTCCTTTGTCTTTTTGCGTGAAAATCCGTGCACTCCGCACATCAGCTTCAAATTTTCTTCAACGCTCAGGTTTGGTGCCACCGCTGTTTCCTGAGGTGACAAGCCTATCAGTCTTTTGACCTCGCTTGCATTTTCACGCACGCTGTTTGTGCAAATAAAAGCGTCGCCGCTCGTCGGTGAGGTCAGGGTAGAAAGCATCTTAATCGTTGTGGTTTTGCCTGCACCGTTCACGCCCAAAAGTGCAAACAGCTCGCCCTCCTCAATTGTGAGGTTGAGGCGATCCACCGCAACCATATCCTTGTACTGTTTTGTCAGATTCACCGTTTTAATCGCGTCCATATGTACTCTCCTTTATCTGGCGATTTTTTGATTCATATAGGTCACAGAACGTCTTATCGAAAAATATACCAACGTCCAAACCACAATGTATACCGCAAAGAAAATAATACTGAATATCATAATTGATTTTAAATTTGAAATCGTTATGCTCCAGCCGTTGAGCAAGTAGATAAACATATAGTCCAAATATATTACCACTGCGTGAATCAGCGTTGCCAAAAACAAGCTCAGCCTTTCGATGTCGTAAACCACCGAAATTCCCGCTGAAACAAACGCAAGCACAGACGAGCTGAATATTCCGAGGATAACCGAGTCAACGTTCAACGGCTCGTTTATACCGCATTTGCTGAGAATGAACAGCACTATTGCATACACCAACGGTCCGCCCACCGAAGCAAGCATACCTCGTTTTATAAAATCGTTAATATGTTTTTTCATTATAAATCAAACCTCCGTTTTAGCTGTTGAAAGCACCTGCGTGAAATTGTGTCCCTGTAACCCGACTTAAAAATCACGTCCACCGCTCCGCCGAACGACACCGTGAATTTTTCAATTCTCGATTCGTTGGCAATGGCGGATTTGTTTATCCTCACAAACTGAGTCGGCAAAATCTCCTCAATCTCATACAGCCTGTATTTCAAGCGATAGCTTTCGTTGTTTCGGTCTATTGCCACGGTTTTTCCGTCGATGACCGTTATACATTCAATCTCGTTATAGCCGAGCTTCTTAACCTCGTCGTCCTTGTAGGCGTTTATCGCTTCCGCACCGCTGTCTTTAAGGCACAACAGCTCAATGTCGTCGATTAGCTGACTTCTGCCATGCACGGTTGCGGTCACGTTTTCCTCTGCGTTTCTGTCGATAATAAGCTTAAAAATCATTTCCTCACCCCCGTAGTGTGAATTTATTATAGCATATGGTTTTTAAAATTTCAGCAAATTGCGGTCAACGGTCGGTTTTCTTAGGTCAACGGACAAAACTCCCCCGTTTTCAACGTGTTTTTGCCTGCTTTTCGGCAAAAAAATCACCGCCCCTTAGGGCGGCGAAGGCAATGCTTGTCAGTCTTTTTTGTCAACTGCATCATACGGATAAATTTCCTCGTATGCCTGTTGCTCAAATTCGTCTGTAATTGCCGACGGCACAAGTCCCGTGCAGTCGTTTGTCATAACCGTTTGAAGCTCCAAGTCGGGATTGTCGCTCATGTTTTTTACAACACGCCTGTAAGTCTTTTTCGGTTTCATAAAAATCACCTCTGCACTTATTATGTACAGAGGCAAGAATTTTATGTTATTTTACTATGAGCTTTTTGATTTTGAAAACATCGCCGTCCATAACCTTGTATGTGCAACGGATTTTTTCGCCTTTCAGCTCAGGTGAAATGCTTTGGTTTATATACAGGCTGTCAATTCCGAAGTCAGCGGCACCACCGATGTCTGCAATGTGGTCGTTGCCAATCATTATGGATTCTTCCTTTTTAAGTCCGTAGCGGTCAAAAAGAATTTGGAAGTAATGCACGTCGGGCTTAAGACACTCCTCGTCGGAGCTGAGGCATATGCCGTCAAAATACTTTGTCAAGCCGAACATATTAAGCTCATTTTCGGTAAACACACGCTGTGCGTTTGAAAGAAGATATATCTTTTTGCCCTTTGCCTTGAGCGTGTCAAGCAAATCAATAATTCCGTCATACAGCTTGATGTACTTTGTGGAATAGCAACGGAACATTTCGGCAACAAACAATATCTGCGACTTGGTTGCCTTTACTCCCTTTTGCTTAAAGAGCTGTCTGAACACCTTTTCAAGCTGAATGTCCACACCGCTGTATTCCTTGTGTCTGCGTTGTGAGAGTTTCAGCTCCTTTTCAACAAGGCGAAGATACTCGCTGTGGATTTCCTCATAGGTGTATTCCGCACCCTTGTAGCCGTAGTAAACAGCCATCTTTTTCCAAAGGTCGTCGTCCCACTCGTCTGTATTTAGGTCAATTAAAGTTCCGTACAGGTCAAAAATATAATTTTTATACATAAAATCACCCTTAATTTTTACTGAATAACATTTTACCAAATTACGTTACAGATTGCAATAGCGAATAATTTGTGATAAACTGAAATCGGTGATTGATTTGAACAAAAAACAGATTGCACAAAACGCCGTATCGGCACTCAAAACCGAATATCCCGACGCAATATGCTCGCTTGAGTACAGCGACCCCTTACAGCTTCTCATTGCCACCCGTCTTGCGGCTCAATGCACAGACGCAAGAGTAAACCTTGTTACTCCCGCTCTTTTTGAAAGATTTAAAACCGTTCACGACTTTGCAAACGCAACTCCCGACGAGGTCAGCGAATACATAAAGAGCTGTGGGCTGTACAAAACGAAGTCAAAGGACATCGTGGCACTTGCTCAAATGCTCATAAGTGATTTCGACGGCGTTGTGCCTGATAATATCGACGATTTGACAAAGCTGCCCGGAATCGGCAGAAAAACCGCAAATCTTGTTTGCGGTGATGTTTTCGGCAAGCCTGCCGTTGTGGTTGACACTCACTGCATACGCATCACCCGCAGGCTCGGATTGCACGAATTAAAGGACCAAAAGAAAATCGAATTTGCACTCAGAGCTTTGCTTGAACCGAGCGAAAGCAATGATTTTTGCCACAGGCTTGTGTTGCACGGCAGAGCTGTTTGCACCGCAAGAAATCCCAAATGCGACGTCTGCTGTATGAACGGCTTTTGCAAAAAGAAGCTCTAAGCTCAGCCTTTTCCGGTCAAAAAGTCCGTGCTTCGCTCAATCGAATCTATTGACCTGCCCCAATCCTTGCCCTTGTTGCGATAATCAAACATTGAGCAAAAATATGAAATATCCTCTTTGAGTGACAAAAGGTAATTTTTGGTCAGGGCGGCGGTTTCGGCATAAAAATCCGAAAGCAGTTTTTGGGGTATTCCGCCCTTGCCCATAGCACAATCCGTCACAAAATGATAGTGCTTCAGGCAAATAAACGGCTGTTCGTTGTACAGCTTTCTGAACTCCTCGCCCTTTGCCCACTCAACAAACACAGTTGCCATAAAATGGTGCATATCGCTTTCTATTCTGTCGCATACATAGCAGGAGGAAAGCTCTTTTTTTATGCCCTCAAGCTGTTTTTTGTCGGGCTTGCCCTTTAGCTTTTTCGGCATCAAATTGTCGATAATTTCCTGCAAATGGCTTTCCAAAATCAACGCATTGGGCAGCTTTTGACCGTTTGCTTGCATCTGCTCAAAATGTCTGCGGCAAAAGCCCTTTTTGTTTGTTTCGATTCTTATGCTCGGCTCCATCATTGCGTCCCCCGTAATAAAGGCAACGTATTGCTCCTCCAGCATCTTTTCCATTCGGCAAATCGGACAGCCGTCCTTGGGCATAAAAATATCGTTAATCGGTATCGTACATAACGTTTCTTTCATAATCATCACGCTCCGTAATTTTATTGTACCATAAATCAAGCGTTTATGATATAATTTTTTTGAGAGGAAGTGTGCCTTTTGAATTGTATTGAAGAAAAAGGAAAAATTAAAATAACCGACGTTTTTGATTTAGACCTTGAGCAAACCCTTGATTGCGGTCAAAGCTTTCGCTGGAAAAAGCAAAGCGACGGCTCGTTTAAAGGTGTTGCATACGGAAAATGCGTAACCGTCAGCCTTGACGGCACGAATTTATATATTGAAAACGCCGACAAGCAAGACTTTGAAAATATATGGTATGACTACTTTGATTTGTCGCTTGACTACGGAAAAATCAGAGAACAAATCGCAGAGCTGCATCCTGTTTTAAAGGAAGCCTCGCAATACGCTCCGGGAATAAGAATTTTGAGGCAAGAGCCGTATGAAACGCTCTGCACGTTTATCATTTCTCAAAACAACAACATCAAGCGTATAAAGGGCATTGTGCAAAGGCTTTGCGAGGGCTTCGGAGAGCCGATAGAAAACGGTGAATTTGCCTTTCCTACGGCTGAAAAAATGTCAACTCTCAGCCCCGATGATTTGAGTGTGCTGAGGGCAGGGTTTCGCAACCGTTACCTTGTTGACGCCGCCCAAAAGGTAGCGTCGGGTGAAGTAAACCTTGAAATGTGCAAAACAGCCGACTATGACCTTGCCCGCCGTGAGCTTATGAAAATCACGGGTGTGGGAACAAAGGTAGCCGACTGCACCTTGCTTTTCGGTATGCACAGAACTGACGCATTTCCGATTGACGTTTGGATGAAGCGTGCAATGGAAAAGCTGTTTCCCGATATGACGGGAGCCGATTTCGGAGAATATGCCGGCATTGCCCAGCAGTACATCTTCCATTACAGCCGTATGCATCCCGAACTGTTTTGATTTTATGAAAGCAGATTGTATTTAACCTTGATTCTGTCAAGCTTTTCAAGCATAGGCTCGGCAAAGAAATAAAGAAACACAACGGTTGAAAGCCCGTGAACAATGTCAAACGGAAAGCCTGTTACATAAAAAGACAAAATCGTTTCAAAATTCATTTCCGCGTGCATCATAACCGCCGAGCCGAAGTTGATGATTCCGCCGTAAACAACCACGGTGGCAATAAACCCGAACACACACAATGCACCGCGGTTGCGGGCAAGCAATCCCTTTTGGAACAGCACGCCCGACAAAAATCCGATGATTCCCGCACAAAACATCTGCCACGGCGTCCACGCTCCGAACTGAAAAACAAAGCTTGTAACAAACATCGTTACCGCTCCAACCAAAAATCCCGATTCACCGCCGAACGCAACGCCTGCGATTATCACAAGTGCCAAAACGGGCTTGAACTGCGGAAGCATTGAAAACGCCGTTCTGCCGACTATTGCCACGGCACTCATCACGGCTATTATCACAAGCTCCCTTGCCTTGGGCTTTCGCCCCTCAAACACAAGAAAAAACGGCAGCATACATTCAAGCATCACAAGCAGAGAGATGAACATATATTTTTGGTCGTTTAGGTAAACAATGCCCACGAATATCGTCAGCGGAACGGCAAGCAAAATCATTGCCGCCGCAACAGCGGTTCGCTTGGGGATTTTCGTCTTTTTCGGCCGTGGGTCAAGCTCACGCTTTGACCTTGAGCCCAGCGAGAGCATAAGCAACACCACAGGCAGGGCAACCACCGAAAAGTTGACCCAAGTCGGCAGTATTTTTGAATTTACAACACTGAGATAATCAAGATTTATCACTAGCCCGAACAGCAACGCAACGGCGGAAAAAGCACTGAGCAGCTTTTTCCAAAGCGGCAGTCTGTCGGGCTTTTTCGGCTTGTTGTGCTTGGTTTCTATTGTATATGTGCTGTCATACAAATCAAAATCAGCTTTGTCGGGCTTTTCGGGTAGCTTTCCCGTACAGCAATAAATAACGTCCTCGGCACTCACCGCACCGTCGATTATTTTGCGTGACATTCGATTTGCCGAGGTGACATAAAAGCTGTTTGACGAGAAAAACTCCCTCGGCGTTGCATCTGCCACAAGCTCGCCGCCAAACATCAGCACGCAACGGTGGGCATATCTTGCACAAAACTCAACGTCGTGACTCACCATAATCACCGTCACGCCCGATTTGCACAGCGTTGCGATTATCTCGGCAAAAGCCGCCTTAAATTCTGCGTCAAGCCCCTTTGTCGGCTCGTCAAGCAAAAGAATCCTCGGTCGCAAAAGCAACAGCTTTGCAAGTGCGGCACGCTGTTGCTCGCCGCCCGACAAATCATATGGGTGGCGGTTCAAAAGCTCCTTTAGCCTGCAAAGGCTCACAACCCTTGCAAGACGTTTTTCCTTTAAAGTCTTGTCGATTTTTCGCCCGTCAAACACCTCAAGCAAATCCTCAAGCACGGTTTTTCTCACAAACAGAGTTTGAGGGTTTTGGGGCAGACAGGCTGTGCAAATATCGCCGTATGCGATTTTATCCTCAATTTTCACGCTTCCCCGATAAGGCTCATTTATTTTGCTCAGCACCGACAAAAGCGTGCTTTTGCCTGCACCGTTTCCGCCCAAAATCGCCGTAAACTCGCCCGCATACGTCCTAAATGACAAGCCCTTTAATACATCTGCTCCGTTTTTTTCGTATCTAAACCAAAGCTCTTTTAAATCAACCGTTGCCTCCTCGCTCGGCTTGGGGATATTTTCATCACAAAGCTCAATAAGCGTGTGGGTCTCGGCAAAGGCTTCAAGCCATTTTCTGCCCTGAGCAACCGTAACGGGACAGGGAGATTTTCCGTCACAGCTATCCCAAATTCTCATAGGAGAGGGCAGAGATAAAAACGATTTGCTGTTTTGCCTTTTCAAATTGACACCCGTGTTTTGCACGGTGTCGTTTGAAATTATTATGCCGTTTTCCATAACAAGCACTCGGTCGCTTTCGGGCAAAATCTCGTCAAGCCTATGCTCGGTAATTATCACGGTGGTGCCGATTTCACGGTTGATTTTAGACACGGCGGCAAGAAAATCCGATGCCGCAATCGGGTCAAGCTGACTTGTCGGCTCATCAAGAATCAAAACCTCAGGCTGCATTGCCATAACCGAAGCAAGATTCAAAATCTGCTTTTGTCCGCCCGAAAGCTCTGAAACGCTTTTATCAAACAAGGTCTGAAGCCCGAAAAAATCTGCGGCTTCGGCAACTCTTTTTCTTATCGTAGTGTTGTCACAGCCCAGACTTTCAAGCCCAAACGAAAGCTCGTGCCACACCTTGTCGGTGACGATTTGATTGTCGGGTGACTGCATCACATAGCCGATTTTTTCGCTTTGCTCACGCTGAGAAAGACTCCACAGCTCTTTGCCGTCAAAAAGTATTTTGCCCGATTTCACTCCGGCAGGAGCAAGTATCGGCTTTAAATTCCGCAAAAGCGTGCTTTTGCCACAGCCCGACGGCCCGCACAGCGTAACAAATTCGCCCTTGCCCACGGAAAAGCTCAAATTTTTCAGCACATCAACGCCCGTTTCGGGGTATCTAAAGCTCAGATTTTTGACCTCAAACGCTTCCATTTTGCTCCCTCCCACACATTTATTGCAAACGGCATAAGCATAAATGCCGCATAGATTACATAATCAAGCACACACAGCCCGTCAAGCAGATTCCCGCTTACCGACGGATAATACCAAAACTCACAAAAGCCGCAAAACAGCAACACACAAGCCGCCGCTCCAAGCAGCACCTCAAAGCAAAGCACAGCCAAATCACGGTTTGTAAACCGATAAATCGAGTATGCCGTTCTGCCCTTTAGCCCGTGACCTCGGCTTTTCATTGAGTCGGCGGTTTCCACGGCATTTTCAAGCGACCACGTTATCATAATCGAAATTATTTTCACGCCGTGCTTTATCCTGCCGATAAGCCCTCCGTTTGACACATCTCTACCTATACATTTTTGTGCGTCCCTCACCCTTTTGAGCTGAGAAGAAAACTTCGGCACAAACCTAAGCGTCATTGACAGCACCAAGCTGAGTGCAGGAGCAAGCCTGCCGAAAAGATAAACAAATTTGTCGCTTGTCATAATCGAGTTAAAGCACGAAAACCACAGCACTGTTGCACAAAGCAGTACTGCGGTTGCGATTGCGTATAAAATTGATTCAAGCGTAAGCGGATTTCCCCACGGAAAATATGTGAGTATCGTAACGCCCTGATGACTGAACAGCGGATTGATTACCGCAATAAAAGCAAGCATCGGCAAAAGATACAAAAGCGAAAGCCGCACCGCTCTTTTGCCGTTGAGATAAAGTGCGTTGAGCATGGCACACACAAGCGATATGCCTATACATATCGGGTTGAGCGTGAACATTGTCAGCACCACGGCAAACACGAAAAATATTAAATTTACAAACGGGTTAAGCTGTGAAAAGCTGTCTTTCATATTCTCCGCCTTGTTTGAATATTTTGATTAGTTTGCTTCAAGCGACATATCGGCACCTATATCCGCTCCGTAGCCGTTGCAGGTGTATTTAAATTCAACCACGTCGCCGTTTTTCAGCTCATAGCGAGAACAGCCGTAGTTCGGAAACCAATCGTTGACCTTATACATCCAGCCCGACATATATCCGCAGTCAAACTCATACAAATTGCCGATTCCCTCAATATAAGCCGAGTTGTATATCGGAGTCCACGAAGCCTCCATATGAATCTCGTTTTCCTTGCAAACACGCAAAAGCACGTCATACACGGATTCGCCCTCGTTAAATTCAACCCTTTGCGGCTTCAACAGCCAACCGTCCTCAGGAACAAGGTCAACCTTGGACTTTAAAAGGTTGTCCATATTGTCAAGTATCGTTGCACAGGAAATCGAGAGAGTGCAGTAATTTGTTTTGTCCTCAACCACTTGGTCCTGAGGCTCAACAGGCTTTGGCTTTCCCGACGGAATCGGGTCGGTCAGATACTTGTCCTTTTGTCCGCTCTCGGTTGATTGCGAGCCTTGCTCCCGTTCGACATTGCTTGATTTATTGCTTTCGCCGTCGTTATCCGAGCCGCTCTGCTTTGCGTTACCACCCTCGGCAGAGCTTGAAGCATCGTCCGTTTTTGCTTGCGAGGCATTTGAAGCTTTGTCAGCCTCGGCTGATGTCGGCTTTGCTTCCGCAGCGGCTTGCGATGTGCCGTCGGTTGCAGTCGTTGTCGATGCAGCTTGAGCTTCGTCTGGCGTTGCGTGAGAAACAGTCAGCACGCTTTGCGGCACAGAGGCGGAAGGGCTTGACCCTGTTGTGCCGAAAGCGAATGCCACCGCAAGCACAACAGCCGCCGCAAAGCCCGATATAAATGCGATTTTATGAAGTTTTACAAAACCTAATATTTTGTTGATTAATGCTTTCATAACAAAGGCTACGTCCTTTTATTTTGCCGAAGCAAGGTATTTTTGCAGGAATGTTGCGTCCTTTACGGCAACCTTGCCGTCACCGTTTACGTCTGCTCTTGCAATCTGAATTGATGTAAGCGAATCGGTCTGAGATAAGTATTTTTGGATTGCGGTTGTGTCCTTTATGTTTAACTCACCGTCATCGTTTATGTCGTATTTTACGCTTACGGGAGAGGCGTCGCTCATATCATAAAGCGTGGTTTTGTCCTCGGCAAGCCTTACATATGAGGTCAAGGCATAGTATGCTTGGTCGGTTGCCATTTGATTGTATTTGCCGCTTGCGATATGCTTGAAGCCGTTTTCACAGCCGAAAGAAAGAATTGCGTCAACGGTGCTGTTGCCGTTTTTAACAAAGCTTGTATCACTTGCGGGGTCAATGCCGAGGCTTGTCAATGCACAAAGTGCCTGAGCACAGCTCTCCGAATTTACAGTCCCCCACGAAGCAAAGCCGCCGTTTTCGTTTTGCATATCCGAAAGCACCGCCAAAGCCTTGTCAACAGCCTTTTTTACATTTTCGTTTGTGTTGTAGTAGGGTGCAAGGGACTGAATTGCCATTCCCGTCATATCGGGGTCAGCGGTTGAGCCCCAAAACGTCCAGCCACCGTTTTCAAGAGCCTTTGAAAGCACATAATCAATCAGCTTTTCTCTTGTGGTTTGCTGTGAAACCGTGCTGTCGGTCGGGATTTCATATCCGAATGTATCAAGAGCAATGAGTGCATAAACAGGTCCGTTGATGCCCTGCTTTTGAATATATTCAAAATCGGCATACGGCTCTGTCAGGTCATAGCCGGAAACATCTCTTGCGTCAATTCCGAGTGAAGAAAGAGCAATAATAAGTCTTGAGTTTTCGGTGGATTTTGTTTCGCTCAGCTTTGAAGAACCAAGCTCTGCAACATAAGCTTCAACGCTTGCCTTATAGCTGTTTGCAAGCTCATCGGTCATTTTCCCGTTGCGTGCAAGCCCGAACATATACCATTCGTTGCCAAACACACCTGCACTTGACGTTGAAAGCGAAAGCAGGTATTCGGTGGTTGTGTCAAGCTTGTCATAAACAGCCTCAAGCGTTGTGCTTTGACCTGTCTGAAAAGACGAGGCTGCCGCAGAAGCGTTGAGCGTTGACACGCAAGCCGATGTCATAACAACAGCCGCAAGTGCGGCAGCGGTTAGTTTTTTTGTGATTTTCATAGTGATTCCTCCATAGTTTCCGAACTTCTTGCGTAAATTCGGTTTATATTTGAGGGCATAAAAAAAGCCCTCCAAAAGGAAAGCACAGCAAAGCTGTACTGCGGTTGCAGTACAAAATCGGTGCATTTCTTCTTTTGCCCAAGAAAGCATTATCCGCAGAACTGCGGGAGTAATCTGACTTATGACCGTGGTCAAATACAGTAATGGCTGTTGCTTCGGATTCTCACCGATATTCCCTTTACCGAGGCAGTCGCAACCGCCCCGAACCGCAGAACTGATAAAATGTTTGTTAAATTTGCTTTATCTTAGCACAATCCGCATTATGTGTCAAGACAAATCCGTGCAATCGCACACAAATTTAGGGCAATGCTTTAAAACACTTGAAAATTTGCCTTAATATATGTATAATAAAATATTATAGTTACTAATATCCGCAACGGAGGGGATTTTATGGCAGATAACAAAAAAATGGTTGAAGCTATCACAAGCAGAGATGAGGACTTTGCAAAGTGGTACACCGACATTGTAAAAAAGGCAGAGCTTGTTGATTATTCGGGCGTAAAGGGCTGTATGGTAATCAGACCCTACGGCTATGCAATATGGGAAAATATCCAAGCCGACCTTGACCGCAGATTTAAGGAAACGGGACACGAAAACGTGTATATGCCGATGTTTATTCCCGAAAGCCTACTTCAAAAGGAAAAAGACCACGTTGAGGGCTTTGCTCCCGAATGTGCGTGGGTTACGGTAGGCGGACAGGAAAAGCTCACGGAGCGTCTTTGTGTGCGTCCGACCTCAGAAACACTTTTTTGTGAGCATTACAAGAAGATTATCAACACATATCGTGACTTGCCCAAGCTCTACAACCAATGGTGCAGTGTTGTAAGATGGGAAAAAACCACCCGTCCGTTTTTGCGTACATCCGAGTTTTTGTGGCAAGAAGGTCACACAATGCACGAAACCGCCGAGGAGGCTCAGGAAGAAACCCTGAAAATGCTTCACGTTTATGCGGACTTCTATAAGGAAACCCTTGCAATTCCTGCTGTTATCGGCAAAAAAACCGAAAAAGAAAAGTTTGCAGGTGCAGAAGCCACCTACACCATTGAGCCTATGATGCACAACGGCGTTGCCTTGCAGGGCGGCACTTCGCATTATTTCGGTGACGGCTTTGCAAAGAGCTTTGGCATCACATATACAGGCAAGGACAACAAACAGCATTTTCCGCACCAAACCTCTTGGGGCGTATCAACAAGAATGATAGGTGCTTTGATTATGGTTCACAGCGACGACGACGGACTTGTGCTTCCGCCGAAGATTTCGCCGATTCAGGTTGCACTTATTCCCGTTGCACAGCACAAAGAGGGCGTGCTTGAAAGAGCAACCGAGCTTAAAGCAGAGCTTGCAAAAAAATTCAGAGTAAAGCTTGACGATTCAGACCACGCTCCCGGCTGGAAGTTTGCCGAATATGAAATGAAGGGCGTTCCCATCAGAGTTGAGCTTGGCCCGAAGGATATTGAAAAAAATCAATGCGTTGTCGTAAGGCGTGACACAAGAGAAAAGGCGTTTGTGTCGCTTGACGAGGTTGCAGACTATGTTGAAAACCTCTTGGTAACCATTCACAACGATATGTACGACAGAGCGTTGAAAAACACACAGGATAAGACGTTTACCGCAACAAGCTACGACGAATTTATTGACATTGCCAAAAACCACCCCGGCTTTATCAAGGCTATGTGGTGTGGCAACTCGGAGTGTGAGGACAAGCTCAAAGACGTTACGGGCGGTGTTAAGAGCAGATGTATTCCGTTTGAGGAGGAGCATATCGCCGACACCTGCGTTTGCTGCGGAAAACCCGCAAAGCATATGGTATATTGGGGCAAGCAGTATTAATACTTGCCTACTGACAACAGGAGGTAATTGAATGCCGATTAAGGTTCAAAGCAATTTGCCGGCAATCAAGGTGCTTGAATCCGAAAATATTTTCGTAATGCCCGACGACGTTGCGTTAAAGCAGGACATACGACCGCTGAAAATTCTGATTCTTAACCTAATGCCAACCAAAATTGCAACCGAAACACAGCTTTTGAGGCTTTTGGGCAACAGCCCGCTTCAAGTTGACATAGAGCTTTTGCAAATGGCTTCGCACACCTCAAAAAACACTTCTCCCCACCACTTGACCACCTTTTACAAAACGTTTAATCAGGTCAAAAACGAAACCTTTGACGGACTTATCATCACAGGAGCCCCCGTTGAACACCTTGAATTTGAACAGGTTGATTATTGGGACGAGCTTTGCAGTATAATGGAGTGGTCAAAGCACAATGTTTATTCGACTTTCCACATTTGCTGGGGGGCTCAGGCAGGACTTTACTATCACTACGGCATAAAAAAGCACACGCTTTCTCAAAAGCTGAGCGGAATTTACAAGCACAAGGTTTTGATGCCCAACCACCCGCTTATGAGGGGCTTTGACGACACCTTTGTGATTCCGCACTCACGATACACCGACGTGCAGGCTGACGACGTAAATAAATGCCCGTCGCTTGAAATCATCGCAACCTCCGAGGAAGCAGGGCCTGCGGTAATTGCAAACAAAACAGGCAGACAGGTGTTTATTACGGGACACGCCGAATACGACAGGGACACGCTTGCAAGCGAATACTTCCGTGATTGCAACAAGGGAATAGCTCCGCAAATTCCCTGCAACTATTTTCCCGAAGATGACGCTTCAAAAACTCCGCCGATGGTGTGGAGAAGCAACGCAACCCTGCTCTACACAAATTGGCTCAACTACTTTGTATATCAGGCTACGCCGTATGATTTGCATGAGCTTATCGAAAAATATCCGCATTAAATTCAACAATAAAAGCTTTGGGCTGTTTCACTTAAGTTGTGAAACAGCCCGTTTTGTGTTTATTCATATTTTGCCAAAACCGCAGTCATACGCTCCTTAAATTCATCGGCAACGCTTTGCGGAGAAAGGATTTTTACCTTGTCGCCCAAGCCAAACAGCCACGCATAAAATTGAGGGCTGAGCATTACATTTACCACTGTGCAAAAGCTGGTGTCGCTCTCTTTTGTGATAAACACATTTGTTCCGAATCTGTCGGTTATAACTCCGACAAGACTGTTGTCAACCGAAAGCTTTACCTCGGTTTCCTCGCCTCCGAACATTGAAAACACGCCCTTTGAATAATGCACGATGTCGAATTTTTCAAACTTATCACCGCCCACACGGCTGTCGTCGAGAATCTGTATGTTCTCCATTTTATCAACACGGTAATGCTTTAAAATTCCCGAATTTTCATCATAGGCAATCAGATAATAATTTTCGTCGTCCCAGCATAAAGCCCACGGCGAAGCAACATAAGCCTCTCCGTTTTTTCGTGCGGTTTTAACAATCTTTTCGCTTGAAGCAAAATTAATCTCCAGCCTGAAATATGTAAAGGATATTTGCTTGTTTTCGGAAATTGCATTGTGAATTTTGTCAACGTTATAATAAATCTTTTCGTTTACGGTTTTTACACGGTTTGCAACATAAACCTGTCTTTGAAGCTCCTTGCCCTCGTTTTCGCTGACAAGCCCCTCAAGCTTTTTGATGAGCGAAAGGCTCTTTTTGTGAGTAATAAACTTTGAGCTTTGAATTGCGTCAACAAGGAGCTTCAGCTCCGGAACTTCAAAATCTCTGCTTCCGATATAATATTTTGTTGTGTTTGTGCGGATTTTGCAAATGTCAAGCCCAAAGCCTTCCAAAATTTCAAAATCGTCATACAAGCTTTTTCGCTCGGTTGTAATTCCGTATGCGGCAAGGCTGTCTTTGATTTCCTGCAAGGTCATCGGGTGCTGTTCGTCGGTTTTTTCAAGCAAAATTTTCTGCAAATAAAGCAGCTTTTGCTTTTGCATAGAGCTTCTCGGCACAATAAATCTCCCCTTATATCGAAATTGTTTGAGCAAGTGCGGTGACAAGCGGCATTGTCACAATTGAAACCACGGTGGCTGCCGCCACAATACCAACCGAAAGCTCAACATCTCGGTCGTATTTCGCAGAAAACATCGTTGTCGAGGCGGCGGTCGGTGCACTGCTTGCAATGATAAACGCCACAACAATTGTGCTGTCGATTTTAAACAAGGTCATCGCAAGCAACGACAAAAGCGGTATGAGCAACATTCTTACACCCATAGAAACGTAAACGCCGACGTCCGAAAACGCCGTTTTGAAATCAGCCTTTGAAAGGTAATAGCCGATTATCAGCATCGGCAAAGGTGTGTTGAGTGCCGCAAGATAATCAACAGGCTTGCTCAAAATGTCGGGCAGGTCTATTCGGCACAAAAACAGCACCAACGCCACAATCACGCCCACGATTCCGGGGTTAAACACCAGCTTTTTAATTGAGAGCTGTTTGCGGTCGCCGCTCATTGAAACAAGCCCGTAGGTCCACATAAAAATGTTGAAAACCGCAACGAAAATTGAGCCGTAAAACCAGCCGTCATCGCCCAAAATCGCCTTTTGAAGCGGCAGGGACATAAATCCGCAGTTTGAAAACACAACCGAAAACCGCAAAACCGTTTTTCGGCTCTCGTCCTTGGAACGAAAAATTGCCTTTGCAATCAAAATTGAGCCTATGTGTATCAGCACGGCACAAACAGCGGCGATTATGATTTTTGTCACAAGCTCTGAGGAAAACTCTCTTTGAAATGCAGAAATCATCACGCACGGCGTAACCGCATAAAGCACGATGTCAGTCAGCTTTTTGGCTGAGTGTTCATCTATCATTCCCTTTTTGCCGCACAAAAAGCCTACTCCAATCAAAATAAACAACACCAAAACCTGTTGTGCTATAATCAAAAAATTTTCCGCCAAAATTTCCGCCCCTCGTAATTTTAAATAGTATTTTGATTTTATCACACTTTGAGTAAATTTTCAATTTATATAACAAATATCGCAAAAATCGCTCAGTAATGGTATTATCGACAAAATACCCGATAATATCTTGTTAATATTAACCAAGTGATTTTTTGATTTTCTGTAAATATGTATTAAACGCTGAAAATAATTTGTATTTATTGACAAATATTTACCTTAAATGTATAATATTTACGCTGGCAAAGATATTATTAATAATTCATATTATTTTGAAAGAGGGATTTGTTATGGCAACAAAGAAAGCTGAAACAACAACAAAAAAGACCGCTGCTAAGGCTGCCGAAAAAGAAACCGCAACACCCGTTGCTGAGGCTGCTGTAAAAGAAACAAAGAAAGCTCCCGCAAAGGCTGCTAAGACAGTTGAGAAAAAAGCTCCTGCTAAAAAAGCACCTGCAAAGAAGGCTCCCGCTAAAAAAGCTCCTTCAAAGAAGCCCGCTGAAGCTAAGGTAAGCTTCTTCGTAGAATTTGGCGGAGTTCAGGTTGCTGTTGAGGACGTAATCAACAACGTAAAGGCAACTTACGGCAAGGACGCTAAGGAAATCAGCGTTTATCTCAAGCCCGAAGAAAGCAAGGCTTATTTTGTTGCCGACGGCGAAGAAAAAGAAATGGACGTTTTCTTCTGCTGATTTGCAAACACAGTTTATTAAAGGCTGACCAAACGGTCAGCCTTTTATGTTTTATTTAAGCTGTCGATTAAAACAGCTCTTCTTCGGGAGCTTCGCCCTCGGCTTGAGCTTTGCTCTCGCTTGAAGCCGCTGCGGTTTCTTCTTCAAAGGGCGACGATTGGTAGTCGCTTTCGTTTGAGCAAGCAACCGTTATGTCAATCACCTTTTCATCATTAAAATCCGCCGCCTCGTTCTTTATATTGTTATAGATGTATTCGTTTTGGCTGTCAACTATATGCTCATAGCAGCTTCTTGCCTTGGCAATTTTAGCCTTTGACTTTTCAATTACCGCAAAAAGCTGTTTTTGGTTTTCAGCAGGCATTTCTTTGCCCTTTTTGTGAGTTTCGTAATACTGCTTGCCCAAAGCGATGTAAGCTCTGTTCATCAATTCGCTTTCGCTTTTCATAACCAAACGCAGTCTGTTAAGCTTTGCCTTGGTTCTGTTTTTCTCAACAAACGCCTGTGCAAGGTCGGAAACCGAATCAACCGCAGTGCCGAGAGTTTCTTTAACTGTATCTAAAATAGCCATAGCAATTCTCCTTATCATATATGATACATAATGTATATGTTTATTATGACAGATATTTTTAATAAAATCAACATTTTTTTAAAATTTACTTGTTAAAATCGCTCAAAATTGTTATAATTATCTCAAAGAGGTGTTAGTATGCCCAACAACAAGGTTAACAAGGCCGTGGTATGTCCTATGTGCGGAGAGCTGGGCAAGGCCGAAATTTTTACAAGTGTAAACACAACCGCTCACCCCGAATTGCGTGAAAAGGTTTTGGACGGCGGACTTTTTTCGTGGGAATGTCCGTCCTGCAATTATGTTGCCCGACTTACATACCCGATTTTATACAATGATATGAAAAACCGATTTATGGTTTACTTTATTCCCAAAATCGACCGTTTTCAGCTTTGCGACAAGGAGCTTGAAGAAAAGTATAACAATCTTCGCAACATCAGCAAAAGAATCGTACCTGACTTTAACTCGTTTAAGGAAAAGATTTTTATTTTTGAATCGGGGCTTGACGATATGGCAGTTGAGCTGACAAAGGTTGCCATCAGTCAAACCGTGTCAAAAAAGCTTGACAACGCCGAGGTTTCGGAGGGCTATCTTTCGATGTATGACCGCGAAAGCAACACAATGGGCTTTACATATTTTGTCGGCGACGAACGCACTCCGTATGTTCAAACGGCAAGACTTGAGATTTATGGCAAGTCAAAAGACATTGTTGACCGACTTACCGTTAAGGACAGAAAGCTGAAGGGCTTTATCAAAATTGACCGTGAATGGGCGGAAAACGTGCTGTATCGCTACAAGCGTGCAAAGCAAATTGAAAAACTGAACAAGCTCAAGGAATAAAAATCGGGACGCATTTTCTGCGTCCCGAATGTTTTTTGGATTTTGATTAAGCCTTGCCGATTGAACCGAAAAGCTCCATCTTTTCTTTAACAGTAGCCTTGATTGCTTCTGCACCGGGTGCAAGAAGCTTTCTGGGGTCAAAGCCCTTGCCTTCAAGGTCTTTGCCTGCTTCAACATACTTTCTTGTAGCTTCGGCAAATGCAAGCTGGCACTCTGTGTTTACGTTGATTTTTGAAACGCCGAGTGAAATAGCCTTTTTAATCATATCAGCCGGAATACCCGTACCGCCGTGAAGAACAAGAGGCATATCGCCTGTGAGCTGTTGAACAGCGTCAAGAGTTTCAAAGCTGAGTCCCTGCCAATTTTCGGGATATTTGCCGTGAATGTTGCCGATGCCTGCTGCAAGCATTGTAACGCCGAGGTCTGCAATCATCTTACATTCCTGCGGGTCTGCACATTCGCCTGCACCGATAACGCCGTCTTCCTCGCCACCGATAGAACCAACCTCAGCTTCGATTGAAAGACCCAAATCATTGCAAATTGCAACAAGCTCTTTTGTCTTTTCAACGTTCTCGTCAATCGGATAATGAGAACCGTCAAACATAATGGAGCTAAAGCCTGCTTCGATACATTTTTTAGCACCCTCGTATGAACCGTGGTCAAGGTGAAGTGCAACGGGAACAGTAATGTTAAGCTCCTCGAGCATACCGTTTACCATACCGACAACTGTTTTGTAGCCGCACATATACTTGCCTGCACCCTCGGACACACCGAGAATTACGGGTGAATTAAGCTCCTGAGCTGTCAAAAGAATTGATTTGGTCCATTCAAGGTTGTTGATGTTGAACTGACCGACTGCGTAGTGACCTGCTTTTGCTTTTGTAAGCATTTCTTTAGCGTTTACTAATGGCATTTTAATCTTCCTTTTAGTTTAGATTTCAACAGAAAAACGTCTTTTCCTACTGAGTTAATTTTATTATACAATAAAATCGAGGAAAGATAAAGGGGTTTCAAAAAATTTTTGATAATTTTTTAACGATTAAGTGCTTTCCCCTGCAAAAATCACTTAATTTTCAGATTATTTTCACATTAATATTGCTCAACTCGGTTGCTTTTGCGAAATTTACGTTATATAATAGTATCAGCAGAGTATCATAATTTATATATTTTACAGGAGAAAATTATGGATAACAACAATTTTGACAACAACACCTTCGGTGCTCAGCCTCAAAAGCCGTTTACCGATAAAACAGGAAATCACCCTGTTCAGTCAAATGAAAATATCACACCGTCGGCATATGATTTTGAGCCTCAAAAGCCGCTTATCAACAACGCCGAGGAAGTTCCTGCCGACAACAGGCAGTCCGATTCGGGACAGGTGCAGGACGCACCTCAGTTTGACTTTAACAAACAGGCTTCGGCTTATCCCCCGCCTGCATACCCTCAACAGGGCGATTTTGCTCAAGTGCAAGCCAATAACGGCTATGCCCAAGGCAACATTTATCAGTCTGCTCCTCAGCAGCCCGTGAACACCAACCCCGCACAGCCAAACGGATACAATCCGAGCTTCGGCGGATATGCTCAAAACACACCTCAGGGCTATGCTCCCCACCAAGCCCCCAACGTATACCCAAAATATAATAATGCGGAGTTTTACAATCGCACCTATCAGCCAGTTCCGCCAAAGCCGCAAAAAAGCGGAAACAAGGGCTTAATTGCAATAATAATTGTTCTCAGCGTTTTGCTTGCCGCAAGCGTAATCGGAATGTTGGCGTTTGTTTTTGCAAAAACTCCGAGCGACACACTTCAGAACAAAAACAACAGCTCATTTACTATTCCGAACGGCGGCTTCTATCAAGCTCCCGAAGCCACAACCGCTCCTCAAACAATTCACAACGAGAGCGATTACAGCGACAAAGCATTCAGCGATTACAAGGGACTTGAGCTTCAGGGCAAACCCAAGGACGCCAAATCAAACACCGGCTACACCGCTGACTATGCCTACAACAAGGCTTCAAATTCGGTTGTCGGTATTTTAGGCTACAAGGGCGAAATATCCGAAAACACAGACTGCGATTCGCAGGGAAGCGGAATTATAATCACCTCGGACGGCTATGTTGTAACCAACGCTCACGTTGTGGGCAACAGCAAAACAGCTTATGCGATTAAGGTTGTTACCGCCGACGGAAAAGAATATACGGCAGGCGTTGTGGGAATCGACTCACGCACCGACATTGCCGTACTCAAAATGGACGACGCCAAGGACCTTTCACCTGCAACCTTCGGAAATTCCGATGATGTTGAGCTTGGCGAGGACATTATTGTAATCGGCAATCCGGGCGGACTTGAATTTCAAAATTCGCTGACAAAGGGAATTGTTTCGGCAACCAACCGTGAAACCTCATCAACAAGCCTTGTTAAATACATTCAAACCGACGCCGCAATCAATCCGGGCAATTCGGGCGGACCTATTGTAAACCTTTACGGTCAGGTTATCGGCATTGCAACTTCAAAAATCGTTTCCGAAAAATACGAGGGAATGGGCTTTGCGATTCCGTCGGTAACAGCAAAGGAAATTGTTGACAGCCTTATGAAATACAGCTATGTTGACGGCAGAGTAAAAATCGGCATTACAGGTCAATCGGTTACTTCAAGCGTTACCTCGGAATACGGCTTGCCACAGGGAATTTTGGTAGCAGAAATCTCGGCTGACGGCCCGTGTGCAGACTCGGGACTTATGGTTGAGGATATAATCACCGAAATCGACGGTCAGTCTGTTACCACATTCACAGAGGTTTATGAAATTCTTGAAAAACACAAGGAGGGCGACAAAATTACACTGACCTATTACAGGTATTCCGATAACTCCTACGGTGAAGCCGACATAACATTGCAGGCAGATAAATAACCTCGCAAGCATTATTTGAAAAGTGGTTAACACTTACCGAGAGGGAACGGTTAAAGCATATAAACATATCACAAAGCTATATGAACACCTTGCCGAGATTGATACTTCGGCTTGTAATATGGCTGAATTTCTCATAAAGTAAATGGTGAAAAATCAACGGATATGATGAAATAGACAGAATTGCTGAATAACATTCGTTCCTGCGTTGATGAAATCACATTAAATGGTATTGCGTATTCATAACAGAATACTACCCGAAAGAGAACTGCTGTCGAGTGATGGCAGTTTTTCTTTTTCGGTAAGTGTTCAAGAAGTTATTAAGTCGGGAGTATAGTCGAATGGGGCAAGTTGAAAAATTCACAAAAATGTGGTACAATATTTTTGTTCATTAGAGAGATAAATACATCGTTTATCGAATTAAAGCACTTAAAGTTTAGGGGAAATTTATAATGGAAAGACCTATTTTAGATAAAACATTGGACAGCAAAACATTTCGCAACTATTACTTTCTGAAAGAAGAACTTATAAATTTTTGTAGAGAAAATGGATTGCCGACATCTGGTGGAAAGATTGAGATAACAGACCGTATCGCTTATTTCCTTGATACGGGAAAGGTTGTGTCTGTTTCAAGAGAAAGAAAAACAACTGTTCAAATAGGCGATATTGATTTGAATACGAAAATCGAGCCTAATTTTGTCTGCACAGAGAAACATAGAGCATTTTTCAAGGAACATATAGGGGCTACATTTTCTTTCAATGTCGCTTTTCAAAAATGGCTGAAAAGTAATACCGGTAAGACCTATAAAGAAGCGATTGCGGCTTATTATCAAATCCTTGAAGAAAAGAAAAAAGGAAAAACAACGATTGACCTCCAATTTGAATACAATACCTATATTCGTGATTTCTTTGCAGATAATCAAGGGAAATCTTTAGAGGAAGCAATTAAGTGCTGGAAATACAAAAAGCAAATGCAAGGACATAATCGCTATGAAAGAACTGACCTTATAGCTCTTGAATAAGAAATTTGCAGAATAGATTGGAGAAAAATATGGCTTCAAGTAAAGAATATTTAACCTTTATATTGGAACAGTTATCCGATTTGGAGGAAATTTCATACCGTGCGATGATGGGCGAGTATATCATCTATTACCGTGAAAAAATTGTTGGCGGTATATATGACGATAGGTTGCTTGTAAAACCTGTAAAATCTGCTGTTTCACTTATGCCTAATGCAATTTATGAATTGCCCTATGTGGGAGCAAAAGAGATGTTGTTGGTTGATGATGTTGATAACAAAGATTTTCTGACAAGATTGTTTGTGGCTATGTACGATGAACTGCCTACACCAAAGAAAAAATAATATAAGTATGGATTGGTAGATATTTTTCCACTCTACCGTCAGTTTACATCTCCCCGCTAAACCGACGGTATGTGTGTTTTATATGCGATAAGAGTTATACTGTGTGCGAAAGGAGGCAGATTATGAACCAAACGAAAATCGGAAAATTCATTGCCGAGTGCAGAAAACAGAAGAATTTAACACAAATGCAGTTGGCAGAAAAGTTGAATATTACCGATAAAGCAATATCAAAATGGGAGCGTGGTTTATCATTACCCGACTCCTCGATAATGCTTGAATTGTGTGGTATTCTCGGCATCACAGTAAATGATTTATTAAGTGGGGAGGTAATTACAATGGATAATTACAACAAAGAATTGGAAAAAAACTTGCTTGAAGTGGTAAGGCAAAAAGAGAAGGCAGATAAGCAATTACTATCTTTAGAGATTTTTACAGTTACAATTGTATCTGTGATTCTTATATCGCTTGTATTTGTTGCTTCGTTTGTTCAAATGGCAAATTGGTTAAGGATTGCACTCATTGTTATAGGATTTATTCCGTTTGTGATAGGTATCGGCTTTGCAATCAGAATAGAGCAGACGGCAGGATACTATGAATGTGCCAAATGCGGATACAGATATGTTCCCTCATACAAAAGCGTACTTATGTCTGCTCACATCAACAGAACGAGATATATGCGTTGCCCAAAGTGTAATGAAAAGTCTTGGCAGAAAAAATTGATAAGCAAGGAATAATCATTCAGTTTATTCAATGCAATAAAAAATATTGAAGCAGAAAGCACCGTAGAAATACGGTGTTTTTTGTTACCTTAAAACCCACAAATTCATACATAAGCACAGGTATAATGAGCATCGGATTTTGACGCCGAAATACAGTCCACACGCCTAACGAAATGTGAACTAACCTTAGGAATTTTATCCCCGACAATACAAAGTGGTGGCACAACTTTAGCTGTACTGCCGAATTACATAAATGCTTCGTTTTCACACCTTGGCTAATTACGCTACGCTTCTGTTTTTTATACGTTCAAAATGCAACACCAAGATAAGTTTGCTGCAAACAAGGGCGGTTTTACGGCATATGTGTGTCGTTTTTTGCAGGATAGCAGAATTAATATATCAATTTAAGTGAAAAAAAATAGCTAAACTTTATTTAAAATCATTCAACACTTGTGCAAGTTTGTCTATTCCTTTTTTTCAAAAAATATGATATAATTAATTCTAAAGAGCTTTTACTTGAACAATACCGTCATTCTTTAAGACGGTTTTAATGAAAAATTATTTTAGGAGAGTGAGTCTTATGACGCAAAACAACCGTGAATATTCTGACATTACGCCTGAGATGATTGCTCTTGCTGATAAAATGGTCGCAAACTCCAAAATTGACCCAGAGCTTTACACAAAATACAACGTAAAGCGTGGGCTTCGTGACCTTGACGGAAAGGGCGTACTTACAGGTCTTACAGACATTTCCACAATTACTCAAAACAAGCTCGTTGACGGCAAGCTTGTTCCGTGCGACGGCGAGCTTTATTACCGTGGCTACAACATTAACGACATCGTCGGCGGTATTCTTGATGACGACCGCTTCGGCTTTGAAGAGGTTGTGTATCTTTTGCTTTTCGGTGAAATGCCCGACAAAGAACAGCTCAAAAGCTTTAAGGAGCTGCTTGTTCAGTACCGCACGCTTCCGCAGAACTTTGTGCGTGATGTTATTTTAAAGGCACCGAGCGAAGATATGATGAACTCGATTGCACGAAGTGTTCTTACGCTTTTCTGTTACGACAAGAACCCCAACGACACTTCAATCAACAACGTAATGCGTCAATGTATTCAGCTTATTTCGGTATTTCCGATGCTTTCGGTTTACGGCTATCACGCTTACAATCACTATTTGCGTGACAAGAGCTTGTACATTCATCGTGCAGAGCCGACAATGTCAACCGCCGAGGTTATCCTGTCGCTTTTGCGTCCCGACCGCAAATATACAAACCTTGAGGCAAAGGTGCTGGATATGGCACTCATCTTGCATATGGAGCATGGCGGCGGTAACAACTCAACCTTTACAACCCACGTTGTAACCTCGTCGGGTACAGACACCTATTCTGCTATTGCCGCAGCTTTGTCATCTCTCAAGGGACCTAAGCACGGCGGTGCAAACGTTAAGGTGTATGAAATGTTTGAGGACCTCAAACAAAACATCTGCGATTGGAACGACGACGAAGCTATTGAAAACTACCTTGAAAAGCTCCTTGACAAGCAGGCGTTTGACCACAAAGGACTTATATACGGTATGGGTCACGCAGTTTATACGATTTCCGACCCACGCCAAAAGATTTTGAAAAAATCTGTTAAAAAGCTCGCCGACGCCGAGGGCTACAACAAGGAATTTGACCTTTACGAAAAGGTTGAAAGACTTGCTCCCGAGGTTATCGGACGCAAAAGAAAAATTTATAAGGGCGTTGCCTCAAACGTTGATTTTTACAGCGGCTTGCTTTACAGTATGCTTGACATTCCGTGTGAGCTTTACACTCCGCTTTTTGCAACGGCAAGAATCGCAGGCTGGAGTGCTCACAGACTTGAAGAGCTTGTAAACTCAGGCAAAATCATACGTCCTGCATATATGAGCATCTCAACAAGTAAAGACTACACTCCCCTAAACGAGAGGTAATCAATTCGTTAGGAAGTAATTATTTTATGGGTATTGACGGCAAAAGGCAAATGCTGCTGCACTATGCGGTTAGTATGGTGGGTGGATTTTTGGGCGGATATGCAATTATCAACCACAGTGATATTTTCGGCAACGCTCAAACCGCAAACCTCATTCACCTTGTTTGCAAGATTTTCAGCGGCAATCTTTCGGGAATAGTTTTTCTCGTATTGTCTTTTTTAACTTATATGGCGGGCAACGTGTTTTGTGTGCTTGCCGAAAAATATATCAAGGTTGATTTGAGGCTGATAAGCCTTGTGTTGACCTCTTGCACAGTTGTGCTGATTGGTGTTATGCCGAGCTTTGCAAACGACTATGTTTCGATTTTGCCGATATTGTTTGTAACACCGATTCAATGGAACGGATTTCGTGAGGCAAACGGCTATGTAAGCTCAACGATATTTTCAACAAACAATCTTCGTCAGGCTACAATGTCGCTTGCAAGGTATTTGATTGACAAGGACGAAAAACAGCAACGCAAAGCAAAGTTCTATTGGCTGACGCTTGCTTCGTTTCACACCGGCGTTGCTCTGTCCTGTGTAGCAAGCTTGTTTTTCGGCACAAGCAGCATATGGTTTGGGTTTATTCCGATTTTGCTTTCGGCGGCAGCTTATGCAAAGCTCGTTGGAATCAAGCTTTCATTCACACACAAATCCACATTCAAAACCGAACAATAAAATTAACGGTCGGCATTTGCCGACCGTTTTAATTTTTGATATTGAGAAAGAAAAATACTACTCACCGCTTCTATTATAACACAAACCAATGCAAGGGGTAAGAGAAAAGGAAGTGTTCATACAACTTTACGAAGTTTTAATACAACTGCGGAGTATTCACAAAAATGCACAAAAGTCCTTGGCTTGCAACAAATCCTTGCAAAGGCAGCTTATCATTGGCAAAAGCTCGTCGGTAGGCTGAACATAATCAGGCACCATAATTGTTGTCATATTCGCCGCAAAGGCAGATTTTATGCCGTTTATGCTGTCCTCAAGTGCAACGCAGTTTTCGGGAGCAACGCCGATTTTTTCTGCGGCTGTCAAAAACACCTCGGGGTGCGGCTTGCCGTTCACCACGTCCTCGCCGCAAACAAGGGCATCAAAATAGCTTTCAACATTTAATGACCGCAAATTCAGCAGGGTTGTGCTTCGTGAGGTTGAGGTTGCAAGGGCGATTTTTACTCCGCCTTTTTTGAGAAATTCAAGGATTTCATACAAGCCTTTTTTGGCAGGCACACCCTCGGCTTTGAGAAGCTTGATATAGCTTTCCCGCTGAATGTTCGACAGCTCGGCATACGGAAAATCGCTTCCGTATTTCTCATAATAAAACTGCTCAACCTCTTTTTTGCGTTTACCGACCGTCTGCTTATATACCTCGATGTCATAATTGTAGCCACGCTCATCCATAAGCTTCTGCCAGCCGTTGTACACAATTCGTTCGCTGTCAATCATAAGCCCATCCATATCAAAAATTGCACCGTTTATCACAAAATCACCCACCGAAAATACAAACGTCCGCCGTTGGAACGAAGTGTTGCAGTTACTAAATCGGGAAAGCGTTATCCCGACCCGATAATATTATAGTAAATAATGCAACCCGTGTCAAACAGCGGACGTATTATATTATATTGCCTTAGCCGTCAAAAACGGTTCACTTTCGCCTTTATTAAAGCCAAGCAAAAGGGTTTGCGTCTGTGATGAGCCATCGCTGAATTCAACCGTGATGATTATTTCAGCACCGTCAATGAGCTTGTCGCAAATCTTCGCCATATATTCGTCGGCAAGGTTTTCAACTTCGATAATTTCTTCAGGTATCTCACCTCCACCGACGCCGCCAGTTTGGTAATACAAATCAATCTTTTGCTCAGTCGTTTTATCAAAGCAATCCGAAACAACGGCCATCCACTCTGCGATTTCTTTATCATTCCAATTGGATTCAACAATCAGATTTATCACGTTACTTAAATTGATTTCGGTTAGGTTCTGCTTATTATCAAAAGTGAAGCCGTCGCAAAATTTTCCGTAAATGCCGTCACCATGCTCATCAAACTCAGCCTGCGTATACTGTGAATGAGTGAGCGTGTCCATAGAGGTAAATTCGTTATTTTCGTTGTCGGAATTTATACCAAAATATGTGAAATTCTTAGTGGTTTCAAAAGTTACAGACCTAATGTTGTCGCCTGAAATTCGGAAATCCGTAAATTTAAACTGCGTAAACAAGTCCTGCTTGCCCAATTTATTGTAATACGGCTTAACGCTGTCGTCATCGAAGGTAAGCATAGAAAAGCCGTTACTCATCTCTCCGGATGCGATTTTGACGGCAGAATCCGCAACATTAACCTCGGCGGCATTTGCAGTTATTGAAAAGGAATTTTTGCTATCCCCCGTTCCGTGAAAAAAGAACATTGCACCTGCAAGGAGTGCAACAGCCAAAACCGCAGCCGCAGTTTTTGTCCAGATGTTGTAATAGGTGCGAAGAAATTTTTCGCCCTTGTTCGTGTCAGCGGTTTTCGTTTTGCGTCTTTCAGCACGCATTTTTTGCTTAATATCGTTCTTTTGAGCGTCGCTGAGCTTGATATTATCAACGCTCAGCTTGTATTCCTCTTTGTTAAATTCAAATTCATCAATCATATCAATTCTCCTTTTCAAGTATTTGCTTTAGCTGTTCTCTGCCCCTGTGAAGTCGTGATTTTACGGCAGATTTAGTGATTTTCAAAGTTTTGGCGATTTGTTCAACAGCAAGGTCTTCGTAATAAAACAGATGAATCACCGTGGAGTATTTTTCAGGCAAACGCATAACAGCGTCAAAAAGCTCGGACTTTTCAACCGTGCTTGCAACAGAATATTCACTCAATACATCGTCTGATACGCAATAACGCTTGTCAGCCACTGTGACAACAGATTTTGAGCGATTTACGGTTGCACGCAAAAGCCATGCCTTGAGATGTTCACGGCTCTTGATTTTGTGCCTGTTCTTAATCAAACGCACAAACACGTCCTGACAAACATCAAATGCGTCATCACGGCATTTTGTAATATTAAATGCCACCCTGTACATCATATCCGAAAATTCATCAACCGATTGTGCGATGAATTCATCTGTACAAGAAAACTCGTTCACTTTATCACCCCATTCACTGATAACACTTTGCAAATACCGAAAAGGTTGCAAAATTTCAAATTTTTTGCAACAAAAAAGCACTGCAAAATTTGCAGTGCATAAATTTTAAAAACTCACCGAAAATCGGTGTATATAAAGGGTAAACACCCTGAAAACTGAATAAAGGGCAGGAAAGGAGAAAGGAAAATACTGCTGAC
>CAZYGJ010000012.1:0-67923 GCA_964646975.1 uncultured Ruminococcus sp.
CAGGCACCGTTCCGAGTGCAGATGCAGAAAACTTGCTCCGTGCTATCGGCGTTGATATGGGAGAAGAGGTTATTCCCGAACCGTTGCTGGCTGTTACAGTCGTACCTGATAATGATTATTATTTAACAGGTGGTACTAATACTACAATTAATTTATCTCTTTCGGCAACTTATGATGGTGCTGAGGTGAGCTTAGATGATATAACAAATGTTGTATGGAAAGCTGAGGCTTCATACGGCACTTTGGATTCGGGAACAGCTTTGACAAGTACAACGGGTACAACAAACAGCATTTTTATTATGGGCTTAGAAGAAAGCGACATAATAGTTACTGCAACTGTTACTTATAACGGTGAAACAGTTGACGGCATTTGCTGGATTTCAAACGGACCTCCTGTCAGCGGTCGCGTGGTGTTCGGCTCCGATGGTGATGGATTATTTGCTGTTGACAGCTATGTAATTGGCGAAAATACATTTGAGCTTTGCTTCTTCGAAGAATATAAGGGCGATTTTAAAAAATACAACAAGGCTGATGCGTATACCGGCGAATTGCAAAAGTATCTTGCAAAGGACTTATCATGGACGTTGGTAGATGATGATTGGAACGATACAACCGTTGAGGGTGTGACCGTAACTACTAATGAGGACAATCCCGCATTAGTAACTGTTACAATACCCGAAGGCTTTAATCAAAAAATTCAGTTGGGTTGTAAAGATAACGGAAGCGTATTTATAGCAAATGGACTGGTTTTACAGCCGACTTCAGCAACCTTTGATTTTAGCGGCGGTAACGCAACCTGCGTGGACAACGGAACAGATATGAATATTACTGTTACTGATGCCGCATACATCAGTATGAATGTAACAGCTCCGGAGTATCCGGATGCCTATACTATGATTACTTTCAGTGAGCTTACGGTACCTGACGGCTACTCTGTTACTCAGTTAAGCAAATACGGTGATATATATAATTATATTCATTCAAACGATGTAAGCGAATCTGACATGGAATATAACTATCTTGTGCTTTTAGAACCAACCTCAATTTCAGTTAACGATTTAAGCTTCTTAACTGATGATGTGGTCATCACAGGAAAGGTGACAGCAGAAATCTACGGCACCGAATTCACCCGTAATCTTACAATTACTCTGCAAAAACCGAGTGAGTAAGATATTACTTGATTAATACGATTTTAAAATTTATGCTCAACTGTTTGCCTAAAACAACAAATAGTTGAGAGAGGAATACTTAATTAAATTGCTTGCAGGTGCAAGCTGAGTGTTTGCACCTGCACCATAGCTCAATTCCGAAAGGATGAATATTATGTCTAAAAAATTTATATCAAAACACAAGATTATAACATCGGGAGTTGCTATTGCATTGTCGGCAGTTATCCTGCTCGGCGGTACATTTGCTTGGCAGTCAATCAGTCAGGAAGCTCTCAACGAAGTTTCTGCGGTTGTAAATCCGGGTGGTCGTTTGCACGATGATTTTGTTGAAATAACATTCGACGAAAACGGTGTTGCAGTTTATGACACAATGACCTACAACAAGGATGTGTATGCTGAGAACTTTACTTCACTCGCTAATAACGGCGTTCAGGTATTTGCTCGTGTTCGCCTTGATGAATATATGGAAATCGGCAAGGGTGCCGGTGCTTTGAACGATGACGGCACACTTTCCGAGCTTAACGAGGCCACATCTATTGTCAGCGGTGCAGAATTAGAAGATAAAACCACATGGTCTACATATATGTTCGGTGATGACAGCTCTGCTTTCAGAAAATATTGGGATATGTCGTTCGGCGGTTCAACAATTTATATGCCGACATTTAACAAGGATATGAACAGCTTGGTTGCCGATATAAACGGTACATTTGACGCAAGCTTTACCGATCACGTTGAATACACCGACGGTCAGACAGTTTCCGACAATGCAAAATACACAGTTCAAAAAGAAGATGGCAGCTATGAAACAAAAACCGTTGCCGAAACTCACACAGCAAAATCAACCCTAAACTCAACCGTAATATCAATGCAGCAGTGGATTGATAACGGTATGAATATCGGTGATTTTTGGGTATACGATACCGACGGCTGGGCTTATTGGGCAAACCCGATTAACCCCGATACCGCAACAGGTCTTCTTCTTGACGGAATCAACCGCACAGATGAGATTATGAACGACGATTGGTATTATGCAATCAATGTTGTTGCACAGTTCATCACATATGATGATATTGGATCTGATGATAACACAGGCTTCTACGACACAACCGAGGGTAGCGTTCCTTCAGAGAATGCTTTGAAGCTTCTTAAAGCTATCGGCGTAAAAGTAAATGAAGCAGTTACTTCTTAATAATATGAAACAGAATATTGTTTTTTAGTTTTTTGAAAGGAGATATTAATATGTCAAACAAAAAGAAAAAAGTCACGGCGGTTGCGGCAATAGCCACAGCGGCGGCACTCTTGCTTGGCGGAACGTACGCTTGGCAGAGTATCAGCCAGACGGCTCTCAACGAAACCGATGACATCATCAACCCCGGCGGACGTTTGCACGACGATTTTGACGGCTCTAACAAGGACGTTTACGTTGAAAACTTTGCAGATAACCCGATTTTCGCCCGTATTCGTCTTGATGAATATTTTGAAATCACGATGAACAAAAACACCCCTGCCGAGGCCACTGAGGTTATCACAACAGGAGCGACAAAGGACGATACAAGCTCCTATTTAACCCACTATTTTGACCAAGAAAATTTGACCGATACATATTGGGAGTGGGCAACAGGCGGCTCAACAACCTATATGCCGACATTCAACAAGAACAAGGACAGCTTAAAGGCAGACATCAACGGCACATACGAGCAGGATTTTGATGATTACGTTGATTACACCCAGACGACCGAATTGACCGACAACGCAGTTTATGACGCAGACTCAAACAGCGTTGAGGACGAAAATGTCACCACCGTTGAAGAAACCCATTATGCAACAACAACTATCAACGGCGACTTGATGAGTATGCAGGAGTGGATTGATGCAGGCTCGACCGCAGGCGATTATTGGGTATATGACACCGACGGCTGGGTATATTGGGCAAATGCAATTCAGCCAAATACAGCAACAGGATTGTTGCTTGACGGCATATCGCTGAAAGACAAAATGGACGACAGCTATTACTATGCAATTAACGTTACCGCTCAGTTTGTAACATCTAATGATGTTGGCAAAAACGATAACACAGGCTTTTATGACACCACAGCAGGTTCGGCACCAAGCTCGGACGCAGAAACCTTGCTTGAAATCATAGGCATAGATTTTCCGTATGACGGTGGCGGAGATGAAGGCGGAGAAGATATTGAGGTTGAATTCTTTTCACTTCAGCAAAGGGGTGCAGTGGATACTTACCCTGTAACGGTTTATTCATATTCAGATAGCGTAAATTATATCAGAAATCTGGAAAATAATACCCAAAAGATTTTCGATATAACTTTATGTGATGGCGTTACACTTAATGATGTAACTTTTGAACGTGAAATCACAGGTACTTCGTTTGATGCCGACACCCAAACAGTAACACTTTCCGACGGTGACGGACAGAGCTTTACCGTTTCCATAACGTACGACGGCACGGAATATGAATATCAATTCGTTCCGATTTTCAATACGATTATCATTGAAAAAGGTGCAACTGCGGAAACAAGCGTTTACAAAGTTACCGGCGGCCTTTATGAATTGTTGCCCGAAAACTTTGACGCCGATGCAACAATCAGCTACGAAATCGGCGGAACAGCAAACCGTTCTTCAATTGACTATATGAACTCTACTTATTATCTTAGTGTAAGTCATTATGAGTCCTCTGAATCATATACAATTACCGCAACCGATACAAACGGAAACAGCGGTACGGCAAAAATTGTTCTTGTTGATAATTCACCATACGACGGCGTGCTTTTCTATTATAGTCCTAAAACAGCAGATGCCGCATATTATTTGGGAGAAGGACAGGATTATACATTCGAGATAGGACAAACATACGAGTTAACTTCAAGTATGGCAAATAACTGCGATGCAACTCTCACTTGGAGACTTATTGACAGTAGCGGCAATTATGTTGAAACCCCCGATAAGATAGGCTTTGTTACCGATGGCAGCGAAGTATTAAGCAATTCAGCCACAAGCAAAAGAGGCGACGCGACAGTTTTGCTTAAATGTACAGACAGCCTGACGGCGGATGATCACTATACATTAGAAGCAACCTCAGATATGGATATTTATTATAACGAAACAACTACTGTAAGAAGTTATACATTTGAAATATATTTTCAAAATCTTGAATAAATAAGCCTACCTGAAAAGCTAAGACTTTGCAATGGAAAGGAGACATATCTATGTCAAACAAAAAGAAAAAAGTCACGGCGGTTGCGGCAATAGCCACAGCGGCGGCACTCTTGCTTGGCGGAACGTACGCTTGGCAGAGTATCAGCCAGACGGCTCTCAACGAAACCGATGACATCATCAACCCCGGCGGACGTTTGCACGACGATTTTGACGGCTCTAACAAGGACGTTTACGTTGAAAACTTTGCAGATAACCCGATTTTCGCCCGTATTCGTCTTGATGAATATTTTGAAATCACGATGAACAAAAACACCCCTGCCGAGGCCACTGAGGTTATCACAACAGGAGCGACAAAGGGCGACACAGACACCTATTTGACCCACTATTTTGACCAAGAAAACTTGACCGACACATATTGGGAGTGGGCAACAGGCGGCTCAACAACCTATATGCCGACGTTCAACAAGAACAAGGACAGCCTACAAGCTGACATTAACGGCACATACGATATGGATTTCGACGATTACGTTGATTACACCCAGACGACCGAATTGACCGACAATGCAGTTTATGATGCAGACTCAAACAGCGTTGAAGATGACGGCGTAAAAACAGTTGAAGAAACCCATTACGCAACAACAACTATCAACGGCGACTTGATGAGTATGCAGGAGTGGATTGATGCAGGCTCGACCGCAGGCGATTATTGGGTATATGACACCGACGGCTGGGTATATTGGGCAAATGCAATTCAGCCAAATACAGCAACAGGATTGTTGCTTGACGGCATATCGCTGAAAGACAAAATGGACGACAGCTATTACTATGCAATTAACGTTACTGCTCAGTTTGTCACAGCAGATGACGTCGGCAAGGACGACAACACAGGCTTCTATGACACCACAGCAGGCACAGCTCCGAGTGCAAACGCAGAAAGCTTGCTCCGTGCAATCGGCGTTGATATGGGAGAAGAACCCACAACCGAGCCGACAACCGACCCGTTGCCCACAGGTGAAACTATTTACAGCCTTTATTCAACCAAAGATGATGGTACATACGAAATGGTTATTTTCACATCTGCAGATGACATCACAAAGGCTCAAGCTGCTGCCATTGCAGGTGTAGAAGAAGACACTGTAGCAACATACAAAATAAAAGAAAATTTTTCGAATACGTATGACCATTATACCACATCTGTTCGTTTTGCTAACAAAGTTAAACCCAAAATTATTAGAAACTATTTTTATACTGTCGGCTTAAAAGTGGATCAGGGAACAACCTTTGATTTCACAAACTTTGACACATCCGATACAACTGATATGTGGCAGTTGTTTTGCAGATGTAACGCCACAGAGCTTGACCTTACATCGTTTGACACATCAAAAGTAACAAGTATGGAGCTGATGTTTGGCGATTGCGGTGCCAAAAAGATCGACGTCTCGTCATTTGACACTTCAAAAGTAACGGATATGAGTGGTATGTTCACTGCATGTTCTGTTACAGAGCTTGATCTCTCTATGTTTGATACCTCAAACGTAACCAGTATGGAATATATGTTTGATTTATGCAAAGCTACAACAATTGATTTGTCGTCGTTTGATACATCAAAGATATCGAGTATGAATTGTATGTTTAGAGACTGTCCTGCTACAACGCTTGATCTTTCAACGTTTGACACAACAAATGTTCAGTCTATGAACTCAACGTTCCATAGGTGCAGAAACCTTACCGGAATCACCTTCGGCAGTGGATGGAGTACTTCAAATGTTACTGATATGAAAAATATGTTCCGAACATGCGAAAATCTTTCTTTGGATTGTTCGGCTTGGGATGTTGCAAAGGTAACTGACCATGAATACTTTAACAACGAATCAGTTGGTGTTATACAACCTGATTGGTCGCAAGAAACTACTACATAAGTTTATTTGCAGTAATGTGAACATTAAATTTGGAATTATTTGCATAATAAATCTTAAATGAAAGGAGACAATTATATGTCAAACAAAAAGAAAAAAGTCACGGCAGTTGCGGCAATAGCCACAGCGGCGGCACTCTTGCTCGGCGGAACGTTTGCTTGGCAGAGTATCAGCCAAACGGCTCTCAACGAAACCGATGACATCATCAACCCCGGCGGACGTTTGCACGACGATTTTGACGGCTCTAACAAGGACGTTTACGTTGAAAACTTTGCAGATAACCCGATTTTCGCCCGTATTCGTCTTGATGAATATTTTGAAATCACGATGAACAAAAACACCCCTGCCGAGGCCACTGAGGTTATCACAACAGGAGCGACAAAGGGCGACACAGACACCTATTTGACCCACTATTTTGACCAAGAAAACTTGACCGACACATATTGGGAGTGGGCAACAGGCGGCTCAACAACCTATATGCCGACGTTCAATAAGAACAAGGACAGCCTACAAGCTGACATCAACGGCACATACGATATGGATTTCGACGATTACGTTGCATATACTGACGGCGAAACAAAAATCGACAATGCAGTTTATGATGCAGACTCAAACAGCGTTGAGGACGAAAATGTCACCACCGTTGAAGAAACCCATTATGCAACAACAACTATCAACGGCGACTTGATGAGTATGCAGGAGTGGATTGATGCAGGCTCGACCGCAGGCGATTATTGGGTATATGACACCGACGGCTGGGTATATTGGGCAAATGCAATTCAGCCAAATACAGCAACAGGATTGTTGCTTGACGGCATATCGCTGAAAGACAAAATGGACGACAGCTATTACTATGCAATTAACGTTACTGCTCAGTTTGTCACAGCAGATGACGTCGGCAAGGACGACAACACAGGCTTTTATGACACCACAGCAGGCACAGCTCCGAGTGCAGATGCAGAAAACTTACTCCGTGCTATCGGCGTTGATATGGGAGAAGAAACTGTTGTTACTCCTGTTTCATATAGCATTGATATAACAGATACAGCGATATTCGGTTCAGACGACGCAACAGGCATCAGCGTTGGTTTAAAAGCAGACGGAACAAGTGTTAGCGAAGGCGTTACTTGGAATGTGTCAAGTGAAAATGCAGTAGTTGATAACGGTTATATTAAGCCTGCCGAAACAGTTAATATGGCTTCTCCGTTGGAAAAGTATACAGTAACCGCATTTGTTAACAGCACCGAAGCCGCATCAACCGAATTCTATATGTTTGATTCAACTTACTATTCATTCCTCGGTGTAGCAACAAGCAGTAACGGAAATGTATATTACGGCTTTGACTATGAAGGATATGAAGCGTTCGGCAGCGGTCTAGCTTCTGAATTTGAAAGAGTACAAATCTGTACTTATCGTTTAGGTGACAGCACAAGCGAAGTTTATTTTTACGGTGAAACAATGAACTTTTACTTCGGAAATATGGGAGATTCTATTGATAGTTATTACACTAATCCCGATAATATGAGATTGGTTGCAGATGTAACTTTCGGAGAATAGAGTCAACGTCATCGTTTTGATTGATACAATTTAATTTTTGCAAGACGGCGGGTTTTCCGCCCGCCGCCTTCTTCAAAGCACTTTTCATTAAACAGGAACAGTGCTTTGAAGAGGGACACAATTACTGATGCTAAAGGAGGTGTACCGATGAAAAGAATAGTTTTAAAGAGTATTTCTTTGGTGTTCGCTGTGCTGTTTGCAATTTCTGCGTTAATCAGCGTGACCTATGCGTGGGAAAATGAACAGCAGGCCACCAATAATCTCTACGGCTCAAAAACCAAGTTTAACAGCGTTGAGCTTGTCAAGCTTGAAAAATCGGATTCAGCCGAGTCTGATGAAATTACGATTCCCGAAACTGCGTTTTACCTCTTTAAGGCGAACGGAGTTCAGATTGGCGGTCGTTATGCGACCGACCGAAATGGAAAAATCAATGTTTCACTTCCTGCCGGTAATTATTATTTTGTGGAGGCTTCTCCTGCTGTTGGGTACACCTATGATACCGATAAAAACGGTAACCGCATTACAAAATATGAATTTTCCGTCAAGGACAGTGATGCCAAGGTTGTTATCAAAGCTTACAACACTCACCTGACAGGCGATTTGTTGATTCGCAAAACTGTTAAAAACTCCGACAATTCACCTTTGACGGATATTCAAAAGAAAACCGATTTTACTTTTACCGTCACCTTTTCAGACAGCCAAAGCTACACCTACACCATTGACAACGGTGAAGAAAAAACTCTGAAAAGCGGTGAAGCTCTCAAGCTTCGTGACGGTCAAACCGCTTCCTTCAAGGACATTCCCGTTGGCGTTCTATACAATGTTTCCGAGGTCTCGGTTGCAGGCTATGCTTGCACAAGCACAGGTCATCGCGGCAACATAAGCAACAATCAAGCAATTGCCGACTTTGTGAACGTTTGTGATATTGAAAAGATGGGTAAGCTCACCGTAACAAAAAAAGCCGAGGGTAATTCCGAGGATGCGGACAAGGAATTTAAGTTCACCGCCAAAATCGGTGGTATAACCGAGGAGTTTACCCTTAAAAGCGGCAAGGTAAAAACTTTTGACGGTATTCCGCTCGGTACAAAATTTGTTGTGACCGAACAAAACGACAATGATTATATTTCCGCTCAAAAGGAATACAGTGGTCATATTGTTGACAGCAGCACGGTTTTGCTTCCGTTCAACAATATTTACGACTCTCAAACAAGTGAAAAATTCGGCAGTCTGACAGTTAAAAAAGCTGTTGAAAAAAACGCCGACAATAATACAGAAAAAGACGAAGAAGATAAAAACACCACTGCCGACGTTGAAAATATCACAGAAAGCGATAAAGAATTTGGTTTTAAGGTTGTGTTTGACGACGGAAAAAACAAACCGCAGACAAAGAGCTTTACACTTAAAGCGGGCGAGGAAAAGACCTTTGATAACCTGCCGAGCAAGACGAAGTACACAATTGAAGAAACCGATGCAAATGATTATTTGCAGATTTTCGATTCAATAAGCGGCGTCATCGCAGGCGATTATACTGCTGAGGTGAAATTTGTAAACGTTGAGCCAAAGGATGAGGACGGCGATCCGAAAACTACCGTTCTGAGTGTTACAAAACGTATTAACGGTGATTTGCTTGACGCAGACAAATCAAAAGAATTTTCAATGACGCTTTTGGTTGGTGACGAAAAATTTGATTTTAAGCTGAAAGCCGATGAAACAAAGACGTTTGAAATCCCCGTGGGTGTTGCTTATGAACTCAGAGAGCATAATTATTTTATCGACGGCTTCAGTCAAACGGTTGAAAACGGCTTTGGCATTTCAACTGAAGAAGCAATTGAAATAATTGTGACAAACACATATTCAGGTGAGCCGAGAATTGAAATCAACGGCGAAAAGACTTGGGAGCTCGGTGATTATGATGTGAAGCTTCCCGAATCCGTAACAGTTCAATTGAAAAACGGCGACCTGCTGTTAGAAGAAAAAACAGTAACCCCTGATGATGACGGAAATTGGAAATACACCTTTGTTGCTCCAAAGTACAATTCGGACGGTAGCGAAGCAGAGTACACCGTTGAGGAGCTTCCGATTACAAGCTATCGTGCTTCTTATGACGGCTATGATATTTTAAACACCTATGTTGCTCCGCTAAAGGTTGAGATTCCTGCTGTAACAAAAGTTATTGAGGGTGACAACGCTCCCAAAGCCGATTTTGAATTTTTGTTCAAGGGCAAGGCAAACGCTCCGATGCCCGATGGCTCAGAGGGCAGTCAAAAGCTCTTAAAAATCAGCGGCGAGGGTACGGCGGAGGTCGGCACTATTACCTTTACCGACATCGGTGAATACACCTACACCGTTTATGAGCTTAGCGGCAACGAGTCAGGTTGGAAATATGACACCTCAATCTATACCATAACGTTTGTATTGAGCGAAGACGAACACAAGCTTTCCTGCAAGCAAACGATTATGAAAAACAACGACAAAGCGGACAGCGTGGTGTTTACCAACACGTTTGACGAATCAAAGCTCAGCACAAATGTTAAAATATCGGGAACAAAAACTTGGATTCACGGCGATAACCCCGAAGCACAGCGACCGAAATCAATCATAGTTTTTGTTTACGGTGACGGTGAGCTTGCGGCTCAGCGTTTGGTAACGGCGTCGGATAATTGGAAATATTCATTTGATTTGCCAAGGAAAAACGCTGACGGCGAAACCATAAAGTATACGATTGACGAAGCTGAGGTTGAGGGCTACACCAAGCAAATCAGCGGTTATGATCTCATCAATACCTATGATGGAAAACCAGCTGAAACACAGCCGAGCATCAGCGGTGCAGACGGCTCAAGCTCAGGCAACGGACCGTCACAGACAGGCGACAGCAGAAACCCGACCTTGTGGGTAATATTGATGCTTCTCAGCCTAACCGTAATTGTTGTTACAATGTATATGGGCAAAAGACAAAAGCCAAAGGATTTTAATTACTACAATAGATAAAAATTCAAAATAAAACACCTTTCTTAGGCATCGACCCTGCAAAACGATTAGCTTCGTTTTTGCAGGGTCGATAGTCTTTGTGCAAAAAGGGGGCTGTCTCACTTGATTTAGTGAGACAGCCTCTCGGTTTTTAGTTTTTCACTAATGTAATGTTTGCAAAGAATTTGTTGCCTTCTTCATAGTAGTCGGCATAACCGTTGTATTTGCTTGCAATATTCTTAATTGATTTTGTGCCGAAGCCGTGGTTTTCGGCATCTTTTTTGCTTGTGTTAAGGCTTGCGTTTCCTTTCAAAACAGAGGAGCTTATGGTGTTTGCAACGCTTATGCGTATAAAGGCTTCCTCCGACAAAATTTTAACAACAATGTCTTTTTCTTTTGTGCTTGCACAGCCCTCAACGGCGTTATCAATAAGATTGCCCATCAAGTTGCACATATCAATGTTGTTTATACCGTCGATTTCACCTGCAATAACGGTAGTTATATTGATGTCGTTTTTCTTAGCGTAGGTAATTTTTGAGTTGAGAATAGCGTTCAAATATTCGTTTCCGGTGTCAACATAGGTGATTGCCGTGGTTGAGCCTATGTAATCCTTTATATAGCTCTTTGCTTCTTCAATCTTATTTTTGTCAAGCAGAGCGTCAACAACGCACATATGGTGCTTAAAGTCGTGTCGCATACGTCTGAAAAGCTCGTCTTGCTCCTTGATGTTTTTTGCGTATTGATTTTTAAGACTTTCGCCCATGAGCTTGATTTCGTTTTCTTTAAGCTTTCGGTTGTGGTACGCCGTTCTCAAAAGCAGTTGAAGAACTATAATATCCATTACCAAAACAACAACTACGCATAGAACGATGAGCAGCATTTCTTGAAAGAAGACTTGATTTATGCGAAGCAGCAATACATTGAAGAACGATAATATCAGCAGTGATGCGGAAAAGCTGATTAAAATAAAGAATATATCTTTTTTATAATAAATCAGCTCTTTTTTGTTCAGCGATTTTGATGCAAAATACAGCCCCGAAACAAATATGAAATCAATTATTGTCATAAGAATCAGAGCAAACAGCCATCTGTAATGAGATATTACTATTTTAGCAAAAAATTCAACAAGCAGGTGCAAAACGTTAGATGTGCATAAAAGCAAAATCGGGATTATTATACACAGCATATGGTTTATGTTTATGGAATACACAGCTTTTATAAACAAGCACGACAGCAAAACCACAACGATTTTGCATAAAAATCTTATGAAAAAGGTTTGATGCTGATGAATCTCAAATTCGCCCGCAATAATATAGTTAAAAACCTTAACAGTGCAAACAAGCGTTATTAAAGCGGAAATCATCAGGTTAAACTTCAGCTTTGACGTTTTCTTTTTTAAAAAAGAATTTATGAACATTATACAGGCAGTCCATTCAAGCATTGAGGAAAAAAACGTAAGTATATTAAAAAACCTTTCATCAAAATATATCATATTAACGACCTCATAAATTTTATGTATCTTTCTTCGGTTTCGGTTTTACAGTTTCGGCTCATTTCAAGCTTGGTGTTGTTTTTCAGCACAACCTCAAGCATACGATTGTCAATATATTTTATGTAGTTCATATTTACCAAATTTCGTTTGTGAATCTTAATAAACCCATGCTCCGCAAGGCTTTGCTCAACATCGCTCATAGTGCCTCTTTGCCTTGCAACGCTCTTGTCGGACATATAGTATTCAAGATAATGCTTGTCGCTTTTTATATACATAATATCTCTGTAAAGCACCGTGGATTTCCTGCCGGGCGAAATCTCAAGCAGTACCCCTTCGTATTGCCTCATATGAGAAATCAGTTTTCTTACCACAACGGCAACGTCATTTCTGAGTCCTGTTTCGGTGTTTTTCTTGACAAAATAAAAGGGCTGATAGCTAAAGCTCTCATAAACAAGCTCGTCGTTTGAGGTTACAAATATAATAAAAACATCACGATTAATCTCTCTTGCCTTTTTGGCGACCTCAAATCCGTTTATAGCAGGCATACTAATGTCAAGAAAAAGAATATTAAACGGCTTTTCAGAGTGCTTTTTAAGCAAATCATTGCCGTTTTGGTAAGGTGTAAGATTAACATTTATTCCTGCGTCCTCAAATTCGGATTTTACGGTTCGTGAAACTGTATCAAGCAAAACTTTTTCGTCATCGCAAACAGCAATAGTTATCATTAAAACACCTCCTTTTTTTCAAATATATCATAATCCGACAGCAAATTCAATCATATTTGCGAAAAACAATCTAAAATAATCGCTCGGCTTTTTGTGAATATTCGTATAATTCAAGCAGGTGCTTCTGCTTTTCAAGCAAGCTGTAACAGCAAATGTCATTTCAACCAATCTGCTCACACTTGACTTGTGCAATACGCCGAATACTGTAAATCAACCCGAAAAAACCACCAAATATACGCCTTTTAAATTGTGCAAAATGCAGTTCGTGCCATTATTTTGCATCTTGTGCCAAATTCGTTGACGAATATAGATTTCTCATAATATAATGTAGCCGCAACGAAAGGAGGAGTAATTATGACCTATTTTCAAAAGTACAAGCTGTGGTGCGAAAGTGAATATTTCGACGACAAAACAAAGCAAGAGTTAGACTAAATCAAAGATGATGAGAAGGAAATTCAGGATAGATTTTATAAGGACCTTGAATTTGGTACAGGCGGTCTAAGAGGACTTATCGGTGCAGGCTCAAACAGAATGAATGTCTACACGGTGAGAAAAGCTACTCAGGGCATAGCCGATTATATAAATCAAACAGAAACAGATGAAAAAAGCGTTGCTGTTGCCTATGACAGCAGAATTATGTCTGATGTGTTTGCCAAAGAAACAGCACTTTGCTTTAATGCCAACGGAATAAAAACCTATTTGTTCCCGTCGCTCAGACCTACTCCGGAGCTTTCGTTTGCAGTAAGAAAGCTTTCCTGCACATCGGGAATTGTAATTACGGCAAGTCACAACCCTTCGCAGTATAACGGCTACAAGGTTTATTGGAAAAGCGGTTGTCAGATTACACCGCCCTTTGACAAAGACTTGATAGGTTATGTGAACAAGGTAACCGATTACGGTTCGATAAAAACTATTTCGGAGCAAAAAGCAAAAGAAAAAGGCTTGTTTAATATCATCGAAAAAGAAATCGACGATGAGTTTGTTGAACACATTATCAACATCGGCTTTACCGAAGAAAACCTTGACACAGAAAAAGACAAGCTGAAAATCGTTTATACTCCGCTTCACGGCACGGGAAATGTTCCTGTGATGAGAGTCCTTAAAGAGAGCGGCTATAAAAATGTTTTCGCCGTTAAGGAGCAGCAGCTTCCCGACGGGAATTTTTCAACGGTAAAGTCACCGAATCCCGAAGAAGCCTCGGCTTTTGAGCTTGCTTTAAAGCTTGCAAAGGAAAAGGACGCAGACATTGTTTTGGCAACAGACCCCGATGCTGACAGATTAGGTGTTTACGCAAAGGACAAAGGCGGAAGCTATAAGTGCTTTACAGGTAATATGATTGCTTGCCTGATGGCTGAATACATTTTGTCACAGCTTGAAAAGAGCGGAAAGCTTCCAAAAAACAGCGTGATTGTAAAAACAATAGTCACGACAAATATGCTAAGTGAAATTGCCAAGCGTTACAACGCAGAAACCGAAGAGGTGCTGACAGGGTTTAAATATATCGGTGAAAAGATAAATCAATATGAGCAAAGCTTAAACAAAAGCTACATTTTCGGTGCTGAGGAAAGCTACGGCTATCTTGTCGATACATATGTAAGAGACAAAGACGCAGTAAGCTCTGTAAAAGTTTTGTGTGAAATGTGTGCTTTCTATAAAAAACAGGGGAAAACACTTTGCGATGTAATCGACGAGATGTACGGATGCTACGGCTTTTTCAAGGAAGACCTATCTTACATAGTGATGGACGGTGTTGAGGGTGCTGAAAAAATCCACAGCATTATGAAAAGAGTAAGAGAAGCATTGCCCAAAGCAATCGGAAATCAAAAAGTAATATCCGTAAAAGATTATTTAAGCTTAAAAGAATTTGACTTTGAAACGGAGACAGTCAAAAATATCAAGCTCAACAAATCCGATGTTTTGTATTTCACACTTGAGAATAACGGCTTCTTTTGTTTAAGACCCTCCGGCACAGAACCTAAAATAAAGCTTTACACAGCAGTTAAAGCGAGCAACGCCGCAGAGACGACGGACATAATAGAGAAGATAAAAGATGACATCAAAAAATATTTCTGATTTTCAACTACAAGGAGTTAAGTATTATGCTTACAGGCTACACTAAAACAGATAATAACAAGTTTTTAATTATCGAGGATATGTTTAAGCTTGAGCCTGCTTACAAGGATTATTTGTGGGGAGGTTCAACTCTCAAAGAAAAGTATGATAAGAAGTGCGATTTCAATAAGGTTGCGGAAAGCTGGGAGCTGTCTGCAAACGAGGACGGACTTTGCAAAATTGCAACAGGTTGCTTTTCGGGAAAAACCTTTGACAATTTTCTTGAAAATGTAGGCAAAGAGGCTCTCGGAACAAAATATTGCGAGAATGAAAAATTCCCGCTTCTTATAAAATTCATAGACGCCAAAAAAAAGCTTTCAATCCAAATTCATCCGGATGACAATTATGCCAAAAAGGTTGAGCATGGGTTGGGTAAAACCGAGATGTGGTACATTATCGACTGCAAGGAAAACGCCTACATTTATTACGGCTTGAAAAAAGATTCATCAAAAGAAGAAATCGAACGCCGAGTAAAGGATAACACGATCACAGAAATTCTTAACAAGGTATATGTAAAGAAAAACGATGTGTTTTTTGTTGAGCCGGGTACAATCCATGCAATCGGAAGCGATATTTTGGTTTGCGAAATTCAGCAAAATTCAAACAGCACATATCGTTTGTATGACTATGACAGAAAAGACAAGGACGGCAATACCCGTGAAATCCATATGGAAAAGGCTCTTGATGTTGTAAACACCAAAAAGAACGAGGTTGAAAAGAACATCTACAAGCCCGAAAGGAAAAACGGCTACACACGTCAGCTTCTTGCCGACTGCAAGTGGTTTAGCACAACAAAGTACGACGTTGAAACCGAGGCTGAAATCAATGTTACCGAAGCTTCGTTTTTGGCTGTAACGGTGGTTGAAGGTTTGGGCGAGATTGAAGATGATTCTATGGCAATCAAGTTCAAAGCTGGAGATACGATTTTCATTACGGCAGGCAAAAAAACTGTCAAGGTCAAGGGCAAATGCCTGATTTTAACATCAAATATGTAAGGAGAGCAAAGCTATGAAAAGTGCATTGATTACAGGAATTACAGGACAGGACGGAAGCTATTTGGCAGAGCTTTTGCTTGACAAGGGCTACAAGGTTTACGGCTTAATCAGAAGAAAAAGCACGGCGGAATACGGTAATGTTACTCATATAGCCGATAAAATTAATTTTATTTACGGAGATATGAGCGATATTACTTCTCTTATAAAGGCAATGCAAATCAGTCAGGCGGACGAGGTATACAACCTTGCGGCACAATCATTTGTAGGTATTTCGTGGTCAGAACCGCTTTTTACAAACGATGTTGATGGCATAGGCGTTACAAAGCTTTTGGAAGCAGTCAGACTTGTCAAGCCCACCGCAAGAGTTTATCAGGCGGCAACAAGTGAAATGTTTGGCAAGGTTCAGGAAATTCCTCAAAGAGAAACCACTCCGTTTTATCCCAGAAGTCCCTACGGCGTTTCAAAGCTGTACTCTTATTGGATTTCAAAGAATTACAGAGAAAGCTACGGAATGTTTGTTTCCTGCGGCATCTTGTTTAATCACGAATCGGAACGCCGTGGCAAGGAGTTTGTTACACGAAAAATAACAAACACGGTTGCAAAAATCAAGTACAACAAAGCCGATTGCTTGTTTTTGGGCAATCTTGACGCGAAACGAGATTGGGGACACTCAAGAGATTACGTTTTGGCAATGTGGCAAATTTTGCAACATACCGAGCCTGATGACTTTGTTGTTGCAACAGGCAAGACGTATACAGTCAGGGAGTTTGCCGAGGAAGCGTTTAGCTGTGCAGGCTACAATATCGTTTGGCAAGGCTCCGGACTTGATGAAGTGGGCGTTGACAAAGAATCGGGTCGTGTGCTTGTAAGAATATCAAAGGAGTTTTACCGTCCGGCAGAGGTTGAGCTTTTGATTGGTGACAGCACAAAGGCGAGAACGGTTCTCGGCTGGGAGCCTAAGGTTGACTTAAAGGGACTTGTAGAAGCTATGGTAAACAACGACCTTGAGCTTGAAAAACAATAAAAACCGAGGAGTGATTATTGTGAAAAACAGTACGGTGCTTATAACAGGCGGAACAGGCTTTATCGGAAATGCACTTGTAAAAAATATGAAGTCACAGGGCTTTACAAATGTTGTTGCAGTAAACAGCAAGGACTATAACTTAACAAGTCAAGACGAGGCGGCAAAGCTGTTTGACAGCATAAAGCCTCAATATGTAATACATCTTGCCGCAAAGGTTGGAGGAATTGCCGACATTGTAACTCATCCGGCAGATTATTATTATGAAAACCTGCTTATGTGTTCATTTGTCCTTGAGCAATGCAGCAAGCACAATGTCAAAAAGCTGATTGCCGTCGGCACAAACTGCTCATACTCCGATAATATTCCCGTTCCTTTCAAGGAGGAGGATTTGTTCAACGGCACACCCCAAGAGGCAAACGCTTCATACGGGTTTGCAAAGCGAGCTTTTTATCAGTTGTGTATGGCATATAAAAAGCAGTACGGTCAGGACTTTATTTATCTTATTCCTGCCAACGCATACGGCACAAACGACCACTTTGACGAAAAATCGGGACACGTTATTCCGTCACTGATTAAAAAATTTTCCGATGCCGCAAACACCGATTCAGAGGTAAGCCTGTGGGGAAGCGGAAACGCAACGAGAGAGTTTATTTATATAGATGATTTGTGCAATCTCATAATCAAAGCAATGCTCAATTACAACGACACCGAGCCGCTCAACATTGGAACAGACAGCGAAACCTCCATCAAAGAGCTTGCGGGAATAGTGGCAAGCCTTACGGGATACAAAAAAAGAATCATATGGGATACAACAAAGCCCGAGGGTTATATGCGAAAGTGTCTTGACAGCAGTAAAATGAAATCGCACTTAGGCGAATATCAATTTACAGCCTTGTATGACGGCTTGGCAAAAACCGTGGATTGGGCATACGAAAACAACATCATTAAGAGGTGCTGAGATGAAATCAAATCAACGATTGTACAAACAGCTTTTTGTAATAGGCCTGCCTATTACGCTGCAATGTATAATGCAGTCCCTGCTTCCCATTATCGACGAGCTTATGGTGGGACAATTCGGTGACATTGCCATTTCGTCAATTACGGCGGGCAACCGAATTTACAATATTTATTATTACGTTGTATTGGCGTTAGCCGGAGCAACATCAATATATGTTACACAATTTTGGGGCAACAAAAAAAGTCAGAACATTCCTAAGGCGTTTAAAATCCCGTTTATAATCGGATTTATTGCGTTGGCTGTTTATTTAGCGGTTGCGTTTGTGCTTCCCACTCAGAGCGTAAACCTGTTTTCAAGCGATTCGGAGATAATCGCAAAGGGTGCCGTTGTTCAGAAAATCTACGCATTAAGTGCGATTCCGGTGCTGTTTTCCAATATGTTTTCAACCCTTCTCAGAAGCACCAAACAGGTAAAAGCACCTATGGTTTGCGGAATTATCAGCGTGGTTTTAAATACAGTGCTGAACTACATACTCATTTTCGGCATTTGGGGTATTCCGTCAATGACGATTTACGGTGCGGCTTTGGCTACTCTTATTGCAAGAGTGATTGAAGCACTTTTGCTTGCAGGATACATTTATGCAGTGAAAAGAAATATCAGCTTTAATCTTTTCAAAACTCTTTGCGGCAAGGTTGACAAGGACTTCAAAAAAGCTTACTACAATTCAATGCTTCCCTTGCTTGCACTCAATATTCTTTTTATTGTGGCTGACACCGTTTATTCTGCAATTTACGGACAAATGAGTGCCGCAGACCTTGCCGCCGCTTCAATAATGTTCCCAATTCAGAACTTTTCAATCGGATTGTTTAACGGTATGGCAAGTGCAACGGCAATTATTCTCGGAAACGAGCTTGGCAAAGAGAATTATGACACCGCTATCGGTTATTCCAAAAGGATTATATGCGTAACAACCTTTCTTTCCATCATCATTTCGGTACTGCTTGCTTGCTTCTCTTATACTTATGTTTCGTTGTACAATGTATCGGAGGAAGTACAGCAACATGCAACAATACTTGTAATTGTTGCGGCAGTATACTTAACCGTCAAGGTTTTGAATATGGTTACCTGTCAGGGAATAATCCAGAGCGGCGGAGATACAAAATACATTTTGTTTCTTGACATCATCGGTCCTTGGTGCGTGGGTATTCCTATGGCTCTTTTCGGAACATATATACTGCATCTTCCGATTTATTGGGTGTTTGCGATGCTGTCAACAGAAGAAGTCGTAAGACTTGTATTGGCACTTGTCAAGGTTAATAAGCACAAATGGGCTGCAAACCTTGTAAGTGATATGAAAGTGTGAGGAGATAATGATGAATAACAAATTATTATTTACAACCGAAAACAATATTAACATCGAAGCATATCTTACAGAGGACAATTACCTGAGAGTTAAGTGTTCGATAAAGGACGAGGAGCTTTGTGAATATCCTTTCAAAATTCATAAGGCTGCCAAAAATATAAATATTGAAGAAGCTCATCTCACGGAGATTGGCGATTTTTATATTAAAAAAAACAAGCAGGGCTACACCTTGCTTGACAAAGACAAAAATCCGATTTATAAATCCGAAATCGAAATCAGCTATGATAAAAACGGCACATTTGTTGCTATTGAAAACACTTGGGACAGAGTAGGATATGTTCAAGAGCTGGTTGAAAAGCGTACATATTTCGGAAAATACAAATTTATGGGTATGGGCGAAGCCTGCGACACGTTGACGCTTAACAACCAAGGCTTTAAGCTGTATCATCTTGCGGATTTGGGCAATCAGGCAAAGCTTTATATCCCGTTTTATTTCACAAACACAGGCTATGCTGTTTATTACAACGCAAACGGCAACGATAGCTTTGAATTTAAGGATAACGATGAAAGCACAACTGTAACATACACAACAAAGCAGCTTTATTTTGACTGCTATATGTTCAGCGAGCCTACACCCAAGGAGGCTGTTTCAAGATTTTATGATTTTTCAGGCTCCAAATCCTTGGTTCCGAAATGGACCTTCGGCTATATTCAATCAAAGTTCGGCTATGAAAATGAACAGCAAATTTATGACCTTTTACAGCAGATTGACAAGCATAACATAAAGGTGAGTGCCATTGTTATCGACCTTCATTGGTACAAAAGAATGGGCGACCTTGATTGGAACAGAGAGAACTTTCCTCATTATGAACAGATGTGTCGTGAGCTTAAAAAACGAAACATAAAGCTTCTCACAATCTCTCAGCCCTTCTTTACAAATGAATCAAAGAACTACAAAGAGCTTGACGAAAACGACGTCTTTGCAAAGCGTACCAAAGAGGTTACAAAGCCGCAAACGGCGGTTTGGGGTGATTGGTGGTGCAGAGATGACCTCTACGGCTCGGTTATCAACCCACTTGCTGAAAACGCCGAAAAAATCCTCGGAAGCAAATATGTTGAGATGAAGCAAAAGGGAGTTGACGGCTTTTGGCTTGACCTCGGAGAACCCGAAAACGTGCCTCCTCAGGTGTTCTTCAACACTTACAGCGAGGAAGAATTCCATCTTAATTTTGCCGATGAATGGATTAAAATTATCTACAACTCTATTTCAAAGGCTTATCCCGATTACAGAATGTTTGTGCTTAGCAGATGCGGTTACACGGGAACAGCAGGCTACAATGTTTCAATTTGGTCGGGTGACAGCTCGGCAACCTTTACAAATCTGAAAAAACAGGTGCTTTTGGGCATTAATTCGGGCGTTACAGGTTATTCGTATTGGGGAAGTGACGCAGGCGGATTTTTGAGCCAATTAAAGCTGCCCGACGAAGAAGTATACACAAGATGGATGCAGTTTGCCTGCTTTACGCCGATGTTCAGAACTCACGGCAAAAAAACTCCTCGTGAGCCGTGGTGCTTTGAGGGCAAAACAACGGATATATGTATTGACCTTGTGCATTTGAGAAACAATCTTATGCCGTATATTTACAGTAGCTCCTACAAGACATATAAGAACGGTTGCCCGATAATGAGAGGCTTGTATCTTGAACATCCCGAGGATGAAAAGTGCTGGAGTGTCAGCGACGAGTATTATTTCGGTGACAATTTGCTTGTTGCCCCGATTTTTACAAGCATCAAGGATGCCAAAACAAAGAATGTATATCTGCCAAAGCGTTTGTGGTATGATTTCTATACGCTAAAGCCTGTTAACGGCGGCGAAATCACACTTGAGGTATCACCGGACAATATCCCCGTATTTATAAAAGAGGGTAGCGTTACCGTTACGGAAAAGGAGATTATTGTAACCGAATCCGAAAGCGGAAATGGCGACGAATTTATTTGGTATATTGACGACGGCGAAACCAACAATTACCTAAAGGGCGACTATGAGGAAATTTCGCTCACGCTTTGCAACAATATTTTGTCGGTTAAAAATGTTAAAACACCGAAAACTGTAAACATAAAGCTTGCAACAGCAAAGGGCGAAATCAAGATTTTTGAAAACGTAACCCTGAATCAAGGAGATACACAAATAAAGCTAAATTAAGGGAAGTGTAAATATGTTTGAAATCAGCTTATCAGAACCGAATTTGCATGGAAACGAAGTAAAATATACCACAGAGGCTATTGAGAGTCAGTGGGTTTCAATCACAGACCCGTTTGTGGGAAAGTTCAAAAAGGTTGTTGAAGATTATGTAAAGGCAGACAATGCAATTCCGATGCAAAATGCAACATCGGCGTTGCATATGGCTTTGATTATCAACGACATCAATTCAAACCATGAGGTAATCGCTCCTACGCTCACGTTTATAGCATCTGTAAACTGCATAAAGTATGTAAACGCAACTCCCGTTTTTATGGATTGCGACAGCTTCGGCAATATGGACCCCGAAAAGCTCAGGCGTTTTTGCCAAACTCAATGCACGCTTACCGACAAAGGACTTGTAAATAACAAAACAGGCAAAATCGTTAAGGCAGTTGTTGTTACTCATATTTTCGGTAATATGGCTGATATGGAAAGCATCACTCAAATAGCCGATGAGTTTAAGCTGATTCTTATTGAGGATTCCGCACAGGCACTCGGTACATATTACACATCGGGCAAATTCAAGGGCAGATTTGCAGGAACCTTCGGTGATTGCGGTGTGTATTCGTATAATTCAAATAAAATCATCACCTGTGGCAGCGGCGGCACGCTTGTTGTTAAAGATAGTGACAAAGCCGAAAAGGTTATGTATCTTGCGGCTCAGGCAAAGGACGACGGGTTGAGATATAAGCACAACAACGTTGGTTATAATTATATGATGAACAACATTCAATCGGCAGTCGGCATTGCACAAATGGAACAGCTTGAGGGCTTCATCAAAACCAAAGAGGCAAATTACCTGCTTTACAAAGAACTGCTTAAAGATGTCAAGGGTATAACCCTCCTGCCGTTTTCACCGAATTGCCGTCCTAATTATTGGTTCTATTCAATTCTTGTGAACGAAAAGGAATACGGCATAAGCCGTGAAGCTCTTATGAATGAGCTTGCAAAGCGAAAAATCCAGTCAAGACCCGTGTGGGGACTTGTTCATCGCCAAAAACCATATCAAGACTGTCAGACCTTTGAAATTGAAAAGGCCGAGGAATATACCGAAACCCTGCTCAATATCCCCTGCGGAAGCACCCTTACAACAGAGCAAGTTAAAAAAGTTGTAAAAGCAATTGAAGAAATAGCTGTTTAACGGAAAAGAGATTTGTTATGAAGAATTGTGAAATTGCATTTTATATTTCATCACACGGCTTCGGCCACCTTACTCGAAGCCTTGCTTTAATTGAACATATTTTAAAAAACACTGACAAAACCTTTTATATTTGCACAGGCACACCGCAGGTTGAATTTGCCAAAATTTATCTTGCAGAGTTTGAAAACAGGGTCGAATACTTTGAATATAAGGTTGATGTCGGAATTGTCAACAAGAGAAACAGCCTTGAGGTTGACGTGAACGCCACAAACAAGGCGGTGTATGAAATGCTTGATTCATACAAACAGGCGTCTGTAACCGAAGCCGAAAAGCTCAAAAAAATGAACACAAGGCTCATCATTTCCGACGTTTCCGCATTTGCTTGTCTTGTAAGTGAAAAATCGGGCATCAAGGCTGTTGAGATAGGCAACTTCACTTGGACAGACCAATATAAGAGTGTGGGTGCTGACAAAAAAATCGTTGAAAAATTCAGCGAGATTTACAGCTTGTGCAAAAGCTTTATCGCCTACGATTTATCTCTTGTTTTTTCGGGAGCAGACAAAAATTCGGTTTTCAGAAGCGATTGGTTGATTTCAAGACCTATTTCAGAAAAAAGAGTTTCCGAAATCAGAGAAAGCTATTCGGGCTTGTATAAAAGACAAACAGGCAACGAGTGCGATGGCTTTATGTATCTGAGCTTGGGCAAATCTGCCGAGCTGCCACAGGTGAAGATAAGCAATTTTAAGGGCGTTGTTTTTTATACCGAGGGATTGAGGTTTGACCAAAAATCATATCTTGACGTGCTGTTTGTCAGACTTCCCAACGAAATCAAGGACAGCCAATCGTTTGTTGCGGCGGCTGATTTGGTTATTGCCAAAGCAGGCTGGAGCACTTCGGCAGAATGTGTTGTTGCTCACTCCAAAACCTTGCTCATTGAGCGTCCTGGAGTTGATGATGATATGAACACAATAAATACTCTCAAAGACAGACAGCTTGCTTCAAGTCTGACTGTTGATGAGGTCATCAACCTTGATTATCAAAAGCTCATCAAAAGAGCCGAAACTGATATTGATACTCAAAAGCTATGTAAAATACAAAACGATACACAAAAGGTTTGCCAAAAACTGATGTCATATTTATGAGGGTGAAAGCTATGAAAGTTATAATTCTTGCCGGCGGCAAAGGCTCACGCTTGTGGCCCTTGTGCAAAGAGGAATGTCCAAAGCAATTTGCGTCAATTTTTCCGAATGATAACGGATATACATTGTTCCAAAGCACACTTGTCGGAGCGTTAAAATTAACTTCAAAGGACAATATCTTTGTTGTCACCAATATAAACTACAAAAGCATAGTATTTCAACAGGCAAATGCTTTGTGTGGAGATTTTCCGCAGGAAAACATCATATGTGAAACAGTGGGCAAAAACACTCTGCCTGCTATTTTGTACGGAGTTAAGGTTGCCTGCAAGGCTGAACCGTCAAACGTTGTGGTTTTTCCGTCCGACCATAAAATCAATAAGCAAGATGAAATGCTGCGTGTTATAAAAGAAACCGAAAGTCTTGCTCTCAACAATATCGTTACTTTCGGAATGACGCCCGACAGTCCTTCTGTTGAATACGGATATATCGAGCAGGGCGAAAAGCTGCTCAACGGCTTTAAGGTGAATAATTTTAAAGAAAAGCCTTGTCGTGAGCAAGCAAAAGAATTTCTAAAGCTAGGCTATCTGTGGAACAGCGGTATTTTTATGTTCAATTCCGCACTTTTTATGTCCGAAGCTAAAAAATACTCCCCTGATATTTACAAAGCAATTACAGAAAGCACAGACATAGAAGCTTGCTATGCAAATATAGCAGAGGGCAATTCCATAGACTTCGGGATTATGGAAAAAACCGATTGTGCCGCTGTTGTTCCGATGAATGTAGGTTGGTCGGATTTGGGAGGCTTTGACGCGATTTATTCTCAGCTTGAAGGCGACCGAAACAGCAACGTGTGCCGCACGGATTTGCTTTCTTTAAACAGCAAAAACAACCTTGTAATCTCCCAAAATGCCGAAAAAGTTGTGCTTTTGGGCGTTGAGGACATAATCGCAGTTGAATACAACGGAGTTTTAGTGCTGTGCAAACGCAATGAGTCCTATCGCATCAAGGACGCAGTTGAACAAATCAAAAAAGACAATCCCGCTTTACTGTAAGCATTAAAAATAAACAAATGAACATTTCGGATTAACGCCTGTATTTAATTGCAGGCGTTATTTCTTTGCCGATTTAGCTGTCAAAATGCAGTTCGTGCCAATATTTTACATCTCGTGCCAAATTTATTGACGATGGGTAACAGATAGTAATATAATGTAGCCGCATTAATGAAAAATGAGTTTTTTAAAGCGTAAAACAAGGTTTATTGAGCTTATATATTGAGAAGTAACGGTACAAAACGCCGCATCATTAATTGTTTTACTGTAAAAGCTGTAAACAATTATTACTTCATCCCACTCGGTGTCGATGCCTTAAAATATGTGTGCGATACCACCCAACCGATGATCCTAACAAAACCGTTGACTGTACAATAAAAGTCGTGGTAAAGGATAATATAAATCTAAAGGAGATATTTATGAAAGCAAAAAACAAATTATCAACAAAGCTGTTAGCAGGCTGCTTGGCGGTTGTTTCGGTGTTTTCCGTTTCAACTATGATGGCAAGTGCGGCGAGTAATGTGACGGACGAGGTGAAAACCTACACATACAACGGTGACGGCGGTGCTTTGGGAACAAGATTAAGAGATAAAAAAGATTCAACCTCATCTTATATCTTCAATTATTCTACTTCCCAAACAGGCTTTGCGGCAGGCGTAGGCAGATCTAACAACACAAGAGGATGCTTAGCCGACAGATACTATGCTTCAAGTAACGGAGCTTTTAATATGGGCAAGCTGAAGTATGTCGGAATCGGTCAGGAAAGATATCTTCCCAACTATGTGTATGAGGATAATTACAAGTACGCTAACGTTCATTTTTATCCGAGTAAAGCGGGTTCCATAAAAATCGCATGGAGTCCGGACAGCGTATAATATCAACTACGGGTGCATAAATTCATTTTACGCACCCGTTTGTGCGATTAATTAAGTGTAATGAGGTATTGATTGTTGAAGAAAATAATTATATCACTGATATGTCTGCTTGTTTGCTCGGCAATTGCAACAGCAGTTGTTCTGAAACTGAACGAGAAAAAGGAAACGGCCGAGCAAAGCTCAAAGTCAGCTTCCAATATCAACGAAAGCGACAGATACTATCACGCAAAGCTGCAAAAGGGTGCAAAGGCTGTGATAGTCGGCAGCTTTAACCTCGACGGTTCGGGCGAACCCTATGATTTTGAAATTAAAGTTAATGATATTACCGTGACGAAGGAACAGGGGAATTTTGACCGTGTTGAGGATGACAATAAATTAGTTGTTGATGAAAACGGCACTATACTAAACGATTATTCATATGTTGTGGCTAATGTTGATGTAAAAAACATCAGCGGTCACGAATTTGATGCCACGATTAACAATATAAGTCTGTACAGCGATAAATTTGAAATGTATTATGAACCGTGGTTATATAACAGCGATAATAAATCGATTTCCGATAAACATTATTTTTTGATTGATTTTACGCCTAACTATGAGAACAATTTTAATTTGGTGTATTTTGTTAAGGATGAGGAGCTAAGTCGTATTAATTCCGATGAAGAAATGGTGCTGATTTGCTCGTTCGTAAACAGCTTTCCGAATGTAGAGGATATACCTGTTGTAAAAAAGGAATGACGGAGGATATGCAATAATGGTGAAAATTGAATTTAAAAGAGCGTTTACAAGCCGTACCTTTTTTGTGGCTTTAGGCATCGGCGTTGCAATATGCTTGTGGCATTATTTTGAATATATTTTCCCGTGTGTAATACACAGCAGTTACCTGAATATTGAGCCTGAAAACACATTTTTTCCCGTGATTTCCTTTAATTGTTGGATAGGCGGAAGCTATGTGCCGGTGCAATCCTTTTTATATTTTCTTGTTTTGCCGTTGATTGCAACGCTTCCTTACGGAAGCTCTTATGTCACAGACAGAAAAATCGGTTACGTCAAACAAATTTACACACGAACAAAGAAACACAACTACATAACGGCAAAATATGTTGCTGTGTTTTTGTCGGGAGCTGTTGCGGTGACCTTGCCGTTGTTGCTTAATTTTTATTTAACCTCAATGGCTTTGCCCTCGGTTATGCCCGATTCCGCAAGTGGCAGCAGCGTGGTGTTTTCATACAGCAAGTGGAGCGAAATTTTTTACACCAAGCCGTTTGTGTTTGAATTGCTGTATATGCTTACAGCTTTTGTTTTTTCGGGACTAATCGCAGCTTCGGCGTTGATAATCGGACATTTTATAAACAATAAGTATATCGTTGTGTTTGCACCGATGCTTTTGTATGTGTTTTTATCTTCTGTGGCAGATATAACCGATTTTTCAAAGCTTGATTTAATGAGAATAATTAATCCGAGTCAAGGCTACGGCGATACCTTGACGGTGATTATATATGCAGTTGTTTTGTTTGCTGCAACCTTCATTCCGTTTTATTTGTGCGAGGTGCAAAGTGATACTCTTTAAAAAGCTGAAGCAAAATCATATCAACATATTTTGCAAACGGTATTTTTGGATTTATGCGTTAATTGCGGTTGTATCATTTGTTTTTATAAAAACCGCCTTCACAAACAAAGCATATACGCTCAATGCTTCCTCTGTTTGTGCGGCTGATTTAATCTATGTCGTAAAAGAAAACCCGCTTTTTCTTCCGCTCATAGCCTCTGCGTTTTTATATATCGGCATAAAGGAGCTTGAGCATAGTTTTTCATATAATGTGATTTTGCGATACACCGAAAGAAAGCAGATGTACAAGTCGCAGTTGCTTGATGTTGTGCTTAACAGTGCGATTTTAGCGTTGTTTGTTACGACTTTGCTGTGTGCAGAGTCCGTTATGCTGACAAAAAGCCCGATGAATTGGAATGTGCAAAACAGCTATTATGTATTTATGAACGGAAATACATACAATCATACTTTGCTTTTGTTTGTTGCTTTGATATTCGTTTATGTGTTTTCATTTGTGTGTACACAAATGCTGATAGCATTATATTTCTTATGGAGAAAAATAAACGCCGTCTATACATTCTTTGTGTTATTCGCTTTTGTCGGGCTTATTATGCTGATAAACAGGGCAAAGTCAATGCTCAATTGTGACAGCTACGGCATTACAATATTAAACGTTCTTCCGTATATAGCGGTATTTGTAATCACATTACTGCTATCCTTGCTCGTTGTTATGAATAAAACCGTTTTGAAAAGGGAGTTTGTTTAATGAGAATAAGTATGCTGAAAAAATTAGTTCTGCTTGATTTAACGCTTGGAATTAAAAAGAGGTATTTATATTTTGCGGCGGCAGTTATTATATTTGCAGTTGAAATCGGATACTTCGTGTCGCAATGTAACGCAATGCTTAATGCGGGAGGTATAACGTCAAAGGCAGGTTTTGGCGACTGCTTGCTGTTTGTGTTTAACGGAATCGAGGAGTATAAAATCGAAAGCGGCTTGTCGTTTCGAATCCCGTCGCTTTGGTTGCTTGTCAATATTTTGTTTATGTTCATAGTCGGTTACTATCCTGTGGAAAGCTTGAAAAAAAGCTCGGTTCAGTTTATGCTGAGGAGCAATACCCGCATCGGTGTTTGGACAAGCAAAATAATCTGGTGCTTTTTTGCGGTTGGAATACTCTATATTCTGTTATTTTCGGTTTCATTGATAGCTGTTATGCTTGTCGGAGATATAAATGTTCTGTTTCATTCGGATATTTGTGAAAACGTGTTGGGAATCGACCTTGCAAATATCAATGCTTTGGGATTTTCAGCTCCGTTTTTAATAATATTTATGACGGCGGCGATTCAGGTTAATTTGAGCATTATACTATCTCCTGTGCTATCAAATCTGACAATGATTATCTATATGGTCGGCTCGGTTTATTACAGCGGAAGCCTCTTAGTATATAATTATTGTATGTACAAAAGAATTTTTGCAAACAGTGAGGCTTATGCAAACGGACTTGTCACGGCACTTGTGTTTTCGTTGCTTTTATTTATAATTTCATCGTTTTCGGCTTTGAAAAAATCTTCAAAAATTGATATTTGTCGGTAGGTGTGAATATGTTAATAAAAATTTCAAATTTATCAAAAACAATTAAAAACAACGACGTTTTAAACAATATAAACGCTTCCTTTGAAAGCGGAAAAATCTACGGCCTTGCTGGTAAAAACGGTTCGGGAAAAACTATGCTGATGAGAGCGATTTGCGGACTGATTATGCCGTCTGAGGGCGAGATTTATTTTGATGATAAGCAGCTCCACCGTGATTTTTGTTTTCCGCCGAGCTTGGGAGTTATGCTTGAATATCCGAGCTTCATAGGCAGTTATACGGGGTTTAAAAATCTTAAGATAATTGCTGAAATCAAAAGCATAATCGGCGATGAAGAAATACGAAACGCACTTGAATACGTTGGACTTGACCCGAACGACAAAAAGAGCTTCAAGCAGTATTCCTTGGGAATGAAGCAAAAGCTTGGAATAGCCTGTGCGATAATGGAAAAGCCGGATTTGGTTATTCTTGATGAGCCGTTTAATGCGTTGGACGAAGGCTCCGCAGAAAAAGTTAAGAGCCTTATTTTAAAAGAAAAAGAAAGAGGTGCGGTTGTTATCATTTCGTGTCACGACAAGGACGACCTGCTCAGCCTGTCTGATGAGATTTATTATTTGAATAACGGCTTTATAAGAGCTTAGGAGGTAGAAATTATGACGGAAAAGAAGTTGAAAGCCAAGCCTTTGATTATAGCACTTTCTTCGATTGTTGCGGTTTGTCTTATCGGATTGAGCGTGCTTCAAATAATTCAAATCAACACCCGATTTCCTCAGACTGTAATATCAAGCACAAGGCTCGGAGATGAAACAGAGCTTAACGGCTTAAAGCTAAAGGCTACCTCCTGTGAAATGCTTCCCTATAAAAGCATTAAGGAAAACGAAGAATTATATTCTGTAATTGCCAAATATGATACAGGCGAGGTAAATCTTGTTAAGGTGTGCCTAACGATAAAAAACAATTCAGATAAAGAAGCCGAGCTTCCGCTCTATGATGTGATTTTTCAATCAAATGATTGGGCTAACGCCGTAAATCTTGAGGTTTTCAAATACTTTAACACCGACAAGTCATTGTCGGTTAAATTAGAATCGGGAGAATCGACAGATGTTGTTTTGCCCAGCTTGCTTCATAAAGCTCAGTTTTCAAGCAAAGCTTGGGACAAAATAGAAGACCGAGATTTCAGCTTGGTTTTATCATTGTATCCGCAGAAAAGAATAATAGAAATGGTTTAAAGTCTTATCAAAAATTAAAGGCTTTGCGAAAGTGCCAAATGTTTAAATTCTATTCATTAGTTTTGCAAATTTAAAATACTGTGAATAACGATTGAAAATATATTGAAAAAGCGTTTATTTATGCTAAAAAAACTTGACGATATATTTTGGTTTAATGTATAATGTTATTATGAGAAATTTGTAGAATTTTCGGACTTTAACAGCAAAACGAGTTTAATCGAGATTAATATATTTATTCAAAAGAAAGAGATACTGTATTTCGTGCTTGTGCTAATCAGCAAGCGTTTTACTGAGGTGGATTTTATGACGAGAAATCTATTAGGAAAAATAGGAAAAAGCACCGTTGCTTTGTTTATGGTGCTTGTTATGCTTATGACAATGCTTCCGATGAGCGTAGCTGCCGCAACGGTTTCGGATGACGAGGACGTATTTACCGATACAATTACCAACACTGCAACGGGTTTTGTTCTCAACAAGGTGTACACAATAGGACTTCTTGCTGCAGGCAAGGTTCTTGCCGGAGTTGCGGAAGAAACAGGCAACGAGGATTTTGCGGCTGTGGTGTCGGTTGTTAACGAGTGGCTTATCGGCAAGGATTATACCAAGAACTTTGAGGAGCTAAAAGCTCTTTCAAACGAGCTGCTTAGCCAAATAGAAAATGTCAACACAAAGCTTGATTCATCAACAGCAGACATTTTATCTGCAATTGAGCAATCAAAGCTTTCAAGCATACAGTCGGAAATGAACGAAGCTTGGAGCAAGGACGTGAACGATGTGTTGTCGTATAACGGAAGTGCTTGTATAACAAACGCCTTTGATTCTTATTTCAATACGAGTCTTCTTGACCCCAATTCAAATGTAAAGGTAAACGATATAGGTTATCTTCCTGCCGCAATGACAAGCGTGACGGGCAAGGCTTACTCCTACAAGGGGGATTCTAAGGTTTATACACCTGATGAGGTTGAAAAATTAAGAAACGGAGTCTATTGCGACGGAAAGCTTCAGCAAGAGGGCTTAAAGCAAAAGTTTTCAGCAATTCATGCGGCGGTTGACGGTTCAGCGGGTGCTGTGTCTGATTATGAGCTTTTTACCGATAACAAGGTTGACAAGGCTCTGTTAGATACTCTTGATAAACTGATAGTTGAATTTAAGGATAAGGTAAAGGCCGATTACGGAGCTTTAAGTGCTCAATACGCATATATCTGCTATTCCGATCCAAGCGATCAATATGAATTTGTAATCAATAACATCAGCCGACAGGTTTTGACCATTGGCTTGTTTGAAATGATGTATCAAGAATTTTTGACAATGCGTGGAGAGTATCTTGAAGAGCATTATCCTGTAACAAATGACGTTGCTTCTCTTACCGAGGCTGAGGCTGCGGTTAATGAGGCTAATAAAGCATATTGGGCTGATTACGAAATGTGCTTGGGTCAAGGCAACGGCGGCGGTATTCTCGGCTTGGCAAAAGAGCATAAGACTTTTTTGGAGGTTACCGACAGCTATTTGGATAGCTATTTTCTGCTTGAGGCTGACGGTTACAAAATCAAATTAAGTGAATATCCCAAAACAGAGGATTTTATATACGAAAATGTATATTCCGACAATTTTGATAAAACAGAAGTCGAAAATAACGAGAACGCAGCTTCGGATGACGAGTACGAAAACGATAAATCCGATAACACAAACAGCACACCTGCGTCAACTGAGGTAAAGCATGAGGTAACACTCAGAAATAAAAGCTTTATCAAAGAATATACTTCGGAGAATTATAAAAATGACTCCGCTATGAAGGACTATGTTGATACCTTTGAAGCGTCTTCAAAGTCTTTTGCAACCTCCGAATATATGTCTTTTGTCAAAAAATCCGTATTAACTAAATCAGGCGTAAAAATTTGCTATGCTCTTGCAGATAATAACAACCTGTTATCTCCGCATATTTTGAGAGAAACACATACAATTTCTTATGCTTATCACCCTTGTTATTCAAATTATCCGTCCTGCGATTACATTAACCTTACAAAGGGTACATACTCCGACGGTGTTAATAACTTTTCCTGCGTAAAATCGCTTTCCGAAAATTCAAGCTTGTTCAACGGCAGTGCCTACAAGTACAGCGGAAGCATTCTTACTAAATATTTGAATTTGGACAAATATTACAATTTGGATGAGAACGAGGACGTTTATCAAATTTTTCCGACTTATAAAATTGATTATCATAAAAATGCGATTGATCAAACCAACGGAAAGCAATTCAATTATTATACAACCGTATTTGATTCAATGAGTATAGGAAGTACAAATCCGGAGTTTAGCGGATATAATTTTGATATAAGAGAAAACTCAGGAAGCAAATACACCGTTATTCTTAAAAATAACAGCTCCGAGCTTAAAAACTCTCTGAATTTCAGAACAGAGTGCTTGTCGGGTGACGCAGACGTTGATCTTTATGTAAAGAAAGCAGACGGCAAAAAATACAAAAGCGGTTCGGAGGTAACCTGCGGACAAGAGCTAACTGTTTGCTTTAATGCTCCGCCCGAAGGATATGAATTTGATTCGCTGAAAATTCTAAGATGCAACAATGCAAAAAATCCTACATTGGCAACAAGCGAAGAAGTAATTCTTGACAGGTACGATTTTGATTATTTAAAGTACGATTCGGAAACAGGTTATTATTCCGTTGATGTTTCAATGCCTTACTCAAACTGTGAGATTGTACTTTCCTTGGCTAAAAAAACATACGTTGTAACCACTGAAAACAATATGACCGATGCTCAGCTTTCGTTGGACGCAGGCAAAAACACGTTCAAAGCAGGCGAAAATGTTTATTTCAGATGTGACGGTCAATCGGGTACAGTCAGCATACACTACGGAGAGAATTATTCGGAGAGCAAATATATCAAAACCTCATACAACGAGACTGCGAACGTAACCAAGGGTGTATTTGAAATGCCCGATTCCGATGTAATATTGAGAATGAAAGGCGACACCTTTAACGTTGACAGTGAAGATACGTTTATGATAAGTACGTTTGAAGACCTTTGCCAAATGTCAAAATGCGTAAACGGCGGAGCTGAAAAGTACACCAACGGCAAATACAAGCTTATGAATGACATTGTCATTCCAGATGAGGCAAGCCTGACTCCGATAAACAATTTTAACGGTACCTTTGAGGGCAATAATTGCTCAATCATTAATTTGAACACCGTAGACAGCAACGGTGTATTCGGCTTGTTTAATAACGTGAAAGAAAACGCTGTAATACAAAATCTCAGCCTAACCGATGTAAATGTGAACACAAGCTCGGCTAAGCTTTCTTCGGGTGCGTTGTGCGTTGATAATTACGGTACAATTATTAATTGCAGCACATCGGGCAAAATTAATATTGAACGTGCCGCTGATTTTAAAGCTTCAATGACGGCTTCTGTCGGCGGTATATGCAAAACAAACAACGGCAAAATCCTCAATTCTCACAACGATTGCAACATAACTTGGCACAGCAAAGCATTTGATTATGTTTTGAAGTCGGGCTTATTTGCAGGCGGAATTTGTGTAATGAATATGGGCGAAATTTCTCAATGCCATAACTCAGGCGAAATCACTTATAACGGCGTTATGGCACAAATCGGCGGCTTAACTGCTACAAACTATAAACCGAGCAATGACATGCAGAATGTTATCGGTGATATTAAAGATTGCTACAACGTTGGCAATATAAGCGTTGACTTTGATTTGTCAAATGCTGATTATGATGCCGTTAATTCCGTTATCGACACGATAGATAAGTCAGAAAAATATGATGTTGCCGACGAAGCCGAATTGATTGAAGCTCTAAGCGATTTATTCGGTCAAAGCAAAATGATGTTCAATGTCGGCGGCTTGGTCGGCTATGACGAAAGAGGCACCGTTAAAAACTCATATAATTACGGTGGTATTTATACCTTTATAGTAGGTCACGGTGACATTTGTCATTACACAAAATCACCAGCTATTGAAAACTGTTACTACCTTGTTGCAGAAGATACGCAATTGACCGATGACGCAATGAAGCATAAGGACAGCTTTGAAAACGGTGAGGTTGCATATTTGCTCAACAATAAGACAAGCAACGGCACTCAGATATGGTATCAGGGCATTGACAACGGATTTGCAGACAGCTATCCCGTCCTTGAAAGCAACGGAATTAATACTGTATATTTCGTTGATTTGAAAAACAAACCTTATTCTAACTATGTTACGGGAGAAGCTCCGACAACAGAACCGACTATCGAGCCTGCAACTGAGCCGATAACTGAGCCAACTGAGCCGGTAACCGAGCCAACCGAAGCAACCGTGCCGACCGGCGAAGCAGTCTCTGCTGTTTCCTCGCTTGAAAAGAAAGATTTAAGAGTTTATCACAGAGTTGTTAATTCAGACGGTACAGTAAACGGCAACAGATCCGACATCTACTGCGGAACAGGTACGATTGATAACGAAGCAAAAACAATCACAATCAAAACCGTTGCAAGCGTTGATAAGATAGGCATTATGTATTTTCAGGGAACTGACAAAGCAATGGTTGGCAATATTACGCTAAAAGGTTATGATGCCGCAAACGAAACAAGCAAAGATATACTCGACAGCAATTTGACAGAACCAGATATATATGTTGACAAGAATAAATGTATCTTTATCAAGGTGGGTGTCGATACTTCAAGCCTCACGCTTGTATATCAGCAATTTAAAAACGGCTCAATTAAATACGAGCCTGTTGAATACAAGGTTAAAATTGAGATAGTTAAGTTGTCCAATTTCAGAGGTATGGGTAATATTTCGTCCCAAAAGCATTATGAGGTGACTGATACCACAGAAGCTCCGACCGAACCCACACAAGCAGAAACCGAAACAGGAGCTGTTGACATTGAGACAACAACTGCCGCTGTTGAAAATGAATCCGCAACAGCACCTTCAGATACCAACACACCGTCAGATGCAACAGCTCCCACAGCTTCTGCCGACAACACAATCAACCTTGATGCTTCCTCAACAACCGATGAGGTGAAGTCAAAAACCAATGTTACAGCTTCTCAAAACGACGCAGTTAAAACAGGCGGCGTTGCTAATGCTGTGCTTCTGATTTCGTTTTTGATTTCGGCATTTGTATGCTTGTATATATACAAGCTTAAGAAAATACAATAGTTTTTACTATGCGGTACTCCAAAGCGGAGTACCGCTGTAAATGCTTATAAGCTATTGTAAGCTTTTACAGCGGTATGAAAAGGAGCATTTGATTTGAAAAACATAATATATAAAAACAAAACCATAAAACACATAGTAGCTTTGGTGCTGATTGTTTTGACTGCATTTTCAATGAGCGTGAATGTCAACGCAGTCGAAAACGATACGTATATGGTGAGAAACATCTCCATAAGCGGAGGAACGTTTACGTCTGATTTTAAAGGTGGAAACTTTATTTACAGCGTGTATTTTAGTTCTTTTAAAGAAAATTTAAATGTAACCGTAGAGCTTAACGACGAACGCTTTGAGTATTCGATTAACGGTGAAAAGCTGCTTGAAAGAGATACGGATAACGTTGTTGTAGTCAAGGTAACTGATCCCAAGGGCGAATACCCCGACGAAAAATACACTCTGAATATCTTTTTTGAAACCCTCGGTCTTACATATCTTGATGTTGAAAACGGTATATTTTCTCCGCAATTTGACAAATTCCACACCACATACTATGTGATTCTCGAAAATAATATCGACACGTTTGAAAAAGCAGGGGCTAATTGGAAGCCTGCAAACGATGATGCCGTGGTAGAGGTTACCTGTTTGGGCGAGCTGAACTCCGACGGAACCCTGCCCGAGGGCAAAAGCACCACTTACAAGATCTCTGTCAATGAAGTCGACGGCTCAGCCAAAAATTATTGGTTAAAGCTGTATCGCAAGTCGGCTTCTACATCTGCAATAAATGAAAACGCTCTGCTTTCCAGCATAAAAATCAACGGCGGTGCCGTAACTGTGCCTGCCTTCAAGCAGGAGCAATCCTTTTACGATGTAATTGTACCGACATCTATAAAAGAGCTTGACATTCAGGCTTATCCCGTTGACAGAAGCAACGTTGCCAAGGTTATCGGCAACACGGTGATGAGAGACGACGAACCGGTTTATATAACGATTATTGTAACATCCGATAAATATGACACCTCAAGCTACTATACGCTCAGATGTCAGTATGACAGTGTAATGTTTACCGAAAAACACACCGATCTTAAACTGATTTCCTATTGTGCCGTTGCTATGGTTTTGGGATTAGCTATCGGAGCGGCAGTGATGCTGTTGATTAATAAGAAAAAGAACAAAAAAGCATTTGATTATAACTATTACGGAGTTAATGAAAGGGACGGACAGACTGTTGAATAAATTGCAACGAAATGACATTGAGAAAAATTCAATAAAATTAATTTTTCTGTTTTCGGTTGTGTTTAACCTTCTTGCGTTTTTTGTTACGATAGCAGTTTACCCTCCTGCGTGGTACACAAACGACGATTACCGAATGATGACGATTGTGTCGGGAGCATACACAGGCACACCGTGTCCCGATATTGTGTTTATGAAATATCCTATGGGATATTTGCTTTCGGGCCTTTATCGCATCACAACCGCAATCCCGTGGTACGGCATTTTTACAATGACGTGTATGTTTATACCGAGCTGTATATTTTGTTATTACATTGTAAAAAAGGCTTATTTAAAAAAGCACACCGTTTTGGGCGTGTGCATCTATGCCTTGGCTTTTATATTTGTGATACGAAAGTATATTTGCCTGCCACAATACACTTTGACAGCGGCGTTTTTGGGAGTTGGAGCAATAACGTTAATCTACGAGATGCCTACTCAAAAGTGCCTAAAGCACATTATCTTTGCTTCAATCCTTGCAACAATGTCGTTTTCAATCCGCACCAAGGGCTTTTACCTTTTGTTGCCGTTGATAGCTTTGATTATTATTGTGAGGCTTGCAAACGAAAAAGGAAAAAAGCTTTGGAAGCCTCTTTTGTCGGTGTGTCTTGCCACCCTTGTGCTTTGCTCGTCGGTATACGTTGTCGATTATGCGTTGTGGCACAGAAGCGATGAGTATATTGAATTTAAGGCGTTTAACACAGCTCGTTCCATGGTGTATGACTACGGCTCTATCCCGTCTTATTACGATAATATGCCTTTTTATGTTGAAAACAATATCAGCGAGGAAACATACAGGGCGTTGTCATCAAGGTATCTTGACATTGATGACTCTGTCGATACCGAAACACTTGAAAAAGTCGGTGACTACATCAATAAAATCAGGATAGAATCGGGCAGCTTTGCAGAAAGAGTAAAAAAAGCCTTTGAAGGAACCATTGAATATTGGCTTGACAGCGAAGATGAAGTGGTGAAGTACAGCACGGTGTTTGTGTTTATTTTGCTTGCGGTTGTACTTGTGATTTCTTTCAAGCTCAAACGGCTCAATATTATTTTTCCTGCGGCAGTCGCAGGCTTTGTGCTTGAAAGCGTTTTTCTCCGGTTTTCGGGCAGGATTGTTGTCAGATTGGTCGATATGCTTTTGCTTGCGGCAGGCATAATCGGCTGTTTGACGGTAGTTGATATGCTTGATGTTCGCCAAAAAAGCTACAAGCAGATATTTTCCGAGCTTACTCACAAAAAGTCAAAGCTTCTGTCAAATACACTTGTGTTTTTGTCTGTAACTGTCGTGCTTTTTGCAGATGTAGTATGCTTTAACACGGCATTAAAGGAGAGATATAAAGCCGTCACGGTTAATCAAAACTCCAGACTTGATACCCTGAAAAATTACGCAAAGCTTCATACGGATTCCTTCTTCTTTTACGATTCAAAGGATTTTATATCCAGCACAGGGTATGTTTTTACTACTTATGATGAAAATGAGATGCTCAATCACGATTCCCTCGGTTCATGGAACTGCACTTCGCCGTCATATTACGAAAGAAATTCCAAATACGGCTTTACGTTGGCTTGTGACGGATTGACAAATGATGATTGCGATACGTATTTTGTTGCAATAAGCTCGATAAAAGAGGGAATGACTAAAACGCTAAAGGATAAGTATAACAAAAAGCTGAAGCAGGTGGATTCCGTAGAGTCGGAAACCTACATTTTAAGAATATATATGGTGGTTGATGATGACTAAAATTTCAGTGGTTATTCCGTGCTATTATTCCGAGGCAAGCATAACCGATGTTGTTGAGAAAGCAATAGCCGAGCTTGAAAAGCTTGAAAAATATGATTATGAGTTCATTCTTGTAAACGACGGCTCAACTGACGGCACTTTTGAAAAAATAAGTATGCTCGCACAAAAATATCCGTTTGTTACGGGCGTTGACTTAGCCAAAAACTTCGGTCAGCACAATGCCGTAATTGCCGGAATGAAGCTTGCACAGGGCGATTACGTTTTGGGTATGGATGATGACCTTCAAACCCATCCCTCGCAAATTTCCAAGCTGACGTCAAAGCTTGAAGAAGGCTATGACATAGTATACGGTAAGTTTCCCCGCAGACACCACAGCCTCATAAGAAACATTGAAAGCAAAATCAGCGAAATGTCGGTGCATTTTCTAATCAACGATTCCAAGGGCATTACAGCTTGCCCAATGTACATAATAAGGCGTTTTGTGTGTGATGAAGTGGTTAAAAGCGGAAGCTCATATACAAATTTGCGTGGCTTGTTCCTGAGAACAACAGCCAACATTGCCAACGTTGAGATCGAACACTTTGACCGCAAAAGCGGGAAATCGGGCTACACTTTAAAAAAGCTTTTAAGGTTATGGTCGTCTTATCTTAATTATTCCACAAAGCCGATAAAGCTAATCAGGCACTTCGGTGCTTTGCTTTTTGCGGCAGGCGTTATATATCTGATTGTTTCAATCCTTCTGCAACTGCCTGCATTAAATTTCATCGGAGCCGAGGTTATCTTGTTTTCAGGTGTAATTGTTTATGTTTTGGGCTTGCTCGGAGAGTATATAGTACGTCTTTTTATGGTGTCAACAAACGAACCGCAATATGTCATACGACGTATAGCACGGAGGAATGAAAATGAATAAAAAAATATTGATACTCGGTGCAGGCAACGCACAGCTTGATTTGATTAATTACTGCAAATCCGTCGGCATTGAAACATACGGCTGCAGTTATTCCGACAAGGATAAGGGCATCCCGTTATTGGATCACTTTGCTCAAATAGATATAGTCGATGTTGAAGCGGTCAAGGCATATTTTATTGAAAACAAAATAGATTATGTTTACTCCGTCGGAAGTGACATTGCTGTTCCCGTGTTCAGCAGAATTGCAGAGGAAACGGGAAAGTTCACTTTTGTTTCTTCAAAAACCGCAGAAATTTGTTGCAACAAGCACCTGATGCGTACGGTTATGGGAAACAGCAAATTCAACGTTCCGTTTAAGGTTTGCTCATCTTACGAGATTCCCGATGCCTTTCCTGTTATGATAAAACCCGCAGATTCTCAGGGACAGCGTGGAGTTTACAAGGTGAATAACCCTGCGGAGTTTAAGCGTTGCTTTGAGGATTCGATTTCATACTCAAAATGCAAAAAGGTTATTGTTGAACAATACATAACAGGTAATGAAATTTCGGTAAACGCATATGTCAAGAACGGCGAAGTGATTTTCAGCATTATGTCCGACAGAGAATCCTTTGAGAATTTGCCCGGAGGAATTATAAAGGCACATCACCTGCCGTCTGTGTATGAAAACACACCTGTTGCATCTAAGGTTGATGAGCTTGTTAAGGAAGCTGTTTCAAAATTAAACATAAACAACGGTCCGGTATATTTTCAGATAATGGTGTCAAATGAAGAGCCTTATCTCATTGAGGTGACTCCGAGACTTGACGGTTGTCATATGTGGAAGCTGATAAACGAATATTGCAACGTCAATTTGTTTGAAATTACAATGAAACACTTTTTCGGTGAGGACATAAAAACAGAAGGCTTTGAAGAAAGCAAGTATCCTATGCACCTTGAGTTCTTTTCTGAGCCGCCCGAAACAAAATTTGACGCCGAAAAATACAACGATTATGTGTCGGATTACAAATTTATGTACTATCAAACGGGCGATACGGTAAAAAGACTCAACGGTCATATGGAAAAATGCGGTTACAGAATCTTTACATCTCCTCGCAAAGTCGGAGTTATCGGCGGAAGCGGATTTATCGGTACTGCTTTTAAGTCTCAATTCGGCGGTGATTTTGAGATAAAAAACATTTCAAGAAGCAACAAGACTGTCAGCGAGTATTCATACGAGCAGATAAGAACAGCTCTCAAGGGCTGCGACAGCGTAGTAATACTTGCAAGCAAAAAGGTTAATCAAAATGAGGAGCAGTCACTTTCCTTGTATGCAGATAATATCAGCGTGGCTGAAAATTCGCTTAAGGCTTGCAAAGAGCTTGGAATCAAAAATTTAATATATGCGTCGTCACGGTGCGTATATTCAAATAAACAAAGCGTTCCGATTTCCGAAAACGGAATTATTGAGCCGATAAACTATTACGGCGTTTCAAAAAAGGAAGCCGAACAGCTTTGCTTGTTCTACAACGAAAAATTCGGGCTTAACGTGAAAATTTTGAGGCTTTCTCAGGTGATAGGAAACGACAAAAACGGATATATGATTGACAAGTTTATATCCAATGCCCTCGCAGGTCAGCCCTTGTCTGTATACGGCAGGGCAGAGGGCAAGCGTGATTATATCTACATAAAGGACGCTTGCAAGGCGATTTGTGCGGCACTGAAAAGCTTTGAGGCTAAAGGCGTTTTTAACATAGGCTCGGGAGTCGGAACAAGCTCATATGAGCTTGCCGAGGCGATTATCAAGAGCGTTGCTTCATCATCCAAAATTGTAATGTATGCGGACAAGCCCGAAGATACTACCGTTACTTATCTTGATGTTACAAAAGCGAAAAACGAGCTTGGCTTTGCGTGCGATTACAGCTTAAAGGATGCTTTCAAGGATTTAATATACGGTGGTATAATGGGAAGTGCCGGATAATATGAAAATCAGTAAAAAACAACATAACATAAAACAGATTATATTTTTGCACATAAGCATCTTTATATTTTCCGCAACAGGAATTTTTTCAAAAATGGCAGCCCAAAATATCAACGAAAAAGGTTTTTTTGATATAATGACCTTTGTTTTCGGCGGCTTGATGCTCTTGAATTGTGCTGTTTATGCAATATTCTGGCAGCAAAATCTTAAGCATTTTGAAATGAACGTTGCGTATGCACACAGATCCGTTTATAATATTTGGAGCTTGCTGTGGGCGTTTTTGATATTCTCGGAGTCAATAACCGTGGGTAATTGCATCGGGACGCTGATTATTATAGCAGGAGTGTTGGTGATTCAAAGTGATTGACATATTGTTTTATATATTAATGATAGTAAGTGCACTCATAACAGCCGTGTCGCAGGTGTTGCTGAAATTAAGCTCAAACAAAAAGCACAACAGCATAATTTTTGAATATGTAAATCCGTATGTTTTGCTTTCGTATGTCGGTTACGGACTTGTGCTTGTGATAAATGTCCTTATTTACACCAAAATTGATTATCGCTTTGGCGTGGTGATTAACTCACTTGCGACTGTTTTGATTATGCTTATGTCTAAGCTTATTCTCAAAGAAACCCTGACAAAAAAGAAAATCATAGGCAATTCACTTATAATCATCGGAATCGCCTGCTTTACTCTTTTTTAATCATTCTTGATTAACGTGAAATTCAAATTAAAGAACAGAAATATAAAAATGCTCCTTGGTTGGGAGCATTTTTTGTTATTGGAATAATAATTTAAATAATATTTATTTGGCACATTTTCATTGTTTCAAGAGCGGCATTGTGAGTTTGCAAAGTAACACCGGCACAGCAGGCAGAGCTGACAGAGATTTCTTTTTCATAAAAAGCGGCTTTCAAAAGTAAGGCGTTTGACACCACACAAATGTCGGTGCAAAGCCCTATAAGCTCAATCGAAAAATCCTCTCCGTTTGCGGCTTTTTCAATCAATTTTGCAAGCTCCGTTGAGCCAAAGGTAGGCTTTTCAACCTTAGTGAAATGCTTTCCCTTGAGTGAATCTGCGATTTTTTCGTTAAGCTCCCAACCGAATGTGCCTTTAATGCAATGGGGAACAGGTAGCTTTTTGCCTTCTGAGGTACTCAAATAGTTATCGAAATGCGTATCGTAGGTCACAAAAATTTCGCCGTCAAAGTACTTGATTTTGCTTGCGGCGTTGTCCACAATAGCTATCGCTTCTTTTGTTCCGAGAGCACCGTCGATAAAATCGTTTTGTAGGTCAACTGCAACTAAAAATTTTTTCATAAAATCCTCCCTGCTGAGTGATGAATTGATTTCATAATAACAAAAAGCAGTTCTTATGTCAACGAAAGCATAAAAAGTTGCAACACCAATATCATAATGGTATAATATTGCTGATAATTGATAAGGTAGGATGAAATTATGGATATTATCAAAGAGAATATTGACAAAGGAAAAGCTTTTGATTTTGGAAGAACTTCCTCTGATTATGCCAAATATCGGGATATATATCCTCAGGTGTTTTATGATAAAATCATAAACCGCAATTTGTGTGTGAAAGGTCAAAATGTGCTGGACATCGGAACAGGCACAGGAGTTATTCCCAGAAATATGTATCGTTACGGTGCAAGGTGGACTGCCTCCGATATTTCCGAAAATCAGATTGAGCAGGCAAAGCTGCTTTCAGAAAATATGGATATTGACTACTATGCGTCGCCAACCGAAAATTTGAGCTTTGCAGATGAATCGTTTGATGTAATAACAGCGTGCCAATGCTTTTGGTATTTCAATCATAAAGAAGTTATGCCGATGCTGAATAAGCTATTGAAAAAAGACGGCAGACTTTTGCTTTTGTATATGACTTGGCTTCCGTTTGAGGATAAAATTGCAGGCGAAAGTGAAAAGCTTGTGCTGAAATACAGCCCAAATTGGAGCGGTGCGGGCGAAACAATGCACCCGATTGAAATTCCCGAATGTTATAAAGAAAAGTTTGAATTGGTATACAGCGAGGAGTATAAGCTAAGCGTTCCGTTTACACGAGAAAGCTGGAACGGAAGAATGAAGTCCTGCCGTGGAGTGGGAGCGTCGCTCACGCCTGAGGAAACAGCAAGGTGGGAAGCAGAGCATATGGAATTGCTTAGCAAAATCGCTCCCGAACAGTTTGATGTTTTGCATTACGCCGCAATGGCGGAGCTTAAAAAGAAGTAAGTTATATGAAAGAGCCGACAAGCTTGCAGAGTTTAGCTTGTCGGCTGATTTATTTTATGCCTAAGCAAATTTACGCAAAATCTTTACTCAAAGAATCTGAATGATTGCGACGGTTTATTTCTTTTTCAGTTGATTTTTAAAACATTTTTTGTCAAATTCGGGATTAAATGCGTAAAAATTCTTTTCGTCAAGCTTGTCAGTCAAAAGTCTGAGATTTTCACCGAATCGCTGATAATGCACTACTTCACGTTCACGCAAAAATCTGATAGCGTCCTTAACGTCATAATCGTCGCACATTCTCAAAATATTGTCATAAGTTGTGCGTGCCTTTTGCTCTGCTGCCATATCCTCGTGCAGGTCGGTTATAGCGTCGCCCTTGCTTTGCATTGCGGCGGCAGTAAACGGAACTCCGTTTGCACCTTGCGGATATATTCCTGTCGTATGGTCAACAAAATAATCATCAAAGCCTGCGTTTTTGATTTCATCAACCGTAAGGTTGCGTGTGAGCTGATAAACTATTGCACCAATCATTTCCAAATGTCCTAGCTCCTCGGTGCCTATATCCGTCAGAGTGCCTTTAAGCTCGGGCAGAGGCATACTGAAACGCTGACTCAAATATCTCAGCGAAGCTCCAAGCTCGCCGTCAGGTCCGCCGTACTGCGTGATTATGATTTTTGCAAGCTTGGGGTTTGTCTGCTTTATATTAACGGGATATTGCAATTTCTTTTCATATACAAACATCAGTCATCCTCCTCGGTTTCCCACGGCCACGGAGCTTTTATCCAAGTCCAATGATTCGTGCTTGTTGCGGCTTTTGTAAGAGGTCCGAATTTTTTTTCGTATTCTTCAATAAGCGGTTGTGCTTTTTCTTTGTATGACCTCATTTTTGCGGTCATTTCGCTGTCGTGCGGGTGAGTGTCAAGAAAAAGCTGTAAATCAAGAGCGGCAAATTGATAGGTTGAGATTTTTTTCAGCAATATTTCTCTCTCAGTCATAGCTGCCACCGCACTTGCTTCCGTAAAACGGTTTGTTCAGCGTCGGAAACATTGTTCCTGCAGTAAAACCCTGAGCAGGGGTGTAGGTGGGTGCGTTATTCTTTTGAAACGGCACATATGCCATCGCTTCCATTGTGGTTTCGGGCAATCTTGAAATTCCGTATTGTTCAGTTATCATTTCTGTTAATTCCAAAGTAATTCTCCTTTCTTTGCTCGCTACATAATATGCGTGTCCGCTTTTTGTGTGAAAGCCCGATTATAATTTGCTTATCTCAAAATTCGGAAGATACCACTTTAACGCTTCTTCGGCACTGTAACCGTTTTGGCAGAGGTAGTTCAGTCCGTTGAGGCTCACTCCCGCACATTCGGCTTGCGAGTTGTATTTTTCGGAAAAACAGTCCCAAGGGGAGGCAACGGAACATAAGTATGTATAATCCTTGCTTTTGCTTGTAGCACCGTTAGAGCTGTCGCAATATGGAATGTATTTGGTTTTGCCGTTGAACGTTATTAATTCTTTTGAAGAATTAATAACGTTGCTGATTTTTGAATATAATTCTTTATCGGAATTATTAGAGTTTTCTTTTGATTCTAAGCTTTTCTCGTCAACAACAAATTTGCTTTTGTCAGCCGATATGTCGGTGCGAAGCAAAATGACAATTGCTCTGAGTGTCTCGTCACAGTAATTTTCTTGATATATTTCTGCTGCGATTTTACACAACAGGTCGTCGTTGTCAAAATTATTGCCGTTTTTATCGCTGCCGTTGTTTTCTGAGGTTTGTCCGAAATCAGACCTTGAACTGCTGCATTTTACGGTAATAGGAGGCAATAATGCCATAATCACCAAGAACAACACGGCTGCAACAATTTTTCTTTTCATAAAATCCCTCGCACAAGCTGAAAAATATTTAAACAAAAAATAATATTTCATCAAGGCTAAATTGTTATTATTTTTCCTTGACATAATAATATATTTGTCTTAAAATAATATATGTTCAAGTATAATATAAAATAACAAGAATGTATTGTTGTTGTTTGACCAAATTTTTACATATACAATAATAGAAACGGAGCTTAATAATGAAAGCGAAATATTCGGTAATTCCATTTATTCCTGTTGCAGCCTTGATGATCGTATTCAAATTAATGGGCATTTTCGGCCTTGACAACAACGGATTGTTCCTCGGTATGAACAAAATGACCTTGTCTTATGCGTGTATCGGAATAAGTATCGGCTTGTTTGTAATTTGCCTGATTTTGAGCCTCATTGATAAAAAAACAGCATCTGTTTATCCGGTTCATAAAAATCCGGCGGCAGGAATTTTAGCTGTTTTGGCAGGAGCTTCGATAATCGCTTCGGCAATCAGCGGCTTCCTCGCTTCGTCTGTAAATTCCGAGTATTACTATATGGTGATTATTTGCTTGGTTTCCTCAATTCTTGCAGGACTTGCGTTTGTGTTTATCGCAAAGGTGCATTTCACCGGAAAATCAGCCGTATCTAATGTTTCAACTCTGTTTATTTTCCCGTCTCTTTGGGCTTGTACAGAGCTTGTAAATGAGTTTTTGGCTGTAACCAAAATGTCAATTTCATCAACTGATTTAACTGCACTTTTCTGTTATATTTTTATCATTCTGTTTTTGTTCTCAAATTCAATGGTGCTTTCTCGCATAAAGGGCAGAAATCCTGTTAATTCTTGCTTTGTTTACGGACTCCCCGCCGTGGCTCTCGGACTTTCAAACGGATTGTATGTTGTATACACATCGTTTGTAGAGGGCGTTGTTCTTTCAAATCTTTTAGTCGGCATACAGCTTATTGCAATTTCACTTTATGCAATTTCATTTATTATCGAAATGACAGTAAAATCCTACACAAAGGATGAAATCGAGATAATCGACGGACTTCCCGATGATGATAACGAAGAAAAAAGCAACTATGTAGGTTCAAAAGATTATGACGACCTTGTGTTTGCCAAAAAAGACGAAAACGGCGAATCAACCGATGAGCCTGTTGACGAGTATTATGAAAACGCAAATGATTTTGAAGACTTTATAATCGGCTATACCGCAGACCCAAACAAACAGGTTATGGATGCAGAGGAAGCAGAGGCTTATATTCCGTCGATAGATGAAGACATTGCATTTGCCGCCGTATTACCCGATGAAGAGGTTGAGATAGAAGCGATGAGCGAGGAAATTCACGACGAAGAGGTTCCTTTTGTGCCGGATGAAGCTGCGGATGACGATTATCAGGATTCCGATTCAAAGCAGGAATCCGACGCCGAGGCAAAGACGGCTGCCGAAATCTTCAAGTCAATTTATGAAGAGCCAAAGGCTGAGGAAGTAAGTGAGGTTGCTGACGAGCCTCAAGAAGAGCTCAGCGAAATCGAAAAGATTTTGCGTGAGCTTGACAGCAAAAAATAATTGTTGACATTGCTTTGATGCGGTGCTATTATATGAATAATAAAGAGCTTTGATAAGGACACGGACTGCAAGGTAGCCGTTTTCAGAGAGTGAAGCAAATGCTGAGAGCTTCATATTCGGTCTTGTTTTCTACCACCTTTGAGTCTGCACAGGAAATGGTGCGGCGTAGAACTGCGTTAAAGTTTTGAGGGCTTTTGCCGAACTTGGGTGGAACCACGAAGTATATTCGTCCCAATATTCCTTTATGGAATATTGGGATTTTTTATTTTTCAGTATATTTTAAAATGTTAGGAGAATAACAATGATTAAGGTAGAATTGAAAGGCGGAGTAGTCAAGGAATTTGACAGTAATATAACTCCTGCCGAAATTGCAAAATCAATAGGTGCAGGACTTTACAAATCCGTGTGCTGTGCAAAGGTAAACGGTGAGCTTGTTGATTTGAGAACACCGCTTGCTCAGGACTGCAAGGTTGAGCTTCTCACCTTTGACGATCCCGACGGCAAAAAAACATTTTGGCATTCGGCGTCGCACGTTCTTGCTCAGGCTGTAAAAAGACTTTACCCCACGGCAAAGTGTGCCATCGGCCCTGCAATTGACAGCGGCTTCTATTACGATTTTGACGTAGAAAAACCGTTTTCGGCAGAGGACCTTGAAAAAATCAAGGCTGAAATGAAAAAAATCGTTAAATCAGGAGCTGAGATTGAGCGTTTTGAGCTTTCTCCGCAGGATGCCGAACAAAAGCTTTCCGAGATGAACGAGACTTATAAGGTTGAGCTTGTAAAGGAACATTCCGATAAGGGCGAAAATATAACATTCTACAAGCAGGACGATTTTACTGATTTGTGTGCAGGTCCTCATCTTATGAGCGTTGCTCCCATTAAAGCGATTGAGCTTACAAACTGCACGGGTGCTTATTGGCGTGGAGATGCAAGCAATGCACAGCTTTGCCGTGTTTACGGTGTTGCTTTCCCCAAGGCGTCAATGCTTGAAGCTCATCTTAAAATGCTTGAAGAAGCAAAAAGTCGTGACCACAACAAAATCGGTCGTGAGCTTGAGCTGTTCACTACGGCGGACATCATCGGTCAGGGACTTCCGATTTTGCTTCCGAAGGGTGCAAGAATACTTCAGCTTTTGCAACGTTTTGTAGAAGATGAAGAACAGCGTCGTGGTTGGCTGCTTACAAAAACTCCTTATATGGCAAAAAGCGATCTCTACAAGGTCAGCGGACACTGGGATCATTACCAAGACGGTATGTTTATTCTCGGTGACCCCGAAAAGGACGATGAAGTGTTTGCACTTCGTCCTATGACTTGTCCTTTCCAATATCAGGCGTACTTAAACCGTCAGCGTTCTTACAGAGATTTGCCCCTGAGATACAATGAAACCTCAACGCTTTTCAGAAATGAAGCAAGCGGCGAAATGCACGGACTTATTCGAGTTCGTCAATTCACACTTTCCGAGGGACACCTTATGTGTACTCCCGAACAGCTTGAGCAGGAGTTTAAGAGCTGTTTGGAGCTTGCAATTTATATGCTCAAAACCCTCGGCTTGTATGACGATGTTTCATATCGCTTCTCAAAATGGGATCCAAACGACCGTGAAAAGTACATCGGCACACCCGAACAATGGGACGAAGCACAGGGTATGATGGAAAAAATCCTCAATCACCTTGAAATCCCATATGTTGAGGGCGTTGGCGAGGCTGCGTTCTACGGACCTAAGCTTGACATTCAAATTAAAAACGTTTATGGCAAGGAAGATACTCTTATTACAATCCAAATCGACCAAATGCTTGCTGAAAAATTCGGTATGGAGTATGTCGATAAGGACGGTACAAAGAAAAATCCGTGCATTATCCACAGATCCTCGCTCGGCTGCTACGAAAGAACTCTGGCACTTCTTATCGAAAAATATGCAGGTGCTTTCCCAATGTGGCTTGCTCCCACTCAGGTTAAGCTGCTTGCCGTTGCAGACAGACACCTTGACTATGTTTATGAAGTTAAAAAGGCACTTGAAGCCAAGGGTATGCGTGTTGAGGTTGACAGCAGAAGCGAAAAAATCGGTTACAAAATCCGTGAAGCACAGCTTGAAAAGGTGCCGTATATGTTCATTATCGGTGACAAGGACATCGAAGCAAATACAGTATCCGTTCGCCACAGAAAAGAGGGTGACCTCGGTGCTATGAAGCTTGATGAGTTTATCGCAATGGCTGTTGAGGAGATTGAAACCAAAACAATTAAGTAAGCAGGTGAGCTATGTCCTATTGGAGCAGCTATGACAAACAAAGCTACAAGGACTCAAAAAAACGCCGACGTCAGGCGTTAAAGGCAGGACAAACGGGAAAAATTGAGCCTATTCGCAAAGGAAGGGGCAAAACGCTTGCTGTTTGTCTTGCAACGCTTATTGTTATCGGCTTAGCCTCTATGTCAGTATATTTTTTGTTTTTCAATGCAAACGACAGACCGGCTGATGAAAAACAAACCGATTTGCCACAGAGCATAGATTTGACAGAGGTTGTAAATAAGCAAAATCCTTTGCCGAGCAGCTATGTTCCGGATTTAATAAGCTTTAACGGCGTCAGCGTAAATACAGCTTTGTATGACAGCCTAAAGCAGATGTGCGATGATGCAAAAGAGCAGGGAGCAGAGCTGAAAATCAATTCGGCATATGTTTCATATGGCGAGCAAGAGGAGCTTTATAATCAAACTCTTAACAATCTGCTTTCAAATCCCGATTATACTCAGGTCAGGGCAGAGGCGGCAGCTCAAAGGCTTGTGCCTCAGGCAGGGTGTAGCGAAGCTCAAACGGGACTTTTGCTTGATTTTGACCTTTCGGACGAACACACTCTTGCATATCTTGAACGCAATTGTGTTAAGTTCGGATTTATACTTCGCTATCCCGGCGATAAAGAGGAGTTGACTCATCTGGCGTATTCCAAAACGCTTTATCGCTATGTAGGCAGTGAAAACGCAGTAAAAATGCGTTCTTATAATATGTGCCTTGAAGAATACAGCGAGTATATTTCGTATAACCAAAGCATAAACTGAAAAAATTATGTAAAATTTAAAAAAAGACTTGCAATTTGTAATCTGATGTAGTATAATAGCTCTGTTAATTGTGCAGAGCAGGTAGGTGAAAATAATGAAAGAGAATATACATCCTAAGTATGAACAGACCACAATCACTTGTGCTTGCGGTAATGTTATCGAAACAGGTTCAACCAAAAAGGATATCCGTGTTGAAATTTGTTCTAAGTGTCACCCATTCTTTACAGGAAAGCAGAAATTGGTTGATACAGGCGGACGTGTTGACAGATTCAAAAAGCGTTTCAATATGGACAAATAATTTTATATGCAAACCGTTAAGGCGACACTTTTGTGTCGCCTTGTTTACTATTTCAGGGGCTTTGATATGATAAAGGACTACAAAACCGTTCAAAAATCCGCAAATGATGAATTTATCGAAAAACGCTCACGTTTTATCGGTTATTGCACTCCTGTAAAAAACGAGCAAGAGGCAATAGATTTTATAAATCAAAAACGAAGTGAGCATTGGAACGCTACCCACAATGTTTATGCTTATTCGCTCAGAGAGGGAAGCATCAAACGATACAGCGATGACGGTGAACCGTCGGGAACAGCCGGAATGCCCGTGCTTGACGTAATAGTGAAAAATGAGATTTTCGACGTGTGTGTTGTTGTAACACGCTACTTCGGCGGTGTGTTGTTGGGGACGGGCGGACTTGTGCGTGCATACTCCAAAGGAGCAAAAATCGCCCTTGATGCTTCAAACATTGTTTTGATGCAAAATTGCCTGATGTGCAGTTTGCGTTGTACATACAACCAATACGGCAGAGTTTCTTCGCTGATAATGGGACTTGGTGCGGAAATTGATGACACCGTGTATGAAACCGACGTTGTTATCAGTTTTCATATTAAGCCCGAGCTTTTGGATTTACTGAACAAACAGCTTGCCAATGCAACAGCAGGAGAGGTCAGGGCAGAACAAGACGGCGAAAAGTTTTTTATGACAAAATGCGATTAATAATTTTTAAAATAACTGAATTTTTTTAAAAATAAAAAAGGAATATCCGATTTTTTTTCGTAAAAATATAATAGGATAAGAAAATCATCAATAAAAGGAGGGATAAAATGCCGTTTCCTGAAAGTTTTTTGCAGGAATTAAAGCTGAGAAACGATATAACCGAAGTGATTTCGGCTTATGTCAATCTCAAACGCAGAGGCAGAAATATGGTCGGGCTTTGTCCGTTCCACGGCGAAAAAACTCCTTCTTTTAATGTGTATACCGAAAACGGCTCTTTTTATTGCTTCGGTTGCGGTGTCGGCGGTGACGTAATCACTTTTATAATGAAAATCGAAAACCTTGATTATGTCGATGCAATCAAGTTCCTTGCTCAGCGTGCAGGGCTTGAAATCCCCGAAAACACTTATGATGACAGCCTAAGTCGGCTCAGAAAGCGGGTTTTTGAGGCGAATCGTGAGGCGGCAAGGTTTTATTATGACACGCTTGTTTCGCCCATCGGCAGAGTGGGACTTGATTATTTTCATTCAAGAATGTTGAGTGATAAAACAATTCGCCATTTTGGTTTGGGCTATGCCGACGACAATCATACCTCATTGTGTAGTCATTTAAGGTCAAAAGGCTTTTCCGAGGCTGAAATCACAGCCGCCAATCTTGCCTTTAAAAGCAAAAACGGAAAGGGGATATATGACCGCTTTTCCAATCGTGTGATGTTCCCGATTATCGACCTCAGGGGAAATGTAATTGCTTTCGGCGGAAGAATAATGACCGACGAAAAGCCCAAATATCTCAACACCTCGGACACGCCTGTGTTTAAGAAAAGTGCAAATCTGTTTTCGCTTAATAATGCCAAAAATTCGGGAAGCAGAACCTTGATTTTGTGCGAGGGCTATATGGATGTTATAGCTGTCAATCAGGCAGGAGTGACAAACGCCGTCGCAACCCTCGGAACAGCACTCACAAGCGAGCAAGCCGTGCTTATGAAGCGATATGCCGACGAGGTTGTGATTTGCTACGATTCCGATGAAGCAGGGCAAAAAGCTACCGCAAGGGCAATTCCGATTTTGCGAAATGCAGGACTTCTTGTCAGGGTGCTTTCATTGCCCAACGGCAAAGATCCCGATGAGTTTATAAAATCAAAGGGCGTTGACGGGCCTGCCGCTTTCAGAGCTGTGCTTGAAAAAAGCGGCAACGATATTGAATATCGCTTGCAAAAGCTCAAGCAAAGCTATAATCTTGAAGCTTCGGACGGCAAGGTGGGCTATCTTGAAGCCGCCGCAAAAATCATTGCGGAAATTTCAAGCCCTATTGAGCGAGATGTCTACACTTTGAAAATATGCTCGGAATACGGAATCGACAAGTCAGCGTTTACAAGTCAGATAACTGCTGCGTCAAAACGCAACAGACGTGAATATCTCAACAAAGAGCAGCGAAAAATAAGAAACGACCTCAGCGGCAGAGCAGACAAAATTGATACCGAACGCAGTAAACAGCCCAGAGCTTCGGCGGCAGAAGAATCGGTGGTGGCGTTTCTCGTTGCAAATCCCGACTCTGCAGAATATCTGTCCCAAAAAATCAGTGCGGAGCAATTCAAGAATCCATTGATGAAACGCTATTATGAGTATTTTATCAATCGCATCAAGGACGGACTTTCGCCGCTCACAAATGCTTCGGCGGATTTTTCAAGTGATGAAGTGTCAAAGCTCTATCAGATACTATCAAAACATTCAACCATTGCCTCAACAAAGCAGGCACTTGATGAATATATAACCGTTATTCAAGAAGAAAGTGCAAAGCTTTCTTCCGACGACATAGCTTCAATGACAAGCGATGACATCAATGACTATGTTAAAAAATTAAGGGATAACAAAAAATAATTGTGTTAGGAAAGGAAATATTTTATGGCTGTACAACAGGAAAAGAAATCAGTAGTTAAGGAGCTTGTTGAGCTTGGAAAGCAAAAAGGAAAGCTGACAAATCAAGACATTCTCGACGTAATCGGTGAGCTTGATTTTGACCCCGAAAAGCTTGAAAAGCTTTATGACAACATTGAATCTCAGGGTATTGAAATCGTTGAAGATATGGGCGACATTAAAATTGATGACATTGACCTTGAGCTTGGCGAAAAGAGTGACGACGCAGCACGTTCTGCCGAACAAGGTGTCACTATCGACGACCCTGTAAAGGTGTACCTCAAAGAAATAGGTCGAGTTCCGCTTTTGAGCTCAGACGAGGAAATTGAGCTTGCAATCAGAATTTCCGACGGCGATGTTGCTGCCAAACAGCGACTTTCAGAGGCAAATCTGCGTCTTGTTGTCAGCATAGCAAAGCGTTATCTCGGTCGTGGTATGCAGTTCCTTGACCTTATCCAAGAGGGTAACCTCGGTCTTATCAAGGCTGTTGAAAAGTTTGACTACACAAAGGGCTTTAAATTTTCAACATATGCAACTTGGTGGATAAGACAGGCTATTACCCGTGCAATTGCCGACCAAGCCCGCACAATCAGAATTCCCGTTCATATGGTTGAAACAATCAACAAGGTTAAGAAGGTTCAAAGTCAGCTTCTTCACCAAAACGGTCACGAGCCGTCGGCCGATGAAATTGCCGAGGAGCTTGATATGCCCGTTGATAAGGTAAGAGAAATTATGCGTGTGGCTCAGGAGCCCGTGTCACTTGAAACTCCAATCGGTGAGGAGGAGGACAGCCACCTCGGTGACTTTATTCCCGACAACGACGCTCCCGCACCTGCCGACGCCGCTTCTCACACAATGCTCAGAGAACAGCTCTCCGACGTACTCTCAACGCTTACTCCGAGAGAAGAAAAGGTGCTAAGACTCCGCTTTGGACTTCAGGACGGAAGAAGCCGCACTCTTGAGGAGGTTGGCAAAGAGTTTAACGTTACACGTGAGCGTATTCGTCAGATTGAGGCAAAGGCTCTCAGAAAGCTTCGCCATCCGTCAAGAAGCAGAAAACTCAAGGATTATCTTGATTATTAATTATTATTCCGTATTAGAATTATGGTTGATTTTGAAAAATGTGCAAAAATGCTTGACGAAATTGCGGATTCAATGCCCTATGAGCTTTATCGTGAGCTTAACGGCGGAATTTCACTTCTTCCTCAGCAAAAGATTCATCCCAAGGCTAAGCATAATGATTTGTTCATTTTGGGTGAATACATACGCAATTCTCTCGGAAATGCAATAGTATTTTACTACGGCTCAATAATCAGAGTTTACGGTAGCTTGTCCGAGGATAAGCTGTATGAACAGCTTGTTCGCATACTTCATCACGAGGTCAGACACCACAATGAATACCTTGCAGGCTGTGACGATTTGACGCTCTATGATAAAGAGCAAATTAACAATTACCTTGAGCAAAACAAAAATTAATCAACAGCAAATCGCTGTGCTTACCTTAACGGTCGGCACAGCGATTTTTATATGAACGGTGATATTATTTTGATATACAGGCTATCTGATTTTTATAATTTGTCCGGGATAAATAACATTGGGATTGCTCAACATATTCATCGAAATCAAAGCAGATGTTGATGTGTTGTTTCTTTGAGCAATACTCCACAACGTGTCGCCTGGACGCACAACGTAATATTCGCCTGCCGATGAGCCTACGGGAATCGTAAGCACCTGACCGATACGAATGTCGGATGGGTTTGGGATGTTGTTGTACATCAAAATATCCTGAACCGTTGTGTTGAAAAATTGTGCTATACCGAACAGGGTGTTTCCGGGACGCACGGTATACTGAATAAGTTCCATTTTTATCCTCCTTATTGTCTGTACTATAATATATGTTGAATGTAAAATTTTGACACATTATCAACATTTGAGCTTTGGCATTTTGCACATAAAACAGGCTGGATTTTCTACATTAAAAAAGCAGATATATTAATAATAATTCTTAAACCGAATTAAAAAATACAGGCATATGTGTTAATATTATAAAAAAGATGTAGTGGTGTATTTATGCAAATTTACACTTATACATTCCGAGAGTAAACACTTTATATGTTATTTACACAAAACGGGAGGCATGAATTTGCTTTTCAAAAAATTTTTATCGACATTATTAGCATTGACTATGATTACAGGAGCAGGTATGTTAAGCGTAAATTCAGAAGAAAAAGAACAAACCACGGAAGCAACAAAGGCTGACGAAAAAATTGATTATCAGGCATATGCCAAAGAGCTTGATAAATATGCTTATTCGGGCAATGATTTGGGTGCTTCCTATTCAAGCAAAAAAACAACCTTTAAGGTTTGGGCACCGAAAGCCGACAGCGTTAAGGTTAATATTTTTGAACACGGCAGTGACGACGAGGGTGATGCAGGTTCAATTGAAACAAAGCTGCTTTCTCTCAACAAAGACACAGGCGTGTGGTCGGTTTCGCTTGAGGGTGACTATCTCGGCAAATACTATACCTATTCCGTTAAATACGGCGAAGATGTCAAAGAAGCCGCCGATATATATGCCAAAGCCTGCGGCGTAAACGGCAAAAGAAGTATGGTTGTTGACTTGAGTCAAACCAATCCCGATAATTGGGAAAATGACACTCATGTGCTTGTTCAAAATCAAACTAATGCGTCTGTATGGGAAATTTCGGTTGCCGATTTTTCATCATCAACCTCAAGCGGTGTAAGTGAAAATCACCGTGGCAAGTATCTCGCATTTACCGAAAGCGGAACAACCGTCAACGGAGTAGAGGGGAATTCTTCAACCTGCGTTGATTATTTAAAAAATCTCGGCGTAAAATACGTTCAGATAATGCCGTTTTACGATTTCGGCTCAGTTGATGAAAGCAAGGAGATTATGGAGCAATACAACTGGGGCTACGACCCTGTTAACTATAATTGTCCCGAAGGCTCTTATTCAACCGACCCATACAACGGAGCTGTTCGTATCAAAGAATGTAAGCAGATGATTCAGGCACTTCATAACGCAGGAATCGGCGTAATTATGGATGTTGTGTACAACCACACCTATACGCCTGAGTCGGCATTTCAATACACCGTTCCGAATTACTATTACAGAATGAATGAGGACGGCACATTTTCAAACGGTTCGGGTTGCAGCAACGACACAGCCTCGGAGCATTTGATGTTCCGCAAATATATGATTGATTCCGTAACCTATTGGGCAAAGGAATACCACATTGACGGCTTCCGTTTTGACCTTATGGGACTTCACGATGTAACCACAATGAATGAGATACGCTCTGCTCTCGACAATCTTTATGAGGACGGAAGCGGCAAAAAGCTCATTATGTACGGCGAAGCTTGGAATATGCAGACCAACTGCGACAGCGGTACCGAGCTTGCAAATCAAAACAATTTGAAGAAGCTTGACGATCGCATCGGTGCGTTTAACGATGGTATTCGTGATGCAATCAAGGGCAGCAATGCAGGCACGGACAAGGGCTTTATCCAGAGCGGTTCGGGCAGAGCAGGCATAAAAACAGGTATTGCAGGTCAGTCAAACTCAACCTCAGGCTGGGCAAATGTTCCCACACAATGTGTAACATACACCTCCTGCCATGACAACCTTTGCCTTTACGATAAGCTCGTAGGCTCGGTTTTAGGCGGAGAAGGCTACCGTGACAGACACGAGGAGCTTGTTTCTATGAACAAGCTGTCTGCTGCAATCGTAATCACATCTCAGGGTATACCGTTTATGCTTGGCGGCGAAGAATTTGCACGCAGCAAGGACGGCGACGAAAACTCCTACGCTTCAAGCAGAGATGAAAATATGCTTGATTGGAGCAGTGTAGATAAATACAGCGACCTCATTGAATATTACAGAGGTCTTTACAAAATCAGAGAAAGCTTTGCGGCATTTTCAGACAGCACCGCAATGACGGCAAATAATCTGATATCACTCGAAGATGTTCCCAAGGGCGTAACGGGGTATATGATAAACAACACCGAAAGCGGTAAGTGGGGCAAAATGTGTCTGATTTTTAACGGTGGCGATGATGAGCAAAGCATTTCCGTTGATGGCGAATGGGTGATTATTGCCGATGAAGAAACCGCAGGTCTTCGTAATCTCGGCACAGCTTCTGGAAATGCAAAGGTTTCGGCTCATTCGGCATTGATAATGGTTGATAAGGACGGCTATAACACAGCGGGTATAACCGACAGCGAGGGAATTGTTATCGTAAAATACTACGATGACAAGAGCGGTGAGCTTGTTCGCACTCAGGCTCTCAGCGGAGCAATCGGTAGTCAGTTTGACATATCCGGTGCGGCAAGTCTTTTGAATTACGACATTAAATCCTCAAGCGGCGACGTTAAGGGTAACTTCAGCGATAAGGTTATGCACGCAAAGGTCAATGTTGAAGAATACGACGGCACGCTTTCAAATGTTGTTTTCAAATTCGTTGATGATGTAAACGGCGAGGAGCTTGTGGATTCTTATCAGGTACGCAACCGTGAGGGTCAGCAGTATTTCACCCCCGAAATTCCCACCGTTGACGGCTATTCACTTGTTTTGGATTCACTTCCGAGCAACGGAGCAGGCAAGGTAAAGGGAAACGATACCGAAGTTGTTTATAAATACACAAGAGTTACCGAAGATACCGATACCTCTGTGTGTACTGTTAACGTAATATATATGGCTGACAACGGCGAAATAATCGAAACCAAAACGCTTAACGGCGAGGAGGGCGAGTATTATGAGGTGCCGCAAAACGAATACGAGGACAAAAACCTGATTGAGCTGCCGAAGAATTTTTCGGGTGAGTTCAAAAAAGGCGAAATAAACGTTTTGCTTTCATATTCAACCGACCCCGACCCGTTGGCAGATATGCTAATATACATTTATATCGGCGTAGGTACGATTTTTGCGTTGTGCATTGCATCGGCAATCTATTCACAAGTTAAACGCAAAAAGCTTCTTATGAAGAAAATCGAAATTGTCGGAGAGGAAACCGACAAGTCGGAAAATTAAGGTAATTATTTCCGTTAAGTTTTACGGAATAAATTATATTATTATTTTAGGAGGAATTTTTTATGAGAACCACAAAGAAAATCGTTTCTGCTGTTCTCGCTGTTTGTATGCTTGCTTCAACAAGTGTTGTTACAAGCTTTGCTGCAACCGATAATACCGAATCTGTCGGTGCAGATACAAAATACACAATGGCGTCAATGGAAATTGATAACATGTACGCTTACAGCAGCGATGATCTCGGTGCAACCTATTCTCCGGATGCTACAGTATTCAGAGTATGGTCACCGACGGCAACAAATGTAGCTGTAAATCTTTATGCTACCGGTAGCGACAAGGAAGAAGGAGCTAAAGATCTCGGAACCTATAATTTGGTCAAAGAATCATACTATGATGAATGGACCGGAGTATGGGAATTAACATTGATCGGTGATTACAAGGATGTATATTACACTTATTCAATCACCACAACAAACGTACTCGGCACAGAAACAACAACCAACGAAACACAGGACGTTTATTCAAAGGCTGTCGGTGTAAACGGCAATCGTTCAATGATTGTTGATTTAGACAGCACAGACCCCGAAGATTGGGGTATTGATTTGCACGTATTCCCTGAGAAGTCAACATCTTCACAGGTTTATGAGCTTCACGTTAAAGACTTCTCATATGACACAGCTTCAGGTGTCAGCGAAGCAAACAGAGGTAAATACCTTGCGTTTACCGAAACAGGCACAACTCTCAACGGCGAGGGTGACATCGCAACCTGTATTGATTATCTCAAGGACCTCGGAATCACAACAGTTCAGCTCAACCCGTTCTATGATTTCCATACAGTTCAAGAGGATCTTGATGACGACCAGTTTAACTGGGGCTATGACCCACAGAACTACAACGTTCCCGAAGGCTCATATTCTTCAAATCCCTATGACGGTAATGTAAGAATCAAAGAATGTAAGCAGATGATTCAGGCTTTCCACAAAGCAGGCATTTCTGTTGTAATGGACGTTGTATATAACCATACATATTCAACAGATTCTTGCTTCCAGAAGACAGTACCCGATTACTATTACAGAATGAATGCAAACGGTACATTCTCAAACGGCTCAGGTTGCGGCAACGAGTGTGCAACAGAGCGTGCAATGTACAGAAATTATGTTATTCAGTCACTTTTATATTGGGTAAATGAATATCACGTTGACGGCTTCCGTTTTGACCTTATGGGACTTATGGACGTTGAAACAATGAATATGATCAGAGAAGCCCTTGACGAGATTGATCCGAGCATCACAACTTGGGGCGAAGGCTGGACAGGCGGAACTTCAAACTATCCGAAAACAACCTGCACAGGTGAAACCTTCTATCCCGCAACACAGGCAAATTCAAGCAAAATCAGCTCAAGAGTTGCTTTCTTTAACGACTCATATCGTGACTCAATCAAGGGTAGCGTATTTGACAGTGCAGGTCAGGGCTACATTCAGGGCGACATTGCAAAATCAAGCGGTATCCGTTACGGCGTAAGAGCAAACACCAAGAAATACAATTGGATTGCTCAGGCTCCGTCACAGTGCGTAACCTATGCAGCTTGCCACGATAATGCAACACTTTACGATAAGATTATCTGTTCAACGGACCTTGCAGGCTACGGTGAAAGAAACGAAGAAGCAGTTAAGATGAACAAGATGGCAGGTGCAATGATTAATGCCGCTCAGGGTATTACATTTATGCTTGCAGGTGAGGAAATGTGCCGTACAAAATACGGTGACACCAACAGCTACAAGTCATCACCCGAAATCAACAAGATTAATTGGCAGAACATCGTTGATTATGCTGATGTTGTTTCATACTACAAGGGTATGATTCAGATTAAAAACGCTTTCTCTCCGCTTACCTGTGAAGACAATTCTTACTTTGACAAATTCACATACGGCGGTTCAAAGCTTACAGAAAAATCAAATCAGATTTCTTATGTAATTCAAAATGACCAAGCAGACGAATGGAACACAATGGCAGTTATTTACAACAACGCTGCCGAAGACGCTGAAGTTACACTTCCCGCATCAACAACAGTAAACGAATGGGTAATTATAGCTAACGATAAAATCGCAGGCGTTGATTCACTCGGTGAAGTAAGCGGAACAACATTCACAGCTCCCGCTCACTCAGCACTTATTGCTGTTGATAAGGCAAGCTTTGAATCAGTTGGTTTACAGTCTGGTATGGGTAAGGTTGAAGTAAACTATGTTTACACAAAAACAGGCGAACAGCTCAAGGAGACTTTGGTTCTTCAGGGCGAGGTTGGCACAAACTATATGACTCCCGCCGGTGCAGGAATCCCCGACACATATGTATTTGAAAAGGTTGAAGGCAACGAAAAGGGTACATACACCGAAGAAACTCAAACTGTAACATATTTCTATGGCGACTATGTTCCCGAATCTATACTTGCAGCAGACTTTAACGAGGACGGCAATGTTGATGTTCAAGACGTTTCGTTCTTGCAGAAGTTCCTTGTATCACCGTATGATTCGATTTCGCAAGAGCTTTTAGCTAAGTTTGATGTCAACTATGACGGAAACGTAAGCGTAAGAGATGCTACAATGCTCCAAAAGCACCTTGCAGGTTTCAGAGTTGCTTCAGGTACAGTAGAAGTAAACTACTACTACTTAAGCGATGACGGTCAAAAGCAGCAAATTACCGATACTCAGATTATTAAGGGTAGAGTAGGTTCTGAATATTCAACCGAGGTATTCAGAGTAGTTGGATATGAGGTTGATGAGTCCGACTTCCCGGCAAATGCTTCGGGTAAGATTCCCTACGGTCAGACTCTTGAGGTAAATTACAAGTATTCTGCTTCAAGCCTTGACATCAAGATTCACGTTAAGCACAACGGAGATTTGACATGGCAGCCGTACCTTTGGATTTGGGGTTCAGACCTTACAGGTAAAGACAAGGGTAACTACGCAGGCGGTGTATGGCCGGGCGTAGGTCTCAGCACAATGGATGATAACGGTTGGTATGAATATGACTTCACATATTCGGGTGCAGGTACATACAATATCATCGTTTCAAACAATGCTAATCCTCAGACCTCTGACTATAAGGGTATTGCAGAAAACGAGTTGTGGATTGTAATTAAGGACGAGCTTGTTGGTTCATCAGGAAACTTCTTAGAGCTTTACACAGAAAATCCCGATAACAATCCCGATGCTCCCATCGCATCATACTATGTTGTTTAATTTAAAAGCATAAACCATAATTTAAGCCCTGCCGAAAGGCAGGGCTGTTTTTTGTTAGTTTTGCTTTTGTTAAGCGTTATTTATCTATTGTATTGTCTTAAACACGGCGGTAAAGGTTGTACCTCTTTGCTCGGAGCTTTCAACAGTCAATTTTCCGTTCATATTTTGTGTAATGTTTTGAGCGATTGAAAGCCCAAGCCCATAGCCCTTGGTGGTTCTTGATTTTTCCGCACGATAAAATCTGTCGAATATATGCTCTAAATCGGATTTTGCAATCACAGTTCCCTTGTTGTTGACCGAAAATTCTACGTTTTCACCCTTTTTTGAAAGATGGATTTTGATTTCCGAATTGCTGTAAGCATATTTTACAGCATTGTCAATCAGAATATGTGCAAGCTGATTAACCTGCATTGTATCACCGCTCACATATATATTCGGCGTGATATTTGAATTTATCACAACATTTTTTTCAAATGCAATCGGCTCAAAGTTCAGCGAAGCTCCCTCAATTATTTCGCTCATATTGATTCTTGCCAATTCAAATTTATTGCTTTCGGCATCGGATTTTGCAAGAAACAGCATCTGGTCAACGAGCTTTTTCATATGCTTTGCTTCTTCCTCGGTGCTTTCAAGCCACTTGCTTTCATCGCTGATTTTTGAGCTTTGATGCGACATCATAATGTTGTTGTTTGCAAGAATAACAGTCAGCGGAGTTTTCAGCTCGTGAGAAGCGTCTGCAACAAATTGCTTTTGCTTTGTCCAAGCAATTTCAACAGGCTTCACGGCAAAGCCCGAAAGTACAAGACTTATCAAGAAAATTACAACAAGGCTTGCCGCAAAAAGTCCCAAGCTTACCAAAACAGTATTTCTAAGCGAAGAATAAACCGTCCCTGTATCGGTAAAAGCAATTTTTGTTATTCCCTGCATATCGACTTTTGCTGAATAGTACAGGCTGTAATCGGTAAGCTCTCCGCTTTTTTTGTTTTCGTCAAGAACAATTTTCACACAGGCTTCAAGAGTATCTGCGTCTATGGTTGCGTTGTTGCTGTATGTGTGCATAATTTCACCGTTTGTAGCAACCTCAGCCAAAACATAGTAATTTAGCATCATATGTTCTTCATCTTTTTCTTTTTTTCCAATAACATTCGACGGTGGAATAGGCTCCTTGTTTCCCATTTTGTCAAAGCTTTTGTCAATCACCTGCTCAAGACCATGCTCAATATTGTTGATATCCGTTGAATAGTTGTTAATACACACCGCCGCAAAAATCGTCATAATTACAATTCCCACAAACAGCATATTAATTAGGATAATATTTCTTTTTAATTTCTTAATCACGTTGCTCTCTCCAACCTATAACCCATTTTTTTAATCGCTTTTATTTCTGAATTAGAATTAATAAACGCCAGCTTGCGTCTTAAAAACGAAATGTATGCTTCAACATTATTTGAGCCTGCGTCGGAATCATAACCCCAAACCTTGGTAATTATCTCGTCTTTAGAAATCAGCACATCGGGGTTTGAGAGCAGAAGCTTTAAAATTTCAGCTTCCTTAAAATTAAGATGTACTGATTTCGTGTCTTTGGAAAGAATACTTGTGCTTGCGTTAAAGCTGAAATCATCAAAGCTTATTTCATCAACAACGACCTCACCCTTACGCCTTGTAAGAGCCCTGATTCTTGCCGTAAGCTCCTCAGGAGCAAAGGGCTTGGTCATATAATCATCAGCTCCCATATCAAGACCGTTTACTTTGTCCGAAACCGTGTCCTTTGCGGTCAGCATAAGAATGGGAGTTTCAATCTTGCTTTTTCTCAGCTCATACGCAACCTGAAAGCCGTCCCTGTATGGAATCATAATGTCAAGGATAATCAAATCATATATTCCGCTCAGCCCATATTCCAAACCGTCGTTGCCGTCATACACAACGTCTGCCATATATTTTTGTTCAAGCAAAATTTGATACAAAGCGTCCGCAAGGCGTTTTTCGTCTTCAACAATCAAAATTCGCATATTCAGCCCTCTTTCTTTTGTTCGCATACAATTATAACAACTATAATTGTATAGAGCAAGCCTTAAAAAATCCTAAAATAATATTTTTAAGCTTTAAAATTTTTTAAAGTTTTTTTAAGGTTGACATCATATAATACTGACACAATCCAAACGAAAGAGGTTTCAGTATGGCGATTCAAACCGTTTTTGAACGGACAGAAAAAAAGTATCGAATAACGCTTGCACAAAAGAACGAGCTTTTGAAAAAAATCAACGAAATGCTTTGCCCCGATAAATTCGGCAAAAGTACGGTTTGCAGTCTTTATTTTGACACAGACGATTTCAGACTAATCAGAAATTCGATTGATAAACCGATGTATAAAGAAAAGCTCAGACTACGCAGTTACTCAACGCCCAAGCCCGACAGCTTGGTGTTTTTGGAGTTAAAAAAGAAGTATAAGGGCGTTGTTTACAAAAGACGTGAAACGTTAAAATATGCCGATGTGCAAAATTATTTTAACACAGGTCAAAAGCCTTGCAACACTCAAATTATGAAAGAAATTGACAGGTCAATAGCTTATTATGGCGGCTTGAAGCCGAAAATGTATATAGGCTACGACAGAACTGCCTTTTACGGTAAGAGTGACAAAAACTTGAGGATAACCTTTGACCAAAATCTAAGGTTTCGCAGTGATGACCTAAAGCTTGAAAGCGGTAGCTGCGGCGAGCCGATAATTGACCGCTCTCTTTGCATAATGGAAATCAAGACTCTTAACTCAATGCCGCTTTGGCTTGCAAAAGCTCTCAGCGAGCTGAAAATTTATCCGTCGTCTTTTTCAAAGTACGGAACAGCATATGCAATACATAAAAAAAGAAATTTTAACAGCAACGGAGGAAAGAATTGTGCTTAATGTTTTCAGTCCTATTTATACAGACACCTTTACAGTGACGTCGTTCTTAATTTGTACCGCAGTATCGCTTGTACTCGGTATTTTAATTGCGTTTGCCGCAAGATTTAAAACCAGAGTCAGCAAAAGCTTTTTGCTGACAATAGTTTTGTTGCCGTCAATTGTTCAGTTAGTGATAATGCTTGTGAACGGCAGCGTAGGAACAGCGGTAGCCGTAATGGGTGCATTTTCACTTGTCAGATTTAGAAGTGTTCCCGGCTCGGCAAAAGAAATTGTCAGTATCTTCCTTGCAATGGCAACAGGCCTTGCAACGGGTATGGGGCATATAGTTCTTGCATCGCTCTTTACAATTATCATTTGCATTGCAATGGTCCTTGCAAGCTTGGTAAAGCTCAGCGATAAGGACGACCTTGTTCGAGAGTTAAAAATTACTGTTCCCGAAGATTTAAACTACGCACACGCTTTTGATGATTTGTTCAAAAAATACACTCGTTCATCAAAGCTCCTTAATGTCAAAACAACTAATATGGGCAGTCTATATAAGCTGTTCTACAAAATTGAGCTTAACAGCGAAGATGAAATTCAAGCCTTTGTTGATGATTTGCGTTGTCGCAACGGAAACCTTGAAATAGCCGTGTTATATCCGGCAACAACGGATAATATTCTTTAACAGCGAGGATAATTTATGAAAAAAACTATTCTGATTTTGCTTTGCTCGGCATTGACTTTGACGCTTGCGGCTTGTTCGGGCGAAAGTACTTCATCGACTGCCACAAACGATACCGCCTCAAGCTTAAATGCAAGCAATGTCGGCACCGAGCTTTCCGACGGAAACTATGATTTATCATTTTCTAAACGGGATTGTGATTCTTCCTACGATGAAAGCAACGCAAAAAGCATTGTGCTTTCAGACGATTCCGATGATAATGAGATTACAATAAGCTCCGAGGGTACTTATATTATATCAGGTACTTGTTCGGACGGAAAAATTGTCGTTGATGCGTCAGAAAATGATAAGATTCAGCTTGTTTTGAATGGTGTCAATCTCAAAAGCAGCGGTGCGGGAATTGTTATTAAAAACGCAGACAAGGTTTTTGTAACTCTTGCAGACAACAGCAAAAATACAATTTCGGACGGCTCATCATACGAAGAAACCATTAACGATACAAATGTTGACGCCGCAATTTTCAGCAAGTGCGATTTAACCTTTAACGGAAGCGGAAGCCTTACCGTAAACGGAAATTATAAGCACGGCATTGTTTCAAAGGATGATTTGGTAATAACAGACGGCAGCATTACCGTTGAATCGCAAAAATGCGGAATTAACGGCAAGGACTGCGTTAAAATAAAAAGCGGAGCAATCTCAGTAAAATCAGGTACAGACGCAGTACGCTCCGACAATGAAGAAAAAACCGACACCAAGGGCTTTGTCTATGTTGCCGACGGCAAAATCACTCTCAATGCAGAAACTGACGGTATTCAAGCCTCGTCCTTGCTTAGAATAGACGGTGGTGAGTTTAATATCACAACAGGTGGCGGAAGCGAAAACGGCAGAACACACACCGATGATATGGGCGGTGGTATGAACAGATTTGCTCAACCTTTTGATAACAGTGATGACGACCGAGAAAGTGCCAAGGCTGTTAAAGCTGCCGACACTATTAAAATTAACGGAGGAACCTTTGAGATAGATTCAAGTGACGATAGCTTTCACTCAAATAACACCTTCGCAATGACAAACGGCACTTTAAATATTAAATCGGGTGATGACGGAATACATGCGGATTCCGAGGTGGCAATTGACGGCGGAGTAGTTAATATTTCAAAAAGCTACGAAGGAATCGAAGCAGGGGACATAATTGTAAATGATGGCACAATTGCAATAACATCAAGTGACGACGGATTTAATGCCGCCGGCGGAAACGACGGAAATGTTGATTCAAGTGCCTTTCGTGATACTGTTAAAAAATCTCTCACGATAAACGGAGGCTATATTACCGTCAACGCTTTGGGCGACGGACTTGATTCTAACGGAACTCTGACAATAACAGGCGGAGTTATTCTTGTCAGCGGACCTACTGATAACAATAACGGTGCCATTGATTATGAAACCGAAGCAAAAATCACAGGAGGAGTGCTTGTGGCACTCGGCAGCAACGGAATGGCTGAATCAGTAACAGGTGACGGTCAATGCACGATTATGACTAACATTCAATCTCAAGAAGCCGATACTCTCTTTGCTTTGACGGACAGCGACGATAAAGTAATTGTTTCGTTTAAACCGCCAAAGCAATATGAAAACGTTGTTGTATCTTCTCCTTCATTAAAAACAGGCGAAGCATATAAAATAGTTTGCGGCGGTTCAATAAATAACGCCGATGAAAACGGTTATTGCGAAAGCGGCAAGGTTAGCGGAGGAACAGAAATCACTGCTATCACTTTGGACACTGAAAACTACTCGTCTGGCGGCGGTCAGTTCGGCGGTGGTCAACACGGCGGCAGAATGGGGGACGCTCCCGATAACAAAATGGAAGAGCCGCCAAACGGAGAAATGAAAGAACCGCCAAATGCCGGAGGCTTTGCACCTCGATAAAACAATATAAGAGCATAAAAATAAGCTGTCTTGCCAATCGGTAAGACAGCTTGCTTCACTTTGATTTTATGTCAATGAAAAACAACCAAATTTTTCAATATTAAAAATCCTGATAAAAGCGATGATTATCTTTCGCTCTCATGCCATTCTTCATTTCCAAAGATAAAATCATCAAGATCCATAATGACAAATTTCATTGTAACACCTCCTAAATAAACATTACAGTATATTCGGAAAGGGGTGCTTTATGACTTTTATTATTAATTGATAACGTCAATATACTTCAAAATTATATCAGCCGCTTGGTCAGTGCTGATTTTTGAGCTGTTAATACATAAATCATAATTTTCGGGCAAGCCCCATTTTTGTCCTGAATAAAAACTGTAGTAATTTGACCTTGTTTTGTCTGCTTTCAAAACCGCTTGTTTACCACGTGTCGGGTCAATATCATCGTGTCTTTGCAGCACTCTGTTAATTCTGCTTTCAACGTCTGCATAAATAAATACCTTCACAACATTATTATTTTCTCTGAGTATATAATCGGCACACCTTCCGACTATAACAAAATTCTCCTTGTCTGCCAACTCTTTAATAATCTTGTGCTGCAAAATGTAGAGCTTATCATTTACAGGCAAATCACCCATTGCCGAGTTAAAACCACTGCCGTAATCATACAATCCCAACGAAAGAGCATACAAAAGACTGTTAGTGGCTTTTTCGTCAACTTGTTCAAACACTTCCGGCGAAACACCGCTTTCCTTTGCGGCAAGGGTTATGAGCTCCTTATCATAAAACGGAATTTCAAGCTTTTGTGCGAGCTTTTTGCCGATTTCGTGTCCGCCTGAACCGTATTGCCTTGTTATTGTGATAATTTTACTTGAACTCATTTTGAACCTCCGATGATATTTGCAATTACAGACTTTATCAAAGTCTATATAATATAATAACACAAATTTTAAAAAAATCCACAGTTTTTTATTAATTTTACAAAATTTGTACATTCTCAATAAATAGAATTGCAACAAGTTATACAAAATAACAATAATCAAAGGCAGAATTATAATAATAATGTAAAATTATGTAAATTCGGAGTAACTTTACAGTAAATAAAAATTAAAATAATATGTATAAACCGCATTACAACTGCTGATTTCACATCAAATAAAGAAAATAAAAAATAAAAATAAAAAAAGTGAAAAAAGGTATTGACAAAGTATA
>CAZYGJ010000013.1:0-66989 GCA_964646975.1 uncultured Ruminococcus sp.
CACGTCCGAACACTGCATTTAAGTTATAATTTAGATGTCACTTTCCAAGGCTCCCTTGTGCAAAGGGAGTTTTTGTGCATTTCATCGCAGTAATGTTTAATGTGATTTCAAAGGCGTAAACACGTCCGTACACTGCATTTAATTCAAACCTTTTGCTTGCAAAATGACTGAGGGATTGTCTGTAGCAGTAGCGTATTATTTAAATATAACATTTCCTCAACTCACCCTTCCGTCACGACTTCGTCGTGCCACCCTCCCTCAAGTGAGGGCTTGGTGCGTGTGGAAGCTTTGGTTTTAAATTTTAACGTTCATATAACATAAACGCTTTCAATCCCTCCGACAAAAATTTTTGTCTATTCAGCGTAGGCAGGTTATATTTAAATTCAACATAACATTCACGTTCTAACACTGCATTTAATTCAAGCATTTTTGCCACCTCCCTTTACACAAGGGAGGCTTGGATTTTGCGGAAATGTTGAGCGAAAAATTATACTTTCAGCTATCAGAAAACTTATCCACAGCTATCAATTTAATCTAAAGATAAAGCATTTCCAAGGCTCACGCTTGAGAGGAGTTTTTGTGCATTTCATTGCAGTAGTCTTTGATATGTTTTCAAAGGCTTAAACACGTCCGAACACTGCATTTAAGTTATAATTTAGATGTCACTTTCCAAGGCTCCCGCTTGAGGGGAGCTGTCAGCGAAGCTGACTGAGGGGTGGACACTGCATTACTTCCGTGATTATGAAGCTTTATTCCCTCAATAATGTTTTTGAAAAAATTTTAACTCCATTCTCTCAGCTCACCCTTCCGTCACGACTTGCGTCGTGCCACCCTCCCTCAAGTGAGGGCTTGGTGCGTGTGGAATTTTTTGCTTGAAAATCTGACGCTAATCTAACAGAAACGTTTACAATCCCTCCGACAAAAATTTTTGTCTATTCAGCGTAGGCAGGTTATATTTAAATCCAACATAACATTCTCGTCCTAATACTGCATTTAATTCAAGCGTTTTTGCCACCTCCCTTTACACAAGGGAGGCTTTGATTTTACAGAAACACTCAACTATAATCTAAGGTTTTATTTAACTGAAAACTTTTACAAAGCTATCAAATTAACCGTAATATGCGACTTTTCACGGCAAAGGGAGGCTTGGTGCGTGCGGAAGCCTTGGCTTGAAAATCTAATATTCATCTAAACAAAAAGCGGCGGAAATAAATCCGTCGCTTTTGATTTAGGTTTTGGGTTTTCGTGATTATGAAAAAAAGCTATTCGTCCACGGTGTCTGGCGATTTCTTTTTTTGCTTTGCAAATCTGATTGCAAGATACACAACTGCACCGACAAAAAGCAAAATGCTGATGATTTGCGAGGTTGACAAGCCGAACAAAAAGCCTCGGTAGCTGTCGCCACGCAAAAATTCGTCTGAAAATCTGACAACCGAATAGATGAGCAAATACAACGCAAACAAGCCGCCCTTGAGCTTGCCCTTTCTCAGCAATGCGGCAAGCAGGAAGAACAACGCCAGATTGATTGCCGCCTCCAAAAGCTGAACCGGAAACCTTTGAATGTCGTTAATACTTGGGTTTACCGTGTTGTTGTGTATCGTAAAGCCGAAGCTGCTTTCAATTCCGTAGCAACAGCCGCTCAAAAAGCAGCCGATTCTTCCAAAGAAGTGAAACAGCGGTACAAAAGCCGCCAAAATGTCGGAATATTCTGCCATATCAAGCTTTTTGGCTCTGCCGTAAATCAAGCCTGCCGCCATTCCTCCCAGCAATCCTCCGTAAAACACCGAGCCGCCGAAAATGTAGCCGGCATACTCAATAAAGCTCTGAAAGCTCGTGATGTATTTTGACAGGTGGGTAACGATTTCAACAAACGCCTCAATCTGCGTTATCGCATACAAAATGTGACCGCCGAAAAACACGCCGATTGCCGAAATCATCATAAACACAATGTAGTCGTTGTCATCGTGACCTCGTTTTTTGGCGGTGCGGCAAACGTAAATTCCAGCAACAAAAATTCCAGCAAGCACGCACAGCATATATGTTGCAATTTCTTTGCCGAAAACATTTATAAACGGCAGCATTATATCACCTCAAAAATTAAACCTCCCACGTTTGATGGGAGGTTTAAAGTATAATTTTCCCTTATTATACCATAGACGAAACACCGGCAGCACAAGCTACACAGCAAATTACGCAAGCTACCGAGATACCTGCATATACAGTACCTACAATACCTGTTACCAAACCTGCTGTTGCCATACCTCTTGATGCGGTCGGGTCTTTGCGAGCTTTAACGCCGAGTACCATTGCAACGATACCTGCTGCAAGTGCAATAAATACGAGAATGATCGGCATTACGATGTACTCTGCTGTTGCATCTCCGATAATTGAGAGAACAATTGACACGATACCGATAATCATAGCGACTAAGCCAAGATTGTTTTTCTGTTCCATAGTTCTTCCTCCTAAAAAATATTGCTCTACTGAACAAGAACATTATACCATTATTTGTTTTTTGTGTCAACTAATTGTTGTGGGCTATGGATATTTTGTGAACAATGATTAATTTTGCTTTGTGTGATTGTAAGTTTTTAACAACAATCTTATTTTCCGATAATCTCCTTGCCGCCCATATAAGGTCTGAGAGCTTCGGGGATTCTCACAGTTCCGTCGGCGTTGAGGTTGTTTTCGAGGAACGCAATCAACATTCTCGGCGGAGCAACAACGGTGTTGTTAAGGGTGTGTGCAAAATACTTGCCGTCCTTGCCCGAAACTCTGATTTTGAGTCTGCGAGCCTGAGCGTCACCCAGATTTGAGCAAGAGCCAACCTCAAAATACTTTTTCTGACGAGGTGACCACGCCTCAACATCAAGCGAACGGGTTTTGAGGTCTGCCAAGTCGCCCGAACAGCACTCAAGCGTTCTGACGGGAATGTCGAGTGAGCGGAACAGGTCAACTGTGTTTTTCCAGAGCTTTTCAAACCACATTTTGCTTTCTTCGGGCTTGCAAACAACAATCATTTCCTGCTTTTCAAACTGGTGGATTCTGTAAACGCCACGCTCCTCAATGCCGTGGGCACCCTTTTCCTTGCGGAAGCACGGCGAATAGCTTGTGAGGGTGTAGGGCAGGCTTTCTTCCTTGTTGATTGTGTCGATAAACTTGCCAATCATCGAATGTTCGCTTGTGCCGATAAGGTAAAGGTCCTCGCCCTCGATTTTGTACATCATCGAATCCATTTCGGCAAAGCTCATAACGCCTGTTACAACGTTGCTTCTTATCATAAACGGCGGAACGCAGTAGGTAAAGCCTCGGTCAATCATAAAATCACGGGCATATGAAATCACAGCACTGTGCAGTCTTGCGATGTCGCCCATAAGATAGTAAAATCCGTTGCCTGCCACCTTGCGAGCGGAATCAAGGTCGATTCCGTTGAGCTTTTCCATAATCTCCGTGTGATACGGAATCTCAAAATCAGGCACAATCGGCTCGCCAAAGCGTTCAAGCTCAACGTTTTTGCTGTCGTTTTCGCCCAAAGGAACGCACGGGTCGATAATCTGGGGAATCTGCATCATTACCTGAGTCAATTCTTCGCTCATCTCGGCTTCTTTTGCTTCAAGGTCTGCAAGCTCGTTTGCCTGCTTTACAACCTCTGCTTTCAGCTCCATTGCCTCGTCCTTTTTACCCTGAGCCATCAACGCACCGATTTGCTTTGAGAGCTTGTTGCGGTTTGAACGCAGCTCGTCAGCCTGCTGTTTTACGGCACGACCCTTTATGTCAAGCTCCATAGCTCTGTCAACAAGCGGCAGCTTGCTGTCTTGGTACTTTTTCTTGATGTTTTCCTTTACTGCAACGGGATGCTCCCTCAAAAATTTTATGTCAATCATTGTTTTCTCCTCTTTTCTTTTATTTGAGCTTGTTTGAAAGCTCGGTCAATTCCTCGTCGGAATAAAATTCAATCTGTAAAACGCCGCCCTTTTTGCCCTTGCTTTTGGTTATGCTAATCTTTCTGCCAAGGCTTTCGTTGAGGGCAAGCTCAACCATACTGTAAAACGACGGCTTTTTCTCAGGCTTTTCTTCAACAGGCTGTTTCGGCTTTGCCTTGCACAGCTTTTCTGTTTGGCGAACGGACAAATCCTTTTGAACAATCAGCTCTGCAAGCTCCAGCATAGCTTTTTCGCTTTCAAGCGAAAGCAACGCTCTTGCGTGACCTGCCGAGATTTTGCCGTCCTTCAGATATTCGGCTACGCTGTCGGGCAGATTTAAAAGTCTGAGTGCGTTTGCAACGGCAGGACGTGATTTGCCCACAGATTGTGCAACCTCGTCTTGAGTAAAGCCGTGTTCGTTCATCAGCACGTTATAGCCCAACGCTTCTTCAAGCGGAGTTAAATCCTCACGCTGGAGGTTTTCGATGAGAGCAAGCTCCATTGTTTCGGTGTCGCCCAGCTCCTTGATGATTACGGGGACTTCCTTAAGCCCTGCCATTCTGCAAGCTCTGTATCGTCTTTCGCCTGCCACGATTTGGTAGCCGCCGAGTGTGAGCGGACGCACCAAAAGCGGCTGCAAAAGTCCGTGCTTTGAAATGCTTTCGGCAAGCTCCGAAAGTGCCTTTTCGTCAAATTCTTTTCTCGGCTGACCTCGGTTTGGCTCAATTTCGGCAATGTCAAGTGTGACCGTGCCGTTGCTTTCTTCGTTTTCGTTTTCGATAAAAATAGCACCCAAGCCTTTGCCCAGACCGCCTAATTTTTTCGCCATCAATGTCGCTCCTTTGCAATGATTTCGCCCGCAAGCCGTGAATATGCCTCGCTGCCCTTGCAGGATTTGTCGTAATAGATAACCGGCATTCCAAAGCTCGGTGCTTCGGAAAGTCTGACGCCTCGTGTAATCACCGTGCCGAACACCTTGCCCGGAAAGAACTTTTTGACCTCCTCAACCACCTGCTGAGTAAGGTTGAGCCTGCCGTCGTACATCGTCAGCAACACGCCCTCCAGCTCGATTGAGCGGTTGTATCTGCGTTTGATTATTCTGACAGTACTCATAAGCTGGCTGAGTCCCTCAAGTGCGTAATATTCGCATTGAATCGGCACAATAAACGTGTCGGCAAGCGTGAGTGCGTTGGTTGTGATAAGCCCAAGCGACGGCGGACAGTCGATGATTATGTAGTCGTAATACTGCTTTATCGGCAGGATTGCATCCTTTAAAAGAGCCTCTCTGTGAGGTCTTTCGGCTATCTCAAGCTCTGCCGCAGCAAGCTCTATGCCCGACGGCAAAACGTGCAGATTTTGATAAGGTGTGGTCAGCACGCATTGCTCGGCTTTTATCCCCTCAACAATGATGTTGTAGGTTGAATTTTGGATTTTGCTTTTGTCAATCGCAACTCCGCTTGTGGCATTGCCCTGCGGGTCGGCGTCGATAAGCAGAGTTTTTTTGCCTGCCGCACCAAGACAAGCGGCAAGATTTACAGCGGTAGTGGTTTTGCCTACTCCGCCCTTTTGGTTTGAAATAGCTATTACCTTTGCCAAAAAATCACCCTTCTACGTGTTTTCAACCCTATTTTTTAATAATTTCGTTACTTTTAAAAGTATAACACATTTGCAGAGGTTTTTAAAGGGTATAACGCAATTTTTATTATTTGTAATATGTTTCACGTGAAACATTTTGCGTGAAACTGTGTGGCGGTCAGTTTTGTTAGGTTCATAGATGTGGAAGGGTTGCAGATAAATTATGAAGCTGCTGCGACGGCAATCCCTCAGTCAGCTTCGCTGACAGCTCCCTTTGCACAAGAGAGCCTTGAAAGGTAGCACATTTTAATAACAATGATAGCTGTGAAAAAGTTTTCAGTTATTCTATTGTAGGAAATGTTATATTTAAATAATACGCTACTGCGACAGACAATCCCTCAGTCATTTTGCAGGCAAAATGACAGCTCCCTTTGCACAAGGGAGCCGTGAAAAGTTGCATATTTCGGATAAATTGATAGATATGGAAAAGTTTTCTGATAGCTGAAAGTATAGTTTTTTTGCTCAACATTTCCGCAAAATCAAAGCCTCCCTTGTGTAAAGGGAGGTGGCAAAAATCGAAGATTTTTGACGGAGGGATTGAAAGCGTTTATGTTAGATGAACGTTAAAATTTAAAACCAAAGCTTCCACACGCACCAAGCCCTCACTTGAGGGAGGTGGCACGACGAAAGTCGTGACGGAAGGGTGAGCAAAGGAAATGGAGTTAATCAGTTACCCAAAATCATCATTGAGGGAATAAAGCTTCATAATCACGGAAGCAATGCAGTGTGCGGACGGGTGTAATTTTTTAAAAATATATCAAACTCAACTGCGGTGAAATGCACTAAAAGCAAAGAACCGTACAGGGGTCTGTACGGTTCTTCGCAAGGGGTTAGATAAGGAAATGGGTATGAGTGGAACGGATGCTTTCGCATCCAAGTGGAAAGTTAGTTAAACCGCCGATTCAGGCGGATTTGTCGCTGTTTGACACACGCTTTTTCGGAATCCTGATTGTGTATTCAATAAAATTTTCGTTGTCTGTTTTGTTTGATTGAGCGTTAATTCCCGAAAGCCTCATCGTGTCAATAGCTTTGTTGATTGTGTTTAAAAAAATTCTTACGTCTTTTATCACCGCTTTACTGCTGCCCTGTTTTTTGTCGATTTTGGGGCTTTGTGTTGTTGTTGCACAGATTAGGCTCTCGGCTTGCCCAACGTTGAGGTTGTCGGAGATTATCCTTGACAATACTTCTCGCCGCAAATGCTCGTCCTCGATTTTCAGCAACGCTCGTGCGTGCCGTTCGGTGAGGTTGGAGCTTTCGATAAGCTCCTGTTCCTCGTATGTAAGCCTCAAAAGTCGCAGTTTGTTGGCTATGGTGGATTGCGATTTTCCGAGCTTGCGTGCTGTTTGCTCCTGAGTCAGACCATAACGGCGAATCAGCTTTGAAATTCCTCTTGCTTCCTCAAAAAATCCGAGGTCGCAACGCTGGAGATTTTCAAGCAGAGCATAAACCGCCGATTCCTTGTCTGTGCATTTGATTATGATACAGGGAACTTTTTTCAGCCCTGCCGCAACCGCCGCCCTGAGCCGACGCTCGCCTGCAATCAGCTCGAACTCGGTTGCAGTTGCTTTTCGCACGGTTAGCGGCTGCAAAATTCCGTTTTCGGCTATTGACTGTGAGAGCCTTGCAAGCTGTTCGGCATCAAATTGCTTGCGTGGTTGGGCTTTGTTCGGTCGAATTTTAATTATCGGTATTTCAGAGATTATGTTTTCGTTTTTAACTAAAAAATTCAACCGCATTCACCCCGTATCGTTTAGCTCAGGGGTTGTCCCTGTGCTATTATAATACCACGGAGCGAGTGCGGTCTTTGTCAAATCGTGTGCAATTTTTATATATAGTTTTGGTATTAATTGGTAATTTCCCGATTTTTTTGTCGAAGCCTGTCTGTGAGCCTGATTATAATGGGGCAGATTTAATTTTTGCGGAGTTGCGTGGATATTTTTCGGGAGTGGGCTGAACCTTTTCTATTTGAATAACAGCACGTTCGCCGCCGTCAAGCGGAAGCAAAAACTTCTGCACGTTCAAAAGCTTTCCGCCCAATGCCTGCACAGCACGCTTTGCACCGTCAAGCTCCAAATCCGCATCCTTGCCCTTGTAGGCTATGAAGCTACCGCCCAAGCGAACATACGGCAAGCAGTATTCGCAAAGCACGTTTAGCCTTGCCACCGCACGAGAAACAGCAAAATCATAGGTTTCTCGCAAATCAATGCTTTGACCGCCGTCTTCGGCACGGCTGTGGATAAGCTCGGCGTCAAGCCCAAGCTCGTCAAGCACCGTCTGCAAAAACACAAGCCGTTTGTTTAGGCTGTCAAGCAGGGTAAGCCTTAGGTCGGGACGGGCGATTTTCAGCACTATACCGGGGAATCCCGCACCTGTGCCAACGTCAATAATTCGGCTGTTTTGGGGAATATCAACGCAATCAAGCCCCGAAAGGCTGTCTGCAAAATGCTTGACGGCAACTTCTTTCGGCTCGGTAATGGCGGTGAGGTTGATTTTTTCGTTCCAGCTTACAAGGAGCTTGTAATACGCCTCAAGCTGAGCAAGCTGAGTGTCATTAAAGCTTGTGTTAAAGTCGGCACAAGCCTCCAAAATATAGCTTTTAATCTCCATTTTGACCTCTGTTTTGTCCGCTCAGCCAGATGAGCAACACCGAAATATCGGCAGGCGAAACGCCTGAAATTCGTGACGCTTGCCCGATGTTGAGCGGTTTGATTTTGTTGAGCTTTTCCTGAGCTTCAAGCCGCAAGCCCTTGATGCCTTTGTAGTCAAAATCCTTGGGCAACAGCTTTTTTTCGAGCTTTTTCATCTGCTCAACCTGCTTTAACTGCTTTTGAATGTAGCCCTCATACTTGATTTCGATTTCGACCTGCTCAAAAATGTTGAGGTCGAGCGAGGGTCGTGTTACGTCAACCTCTGCAAGTGAGGCATAGTCAAGCTGGGGTCGCTTCATCAGGTCAATCAACCGCACACCCGTGGTGATTTCGGATGTTTCACGTGAAACAAGTATCCGGTTCACCTGCTCGGTGGGCGAAATCACCGTTGTTTTCAGGCGGTTAATCTCCTGCTTTTTAAGCTCTTGCTTTTGCAAAAATCTCTTATAGCGTTCGTCGCTTATAAGTCCGATTTCATAACCGAGAGGCGTCAGCCTTTCGTCGGCGTTGTCTTGCCTCAGCACAAGCCTGTATTCGCTTCGTGACGTCATCATTCTGTACGGCTCGTTTGCACCCTTTGTTACAAGGTCGTCAATCAGCGTGCCGATGTATGAGTTTGCACGGGTGAACACAACCTGCTCCTTGCCCAAGATTTTCAGTGCGGCGTTAATTCCAGCAACAAGCCCTTGGGCGGCGGCTTCTTCGTAGCCGGAGCTTCCGTTGAACTGACCTGCACCGTATAAGCCCTCAAAATCCTTAAATTCAAGGGTCGGGTTCATTGCAAGCGGGTCAACGCAGTCATATTCAATCGCATAGGCAGGTCGCATAATCACGCAGTTTTCCAAGCCCTTGATAGTGCGGTAAAATTTTAGCTGCACTTCCTCAGGCAAAGAGGAGCTCATTCCCTGCATATACATTTCCTCTGTGTTAAGTCCGCACGGCTCGATAAAGAGCTGGTGACGTGGCTTGTCCTTAAACCGCATAACCTTGTCCTCAAAGCTGGGGCAATAACGAGGGCCAACTCCCTCGATTTTGCCTGCGTACAGCGGTGAGCGGTGAATGTTGTCAAGGATAATCTGCTTGGTTTCGTCATTTGTCCAGCTTATGTGGCAAACCGCCTTGTTTTCACCGAGGGACTCGGTTTCATAAGAAAACGGCTGAGGCGGCTCGTCGCCACGCTGTTCTTCAAGGTCGGTAAAGTCAATTGAGCTTCTCAAAACCCTTGCAGGCGTTCCTGTTTTAAAGCGTCTGAGCGGAAGTCCGAGGTCTTTGAGGCTTTTGCCGAGTGCCGTTGCAGGGAAAATTCCGTCAGGACCGCTTTCGTAGGACACTTCGCCCACAAAAATCCTGCCTCCGAGGTATGTACCCGTGGCAATAATGACGGCTGAGCAATGGTATTGAGCAAGCATACGGGTTGCAAGCTCATAGCCGCCGTCAATTTTGCGAATGTCGGTGATTTCAGCCTGATGAAGCTCAAGATTTTCCTGCAATTCGAGCTTGTGCTTCATCGTGTCGGAGTATTTTCGCCTGTCAATTTGGGCCCGCAACGAATGAACGGCAGGGCCTTTGCCGCGGTTGAGCATACGGGATTGCAAAAAACACTCGTCGGCGGTTTTTCCCATTTCACCGCCGAGAGCGTCAATTTCTCGCACAAGATGCCCCTTGGCTGTTCCTCCGATTGACGGATTGCAGGGGCAGTTACCCACGGCGTCCATATTGATTGTAAAAATAACTGTTTTGCAGCCGAGCCTTGCACTTGCCAACGCTGCTTCAATTCCTGCGTGGCCTGCACCGATTACGGCAACATCAAATTTTCCGGCAAAATATTCCATTTGTTATCTCCGATTGTTTGTATTTTTATTGTTGGTGATTTGTAATTAGGTGTGGCTTTATGATGATAATTGGTTGTAGGGAACTGTCTTGACCGTTACGTACACCGCGTTTTATTCAAGCATTTTTGCCGCCTCTCTCATCATATGGAGGCTTGGTGCGTGCGGAAGCTTTGGTTTTAAATTTTAACGCTCATATAACATAAACGCTTTCTCTCCGTCCTGCAAAGCTATTTGCCGACGCAGAAGTTATGGAAAACACGGTCAATGATTTCGTCGCTCGTTTTCTCGCCCGTCAGCTCCAGCAGCTCTGAAACTGCGTCCTCAAGCGACACGGTAACAGCATCATAAGTCAGCCCTGCGGCAAGCCCGCTTTCAGCCTCGTTTACAGATTTCAAAGCGTTAAAAACAGCCGTTCTCTGCCTTTCGTTTGAGAGAATTCCCTCGCTCGGATTCAGGCTTTGAGTTCCTGCAATTTTCTCAACAGCGGCGGCAATATCTTCTCTGCCGTCACCGTTTGCGGCAGAAACAAACACAATATGCTCCACCTTTTCTTTAATCGCTTCAATGTCGAGCTGTTGCGGCAAATCGGTTTTGTTGATAATCGCAACGGTCGGGATTTCGGCGGCAGAGCTGAGCAGGTCAAGGTCGTTTTCGTCAAGCTCACGGCTGTTGTCAAACACCGCAAGCAAAAGCCCGCATTGTTCAAGTCGCTTTTTGGCACGGTCAACACCGATTTTTTCAACGGTGTCGTCGGTTGCGTGAAGCCCTGCGGTGTCGCTGAGCCTGAGCAAAACATCGCCAACAAGCACCGTGTCCTCAACAATATCACGAGTTGTACCCGGTATGTCGGTGACAATGCTCTTGTCGCAGCCTGCAAGCAAATTCATCAGCGTGCTTTTTCCAACGTTCGGTCTGCCCGCAATCACGGTGTCAATTCCCTGCTTAACAGCCTGTCCGCTGTCGTAGGTGTCAAGAAGCTTTTGCAAGGTGGATTTTGCCGCCTTGCAGGTGTCAAAAATCATATCGTCCGTAACCTCGGCAATATCCTCCTCAGGATAATCAGCCCAAGCCGAAAGGTGAGAGGCAAGGGTGAGCAGGTCATTTTTTACGCCATCGATTTTCTGCCTCAGCACTCCGTCCTTAACAAAAAGTGCGGCTCGTGCGGCACTTTTGCTTTTGGCTGTGATAATGTCAATAACCGCCTCTGCCTCGGTCAAATCAATTTTTCCGTTGAGAAACGCACGCTTTGTAAACTCGCCTGCCTGAGCAGGAGAAGCTCCTGCATCAAGCACGGCACGAAGCACCTGCTTTGTAATGTAAACACCGCCGTGGCACGAAAGCTCAACAACGTCCTCGCCCGTGTAGCTGTGCGGAGCTTTAAACACAAGGGCAACAGCTTCGTCAACCTCCTCGTTGCTTTGGTTGACAATCTTGCCGAAAGCCGCTGTGTAGCCCTTCATTGAGCAAAGCCTTTTGCCGTTCACACCCTTGAAAACACGGTCGGCAACAGCCACGGCGTCATCGCCCGAAATGCGAATAACGCCGATTCCGCCCTCGCCCTGGGCTGTGCTGACGGCGGCAACGGTTTGGTTTTGATTTAAAGGATTCATACAATCACCAAAAAATAAAAGGGCGGAAAACCGCCCTGTTTTTATTTGTCTATTCTACCGTAAAGTCCGTTTGCTCCGCCTTCGTTAAGCGGCTTTCTGTCAGGATTAACGGGAGCAGGACTTGAATTGCGGTTTCCGCCGTAGGGACGTCTGCCGCCTCTGCCTCTGTTGTAATTATCTCTGCGATAATTCTTAGCCTTGGGGTCAACACCGATAACAACGTGGCGGTTTGCGTTTTCGCCCTCGCTCCACGAGGTTGCACCGTTCACCTTTTGAACAGCGGTGTGAATAATTCTTCTCTCATAAGGATTCATAGGCTCAAGGCTTGACTTTTTGCCTGTTTTAACAGCCTTAAACGCAAGCTTTCTGCCCAAAATCTCAAGAGTTTTTTCACGCTTTTCTCTGTAATTGCCCGTATCAATGGTAACCTTTAAATATTCATCCTTGCCACGGTTGGCAACAAGGCTTGTAAGGTACTGCAACGAGTCAAGAGTTTCGCCTCGTCTGCCGATAACGCTTCCGACTTCTTCGCCCGAAAGGTCAAACTTAATGCCGTTGTCGTCCTCGGTTTTTTCGATAGCAATTCCCGAAAGTCCCATTTTGTCAAGAACATTTCTCAAAAATTCGCCCGCCTTGTCCTCGGGAGTATCGGGCAAGGTCACCTTTACCTTTGCGGGAGCACCGCCGAAAAGCCCGAATTTCTTTTTCTCTGCACGTTGGATAAGTTCAAATTCAACTTCTGCCGTTTCGTCAAGACCAAGCTGTTTTTTGGCATCGTTAAGTGCCTCAAGCTCGGTATCACCAACGCCGATTGCTTCACGTATCACGTTAATTCTCCTTCTTAATATATATATTCCTTGCAAGAGCCGAAGCTCACTGAAAGTCCGATTGATTACTTTTTGTTTTTCTTTTTCTTCTTATCGGAAGATTTTTTTGACTGATTTTTGTTGTCTGTTGTGCTTACCTCGTGAGGAGCGTAAACATAGGGAACACTCGCCTCGTTTTGATAAAGCAGGGCAACGTGTCTTGCCTCCGAATTAGCTGTAAGCTGAGCGGGGCTGAAAATTTTGCCGAGCAAAATTGACTGAATCAAGCTGAGCAATGCCGAAATTATCCAATAGAACGCAACTGCCGCAGGAACGGAGTATGCGATATATGCGGAAAACAGCGGAAGAATGTAAAACATAACCTTCATACAACCCTGTTGTTGATTCATCTGGTTGCCGTTTATCTTCTGCGTAATCACCTGAGAGCCTACGTTTGAAAGGAAGCACAGCACGGGGAACAAAATGTACCACGATGCAAAACCGAATTGGCTCGGAATTGCAAGCAAATCAACGCCCAATGTGTTAAAGCCCTGTTCAAACATCTGAATCTGAGCGATTTCAGCCGAGCTGAAAAGCCCCTGAATAGCCTCTGTGTTCTGAATGTTCGGGAAAATTGTCAACAAATTAATCTGCTGATATGTCTGGTTTGCGTTCATCACATAGCCGGGGATTGTGTCAATGTAGTTTACCGCCGCCTGAACGCTTTCGGAATTGAGGTGAAGTGTGTTTGTAAGCGGATATGCAACCGCATAAAATACGCCCAAAATTACAAGCAACGGAATAAGCATCGTAAGACAGCCGCCGCCAAACGGGCTGACGCCCTCTTTTTCGTACAGCTTGCTCATTTCCTCCTGAGCCTTTTGCTTGTTGTTGGCATATTTTTCTTTAATTTCCTGTTGCTTTTTGCTCAGCCTTGCCGTGCTTGCCATAGACTTTTGCTGTTTGATTGAAAACGGGAACAGCACCAGCTTGACAACGAGCGTAAACAGGATAATCGAAAGACCGAAGTTCTTAATAACATAGAAGATTCCCCACAATATGTAGCCGAGAAAGCCTCCGAGAAATCCGAAAATATATTGCATATAGCTACCTCTCTTTTGGCAGCATAGAATTAGGCTGCCGTTCTATTGCCTATTCTTTTTTGGTGGGACGGGGTCATAGCCGCCCTTAGAAAACGGGTTGCAGCGTAAAATCCGCCAAATCGTGAGAGCCGAACCCTTTAATGCACCAAACCTCTCGATAGCCTCAAGCCCATAATCCGAACAGCTCGGAATATACTTGCAGCTCGGCTTGGTGTGCGGAGAAATTGCGGCTTTGTAAAACCTAATCAATGCAAGAAGTACCCTTTTCATATTTCTATGACCTCAAAAGCCGATTATTTCAAAACGCCGGCAGACTTCAAATGCTGCCTCATCGCCTTGCAAACAACCTGCGACTTCACAAACGGAGTTTTGCCTCTGGCTACAAACACAATATCATATCCACGATTCATTTCGGGATAAAGCTGATAATAAGCCGCTCTGATAACTCTCCTTGCACGAGAACGCTTGACCGCCTTGCCGATTTTTTTGCCTGTGGTGATTCCAAAACGCAGGTTATCGGATTTATTTTTTGTTACATAGGTCACCAAAACAGGACTGACAAAGGATTTTCCGCGTCTGTACAGTCTTGAAAAATCCCGATTGTCCTTTAGTGTGATATACTTTTTCATAACTTGTTGCGATTCAAGCCGTTGCCAAAAAAGATAGACCACTGATTAAAAGTGGCCTATACCTTAATAAGACAACCTTTTTCTACCTTTAGCTCTTCTTCTTGATAAAACCTTTTGTCCGTTAGAAGTGGACATTCTCTTTCTGAAACCATGCTCCTTTTTTCTGTGGAGCTTCTTAGGCTGATATGTTCTCAACATACTGAAAACCTCCCTTCAAAATATAACCTTGCAATATAGCATTATACCTTAGTTTTGCGTTTTCGTCAACACTTTTTTGCATTTTTGTACATTTCACCGCAGGAATGTTTGATGTGCTTTCAAAGGCGTAAACACGTCCGAACACTGCATCTAATTCAAACATTTTTGTGCATTTCACCGCAGGAAGCTTTGATGTGCTTTCAAAGCTATGAACTCGTCCTAATACTGCATTTAAGTTATAATTTAGATGTCACTTTTCAAGGCTCTCTTGTGCAAAGGGAGTTTTTGTGCATTTCATCGCAGTAATGTTTGATGTGATTTCAAAGGCGTAAACACGTCCAAACACTGCATTTAATTCAAGCCTTTTGCCTACAAAATGACTGAGGGATTGCCTGTCGCAGTAGCGTATTATTTAAATTTAACATTTTCTACAATAGAATAACTGAAAACTTTTTCACAGCTATCATTGTTATTGAAATATGAACACTTCCAAGGCTCCCGCTTGAGGGGAGCTGTCAGCGAAGCTGACTGATGGGTGGACACTGCATTACTTCCGTGATTATGAAGCTTTATTCCCTCAATAATGTTTTTGAAAAAATTTTAACTCCATTCTCTCAGCTCACCCTTCCGTCACGACTTTCGTCGTGCCACCCTCCCTCAAGTGAGGGCTTGGTGCGTATGGAATTTTTTGCTTGAAAATCTGACGCTAATCTAACAGAAATGTTTACAATCCCTCCGACAAAAATTTTTGTCTATTCAGCGTAGGCAGGTTATATTTAAATCCAACATAACATTCTCGTCCTAATACCACATTTAGTTCAAGCATTTTTGCCACCTCCCTTTACACAAGGGAGGCTTTGATTTTGCGGAAATGTTGAGCAAAAAAACTATACTTTCAGCTATCAGAAAACTTTTCCATATCTATCAATTTATCCGAAATATGCAACTTTTCACGGCTCCCTTGTGCAAAGGGAGCTGTCATTTTGTCTACAAAATGACTGAGGGATTGCCTGTCGCAGTAGCGTATTATTTAAATTTAACATTTCCTTAGCTCACCCTTCCGTCACGACTTCGTCGTGCCACCCTCCCTCAAGTGAGGGCTTGGTGCGTATGGAATTTTTTGCTTGAAAATCTGACGCTAATCTAACAGAAACGCTTTCAATCCCTCCGACAAAAATTTTTGTCTATTCAGCGTAGGCAGGTTATATTTAAATCCAACATAACATTCTCGTCCTAATACTGCATTTAATTCAAGCATTTTTGCCACCTCCCTTTACACAAGGGAGTTTTTGTGCATTTCATCGCAGTTGTGTTTGATAATAATTCAAAGTTTACACCCGTCCGCACACTGCATTTTGGTTATAATTTAAATGTCACTTTCCAAGGCTATCTTTATTATTGAAATGTGCTACCTTCCAAGGCTCTCTTGTGCAAAGGGAGTTTTGCCCATTTCAGTGAATTAAAACAATGCTTTCAAAATTTTTCATTGCAAAAAGATAAAATTAAGTATTGCTAACCGTGCAAAGGTTTGATATAATAAAAGGTAATAAATTTATCTTTCTTTAAGAAATTAGCAGAACGGAGGAAAAATATGCTGAATACAAATTACGATGACAAATTCGGCAAAAAGGGGCTTACCTTTGACGACGTTCTCCTCATTCCCGGAGAATCCGACGTTGAACCGATGAATGTTGATGTTTCAACAAATCTTACAAAATCTATCAAGCTTAACACACCGCTTATGACGGCTGCTATGGACACCGTCACAGAAACCGCTATGGCTATTGCCATCGCTCGTGAGGGCGGCGTGGGAATTATCCACAAGAATATGTCTATCGAACAGCAGGCCGATCAGGTTGACCGTGTTAAGAGAAGCGAAAACGGCGTTATTGTTAATCCGTTTTTCCTTTCTCCCGAAAACACGGTAAGGGATGCCGACGAGCTTATGGGCAAATATAAAATTTCGGGCGTTCCGATTTGCCGTGACGGCAAGCTTGTGGGAATTATCACAAACCGTGATATGCGTTTTATGACAGCCAAGGATTTTGCTCAGCCGATTTCTTCGGTTATGACCAAAGAGGCTTTGGTTACCGCTCCCGTAGGCACAACGCTTGAACAGGCTCAGCACATCCTCCGTCAGCACAAAATCGAAAAGCTCCCCATCGTTGACAACAACGGTACTCTCAAGGGACTTATCACAATCAAAGACATTGAAAAGAGCGTTCAGTATCCAAACTCCGCTCGTGATGACAAGGGCAGACTTATCTGCGGTGCAGCTATCGGAGCAACCAAGGACGTTCTCGACAGAGTTGCCGCTCTGATTGAAGCTCAGGTTGACGTTGTTGTTCTTGACTCGGCTCACGGTCACAACTCAAACGTTGTCAACTCTGTTGCAAAGGTTAAAAAGGCATATCCGAATCTTCAGCTTATTGCAGGCAACGTTGCAACTGCCGAGGCTGCAAAGGCTCTTATTGAAGCAGGTGCAGACGCAGTTAAGGTCGGCATAGGTCCCGGCTCAATCTGCACAACAAGAATTGTTGCGGGCATCGGCGTTCCGCAAATCACCGCAATTTACGACGCAGCGTGCGAGGCTTCAAAATACGGTATTCCGATTATTGCAGACGGCGGCATCAAATACAGCGGCGACGTTGTAAAGGCACTTGCCGCAGGCGGCAGCGTAGTTATGGTTGGCTCGCTTGTTGCAGGCTGTGAAGAAAGCCCCGGAGATAACGAAATTTATCAGGGCAGACAATTCAAGGTTTACCGTGGAATGGGCAGCTTGGGAGCAATGGGCAAGGGCAGTGCCGACAGATACTTCCAGGCAAGCAACAACAAGTTTGTTCCCGAGGGCGTTGAGGGCAGAGTACCTTACAAGGGACTTCTCTCAGACACGGTTTACCAGATGATGGGCGGTTTGAGAGCAGGAATGGGTTATACAGGCTGTGCTAACATTGCAGAGCTTCACCAAAAGGCTCAGTTCGTTCAGATTTCGGGAGCAGGACTTCGTGAAAGTCACCCCCACGACATTCAAATCACAAAAGAAGCACCAAACTATTCCTACAACTTCAGCTAAAGGATTGATATTATGTATAGACTTGGCATAGACCTCGGCGGCACAAACATCGTAGCAGGTGTTGTTGACGACGTAAAGCACAAAATCATTGCAAAGGCTTCGTGCAAAACCGCAGTTCCTCGCCCCGAAAGCGAAATCTGCGACAGTATGGCAGAGGTTGCCCTCAAAGCCATTGAAAAAGCAAAGCTGACAATCAACGATATTAAATCAGTCGGAATCGGCGTTCCCGGTGCGGTTAACCCAAAAACGGGCGTTATTGAATATTCGGCAAACCTTTTCTTCCATAACTGGGAAGTTGTTAAGATGATGGAAGAAAGGCTCAACAAAAAGGTTTTCATCGAAAACGACGCAAACGCCGCAGCCTTGGGCGAGTTTCTTGCAGGAAGTGCAAAGGGCTCAAAAAATGCGGTTGCAATCACTCTCGGAACAGGCGTCGGCGGCGGCATTATCATTGACGGCAAAATTTACAGCGGCTCAAACTATGCAGGTGCAGAGCTTGGCCATATGGTAATTGTTAAGGACGGCAAAAAATGTGCCTGCGGCAGACTCGGTTGCTGGGAAGCCTACGCTTCGGCAACGGGACTCATCAGCCTTACCAAAGAAAAAATCCTTTCCGAAAAGCTTGAATTCAGCTATATGCTCAAAATGTGCGACGGCGACATCAACAAGGTTGACGGCAGAACAGCGTTTGACGCTATGCGTGACGGCGACCCCACAGCAAAAGCCGTTGTTGAGGAGTACCTCAGCTACCTTGCCTGCGGACTTGTCAATATCATCAACATCTTCCAGCCCGATGTGCTTTGTCTGGGCGGAGGAATTGCAAACGAGGGCGAAAATCTCCTTGCACCGCTTCGTGCAATAATCGAGAGAGAACGCTACACCAAGCACAACGACAAGCAAACCGTTATCTGCAAATGCACCCTCGGCAACGACGCCGGAATCATCGGTGCGGCTAACTGCTACAACTGATTATACCTTTTATAATCAAATAAAAATATTAAAAACTGACTTGCTCGAAGTAAAGCAGGTCAGTTTTTTGCGTCTTTTGCCTATTCAACGCAGGTGGATTGTCAGCGTTTCTGTTAGATTAGCGTCAGATTTTCAAGCAAAAAATTCCATACGCACCAAGCCCTCACTTGAGGGAGGGTGGCACGACGAAGTCGTGACGGAAGGGTGAGTTGAGAGAATGGAGTTAAAATTTTTTCAAAAACATTATTGAGGGAATAAAGCTTCATAATCACGGAAGTAATGCAGTGTCCACCCATCAGTCAGCTTCGCTGACAGCTCCCCTCAAGCGGGAGCCTTGGAAGTGTTCATATTTCAATAACAATGATAGCTGTGAAAAAGTTTTCAGTTATTCTATTGTAGAAAATGTTAAATTTAAATAATACGCTACTGCGACAGGCAATCCCTCAGTCATTTTGTAGACAAAATGACAGCTCCCTTTGCACAAGGGAGCCGTGAAAAGTTGCATATTTCGGATAAATTGATAGCTGTGGAAAAGTTTTCTGATAAATTAAACCTTAGATTTTAGTTGAACATTTCCGTAAAATCAAAGCCTCCCTTGTGTAAAGGGAGGTGGCAAAATGCTTGAATTAAATGCAGTGTTAGAACGTGAATGTTATGTTGGATTTAAATATAACCTGCCTACGCTGAATAGACAAAAATTTTTGTCGGAGGGATTGAAAGCGTTTCTGTTAGATTAGCGTCAGATTTTCAAGCAAAAAATTCCATACGCACCAAGCCCTCACTTGAGGGAGGGTGGCACGACGAAGTCGTGACGGAAGGGTGAGCTAAGGAAATGTTAAATTTAAATAATACGCTACTGCGACAGGCAATCCCTCAGTCATTTTGTAGACAAAATGACAGCTCCCTTTGCACAAGGGAGCCTTGGAAAGTGACATCTAAATTATAACCAAAATGCAGTGTTCGGACGTGTTTACGCCTTTGAAATCACATTAAACCTACCTACGCTGAAATACACAAAAACGTTTGAATTAAATGCAGTGTGCGGACGTGTTCACAGTTTTGAAAACACATTAAACTTAACTGCGGTGAAATGCACAAAAATGCTTGAATTTCGCCGCAGTAATGTTTAATATTCTTTTCAAATCCGTGTCGACACTTGCAAATCCTTAATATACCTGACGTCGCAGGCAAAATGCTCTGTTTTTGTCAAAGGCACAGCTATGCGTTCAAAGCCGTATTTCTCATAAAATCTTTGAGCTGCTTTCATATTATCAAGCGTTTCCAAATAGCATTTATCGTAAAATTCGGCGGCAAAGCTCAACGCCTTGCTCATCAGCTTGCCAGCCACGCCCGTGCCTCTTGCTTGGGGCAGGCAATACATTTTTTGCAGCTCGCACACATTTTGGGTATCACCGAGCTTTCCGATTCCCACGCCGCCAACGATATTTCCCTGCTCATCTACTGCCACCCAATATTTGGAGCCGACGGCGTTATAAACCTCTGAAAATCGGCACAAATCGGGGTCTGCCCAAGCCGTTCCGTCGTGGTCTGCTCCAAACTCAACCAAGCAAGCCCTGATGACCGCCTCAACCTCGCTGTTGTCCTTTTCTTCAATTTCTCTGATTATATATTGCAAAAAATCACACCTTTTATTAAGTATACAAAAATGGAGTGTCAAAAATCACCTGTTAAAGATGGTTTTTGACACTCCATTTGGTGCCGGTGACCGGACTTGAACCGGTACGGAGTATTAGTCCGAGGGATTTTAAGTCCCTTGTGTCTGCCTATTCCACCACACCGGCATAAAAAAGTTTGGTGACCCGGACGAGAATCGAACTCGTGTTACCGCCGTGAAAGGGCGGTGTCTTAACCGCTTGACCACCGGGCCGGATTTGGTAGCGGAAATAGGACTTGAACCTACGACACTTCGGGTATGAACCGAATGCTCTAGCCAGCTGAGCTATTCCGCCATAACTGCTGACACTTAAAATCAGCAAGATTTATTATATTGCATAATATGAATTTTGTCAATACCTTTTTGAAAAGTTTTTGCTAATTTTGAAAATTTTCGTATTCAACAAGCTCCCATTCTTCTTTCAGCTCGTCAGACACAGGAAAAACCCTGTAAAGCATAACGCTGGATTTGCTGTCTGTTTTATTTTCTTGAGTGCTGAGCGAGAACACAAAGCCCTGATACCACACAGAATCGCCGCTGTCGGTTGTTACACGGTAAAAAACGTTTTCCAAAAAGCTCTCGCTTCCCGTCGGAAACTGACACACAGCCTCAGCCATAATCGCCGCATTTTCAAGGGTTTTGTTTGAAGCCTCGGCGTTACCCTCGTCCGACATAAAATTGCTGATAGTCGTGCCTAAGCCGACATTCACCAGCTTTTTGCTTTCAAGCTCAACCGTAGCGGTCAGATTGTAGGTGTCGCCGTTATAGTAATAATAGCAAAGTGAAACGTGGTTTTCGTCCGCTTTCACGTCGCTTTTTTGCTTCCAACCGTCTTTTGGAATAAGGTCCTCCTCTCCCAAAGCACGCTTGATTTTGTTGAATTTTTCCGTATATTCCTCAAGCGTCAGCGTAAACCTCACACCGTTCACGTTGTCGCTTTTTTCAATCGAGTTCAGGTTTTGTGCAGGATAAATCTCATCAACCGTAGATAAATTCGCTTGCACCTGTTGCTGATTGATTGCAGGGCTGTTTGAGCAAGCCGCCATACCTGCCGTGCCGACAAGCAAGGCAAGTATGACAAGCGTTGAATTTAAAATTTTAAAAACTGTGTGCTTCATATTTCAAAATTCGTTATTCGTTCACTTCGGAATTATCGGAATTTTCAGCATCGTCGGCAACCTCTGCCGTCTTCTCACCGCTTTCCTCGGTCGGCTCTGTGCTTTCCTCCTCGGCTTCGTGCGGAGCACGAGCCACAGTCACAACCTTGTCGCCGTCGCCTGTTTTCATCAGCGTAACGCCCTTTGCGGGACGTGAACAAATTCTGATGGTTTCGGCGGCAATTCTGATGATAATTCCGTCCTGAGAAATGATTATAACGTCGTCGTCAAGGTCTACCACCTTGATTGCGGCAACATCGCCGTATTTTTCAACGTGATAGTTGGTAAGACCCTTGCCGCCTCTGCTTTGAACACGATAGTCGTCGGGACTTGAAAGTCTGCCGTAGCCTGTTTCGGACACGGTGAGAACATAACCGCCCTCACGCACAACGCTCATTCCCACAACGCAGTCGCCCTCCTTGAGCTTCAACGCCTTAACACCACGAGCCTGTCTGCCCATAGGACGAACGTCGGTTTCATTAAAGCGAATTGCAACGCCCTTTTTGGTTGCGACAATAACCTGACTGTTGCCGTCGGTCATTCTTACCCACGCAAGCTCGTCGCCGTCGTTTAATTCAAGTGCAATCAAGCCGCCCTTGCGTGCCGTGTTGTATGCACTGAGTGCAATCCTCTTGATAATGCCATGACGGGTTACCATAATCAGGTATTTTTCCTCGTCAAACTCAGGCACTCTTATCATTGAAGTCACCTTTTCGTCGGTAGAAAGAGGCAAAAGATTAGCAATGTTAATGCCCTTTGACTGTCTGCTTCCTTCGGGAACTTCATAGCATTTAAGCCTGTAAACCCTGCCCTTGTCGGTAAAGAACAGAACATAGTCGTGCGAATTGATGATAAACATTTCGGAGGCAACGTCCTCCTCACGCCTTGACATACCCGAAACACCACGTCCGCCTCGGCGTTGCAGCTTGTAGGTGTCAACCGCAAGTCGCTTAACATAACCGAACTGAGTGAGCGTAAGCACACATTCCTCCTGCGGAATAAGGTCTTCAATGTCAACCTCACCGCTGACTGAGCAAATCTCGGTTCTTCTGGGGTCTGCATACTTGTTGCGAAGAGCGATAAGCTCCTCTTTAACGATTTCAAGCTTTCGTGTTTCGCTTGCAAGAATTTCAAGATATTCCTTAATCTTTGCCTGCAAAGTGGCAATTTCCTCGTCAATCTTGGCACGCTCCATATTTGTGAGCTGTCCCAATCGCATCTGAACAATCGCCTGAGCCTGAATCTCGTCAAGACCGAAGCGTTCCATAAGTGCGGCTCTTGCACTCGGCAAATCGGGGCTTTTGCGAATCAATGCGATAACCTCGTCGATAAAGTCAATCGCAATCTTCAAGCCCTCCAAAATATGCTCTCTGTCCTGAGCCTTTTTAAGGTCAAACTCGGTGCGGCGGCGGATAACCTCCTCCTGAAACTCAATGTAGCACTTGAGCATTTCCTTGAGTGTAAGGATTTTCGGCTCGCCGTCAACAATGGCAAGCATAATCGCACCAAAGGTAGTTTGAAGCTGAGTATAAGAAAACAACTGGTTAAGCACGATTTGAGGCGAAGCGTCACGCTTTACGTCAATTTCAATGTGCATACCGATTCTGTCGGAGTGGTCTTCAATATTTGAAATGCCCTCAATCTTTTTGTCTTTAACAAGGTTTGCAATGGTTTCAATCAGCCTTGCCTTGTTCACCTTGTAGGGCAGCTCGGTTACAATAATCTTAAATCTGCCGTTTTTAGCCTCAACGATTTCGGTTTTGGCACGAACGGTAATCTTACCCCTACCTGTTGCATAAGCGGCTCTTATTCCGCTTCTGCCCATAATTATGCCGCCTGTCGGAAAGTCCGGACCCGGCAACGCCTCCATAAGCTCGGCAACCTCGGCGTCGGGGTTGTCAATCAGCGTGCAAACAGCGTCAATGGTTTCGCCCAGATTGTGGGGCGGAATTTCGGTTGCCATACCAACGGCAATACCGCTTGAACCGTTTACAAGCAGGTTTGGAAAACGGCTCGGCAAAACAACAGGCTCTTTAAGTCTGTCATCGTAGTTGGGGATAAAGTCAACTGTGTTTTTGTCGATGTCGGTGAGCATATCCATAGATATTTTGCTCATTCTTGCTTCTGTGTAACGATAAGCAGCAGGCGGGTCACCGTCAACCGAACCAAAGTTTCCGTGACCGTCAACCAGCATATATCTCATCGAAAAGTCCTGAGCAAGTCGAACCATTGCGTCATAAACCGAGGTGTCACCGTGAGGGTGATACGAGCCCAGCACAGAACCAACGGTGTCGGCACATTTGTGGTAAGGCTTTGACGGCTCAAGACCTCTTTCAAACATTGTGTAGAGAATACGACGGTGAACAGGCTTCAAGCCGTCACGCACGTCGGGCAAGGCTCTTGAAACGATAACACTCATCGAGTAATCAAGAAAGCTCTTACGCATCTCGCTTTGCAGGTCAACGTCAATTATTCTTTTTTCTGTCTGCTGTTCATTCATCTGTTCATTATCCATTTTTTACCTCTTTTATATAATCAGCGTAATTTTGTGTATTTCAACGTAGTTAAATTTGATGTGTTTACAAAATAGTGAACGCGTCCTAACACTGCATTTTGGTTATAATTTAGATGTCACTTTCCAAGGCTATCATTGTTATTGAAATGTGCTACCTTTCAAGGCTCCCGCTTGAGGGGAGCTGTCAGCGAAGCTGACTGAGGGGTGGACACTGCATTACTTCCGTGATTATGAAGCTTTATTCCCTCAATAATGTTTTTGAAAAAATTTTAACTCCATTCTCTCAACTCACCCTTCCGTCACGACTTCGTCGTGCCACCCTCCCTCAAGTGAGGGCTTGGTGCGTGTGGAAGCTTTGGTTTTAAATTTTAACGTTCATATAACATAAACGCTTTCAATCCCTCCGACAAAAATTTTTGTCTATTCAGCGTAGGCAGGTTATATTTAAATTCAACATAACATTCACGTTCTAACACTGCATTTAATTCAAGCATTTTTGCCACCTCCCTTTACACAAGGGAGGCTTGGATTTTGCGGAAATGTTGAGCGAAAAATAATACTTTCAGCTATCAGAAAACTTTTCCACAGCTATCAACTAAACCAAAATATGCAACTTCTACACTTACGCAAAAAACTTCAAATTGGCGTTGATTTTATCAAACAGGTCGGGCATACGTTTTTTGATGTTGCAGGGCTTAAAGGTTTTTGCGTCAATAAACCCGTGCTGAGTTGAGCCGTAGCCCAGCTCGGTTTCACTGCCGTCGTCGTTAATACGCTTTACGGAATACGAAAACTCTATTCTTGCGGCACTGATAAACGTGCACCATGTGCGAATAATCAGATTATCGTCATATTTTGACGGCAGCTTGTAATGACAGTTAAGGTTCAGCACGGGCGTCATAACCCCTGCCTCCTCCATATCTCTGTATGACGTGCCGAACTTTCTGATGTAATCTGCTCTGCCCATTTCATACCAAATAGGATAATTTGAATGATGAGTAATTCCCATTTTGTCGGTTTCAACATATCTGACCTGTACTTTTGTTCTTGCGTGCATAACGAACTTCCTTTTTAAATGCGGTTAATTAACCTTGTTGATAATCGAATAAATTTAAACATCAAGATTTTGAACATACTTTGCGTTTTGCTCAATAAACTCTCGTCTTGGCTCAACCTTGTCACCCATAAGAATGGTAAAGGTTTCGTCGGCTGCCTCGGCGTCGCTGAGGTCAACCCTGAGCATAAGCCTTGAATCGGGATTCATTGTGGTTTCCCAAAGCTGGTCCGAATCCATCTCACCAAGACCTTTATATCGCTGAATTTCGGTTTTGCCCTCTATTTGTGCCAAAATCTGGTCACGCTCCATATCGGAGTAGGCATATTTGTGGTTTTTACCCTTTGTAATTCTGTAAAGCGGAGGCTGAGCGATGTAAACGTGTCCCTGCTCAACCAGCGGACGCATATATCTGAAGAAAAACGTCAGCAATAGCGTTCTGATGTGCGATCCGTCAACGTCGGCATCCGCCATTATGATAACCTTGTCATATCTGAGCTTTTCAATGTCAAACTCATCTCCGATACCCGTGCCGAGTGCTGTGATAACGGGCATCAGCTTGTCGTTGCCGTACACTCTGTCGATTCTTGCCTTTTCAACATTAAGCATCTTACCCCAAAGCGGCAAAATCGCCTGAATACGTCTGTCACGTCCGCCCTTTGCAGAGCCGCCTGCCGAGTCACCCTCGACGATGAAAATTTCGGTTTCACTGCTGTCACGAGATTGACAATCCGCAAGCTTGCCGGGGAGCTGTGCAGATTCAAGAGCAGACTTTCTTCTCACGCTTTCTCTTGCCTTGCGTGCCGCCTCTCTTGCTCTTGCAGAAGCAAGTGCCTTGTCAAAAATAGCCTTTGCCACGGCGGGATTTTCTTCAAGATAGGTCATCAGCTTGTCCTTCACAAGCTTGTCAACCATAGTCCTAACCTCGGTGTTGCCGAGCTTAGCCTTGGTCTGACCCTCAAACTGAGCCTCCTTGAGCTTAACGCTGATAACCGCCGTCAAGCCCTCACGCACGTCCTCACCGCTGAGGTTTTTGTCGCTTTCCTTCAGCTTGCCAAACTTGCGTGCATAGTCGTTCATAACGTGAGTAAGCGACCTCTTAAAGCCCTCCTCGTGCGTACCGCCGTCTGTGGTGTGAATATTATTTGCAAAGGTCAGCAGGTTTTCGTTGTAGCTTTCGTTGTACTGCATTGCAATCTCAACTGCAACGGTATCCTCTGCATTTCTTGCGGCAAAATATATTACGTCGGGGTGGATAACTTCAAGCGAACGCTTTTTGTGAATAAACTCAACAAAGCTCTTGATACCGCCCTCATACAAAAAGTTCTTTGAAATTACGTTGTCAAGGTCACGCTCATCTCTAAGCTCAATGTGAACGCCGGCGTTAAGAAACGCCTGTTCACGCAGTCTGCGTTCAAGCACCTCATATTCGTAAGCTGTGGATTCCTTAAAGATTTCGGGGTCGGCTTTAAACCTTACCTCAGTACCCTTGATGTCGGATTTTCCGATTTTTTCAAGAGGAGTAATGATTTTACCCCTCTCATAACGCTGAAAATAAACGTCCTCTCCGTCGCAAACCTTGACCTCAAGCCACTCGGAAAGAGCATTTACAACCGACGCACCAACGCCGTGCAAGCCGCCCGACACCTTGTATCCGCCGCCGCCGAATTTTCCGCCTGCGTGAAGCACGGTAAACACGACAGTAACCGCAGGAAGACCTGTTTTGCTGTTCACACCGACGGGAATACCACGTCCGTTGTCGGTAACACGAATGATGTTTTCTTTTTCGATAACAACGTCAATTTTTGAGCAATAACCTGCCAAAGCCTCGTCAATTGAGTTGTCCACAATTTCATAAACAAGGTGGTGCAAGCCCCTCGGACCTGTTGAGCCTATGTACATACCGGGACGCTTTCTTACGGCTTCAAGTCCCTCAAGAACCTGAATTTCGTCAGCACCGTATTCCTGCTCAACCTTGGTAACAACAATCTCCTCGCTTGAATCGGTGGATTCAATCAATTCACTTTGTTCGGTTGTTTCAATGTTTTCATCCTGTTTAATTTGTTCATTCATCTGTTCATTATCCATTTTTTACCTCTTTTATATAATCAGCGTAATTTTGTGTATTTCAACGTAGTTAAATTTGATATGTTTACAAAGTAGAGAATGCGTCCTAACACTGCATTTTGGTTATAATTAAAATGTCACTTTCCAAGGCTCCCTTGTGCAAAGGGAGTTTTTGTGCATTTCATCGCAGTAATGTTTGATGTGATTTCAAAGGCGTAAACACGTCCAAACACTGCATTTAATTCAAGCCTTTTGCCTGCAAAATGACTGAGGGATTGCTTTACCTCAATGTCTATATACTCACACACTCCACGAAAATTACTGTTTACTTCGTTATTAGGAATGCGAATTATTTTTAAGCTATACTCTTTAAGAAATTCAGAACGTTGTGCGTCCTTCTGAACATTACTGTCCTCGTAATGTTGTGAACCGTCCAATTCAATTACAAGCTTTGCTTCTGCACAATAAAAATCTGCAATATATTTTCCGAGAATTTTTTGCCTTGAAAAACGTACGGGATATGAACGCAGAAAATCATACCAAAGATGCCTTTCTTCTTTTGTCATTTTTTTCCGCAGTTGCCTTGCAAACGGAACTAATTGCTTATTATGTTTTGGTTGCACAGCTACAATCCCTCCGTCAAAAATCTTCGATTTTTGCCACCTCCCTTTACACAAGGGAGGCTTGAATTTTGCGGAAATGTTGAGCGAAAAATTATACTTTCAGCTATCAGAAAACTTTTCCACAGCTATCAATTTAATCTAAAGATAAAGCATTTCCAAGGCTCCCGCTTGAGGGGAGTTTTTGTGCATTTCATCGCAGTAATGTTTGATGTGATTTCAAAGGCGTAAACACGTCCAAACACTGCATTTAATTCAAGCCTTTTGCCTGCAAAATGACTGAGGGATTGCCTGTCGCAGTAACGTATTATTTAAATATGACATTTTCTACAATAGAATAACTGAAAACTTTTTCACAGCTATCATTGTTATTGAAATATGAACACTTCCAAGGCTCCCGCTTGAGGGGAGCTGTCAGCGAAGCTGACTGATGGGTGGACACTGCATTACTTCCGTGATTATGAAGCTTTATTCCCTCAATAATGTTTTTGAAAAAATTTTAACTCCATTCTCTCAACTCACCCTTCCGTCACGACTTCGTCGTGCCACCCTCCCTCAAGTGAGGGCTTGGTTGCTATTTCTCACCCTTAAACTCGCAAAAATAAGGGAGAAGCAGGGAACCTATAAAAACTGTGGTTATATTTGTGAGCATCAACGCCAAAAACGAAATATCCTCTATCACATACAGCTCAAAAGCGTCAACAATTGCAGTAATTAATGCAATTATTAAAAATAAAATCAAAAATTTTTTTCGTGACACCCTAAATTTCTTGCCGCAATGATAACATTCAACATTCTTTTTATACAAAAGGCTGTTCACATCTTTGTATCTGAAAATTGTTTTGCAATGTGGGCAAATCGGCAACTTGAGCATAATTAAAACCTTCTGTTTGACGAATATCTGTTGCCGTCCTGTCGTTCGGGCTTTTTGTCGGAAGTATCGTCAGAAGTTATGTAGTGACGTGTGCGACTTGCCGTAACGGGCTTTTCGGAATGTATTTTTTTCAGCGGAGCATTGTTATACGAATGTTTCTCGCTTACGTTGTCAATAACGTGAACATACGGCTTTTCTTCCTCAGGCTCGATTACTTCGGAATTTTGTGTCAGTGCGTCCTTGCTCATCTGCTCTCTTGCGGCGTTGCGTTCTGCTCTGATAGTGTTAAACACATCGGCGTTAATTTGGAACTGTCCGCTGTCCTGCGAAACGGTAGACGGCTCTCGGCTTAACTCCGACACCATAAGATTGTCCGAATATTCAATGCCTGCTTTCTTTGCCTCCATTGATTTTTTGTATTTTTTCAAAGGAACAAAATTAACAAACTTAGGCGATATGAACGTAAAAATGATAAACGGAAGTGCAACAAGCAAAATTCCGAGCGGATTGTGTGAAAGTCCGCAGAAAAACCAAACTGCCATAATTATCAATGCCAAAGCCGCAAAGCCCGCAAAGGTGAGAACAATCATCTTGTTAATTACAACTCTCATTTGCTTGCCGCAGCGAGGGCAAACATATTCGGCTTTTCTTCTGCTTGAAAAAGCGGCTGCATATGAAATTCTTTTGCCGCAGTACGGACATCTTTTTTTCTTCATAAAGCTCCCTCTTTATATCGTTTTGCCGTCAAAACCTGACGGTGCGGATTCTCTCTTTTAACGTTTTTGCCGAAAGCTGTGTGATATACACAACCTCCTTGCCGTCCCGAACGCAAATAACAAAGGACTTGGGCAGCTCATACGAAACATTCACCACCTGTCCCGATTTTTCGGCGGCAGTCAAAAAGTCCCTTGTTTTTTTCGACACGGTGCAGGCATCAATGTCAAACATAGCCACAATGCTCTCGGCTTCAATCACAGTTTCCTGTCCCAGATGTAGATACATCAATAATTTCCCCGTTTTCAACTTGAAAAATTTTGCCCTTTTTAAGCTGTTCCTTGTTGGATTTTTCACAGCAGGTAATAAATACCTGACAATCCTTAATCTCGTTGAGCAGAAAATCCTGACGTTCGCTGTCAATCTCAGACAGCACGTCATCAAGCAAAATCACAGGCTCCTCGCCCATTTTTTCTTTCAAAACAGCCGCTTCGGCAAGCTTCAGCGACAGCACGGCACTCCGCTGTTGCCCCTGAGAAGCAAAGGCCTTTGCATTTTTGCCGTTAATCAAAATTTCAATGTCGTCACGATGCGGTCCTGCATTGGTCACACCCGTGCGAATATCATCACGCCTGTTGTCCTCAAACTTTTTTCTCAGCTTTTGCTCAATTTGCGTCAAGCTGTCGTCAAGCTCAATTTCAGACGATGAAACATAGCGAATTTTTAAATCTTCCTTGTCCTTTGAAATGCCCCGATGATAAATTTTTGCCTTTTCGGTCAGCATTTTTACATATTCAAGCCTCTGTTCAATGAGCATTGAGCCGTATTTTATCAGCGGCTCATCCCACACGCACAGGGTTTCTTCAAGCGACGGACGCTTGTAAATATCCTTTAAAAGAGAATTTCGCTGAACCAAAATGCGGTTAAACTTTGACAAAATTACCGCATTTCTCAGCCTTTCTCTGCAAATTGCACTGTCAATAAATCTTCGCCTTTCGGACGGCCCTCTTTTTATCAGGTTGAGGTGTTCGGGCGAAAACACAACGGCATTGAATTTTTCAATCAACGCCGAGGCAGAGGGCTTTTCAACACCGTTGATAACCACCTGCTTTTTGTTTTGCAAAAACACAATTTCGGCACTTTGCTCACGGTCTTGACCGAAAAACCTCATCTCAATCTTCGTTTTTTGACAGCCAAACTTTATAACCTCGTTGTCCTTGGCACTTCTAAACGAATGACCTCCGCAAAACAGCCACAAAGCCTCAATAAGGTTGGTTTTGCCCTGAGCATTTTTGCCGTAGATTATGTTTACTCCGTCGCAGGGAGTGATTATATCGCTTTTAAGATTTCTGAAATTTTCTACTTTAAGTGCAATTACTCTCACTTTAAAAAATCAATCCCTACTGCTCGACGGTAATTTTTACATCTTCAAATTCAACAACGTCTCCACCACGCAGCTTTTTGCCACGCATAGTGCAAACCTCGCCGTTTACCTTTACCTCACCGTTTTGAATCACAAGCTTTGCCTCGCCGCCTGTCAGCGTAACTCCGCACAGCTTGAGCAAATCCTGCAATTTTATGTATTCGGTGTCAATTTTTATATTCTCAGCTCTCATTTGCAAGCCTCATAGGAACAACAATGTTCAAAAAGCTGTCGCCCTTGACAGGTTTAATGATAATCGGTGACTTTGAGCCGTTGAGTATCATTCTTATCTCGTCGGTGTCGGTGTTTTTGAGAGCGTCAATCATATATCTGTTGTTAAAGCCAATCTCAACGTCCTCTCCGATAATTTGCACGGAGATTTTGTCATTACCACTTCCGTTTGCTGAAGCACACGAAAACTTTATCTCATCATTTGCAAATCTGCACCTTACGGGGCTTTGGATTCGCTCGTTATTCAAAAGAGCCATTCTTTCAACAGAGCTGATAAGGCTTCTTGTCGAGATTATAAGCTCGGTTTTTGTTTCGTTCGGAATAGCCGTGTTATAATCAATAAAGGTTCCCTCAATAAGTCGGGAAATAACACGGTAGTTTTTGATTTGAAACGCAATGTGACGCTTGCCGATGATAACATCAACATTTTCGTCGTCATCATTCAAAAGCTTCAGAACCTCAAGCTGAGTTTTGCCGGGTACAACAAAGGCTGTGTTTGATTGCGAATCAACGTTTTCACTGCGGATAGCCATTCTGTAACCGTCAATCGCAACGATTTTGAAAACGCCGTCCTCAATCTCATAAAGCGAGCCTGTGTAAATCGGCTTTGACATATTGTCGCTCACTGCATAAACCGTCTGCCTTATCATATCACGCAAAACCTTTGATTGCAGGGTGATAACATCTGTTTGCTCAAACGACGGCAAATCGGGATATTCAACCGACGACATACCGATAACGCTGAAATCGGAGCTTCCCGATTTTACGTTTACAACCATCTTGTCGTTGATGTCAATGGTAACAATTTCTTCGGGCATATTACGCACGATGTCAAGAATGAGCTTTGCATTGATAACAAATTCGCCCTTTTCCTGAACTGTGGCTTCAATTTCCGTGGTTATGCCGATTTCAAGGTCATAGCCCGAAATATTCAGCCTGTCGTCCTCGCCTTTTATCAGCACACCCTCCAATGCGGGAATGGAGGCTTTTGAAGAAACAGCTCTCGAAACATTTGAAATAGCACTTGATATATCTGTTCTGAAACACGAAAACTTCACGCAGTGAAACCTCTCTTCTTTATATCATAATAATTATAGTAGTAGTAATAGGCAATGTTAAAATGTAGCAAAACCTCGAAAAACGGCTTGAACATTTCAAAAATCCGTCCACAAAACTTAAAGTCAAAATGTTTGAGTTTGTGAAATAAAATTCAACAAAAATCAACATTCAACATTGAGTTAAAAGATGTGGAGATAATGTTAATGAAAATGTTAAAATTTTCAAGAGAATAAAAGCTATCTGTCACGGATATTTTTGATGGTATCCTCAATAAGCTCCTTAACCTTTGTGTCCTTTTCCATCATCTTTTGAACCTTTTGCAGGGTATAGATGATTGTTGAATAGTGGCGGTTGCCGAATTCCTCACCGATGGCAACCATCGACAGGGTGGTCATTTCTCTTGTAATATAGATAGCAATGTGCCTTGCATTGCTGATGTTTGAGCTTCTGTTTTTTTGCGAGCGAATCTCGTCCGAGGAAATGCCGTAGGTTCTTGCAACCTCGTCAATGATTTTTTCCACGGTAACCTCAGGCGGAACGTCGTTGTTGAGAATGTCAGAAATAACCTCCTGAGCGGTGGAGAGCGTGGGCTTTTCGTTGTTTAAAAGCGACTTTGCCTTCAGCTTTTTCACCGTACCCTCAAGCTGGCGAATGTTTGACTTAATTCGTGATGCAATAAAGTTGCACACCTCGTCCGAAATTTCAATTCCGTCAAGCTCTGCCTTGCGTTTGATGATAGCAGTTCTTGTTTCAACATCGGGAGGCTGAATATCCGCAATAAGTCCTTGCTCAAAGCGTGAACGCAGACGGTCGTCAAGTGTTTTGATTTCAACGGGAGGACGGTCTGACGTAAGCACAATTTGCTTTTTGGCTTCATACAGGGTGTTAAAGGTGTGGAAAAACTCCTCCTGAGTGCTTTCCTTGCCGCCGATAAACTGAACGTCGTCCACCAACAAAACATCGGCTTGTCTGTATTTTTGTCTGAACTCAATCATTTTGCCCAGCTTCAGAGATTCGATAAGCTCGTTTGTAAAGTCATCGCCCTTTATGTAGCAAATTTCCTTGTTTGGATAGGTTCTTTTGATTTCGTTGCCGATAGCGTAAAGCAGGTGAGTTTTGCCCAAGCCCGAATTGCCGTGCAAAAACAACGGGTTGTATGAATTTGACGGGTTTGTGGCAACGGAAAGACAGGCGGCGTGAGCAAACCTGTTTGATGAGCCTACAATAAAGGTATCAAAGGTGTATTCGTAGGTTGTGTCCTCAACCTTTTCTTCAGCCTTTGGTTTTGCGGTGTCGCTGTCGTCAAGCTCATCGGGAGTTTGTAACGCAATTATAAATTTATTCTGAAAAATTGCCTCAAACGCTTTATTTAAAAGTGGAATATAGCAACGAGTGATTGTTTGACGGTGGAAATCATTAGGCACAAGAAGATAAGCTGTGTTTGATGAAAAATCAAGCCTTACGGGTTTAATTCTGCTTATCCAAGTGTTATATGCGACGTCGGTAATTTCATTTTTCAAATATGAGCAAATCAGCTCCCAAGCGTCCTGAAATGAATCCATTTTTATCCCTTCCTTCAGTTTATTCGGCTGTCAAAGCAAAAAATTCAACAGCTTGATAAATCCCTTAATTCTATAAATTAAGCCTAAAATACCATTCTTTTATATTATACTATATTATTGCAAGAATTGCAAGCGGTTTTAAGCAATGACTAAATTTGCGAAAAACGGCATAAACAGTGGATTTTTCGGCATATTTAAATTAAAAAATTTCAGATATTTTTCACTTGACATTTTGTAAGTATGAATATAGAATAAATTGTGAATGTGAGGTTTTGATATGAAACATTTTAAAAATATTATTTCGGCGGCTGTTGTAATGACGATGTTATTTTCATTTTCCGCCTGCAGCGAGAGTAATTCAAGCTCAAAAACAGAAGAAACCACAGCAGAACAGCAGACAACTGCGGTGATAACGTATGAAAAAGAAGCCGATTTGACAAAGCTGCACAAATATGACCTAAACGGCGACGATTTTGCGGGAATGTGGAAAATAACCGAGGGAGTAGGGGACAGCCTTGAAAGCTTTATCTTTGGCTTTGACGGCAACAAAATGGCTTATCTGATGATTGACAATATCGGCTACATCGGCAAATACAGCTTTGGCGAAAAGGACGGTGAAAAGACCTTTAACACTCAGCTTTTGTTCGGCTTGGACGGCACATATACCTATAAATTCAGCGACGACAAAGCAACGGTTGAGCTTGTAAATGTTGAAGACCAAACAAAAACCGTTATGCAAAAAATTGACAATTTCAGCAGTATTCCCACAGCAAAGGAAAATCCGAAAATCGACGAAGAATTGTTGGGTGCGTGGATGTCAAGCTTTGGAGAATATCTGTATTTTGACAAAAACGGAATAATGTACGATTCGTTCAGCTTCCAATATACATTCAGTAATTATAATGCGGAAAACGGCGTGATTACTTCAACATATAAAATGAAGCAGGACATTGAAGATGAGTATGAATATAAAATTGACGGCGATGTGCTGACGTTTAATAATGACACCTTTATGCGTATTTCTGCCGAAGAAATTTATGATACCTATTCTCTGTAAAAAAACAAATATTTGCATTTTTGTGCATTTTTGTGCATTTCACCGCAGTAATCTTCGATATGTTTTCAAAGTAGTGAACACGTCTTGATACTGCATTTAATTCAAACGTTTTTGTGCATTTCAACGTAGTTAAATTTGATATGTTTACAAAGTAGTGAACACGTCCTAATACTGCATTTAAGTTATAATTTAGATGTCACTTTCCAAGGCTCCCTTGTGCAAAGGGAGCTGTCAGCGTAGCTGACTGAGGGATTGCCTGTCACAGTAGCGTATTATTTAAATATAACATTTCCTACAATAGAATAACTGAAAACTTTTTCACAGCTATCATTGTTACTAAAATATGAACACTTCCAAGGCTCCCTTGTGCAAAGGGAGTTTTTGTGCATTTCAACGTAGTTAAATTTGATATGTTTTCAAAGTAGCGAACACATCCGCACACTGCATTTTATTCAAGCATTTTTGCTTGCAAATGACTGAGGGATTGCCTGTCGCAGTAGCATATTATTTAAATATAACATTTCCTCAGCTCACCCTTCCGTCACGACTTCGTCGTGCCACCCTCCCTCAAGTGAGGGCTTGGTGCGTGCGAAAGCTTTTGATTTTGAAAATTAACATTCATTAAAACTTCACCTTTATTCCGATAAAAACAGGGAACGGCACAAAACCGTTCCCTTTAACTTTAGGTTTATAAAAATATGGGCTTTTCAGAATTTTATGTTCAGCAACAAAGCGTCAAATTACAAAATCAGCTTCACTTAACGGGCAAAAATTTTAAACAATTTCAGGCAGGAGGTAGCTAAGTCCACCTTGCCGAGTGCAAGAAAATTGTCGTTGTTGTCATAAACTCTGAGCAAGGTTGAGTCGGGCAGGGCTTTGTTTCTAAGCTGAGTTCTCGAAAGGTCAATAGCACCGCCGTTTGAAAACCTCCTTGTCTGAGCTTCGGAAATTTTCACCCTGTCATACGTCATAAACAAGCCGTCAATCGGCTTCAAAACACTTTCAAGCTCGCCGTTTTGAGCAAGCTCTTTTGCTTTTTCAAGAGTGATACAGCTTTCAATGTCAAAGCCGCAGGCCTTTGTCCTTACAAGGTCGGTCATAATCGCACCCGTCTGCAAAAGCTTGCCCATATCGTCAATTATCGTGCGAATATAGGTGCCTTTTGAGCAAGAAATTTTGAATTTGCCCTCTTGCTTTTTCTCATCAAAATCAAGAAGCTCAATATCATACACCGTGACCCTGCGACTTTTTCGTTCAACCTCAATGCCTTGTCTGGCAAGGTCATAGAGCCGTTGACCGTTGATTTGCACCGCCGAAAACATCGGAGGAAGCTGTTCAATCTCGCCCTTAAAGGTAAGCAAAGCATTTTTAACGCTGTCAAGGTCGGCTTTTTTGTCAAATTCAGCGTTGATTTCTCCCCAAGCATCAAGTGTGTTTGAGGTAAGACCGAGCTTAAAATGTGCAACATAGGTTTTGTCGTGGTTTATGATAAGGTCTTGAGCCTTTGTTGCAGAGCCGAGCAAAATCGGCAAAACCCCCGTTGCGTTGGGGTCAAGCGTGCCTGTGTGTCCTGCCTTTTTTTGATTTGCAAGCCTCCGCATTACGGCAACCACATCAAATGAGGTAAAATCCTTTGGCTTGTCAATGAGAATCAATCCGTTCATAATATAGCTTCCGCCGCCGCCGCAAGCATTGCACGCACTTCGTTCAGCTCGCCCTTGATTGAACAGCCTGCCGCCGCAGAATGTCCGCCTCCGCCGAATGCTTCGCAAAACTCGGCAGCGTTCACATTATCGTTTGTACGCACCGAAATTTTAAACACGCCGCCCTCTTTTTCTCGCATAGTAATGCCGATTAGCACGCCCTCAATCTGACGGGGAACAGAAGCAAGCCCCTCCAGCTCGTCATCGCTGATGTTAAGAGCATTTTGCATAGCCAGCGTGGTGTAAATAATCGCACATTTGCCGTTTGCACAGTAGAGCATATTTTCATACACCGCACGTTCAAGGCGAACCTTTGCCTTTGATTTGGTTTCAAACATCACCTTGTTGATGTACTCTGTGTCACAGCCGATGTCCATAAGCTCGGCGGCGATTTTGAGCGTTGACGAAGTGGTGTTTGTGTAGCGAAAACAGCCCGTGTCCGTTGAAATTCCCGTGTAAAGGCAGTTTGCAATCTGCTTTGTAATTTTGACGTTGAGAGCCAAAATCAGCTTAAAAATAATCTCACAGTTTGCCGCCGCCTTTGCGTCAACAAATTTTATATCGGCGTTGACCTTGTTTGTCATATGGTGGTCAATGCACAAGTTGATTTTCCCCTCATATGCTTCTCTGTTTGAGCCAAGCAGCTTTTCGTCGGCAACATCTGTGCTGATGATTGTTTGAGTCTCAAAATCCTGATTTTCAACGCCGTCTGTCAAAAATTGAAAATTGCGGGGAATATTTGTGGTAATAACCCTTGCATTTTTGCCTGCCTGTTGAAGTGCAAGGCAAAGAGCAAATCCGCTGCCGAGAGTGTCGCCATCGGGATATGCGTGGGTGAGAATTTCATAGTTGTCGTGCAAAAGCAAAAAATCTGCAATCTCAGTTATCGTCATCTTCACTAACCTCTTGGGTGTCAATATCCAAATCGTGTAAAATTCTGTTGATGTGGGCACTGTATTCAATGCTGTCGGTTGCCTTAAAAATCAGCTCCGGAACATGGCGAAGCTTCAGCCTGTGGCCAAGCTCACGTCGAACAAAGCCCGAAGCCGATTCAAGCCCCTTTACAGCCTGCTTTGCACGGTCAAGACCCTCAATAGCACTAATCGAAACCGTGCAGTAAGAAAGGTCGTTTGTAACCTCAACACGCACAATCGACAAAAAAGCATTGCCGACACGTGGGTCTTTCAGCTCTCTGAAAATCGCCGTAAGCTCACGCTTAATATCTTCTGTTGTTCTTTCAATTCTGTGTCCTGCCATTTTTATCCTCTTTTTTATTATGAGTGTTTATTAACTGAATTATAAGTGTTCACAATTTTGAAAACGCATCAAACATTACTGCGATGAAATGTGCAAGAATATGCAAAAAACTCACACTCAGTCACGGTATTCTTCGATGGTATAAACCTCGAACATATCGCCCTCTTTGAGGTCGTTGAATTTTTCAAGACCGATACCGCACTCGTAGCCCTCGTTAACCTCTTTAACCGCGTCCTTAAAACGCTGAAGCGAAGCAATGCTGTCCTCGGCAATAACAATGCCGTCACGAATAACTCTTACGCCGCCGCCACGCTGGATTTTACCGCTCTTAACATATGAACCTGCAACCGTGCCGACAGACTTGATTTTGATAACATTGCGGCACTCTGCCATACCCAAAACAACCTCACGCTGTTTGGGAGCAAGCATACCCTTCATAGCGGCTTCAATCTCGTTGATGCAGTCGTAAATAATGCTGTAAAGTCGCATATCAACGCCTGCACGCTCGGCACTTTCGGCTGCAACAGCGTCGGGACGAACGTTAAAGCCTACGATAATCGCAGACGAAGCCTCTGCAAGCATAACGTCGGATTCGTTGATTGCACCGACAGCCCCGTGGATAACGTTTACTCTTACTTCTTCGTTAGAGAGCTTAACAAGTGACTGAGTAACAGCCTCAACCGAGCCTTGAACGTCGGCTTTTACGATGATTTGAAGCTCCTTAACCTCGCCCAGCTTCATCTGGTCAAACAGGTTGTCAAGCGTAATCTTGGTTTGTGCGTTGAAAATTTCTTCTTTCTTTGCAGATTTTCTCTGGTCGGCAAGGGTGCGTGCAAGACGCTCGTCGCTTACTGCGTCAAAAACATCGCCGCCGGTCGGCACCTCGTCAAGACCTGTGATTTCAACAGGAACAGACGGACCTGCCTCTTTAACTCTTTCGCCCTTGTCGTTTGTCATAACTCTTACTCTGCCCACGCTTGTGCCGGCAATGATTGTGTCGCCCTTGTGCAGAGTTCCGTTTTGAACAAGAACCGTTGCCACGGGGCCTCTGCCCTTGTCAAGCTTTGCTTCGATAACAGTACCCTTTGCGGCTCTGTCGGGGTTGGCTTTAAGCTCTTTCATCTCGGCAACAAGAGCAACCATTTCAAGCAGGTCGTCAAGACCCTCCTTGGTCTTTGCCGAAACAGGAATACACGGTGTGTCGCCGCCCCATTCCTCCGGAATAAGCTCATGCTCGGTGAGCTGTTGCTTAACCTGTTCGGGATTTGCTCCGTCTTTGTCCATCTTGTTTATGGCTACAATAACCGAAACTCCTGCCGCCTTTGCGTGGTGGATAGCCTCAACCGTCTGCGGCATAATACCGTCGTCTGCCGCAACAACAAGAATTGCAATGTCGGTAACCTGAGCACCTCTTGCACGCATTGTTGTGAACGCCTCGTGACCCGGTGTGTCAAGGAAGGTGATGGGCTTGTCGTTTATCATAACTCTGTAAGCACCGATGTGCTGAGTAATTCCGCCTGCCTCACCTGCTGTAACGTTTGCGTGGCGAATAGCGTCAAGAATCGAGGTTTTGCCGTGGTCAACGTGTCCCATAACAACAACTACGGGAGCTCTGCCCACAAGCTTTGCCTCGTCGTCCTCGCTGTCGTCAATAATCTGTTCTTCAATTGTAACAACAACCTCTTTTTCAACCTTTGCGTGAAATTCCATTGCAATGAGTGAAGCTGTGTCAAAGTCAATGGTGTCTGTTGCGGTTACCATTGAGCCCATAAGGAACGCCTTTTTAACAACCTCGGCAACAGTAGCCTTGAGCCTAAGTGCAAGCTCCGACACCAAAATTTCTTCGGGAATCTGCACCGTGATAGGCTTTTGCTTTCTCTCAAGTGCAATACGCTTCAAACGCTCTGCCTCTGTTTCACGTCTGCCCTGACGTCTGCCCTTTTGACGCTGAGAGCGGTTTGCAAACTTCTGCTTTTTGATTGTGTTGTCCGTGTTACGCATCTTTGAGCTGTCGCTTGCCATATCGTCATATTTTGAGTTGTACTTGTCAACGTTGATGTTGCTTGTACGGGTGTCGATAACTCTGCGTTTTCTCTGCACGGATTCTTCGGGCTTTTCGTCGGAAGTGTTCTCGCTCTTTTTGGCGGGAGCTTCCTTTTTGGTTGCTTGAGCCTTTGATTTGTCGGACTTTGCATTTTTTTCGCTTTTTTCGGCTTTGTCCGACTTCTTTTCATTTTTTGCAGAAGCTTGTTTTTTCTCTGTCTTTTCTTCAGGCTGAGCCTGTGAGTCTTCTTTAGCTTCGGCGTCATCAAGCCTTGCGTTGCGTGTTGCAAAGTATGAATCAAAGCTGTCAACACTGTTTTCTTTGGTGATGACATCAAAAATCATATCAAGCTCGCTTTCTTCAAGAGCTGTCATTGTCTTTTTTGTAATGCCACAGTATTCGCCGAGAATATCAATGATTTTTTTGTTTGACACGCCCAAATCGGCGGCAACCTCTTTAACCTTGTATTTTACCATATAATTCTCCTCCCAATTCTTCGTTTGTAAGACCGACAAGCTTGTCGGCAAAGCCTTTGTCCTCAACCGAAACCACTCCGCAAATCTTGCCGAGTGCAAGGCTGAGCTGTTCCTTGCTTCTGTTTATTTCAAATGCTTTAACATTATTTTTGTGAGCCGCTTCCAAAACGGGCTTGATGCTGTTGTGCGAAAAATCGTTTGCATAGAAAACAACGCTTGATTTGTGCTTGTTGATTGATTCAACCACGGGGTCTGCCCCCAAAATCAGCTTACCCGCACGTCTGCAAAGACCGAGAAGCGATAGTAATCTGTCTGTCATTTCAGCCTCTTTTCAATTAATCGGTGTCATAGCTTTCAAGCTGTGAATGAAGCTGAGCATAAACCTCGTCGGGGATTTTGCAAGAAAGCGAACGCTCAAACCTGCGTGCCTTAAACGCCTTTTCAAGACAAGCCGTGCTTTTGCAAACATACGCACCCCTGCCTGATTTTTTGCCTGTAAGGTCAAGCGAAATTTCACAAGCTTTGATAACCTCGCCGTTTTCGTCCTTGACCTCGGGAGCTTTCACAACTCTTATCAGCTCCGCCTTAGGCTTCATTTCCATACAGCCCGTGCATTTTCTCAATGGTACTTTTTTCATTTTATCACCGTTTGTAAAAGGATTGAATAATGATTTTGCAGCTTAGTAAAGCAATTATTCTTCAACAGCTTCGGTTTGTTCCAAAGCCTCAGCTTCGTTTGAAGCCTCGTCGTCCTCGTCCTCTCCGAAGAAGCCGCTTTCGGGGCGGATGTCAATTCTCCAGCCTGTCAGTCTTGCGGCAAGGCGGGCGTTTTGACCCTTGTTGCCGATAGCAAGTGAAAGCTGACTGTCGGGAACGGTAGCCTTGCAGCTTTTCTTTTCCTCGTCAACGATTTCAACCTTGCACACGGTTGCAGGCGAAAGAGCAGCGGAAATGTACTTTTCGGGGTCGTCACTGTATTCGATTATGTCGATTTTTTCGCCGCCAAGTTCCTCAACAATGTTGTTTACACGCACACCCTTGGGGCCGATGCAGGAGCCGATTGCGTCGATGTCGGGATTGTTGCTGACAACAGCCATCTTGGTTCTTGAGCCTGCCTCACGGGAAACAGACTTTATCTCAACAATGCCGTCAAAAATTTCGGGAACCTCCTGCTCAAACATACGTCTTACAAAGCCGGGGTGAGTTCTTGAGATGATAGCGTGAGGGCCTCTTTCGTTGTCCTTAACGTCTGCGATATACACCTTGATGTGGTCGCCCTCGCTCAGGTTGTCATAGCCGAGCTGTTCACCCTTGGGAAGCATAGCCTCGCTTTTGCCGATTCTGATTGTAGCCGCACCGTTTTTGGGGTCGATTCGCTCAACCAAAGCCGTAACGATTTCACCGAGCTTGCTCTGGAACTCAATCAAGGTCTGACCCTTTTCGCCGGCACGAATACCCTGACGGATAACGTTTCTTGCCGAAGCAACGGCAATTCTGCCCAAATGCTTGGTGTCAAGCGGAGTTTCAACGGTGTCGCCCACAACGAATTTTTTGCGTTTGTTAATTTGCTGAGCTTCCTCAAGCGTAACCTCAAAGTTGGGGTTTTCAACCTCCTCAACAATGGTTTTAACAAGCTTTGCGTCAAAGGTGTTCTTTTCGGGGTCAATCTTGAACGCAACGTTTTCGTTGCCGCCGTAGTTGTTTTTGCAGGCAATTTCGATGGCTTTTTTGATTTGCTGAAGCATATAGTCCATCGGAATATTCTTTTCAATCTCAAACATTCTCAACGCTTCAAATAAGTCCTTGTTTGTCATTTTCCAAATCATCCTTTACTTAATTAATCAAAATCGTCAAGCTTTATCCAAGCCGCGTCTTTTTTGTCGATAGTAACTTCGTTTTCGTCGGAATGGTCACGAATCGTGACCTTGCCGTTGTCATAGGCCTTTAGCACGCCGTTAAATTCCTTGCCGATGCCCTCAATGGGACGACGCATATTAACCATAATATCCGCCCCGATAAACCGCTCAAAGTGTTCGTCACGCACAAGCTCACGCTCAATTCCGGGCGAGCAAACCTCAAGACAGTAGGCGTTTTCGATAGGGTCAAGCCTGTCAAGCGGCTCGTTTACGGCACGAGAAACAGCCTCGCAGTCGTTGATGTCAACACCGCCGTCCTTGTCGATAAAGATACGCAGAAACCAGCCTGCACCCTCCTTGACATAGCGAACGTCCCAAAGTGAAAGCCCAAGCTCAGATATAAGCGGCTCGCAAAGCTCCCAAACCTTTGAAACGGTAACTCCTCCCTTGCTTTTAGACATATGATACCTCCCAAAGCGATAAATACAAAGGAGCGGGTTTGCTGCCCACTCCTTAGTTTAAAATATTCAACATTAGAATTATAACACCGTTTTGCGGTATTATCAAGAGTTTTTTCGGATTTTTTGGAAGAAAATCAAAAAATTTTTAAAAATTTTTCAAAAAACATTTGAAATTATGATATATATATGGTATGATATAAAAACAGATGCTTTGAGAAAGCAAAATTTAATACGCTGATATAGCTCAGGAGGTAGAGTGCGTCCTTGGTAAGGACGAGGTCACGGGTTCAAATCCCGTTATCAGCTCCAAGGTGAAAACCGCATTGGAAAGCCGTTTTTAGGTATTATCCCGTGTGGTTTTTCTTTTTCTTTAAAGGAATTATAGGGTGATTTGCTGTTTATTTGACGTTTATTGTCGCTCTGATTTACTTTTATTTACTTCAAATCACAAAAAGATAGAGGTATACAGCCTTGTTTTATGCTCTTTTTCGATTGGTGTTTAAAATTGCTTCAAAGGTGTTTGCGGCTTCCTTTTCGGCTTGTTCTACTGCGTGCACATAACGGTTGGTAGTTTTTAACTGAGTGTGACCAAGTCTTGTGGCAACGTTTTTGATGTTTGTTCCGTTGCTTAGTAAAAGCGTTGCCGAGGTATGCCGCAAAGCGTGGAATTTTTTGTGTTCCAATCCGTTACGCTTTAGAAATTTGCTAAACCATTGTGTGGGCGTTGTCGGGTACATAGGCTTTCCGTCTGCTTGCGTAAATATCCAATTATCGCCGCTCCAACGGTCACCGAGCAACAGTTGATATTGTGCTTGCTCTGCCTTGAATTGTTTGAGCATGGTGAGCATATACGGCGGCAACATTATAGCCCTGCTTTTGCCTGTTTTTGGGGATTTGCTTTTTATCTCTGTTTCGCCTGTCAGCTTGTAATTACTGCGGCATACACTTAAAATGCCTGTTTTATAGTTTACATCTTCCCATTTTAATCCCACAAGCTCACCACGGCGGCAACCTGTGTTTAATGCAAGGTGTATCAATAATTTATATTGCAACGGCTCATTTTCTAAGCAGTCAAGAAGCTTTGCAAGCTCATCATCTGTGAATATTTCCGTTGTTTGTTCTTCAAGTTTCGGCAGGGTTATACGGTCGCTGTCGGCAGGGTTTATGCCTATTAAGCCGAGCTTGTAGGCACTGTGTAATATTGATTGCAACATTGTATAATATCTGCGTACCGTTGAGCTTGACAGCTTGCCGCTCGTTCCGTCAAGGTGTGTGTCACGTTCTTCAAGTGCATTTACAAATTTTTGTATGTGTATGGGTTTGATGTCTTTGAGCTTCATATGTCCGAGCATTGGGATAATGCAGATATTAAGCATACGGTTGTATTTTTCAAAAACCACGGGTGAAAGCCTGTGCTTTGCGTTTTCAAGGTATACAGGCACATAATCAGCTAATTTCATTCTGCCGTCAGCGGCGGCAGCTCCGTTGTTGCATTGTTCCTCAAACAACACCGCCTGCCGCTGTACTTCCTTTTCAATCTGTCTTGCGGTCATATTAGGCTCTGGCGTATAGGTCATTGTGCGGCGTATCTGTTTACCGTTTAGGTCATAGCCGCAGGAAACCGTTATTTGATAACTGCTTTTGCGTTTACGAATTGTTGCCATTGCTTTCACCTGCACTTTTTATAATTATATCATCCATCAATATTAGTTTTTCTTTTACTGTTTTTTCTTTTTCTTCAATTTCGTTTAGCTTATCACTTGCAAATGATTTAAACGCTTCTTTAAAATCATCAGTAATGAGGTGTCGGTTAATTCTGATATTTTTTCTTATCTCACTTGTTTTTGTATAAAAAGTTAAATACTGTTGTGTTAAGTGAGGAACATCTACTTCATTTATGTCAAAGTCAATAATCTGATTATACAATGCAATACAACATTCTATATTCCTATAATAATCATACAAGACAGAGCCTTGCTCATTAAAAACAGGGTTATATTTAGAGGATAAAAAACCGTTTATAAACGTCAAATCAAGTTCGGCATTTTGAGAATTTTTGCCGCTTATTATTAATGATATTTTTTCTGCTTTTGCGTTGTTTTTATTCGCTTTTATTTTTTGAATATAGTGTAATCTTTTGACCGATTTTTCATCAAGTCCTGTGTATGAACAAATTAATTGCAGATTTTCATTTGTTGTGGCAACATCAGATAAACCAAGTAAATAGTCTGTTGTTGTGTTATAATGAGTGGCAATAATAACTAAATGTTCTAAATTCGGCACTCTTGCCCCGTTCTCATAGTAAGAAATTATTTGCCTTTTAACTTTAAGTAACGCTGCTAATTCTTCTTGTGTTTCCGTTTTTGCTTCCCTTAATTTTCGTATCCTGTCACCTGTTTTGATTTTGCTGATTTTCGACATTTTCAAACTCCTTTGCAACATATGTGTTGCAATTAATTAATTATGCAACAAAACTGTTGACTTGTTGATGTTGTTACCTTATAATATTAGTGTAACAGTTGAATAATTCATTGTCAACAATTTTATGAAAGGAAGAATAAACTATGGTAACAAACAAAGAAATCAGAAAAGCGGCAACAGAAAGGGGCGTGTTCCTGTGGGAAATTGCTGATACTCTCGGAATATATGACAGCTCATTCAGTCGCAAACTGCGGAAAGAGCTTCCGAGAGCGGAAAAACAGAGAATATTGCAAATCATTGATGAAATTGCAGACAGAAAAAATAAGAGTTGATAAAAGAAAACTGCCGCTCTGACATCAACCTATCAGAGCGGCAAAGAAAAAAAGATATACAGCCTAATATTATTATAACATATTATTATGGGCTGTAAAGATATATACGAAAGGAAATTTATATGAAAAACATTCAATTAATATCAGAACAGCCGACACTTCCCCGTATGAGAACAGTTGCGGAAGCGACAGCAGAAATAAAAGCGGCAGACCCCAACACGGGTGTCACGGAGTATCATATACGACAGCTTGCAATATCGGGAGTTTTGCCGAGGGTAAAAGCAGGAAGAAAAATGCTGATAAACCTTGATGTGCTTATTGAATACTTACAAGACCCGACAGCAGAAAAATTCAAGGTTCGCAACGCCGCTGCGAATAACGGTATCAAAAGAATTGTGTGAGGCGGCGGAACAAATGGCAAAGTCAAAACCAACACCTTTTAAACCGTGGGAAACAACAAAAACAAACGGCATTGAACTGCGATATATAAGAATGGGTGTTACTCAAATGTCGCACCCTGCAACAAAATCTCTTTCACATTCAGCGTTTAGAGTTTATGAATATATGAAAATCGAAAGTGGCGGACACAAAGAGTTTGAATACCCGTACTCAAAATTTAAAACAATCATTTCAAAAAAAGGTTTTCAAAGTGCAGTTGCTGAACTTGTAGAAAAAGGATTTATTGTAATTGTTGAAAAAAACAAAAATTTGCGGCTTCCCAATAAATACGCTTTTTCCGATGGTTGGAAAGAGTTTAGCCTTAGAAGTGAAAACCCTTTTATTTAAAAGAATATATGGCTATATATAGAATATCTGACTACTACGAAGTCAAGCAAGATTTGAATTTATGTGCAATGCTTGACTACTACAAAGTCAAGGTAATAAGAAAATAATAAATATCTTGACTACTACGAAGTCAAGGCATCGGGTTTGCTTGACTACTACAAAGTCAGCAAAACAAACTATTGCCTAATTCTATACAACTCTATACAAGCAACATTAAACGCCCCGTACCAACCGATTTCGGTTGATATGAGGCGTTTATTTCTTATGCACCATTTGCACCCCTGCGTGATGGTTTCCGCTCTGCCTTGTTGCAGCAAGATAGAGCGGCTTTATAAGATTGTAATTATCGGCAGCTCCTCTTTTTTGCTCGTTCTTCTCTTATACCTTGTATTCTGCCTGTGTCATACATAAAAGAAAGCACCTTAAAAAAGTCCCATAGTATATCCTTGTCTACTGCTTTGGTTGCTCTGTATGCAACGTACAATAATTTTACCCTGTGTATTTCCTCTATTTTCATGTAATTGCTGAGAGCTAAAGCCTCCTGCGGTTCTATTAATGCAGATGGCAAGTGTTTTCCGTTCATAAATTCTACTCCTTTAAATTGATTTTTCAGAGCGGCAAGGTTATGCTCTGATATAAGCGAGGTTTATTAACATCGGAATAATGTTGGAAAATGTTGGAGATTAGGCATTAAGTGTGTACATTGTTTTCACTCCCTTTCAGTTAGTGTGGATTTACACCTTCAATTCAATTTCTAATCCGTAATTCATAAAGGATTGAAACATTCCTTTAACTTCACGGAAACGGCTTGTAATTGTCTTTCCGCTGTCAATCAACGGAGCTACAAAAGCCGCCAAAGTCTTTGGAAGATAGCCCATAGTATAAGCCCCTTTGTTTCTGACTGTTGCAATTACCGCTACTGCGTTGCTGTCATAACAGTTTGAGTGGTCACGATACAGGCTTATTTTTATATCCTCGGAGCGGTAGTGCGTTAAGTTTTCAATGGCCTTTTGGCGTTTGCCGTAGGTCACGCCCGAAACCTTTGTTGATACACTTTGCATTTTGACGAGTACCCACGCTTTAACCATTGCATTAGCTCTGTTGTAACCCTGCTTTACAAGTTGGTTTGCTATTGTCATTACTTTGCTATGTGCTGTGCGTTTCATCTGTAACGCCCCTTTCCTTAACTCTGTAACTATATTGTATCATAGTTAGTACATTAATGCAATAGTCGAAGTGTACAAACTTTGATACAAAACTTTGTTTATATTTGTACTTGCGTTAATACATAACTTGTGCTATAATTTGTATAGTGGAAAAGATGACTTATATAAAAACAGTCCCGAAAGGAGTGTAAAAATGGCAATTTCAATGCTGAAAGTAAAAGATATTATGGATAAAAAGGGGCTTAAAAAGTTTGATTTACGAAAAGCGGGATTTAATCCAAATATAGTAGATAAAATATTATCAGGTCATTTAAGCAAGCAAAAAAGAGTTGATACTGAAACCATTAACCGCCTTTGTGAATATCTCGAATGCCAACCCGGGGACATAATGGAATATGTGGAAGATACGGCGAAATAAGATTGAAAGGCTATTAAATAATGCGTACAGATGTTGAAAAGCTCGGAATTATCGGAAAGGATATTGTAAAAAAATTTAATTTGACAATTTCGCCCGATACACCTATTTTTATAGGCTTAAACAACAGAATACATATGGAAAATAACCACGGTGAAATTTACCGACAATATTCCGATTGCTTGGGAGAAATAATAAAATCACCCGATTATGTGGGAGTAAATCCGCACGATAATTCATTGGAGTATTATAAAATATACGGAAATGTAACGTTGCATATAAAACTTGCCGTACGTCCAACAAAGGGTGGTGTTTACTTTGCTAAAACTATGTATGACATAAACGAACACAGCTTAAAAAGCTATTTAGAAAAGGGCAGAGTTAAGGCGGTAAACTAAAATTGTTGTTGACAAAACGTGCTTTATACTGTATAATTTAAATACAGAAAACATAAATTATAGTGTATGCTTTTGAGGACGGAACGGGCAGCCGTAGCCCCTCGCAAGAGGTTAGGAGATGTGGGAGTGTCGCCCCACCAAAAACATACACACAACAGGCAAGCTCTGAAATATGAGCTTGCCTTTTCTTTTTGCTTGCGACAGCTAAATCACCGCATTGAGTGAAGCTGTGAAGATAATATTTTTATGTTGTGCCGCTCTAAATGCCAAAACAATAAATAAAATGCCGCTCTTTTCCTTATATACGCCCTGTGTGGGGTTTTTACGGCTTTGAAAGGTAAACACCTGTGGCTTTTAAAATAAAAGCAACAAAAACGAAATACAGCGATATTTTAAAACGCAGTACAGAGTAAAATAATCTGTCAGAGCGGCAACACAAAATAAGATGTTTTCAAGTCTTAAAAATCCGCACAATTCACGACAAAAATTTGATGTTTATTTGACGTTTGTTTCTGCAATAAACAGCAAATAATTATTACGGTTCGCAAAGGGTAAACCCTTAAAAATCGCATAAACAAGCCGTTTATCGACATCTATAAAAATCCACAAAACCACAAAAAACACGTTGGTAAGGACGAGGTCACGGGTTCAAATCCCGTTATCAGCTCCAAAACAAAAGCCACCCAAAGGGTGGTTTTTTTGGCAAAGCGATAGGGATTTGAAAGGGCGACAAGAAAACAGTTCGGTGAACTGTTTTCCGCCCGTCGCGATGATGAACGGAAATTGATTGCACACACCGCAACAGACGAGATGAAGTTTTGCAAAGCAGAACAAAGTTATCAGCTCCAAAACAAAAGCCACCCAAAGGGTGGTTTTTTTGGCAAAGCGATAGGGATTTGAAAGGGCGACAAGAAAACAGTTCTGAAAGCTTCGGCGGGAGTTTCCCGACCAAGACATTATTAAAGCAATGTATGATGAGCTTTCTGTGTCTAAAAGGAAATCGTAAGATTGGGAGGAGATTATATGTTAAAAAAATTTAAGTTAAGTTTTGATGCTTGGGGATTAATTTTATTTCTGATTATAATGATACCGAATTTTATTTGGTTTGCTGTTCCTGCACCAAACGATATATTAAGGTCGGATTCAATCACAGGAACGCTTGATACGGTAGCTTCTCTGTTTCAAGTCTTGATGATTGTTGCTTTGTGTATTTTAAAAAACAGAGAATGTAACAAAATATGTGTAAACCCGTTTGTTATCCTCATATCAAGCTGTTGTTTATTATACTTTTTCAGTTGGATAGCCTACTATAACAGCATAGTAAATGCGATTGTAATATTAGGCTTGACAATATTCCCTTGCTTGGCGTTTTTGTTTTTTCAATTGACAGAAAGAATTGGATAGCCCTGATTCCAGCTTCACTTTTTACAATTTGTCATTTAATATATGCAATAGCAAATTTTATAATTTGATAAAATTCAAGTCTCAGAACGGGAGATTTCCACGACTATCACCCTAAATAAAATATGTGACTTTTCCTGCCTCCATTTGATGAGGAAGGTAGCAAAAAAGCTTGAAGTAAATGCAGTGTGCGGACGTGTTTGCTGCTTTGAAAGTACATCAAATATTACTGTGATGAAATGCACAAAAACACCCCTCAAGAGGGAGCCTTGGAAATGCTTTATCTTTAGATTAAATTGATAGCTGTGGATAAGTTTTCTGTTCAATAAAACCTTAGATTATAGTTGAGCGTTTCTGTAAAATCCAAGCCTCCCTTGTGTAAAGGGAGGTGGCAAAAATCGAAGATTTTTGACGGAGGGATTGAAAGCGTTTTTGTTAGATTAACGTCAGATTTTCAAGCAAAAAATTCCGTCCGCACCATGCCCTCACTTGAGGGAGGGTGGCACGACGAAGTCGTGACGGAAGGGTGAGCTGAGGAAATGTCATATTTAAATAATATGCTAATGCGACGGCAATCCCTCAGTCATTTTGCAAGCAAAATGACAGCTCCCTTTGCACAAGGGAGCCTTGAAAAGTGACATCTAAATTATAACTTAAATGCAGTGTGCGGACGTGTTCACATCTTTGAAATCACATCAAACATTACTGCGATGAAATGCACAAAAAAGCTTGAAGTAAATGCAGTGTGCGGACGTGTTTACGCCTTTAAAATCACATCAAATATTACTGCGGTGAAATGCACAAAAAAGCTTGAATAGCTAATTCTTCACCGTGGCAATAAAATGCTTGCAATAACGTTGATAAAATATTATAATAAAATAATGAATATCTATATATTAGGAAAGCTGTGGGCAAAAGCATTGTCGCTCGCAGTTAAATTTGACGGAACGGGAGTAGTTTTATGAGAATAGTTGTTCTTGCAGGCGGACTTAGCACCGAGCGTGACGTGTCCGTATCTTCGGGAATTTTGGTTGCGGAGGCACTCAGAAGCAAGGGACATGAGGTTGTTTTGCTTGACGTGTTTACGGGGTATGAAGAAAACATCTGCGATATTGACGCACTTTTTAAGAATAATTACAGCTTTGCGGACAAATTCAGCGTTGGCAAAACAATTTCCAACATTAACGAGGTCAAAGAAAATCGCCTTGACAAGTCAGACAGATTTATCGGCAGCAACGTGATTGAAATTTGCAGCTATGCCGACATCACCTTTCTTGCACTTCACGGAGGTGAGGGCGAAAACGGACAGATTCAGGCAACCTTTGATTTGCTCGGCATAAAATATACAGGCTCAGGCTATTTAGGCTCGGCACTTGCTATGCACAAGGGCCTTACCAAAAGCGTGCTTGTGCAAAACAAAATTCTCACACCAAAGGGCGAGGTGTTCAAATCTGCCAAGCAAGCCGAGAGCTGGAGCGTTTTTCCCTGCGTTGTCAAGCCCTGCTCAGGCGGTTCAAGCGTGGGAATAACCGTTGCCGAAACCAAAGCGGACTTTGCTTCTTCGGTCAAGGAGGCGTTTGCCTACGGTGAAACCGAAATTGTGGTTGAGCAGTTTGTAAAGGGCAGAGAGCTTTCCGTGGGCTTGCTCGGCGGCAAGGCTTTGCCACCCATCGAGATTATCCCAAAATCGGGCTTTTATGACTACGCTTCAAAATATCAGGCAGGTGCCACAACCGAAATCTGCCCTGCCGACATTTCCGCAGACGCTGACAAAAAGCTCAGAGAGGCGGCAGAGGCGGCTTATAAGGCACTTTATTTGGAAAGCTACGCAAGAATTGACTTTATCCTTGACGAAAGCAACGACGTCTACTGCCTTGAGGCAAACACCCTGCCGGGAATGACCCCCACAAGTCTTTTGCCGCAGGAGGCAGGCGTTGAGGGTATGAATTATGCCGATTTGTGCGAAAAAATAATAGAAATTTCGCTGGAGAAAAATTAATATGAAGCCTTTTACACTTGAAGAAATCGCCGCTTCGTGCGGTGGTGAATACATAGGAGAAGAAAGCCTGAAATCCACGCAAATCACCTCGGTTGAGCGTGACAGCCGCCAAATAAAGGACGGCTCGCTGTTTCTTGCAATCAAGGGTGAGCGAGTTGACGGTCACGATTACGTTGAAAAATGCTTTGAAAGCGGTGCTGTGTGTGCTGTTTGCGAGCGTAAAATTCCAAATGCGTCAAAGCCGTATATTTTGGTGGAGTCAACGCTTGAAGCGGTCAAAAAAATCGCAGAAGCCTATCGCCTGAAGTTTGATATTCCCGTTGTGGGAGTGTCGGGCAGCGTGGGCAAAACCTCAACCAAAGAAATGCTGTATGCGGTGCTTTCTCAAAGGTTTTTAACTCACAAAACTCAGGGCAACCTCAACAATGAGCTTGGTGTTCCGCTGACAATTTTGGCTATGCCCGAAAACACTCAGGCGGCTGTTATCGAGATGGGCATTTCCGACTTCGGCGAAATGTCACGCCTTGCAAAAATCGTAAAGCCTACTGTGTGTGTGCTGACGATAATCGGTTGCTGCCACCTTGAAAATCTCGGTGACCGTGACGGCGTTTGCAAGGCAAAAACCGAGATGTTTGACTATGCCTCAAAAGACGCCGAGTTTGTGCTTAACGGCGACGATGACAAGCTGTCGCAAATTAATGATGTCAACGGCAAAAAGCCGATTTTCTTCGGACTTGATTCAAAAAACAGGTATTATGCCGAAAATATACAAAACAACGGTGAGGGCGGAGTGCTTTGCACGCTTTGCTTTGACGGTGCAAAAATCAACGCAACAATCCCCGCAATCGGCAGCTATATGGTGTCAAACGCACTTGCAGCCGCCGCTGTGGGCAAGCATCTGGGGCTGAGCAACGAGCAAATCAAAAACGGCGTTGAAGCCTACAAAACCGTGGGTAGTCGTGCCAACGTTATCAACACGGGCAAAATCAGGATTATTGACGATTGCTACAACGCAAACCCCACCTCGGTCAAGGCGTCCCTTGCAACGCTTGCGAATTTTGAGGGCAGAAGGGTTGCGATTTTGGGCGATATGAAGGAGCTTGGCAAGGATGAGCTGAAGCTTCATTTTGAAACAGGACTTGAAGCCAAGAAAAATGCAGACGAGGTTGTTGCAATCGGTGAGCTTTCAAAAGAGCTTGCAAAAGCCGCCGAGGGCAGTTGGTTTGAAAGCATTGATGAGGCAAAGCCCGAAATTGCGGCAAAAATCAAGTCGGGTGACACAGTGCTTGTAAAAGCATCGCACTCGATGCAGTTTGAAAAAATCGTGGAATTTTTGAGAGAAAAATTTTAAGCTCTGCAATCAATACGGATTAAATAAATTAAAGATAAAGAAAGGCGGTATAAACTATGTCAGTATCCTATATGACACATCCTCTTATCAAACACAAAATCACAATTCTACGCAAGCAGGAAACCCCTACGGGCGAATTTCGCAGCCTGATTGAAGAAATCGCAACCCTTATGGGCTATGAGGCACTCTCGGATTTGCCCACAACGGAAATCAAGGTGCAAACTCCGATTGAAGAAACCGAACAGCCCGTAATTCAGGGCAAAAAGCTCGCCGTTGTGCCTGTTTTGAGAGCAGGTCTTGGTATGGTGAACGGAATTTTGGCACTTGTACCCTCGGCAAGAGTGGGACACATCGGACTTTATCGTGACCCCGAAACCCACGAGCCTCACGAATATTACTGCAAGCTGCCCGAAAAAATCGACCAACGCCAAATCGTTGTGGTTGACCCGATGCTTGCAACAGGCGGCTCGGCTATTGCGGCGGTTGATTTCATCAAAAAGCACGGCGGCAAAAAAATCAAGTTTATGTCAATAATCGCCGCACCTGAGGGAGTCAGTGCCCTTATGCAGGCTCACCCCGACATTCAGCTTTATGTGGGCTGTCTTGACAGATGCCTTAACGAAAAAGCCTACATCTGCCCCGGCTTGGGCGATGCAGGCGACAGAATTTTCGGCACATTATAATCGGTGCATCAAATAACCCCGATTTAAGGCTTGGGTTAATGAAAATCAAATACTTAATGCGACAAGCGACGGAAATTTAACCCGTCGCTTGTTTTTTTTTGTTAGATTGTTTTGCTTTGAGCAGGCAAAGCGATTGATGGTCAAAAATGTCACTTTTGTTTTATATGTTTTACACAAAATCTCGCACATTTACAAAAATATTATTGATTTTTAATAAACTGAGTGTTACAATAAAATAGAAGCAATATCTGTTTATATTAAAATACATAGGCAACAATTAAGTTGATTTTGCACAAAAACTCCCCTCAAGCTGGAGCCTTGGAAATGTTCATATTTCAATAACAATGATAGCCTTGGAAAGTGACATTTAAATTATAACCAAAATGCAGTGTTAAGACGCGTTCGCTACTTTGTAAACATATCAAATTTAACTACGTTGAAATGCACAAAAACTCCCTTGTGTAAAGGGAGGTGGCAAAAATGCTTGAATTAAATGCAGTGTTTGGATGTGTTTGTGCCTTTGAAATCACATTAAACCTTACTGCGGTGAAATGCACAAAAATTTTTGTCGGAGGGATTGAAAGCGTTTATATTATATGAACGTTAAAATTTAAAACCAAAGCTTCCGCACGCACCATGCCCTCACTTGAGGGAGGGTGGCACGACGAAGTCGTGACGGAAGGGTGAACCTTGAAACAATAACTTTGAACCAAAGGCAAATCTTAAATTTTAGACAAGCCTAAAAATTTTAAAAACCTAAGCGAAAGGAGACATATCTATGTCAAACAAAAAGAAAAAAGTCACGGCAGTTGCGGCAATAGCCACAGCGGCGGCACTCTTGCTCGGCGGAACGTTTGCTTGGCAGAGTATCAGCCAAACGGCTCTCAACGAAACCGATGACATCATCAACCCCGGCGGACGTTTGCACGACGATTTTGACGGCTCTAACAAGGACGTTTACGTTGAAAACTTTGCAGATAACCCGATTTTCGCCCGTATTCGTCTTGATGAATATTTTGAAATCACGATGAACAAAAACACCCCTGCCGAGGCCACTGAGGTTATCACAACAGGAGCGACAAAGGGCGACACAGACACCTATTTGACCCACTATTTTGACCAAGAAAACTTGACCGACACATATTGGGAGTGGGCAACAGGCGGCTCAACAACCTATATGCCGACTTTCAACAAGAACAAGGACAGCTTAAAGGCAGACATTAACGGCACATACGATATGGATTTCGACGATTATGTTGCATATACTGACGGCGAAACAAAAATCGACAATGCAGTTTATGATGCAGATTCAAACAGCGTTGAGGACGAAAATGTCACCACCGTTGAAGAAACCCATTATGCAACAACAACTATCAACGGCGACTTGATGAGTATGCAGGAGTGGATTGATGCAGGCTCGACCGCAGGCGATTATTGGGTATATGACACCGACGGCTGGGTATATTGGGCAAATGCAATTCAGCCAAATACAGCAACAGGATTGTTGCTTGACGGCATATCGCTGAAAGACAAAATGGACGACAGCTATTACTATGCAATTAACGTTACTGCTCAGTTTGTCACAGCAGATGACGTCGGCAAGGACGACAACACAGGCTTCTATGACACCACAGCAGGCACCGTTCCGAGTGCAGATGCAGAAAACTTACTCCGTGCAATCGGCGTTGATATGGGAGAAGAACCCACAACCGAGCCGATAACCGAGCCGCTGCCCACAGGCGACACGGTTTACAGCGTTTACACAACTAACGCAGACGGAGATTATGATATGATTCTGTTCTCGTCTGCCGACAACATCACAAAGGCTCAGGCTGCTGCCATTGCAGGAATAAGTGAGGATGCGGTTGCTTTTTATTCGGATATGAATATGACCTTTTCAAACGGCGAAGAACTAACCATAGACGAAGATAAAGCTATGTCAATAATAGAAAACAATATGAAGGTTTCGTCAGTATCGTTTGCAAACGAAGTTAAGCCTACAAATATGAACTACTACTTTGGTTTTGTAGGCGAAAACGTTTCAAAAGCTCCGACGTTTGATTTTACAAATCTTGACACCTCAAGTGTTACAAGTATGGAATCTACATTTGGAAACTGCACGGCAACAGAGCTTGACGTTTCTTCTTTTGACACATCAAATGTTACCAATATGTCAAGTATGTTCTCAAAAATGAAAGAAATGACAAGCTTGACATTAGGTGATAATTGGGACACTTCAAAGGTTACCGATATGAACAATATGTTTAGATATTGTCAGAAATTGACGGAGTTTGATTTATCTGATTTTGACACATCTAAGGTAACCGATATGTCGGGCATGTTCCATTATTGCGACGGTTTGACTGACTTGAACGTGTCATCGTTTAATACATCAAACGTTACGGATATGAACCGTATGTTTGCGGATTGCAAAAACTTAACCTCGTTGAATCTGACTTCGTTTGACACATCTAAGGTAACTGATATGTCGTATTTATTTGGCGGAGCGGGAAAAATCTCCGACTTAGACTTATCATCATTTGATACATCTAATGTAACCAATATGTCCAATATGTTCAATTGCTGCGAAGGCTTGACCGACTTAGATGTAGCTTCATTCAATACATCAAAAGCTACTGATATGTCCGATATGTTTGCTAATTGCAAAAACTTAATCTCGCTGAATCTGACGTCCCTTGATACAAGCGGTGTGACAAATATGTCAATGATGTTTGCTAATTGCAAAAACTTAACCTCGTTGGATCTGACGTCCTTCGATACAAGCCGTGTAACAGATATGTACTATATGTTTTCCGAGATGTCTAATCTTACAAGCATTACACTCGGTAACCAATGGGAGACCGCGTCCGTGACAACAATGCGTGGAATGTTTTATTCTACTAAAAACCTATCATTGGATTGCTCGGAATGGGATATAAGTATTGTTGGCGATTATGAATACTTTGATGAATACGAAGATTATTCCAGCGGCTCTTTGGAATACAAAGATATTGAAGGCATAATCGAACCTGCTTGGTTAAACGAGTAATTTAAAGCACATTAAATCACGCCCCTCAGACGAGGGGCGTTGTTAGTTCAATGTTTCTTCGTTTTCTTCAAATAATCTTTTGCACATTTTCACCCTATTACATTATACCATATGACCTTTGTCTGTCATATTATAAAAAAGAAGATACTAATTTCTTAATATCTCCTTACAACTTGCTATTTTATCCTACTTATATATTGTAATTTCTTGTTATAATTATTTTAAAACAATGTTATGTGCTAAATTAGATATCCAGTGTGGAATAATAGCTCCATATAATGAATTTGTTTTTAAATAAATAAAATTAAAAATTATATGTGTAATAAATAAATCTACAATCCATCTCAAATTATTTATTGTTAAATCACTTAATGTCATTCCATAAGCTATCATTCTATAAGGGAAGTGCATTATAATAAACAAAATTCCGGTTAAACATATAGCAATATACTTGTTCTTAAAAAATCCATATATCCTTGTTCCAATATATCCTCTAAAAACAAGTTCTTCACAAACTGATACTAATAAATAATAAATTATTAACATTGGAAGTTGTTCTAAAGGAACAAGCTTACTTCCGTTTACTAAATAAGATATACAGTTATTATAAGAGTAAAATATTGCAATTATTACTCCTATAATAATACTCATTTTCCATTTACCTTTAAAAACACCTATTGTGTCGATCTTTTGCTTATTCAATTTAACAAATAGAATTGTAATAATTATCATTAATAAATTAGATACACAACCAAATATCATTATATTTTTATTTACAAAATCAAAATTATTTTGTAATATTCCAAGGATTGAATATTCAATTATTACAATTGCAAATAGTGCCAATGCTAATATTCCATCTTTTTTTGTATACTGTTTTAAATTATTATTATATTCTTCATTTGATTGTAATATTTTTAACATATTTCTCTCCGATTTAAAAAACACAAATTTTAATTTTTTGTTCAAAATAATATGCTTCATTTTTGCTATTTTGAATTGTTGCATTACTATAAATTAATATTTGTTTAATAGGATTATATCATATTTTTTTAATGTTAGCAATTTCTAATTCTTCTAGTAGCACTTCAAATAATACCAAAGTATTATTTAATTCTTCCATTGATGTTCTAAGATAAGTAGATAATCTAAGCCGTTCAATAAAAATCTTCTATAAATTCATCGTATTTTTTATATCTTATCTCATCAAATCACCGACACGCCAAAAAAACAAGCGACAGCTTAATGCCCTCGCTTGTAATTTATCTATTCATTTTCGGGTTTACCTCAACTATTGAAATTGAGCCAAAAAACAAGCACCAACCGTTTGGCTGGTGCTTTAACTTGGTTGCGGGAGCCGGATTTGAACCAACGACCTTCGGGTTATGAGCCCGACGAGCTACCGAACTGCTCTATCCCGCGATATTTATATGCTGTCCTGTACAGCTTTTTTATTATAGCACAAGCTCACACTGTTGTCAAGGGCTAATTTGTACTTACTTAATTATATGCTGTTTTCGGTGATATATTCCCATAAAACCAGAAAATTTAATTAAATTTATGAGAATCAGCACTTCGGAATTTGAGCCGAAGTGCTGATTTGTTGTTTATTTGATTTTTTCCAAAGCTGGCAAAACTTCTTTAATCAGGCTGATTTTCGACCCCAACGCCATATGAGAAACAAAGCCGTGCGGAACGGGCGGATTTTTAAGATAGTCTTTCAAATCATTAACGTCCATAGGCTTTTTGAACTCCAAGCAAAATTCTTCGTTGAGCGAAAAGAGATAACCGTCTTTCACGCCCCAGCCCTCGGAAACACCGAAATAACACCGCTTATCCTCCGTGCGGAAAATTCTTTCGTTATCACCAAGCTTACCGATGCAGATTACGGGCGTGCTTGACAGATGCTTGTCCCCTTGCACCTCCGAAAAGAACAACGCTCCCTTAAAGCGGTCGTTCACGCTTACATCGTTGCTGTGATGACAAATTTCATAAAATTCTCTTTTCTTCAAATTTTTTACCGATAACATAATCGTATCCTCCTTTAGATTTTTAAAACCCAAAAGAGCGACAAAAAACGCCCATCGTCAGACGGGCGTTATTGCTGATATTATGCCCATCATTCAAGCATTACCACCTTTCCGTTCGGCAGGTTGGTGTGCGGTCAACGAGCTTGTCTCTCACGCACTCTTTATAGGTTAATTATATTTTACCGCCGAATTGTGAAAATGTCAACAGCATTTTTGTTCTTTCAACGCAAGCTCACCAAATGGACAAAAGTGTATAAATATTCATCGACTGTTAAGGCATATTGCTGAAAAACATTCCGATATTTTGGTGAAAGTGATAAATATCTTGACACAATCACCCAATTATGCTATCTTTTTATAGTAATTTTATAGGAGGAAAATATGAAAAAACTTACAAAAATTGCGGCTGTTATTTCAATACATAGATTTTAAAAAATATAAAATTTAATAATCTACGCCCTCTTGTTTTAGCATATTATCTTCAATTTTATAGTGTTTGGTAATTTCCATATTATCAGCAACCCACAGTGCTAAATCGCCCGAAGAAAGTTCTGCATTATCGTCAAAAGCTCCGCATACGGAAAAATCGTCATCACGGTAGCAATTAATAGCTTTATATGTTTTATCTATAATTATGTAGGAATATTCGACCGCAATAATATTTCCGTTCTTACCGTTATATTCACTGAAAGTAAAATCAAATGCCCATTTTTTGTCATTCCATGACTCTGGCGTTGTAACATCTGGTGTACTTATATCGTTAACAAGCATATTAAAGTAATCCATAATGCTTTCAGGAGTTTCAAAAGTAACATCTGGGAAACTGTCCATTACCTTGCCTATGTTTATATATTCAATATTATCGCAAATTAAATCTTTAATACCATCATATTTGCCATTAAATATATCTTTATAAGCTTGTTTATATTTGTCATCAATTGGCATTAGAGATGGAATGATATAGTTTTCTATACTTAACTTGTAGGGAGAAATTTTATCGCTGGCATTTGTTTCATTTGCTTTAGAACTAAAACAGGCAATAGAAACATAATCTTGAGTTAATACTTTCCAATCTGATGGCACGTCAAGTGAAAAAGTTACATAATCTTCTTGGCTGTTTTTCGTTACCGTTTTTGTTTCTACATCAGGCTTAATAATGGTATTATTCTGCTGACATCCTACGAGTGAAATCATAAGCACGATGGATATTATTGCTGATAAGAATTTGTTTTTCATTTGTATGCTCCTATTCCTATTATATATTTTAACTGAAAATTATTTGAGATTTTTTGATTTTATGCATTTAATATAACTAAATTGTGATATTTATTATACTTCTTGTATTGCTTTTTGTAAAGTAATAATAAAAATAAAATTCAAACTTAATTAAAGTAATAAAGGTAAGTATATCAGGACTTATGCAAAGTTATGTGGGATATGTTTGTTCTACGAAAGGTGGCATAAGATATGGATATACTTGAAGATTTATATTATGGCAATTTATTTCCTCATGAACAGTGTGAAAAGCTTGATGATGAGGTTAAGGAGCTATTGAAACTGCTCAACAGAAATGAAGAAAACCCCTCTGCCGAATCAGTCTTTGATTCAGGCAGAGGGGTTCTGTATCCTCATTATTCAATTAAAACCAACCGCAACAGCGTTGCAGTTTCTTCTCTTTATCTCCTGCGTTACCTTTGCAACATAATCCAAAATCAACTCTGCTTTGAAGAAAAGCAGAAAGAACAACGGACGGATAAAAAGTTGCAACAGAAGATTAATGATAAGAAACGAGATCGAGGATTGAAGATGTAATCACAGATTTAATGAATAAAGTTGGCAAAAGGGATTTTCTTTAAATCAATCTAATATCGGTAAATTGTTTAAACATGGAGGTAGATGCATCATATGATGGTCAGTCATTGGAGTTAAAATCATACCTCCCATTGTTAACCTTCCCCAAAATACTAATAACCATACCGAGCGAAAATCTGTTGTTACTCCACCTTCTTCTAATATTCTCATTACCCATTCTTCCGGTACCATTGAATTTATCTGTACTAATGTTAGATTTCCTAATATATTACGTGTGTTTTTACCAACTGCGAGCATATATTCATGAAGAGCTTCAACGTTTATCTCTTTTCCAAACGCTATTGCTTCATCAAGTTCCAAAGCATTGCCTGTATCTGTAATAGGTGAACCAATTTTTCTTTGCCATTCTTCATTGAATATTTGATTTTGATTTGCCATTAAAATATTGCTTACTAAATCTTCAATTCGATATGTATGCCAAAATTGCCAACACAAAGGAACGGTTCTAGTGCCTGCGTAATGTAAATCCACATCATAATCCTCTCTGGGCACTAATTCATTTTGATTGCCTTTTAACATATAATCCAAAACATAATCTGCAATAGTTTTTTCAGTTCTTCCAGAAATTTCAGCAGGATGCACCATAGCGTGAACTTCTAAAGTAAGTTCTCTTATTTTATCTATATCTGTTCCTTGTAATGCAAGTTTTAGTTCATTATATTTCTTCGTTATTGGATCAAATAATTCTTCCTTTGTCATAGGATTAACCTCCTGAAATTTATATTTTTTGATCGATTATTTATAATTATCTTACCATATATATAGGAAATTGTCTATCAAAAAATCAGCTTACCACCAAGGGATAATTGCACCCAAACCGTGACGGGTGCCTCCTGTCATCATGCTAAGACAAGAACTACCCACTATAAGATATTACAGCAGAAAGAAAAAATATATTATACTCAAGGAAGTACATAACGCAAGCGGACGAGTGGTTACATTCGCCCGCTTTTTTGCAGTAATCTTCGATGTGATTTCAATGATGTGAACCCATCCGAACACTGCATTTAACTCAGGTGTATTTAGTGTTGCGAAATGCTTTGAATCATAACATCAAGCTCACCTTGTCGAAAACTAAAATATTACAAAATAAAAAAAGACCTTTTATATTTTGCAGTTTTATATTATAATTTATTATGTATAATTGTATAAAGAGGTGTCTTTATGGATAAAAAGAGGGTCAGCGTTCAGATTGAGGGGCGAAGCTATGCGATAATCACGTCCGAGGACAAGGCTTACGTTCAAAAGGTTGCCGCCGAGGTTACCGAGAGTATACGCAACGCCGCAAGTCACAGCACACAGCTTGACACGAGAGATTGTGCGATTTTGGCGGCACTTGATTTTTGTGACGACCGCAACAGAGCCGCAAAGAAGAACGGCGATGTTGTCAAAAAAGCAGACCAAATAATCGCCCACGCAAATGAGCTGAACAAAACCTGCACCGAATACAAAGAAAGGCTTGCCGAGGCAATAAACGAAAACACAAGGCTTTCAAAACGTATCAAGGCTTTGGAAAATCAGCTCAGAATACTCAGCGAAGAAAACGAGAGGCTGAAAAAGTCCCGTGATTCAAGGCACGCAGACAACCTGAAAAAGAGCTTTGAAAAAACCGTAAATGACAAAAAATCAGAAAAAATGATGGGCTATGTTCCGATGCGTCAGTATTCTTTGTTTGAGGACGGCAAAAAGAACGGCTTGCAAAACACAAATGACACCGAGAATAATGAACAATCATAATCGCAGAATAGAAATCCTTGCACCCGCAGGCGGCTTTGACAGTATCGTCGCCGCAGTAAGGAGCGGTGCAGACGCCGTTTATGTCGGTGAAAAGCAGTTTTCGGCTCGCTCCTCCGCCAAAAATTTTGACGAAGCCGAGCTTAAAAAAGCTGTGGCATACTGCCATATTCACGGCGTAAAGCTGTATGTTACGATAAACACGCTTGTTTTTGATGAGGAATTTGAACAGCTAAAGCACGCAATAATCGCTGCCGCACAAGCCGACGCCGACGCTCTTATCGTGCAAAATATGGGTGTGGCGGCTTTGGCACGGCAAATTGCCCCAAGCCTTGCCCTGCACGCATCAACGCAAATGAGCGTTCACACCTCGTCGGGTGTGAGAGCGTTGTACGAAATGGGCTTTAAGCGTGTTGTGCTTTCTCGTGAGATGTCAAAGCAAGAGATAATCAAAGCGGCTCAAATCCCCGTGGAGCTTGAGGTTTTTGTTCACGGTGCGTTGTGTATGAGCGTGTCGGGGCAATGCTACTTCAGTGCGATGCTCGGCTCACGAAGCGGCAACCGAGGTGCTTGTGCCCAAACCTGCCGACTGCCGTTTTCGCTCGGCACGTCAAGGGATGGTCACGCACTCAGCCTAAAGGATAACAGCCTTGTCGAATACATTTCCGAGCTTGAAGAAATCGGGGTCGCTTCCGCCAAGATTGAGGGCAGAATGAAACGCCCCGAATATGTTGCGGCGGCTGTGAGAGCGTGCAGAGAGCAGCGTGACAACAGCTTTGTGAACAGCGACACCGCCGAAATGCTCAGAGGGGTGTTTTCTCGCACAGGCTTTACCGACGGCTATTACACAGGCAGGCTCGGCAAAGAGATGTTTGGCACTCGCACAAAGGGCGATGTGGTTTCCGCCGACGAAAAGCTCTTGTCAAAAATCAGACAAGCTTATAAGGACGAGGTTCAAAACGTTTGCGTCACGGCAAGCTTTTCCGCCAAAATCGGAGAAAATCCCGTGCTTGCGGTGAGCGACGGCAAGCACACCGTGACCGAAACGGCTGACATAACCTGCGAAAAGGCACTAAATGTTCCGCTGACGGCTGAAAAATGCAAAGCTCAGCTCTGCAAAACGGGAGGCACGGCGTATTGCATCGACGACATTAAAATCGACATTGAAAGCAATTTGTCACTGCCGACTTCCTCGTTGAACAATTTGCGGCGAAACGCATTTGCAAGACTTGACAGCCTGCGTGCAACTGTTCACAATTATGTGATAAACGATGTTGAAATCCCAAAAATAAAGCCGTATTGCGGCAAAAGCCAAGGTCTGCGTGCCGTGGTTAGCGGTACAAGGCTCGGTGAGGGCTTTAAGAAATGCGAAATCGTGTTTGTTCCGCTTTTTTCCGAAGCAGATGAAATTTTAAGGCTAATCGGTGAAAGCTATAATGTCGGCGTTGAAATTCCAAGAGGAATGTTCGGGCGAGAGGCTCAAATTCAAAATCGGCTCGAAAAGCTCAAAAATTTGGGCGTCAAGCACGCAATGTGCCATAACATCGGTGCGTTGTACCTTGCAAAACAGCTCGGCTTTACCCTGCACGGCGGCTTCGGGCTGAATATAGTCAACACAGCAGACCTGCTCTGGGCTGAAAGCTACGGCTTAAAGGATGTTGAGCTGAGCTTTGAGCTGAAATTTGAGCAGATTAACAGGCTCGGCGGAAGCATTGACAGAGGAATTATCCGATACGGTCACCTGCCGCTGATGCTTTGCAGAAATTGCCCTGCAAAAAGCGAAGGGCTAAGCTGTAAATCTTGCAAAAATCAATCAAAATTGACGGACAGAAAAGGCAAGAAATTCTATCTGAAATGCGACGGCTGCTGCACGGAAATTTTGAATTGCGTTCCGGTTTTTGTTTCCGATAAGGAAATTTCAGATTTGAACGTAAATTTTGAGATTTTTCGCTTCAATGTTGAAAACTATGTGGAAAATGTTAAAGAAATCACCGATTTTAATGACTTTTCAATGTTAAAACAGAAAATCACCCACGGTTTATATAAACGTGGTGTTGAATGAGATGCCGAAAATGTTAAAAAATTGAAATATTTTTCAAAAGAAAAATAAAAAATTCCCTTTTGGAAAATAAAGCTTTTTAAAATTCCCAAGGATAATTTCAAACGAGAAATATAAATCAAAAAATGAATTAATTATGCAAAAAATTGCAAGAAATGAAGGATGGATAATATGGAACTCAAAATCAAAAAACTCAAAGACAACGCCAAAATCCCCAAGCGTGCAACAAACGGCTCAGCCGGAATGGACCTTTATGCCTGCATTGACAGCAGTGTAACACTTGCTCCCGGTCAGCTTACAATCATACCCACGGGTATAGCAATTGAGCTGCCCGATAACACCTGTGCCGCATTTTTGTATGCACGCAGCGGACTCGGAGTTAAGCACGGAATCTGCCTTTCAAACGGCGTGGGCGTGATTGACAGCGATTACAGAGGCGAGGTTTGCGTGGGACTTTGCAACGTGTCAGACAAGCCCTATGTTATTGAGCCTGACGAGCGTGTGGCACAAATGGTAATTTCACCCGTGCTTACTCCTGAAATCACCGAGGTTGCGGAGCTTTCCGACACCGTGCGTGGCGGAGGCGGCTTTGGCTCAACGGGCAGAAGCTGACTTTTGTTCGACAAAATACCGTTGCTTCGGCAGTATTATTGCTATATAATTAATTTTTGCAATCGGCAAAGAAGGAGCTGTTTAAATGTTTTCATTTTCTAAGGATATAGGAATCGACCTCGGCACGGCGAACACACTTGTGTGTTTAAAGGGCAAGGGAATAATTTTGCGAGAGCCGTCTGTGGTGGCGGTTGATATGCGTAGCGACAACGTGCTTGCCGTGGGAGCACAGGCAAAGGATATGATAGGCAGAACGCCCGGCTCAATCGTTGCGGTCAGACCGCTAAAGGACGGCGTTATTGCAGACTTTGACATAACAGCAAAAATGCTTCAGCATTTTATCAAAAAAGCCGTCAAGCCGGGAATTTTCAGCAAGCCGAGGGTGATAATCTGTATGCCTACAGGCGTTACCGAGGTGGAACGCAAGGCGGTTGAGGACGCAGCGTATCAGGCAGGAGCAAAGCCGCCTGTTGTGCTGATAGAAGAACCTATGGCGGCGGCTATCGGTGCAGGCTTGCCGGTTGACGAGCCGACGGGCAGTATGGTGGTTGATATAGGCGGCGGCACAAGCGAGGTGGCTGTGATTTCGCTGGGCGACATTGTTACAGCCTGCTCTGTCAGGGTTGCAGGCGACAAGTTTGACGAGGCGATAATGACCTATATCAAGAAAAAATACAACCTGCTTATCGGTGAACGCACGGCAGAGGATATAAAAGTAAAAATCGGCTCTGCCTATCCTCAGGAAAACGAAAAAAGTATGGTTGTAAAGGGCAGAAACCTTGTTGACGGCTTGCCCAAGGACATCACGATTTCGGCACAAGAGGTCAGAGATGCACTTGCAGACCCGCTTATGACGATAATCGAGGCGGTTAAAACCACGCTTGAAAAAACTCCGCCTGAGCTTTCGGCAGACATCATCGACCACGGAATTATGCTCACGGGCGGCGGTGCGTTGCTAAAGGGCATTGATATGCTTGTGATGCAGCAAACGGGTATGCCTGTGCATATTGCCGAAAAGCCGCTTGACTGTGTGGTGGACGGTGCAGGCAAAAGACTTGTGAAGCCCGCAGGAATTCAGTATAAACACAACCGCCGAGGCTTTTAAGGAAAGCTTTTGCTCGCACCAAAGCTTCCACACGCACCATGCCCTCACTTGAGGGAGGGTGGCACGACGAAGTCGTGACGGAAGGGTGAGCTGAGGAAATGTCATATTTAAATAATACGTTACTGCGACAGGCAATCCCTCAGTCATTTTGCAGGCAAAAGGCTTGAATTAAATGCAGTGTTTGGACGTGTTTACGCCTTTGAAATCACATCAAACATTACTGCGATGAAATGCACAAAAACTCCCTTTGCACAAGGGAGCCTTGAAAGGTAGCATATTTCAATAACAATGATGGCTGTGGAAAGTGACATTTAAATTATAACCAAAATGCAGTGTGTGGACGGGTGTAAACTTTGAATTATTATCAAACACAACTGCGATGAAATGCACAAAAACTCCCCTCAAGCGGGAGCCTTGGAAATGCTTTATCTTTAGATTAAATTGATAGCTGTGGAAAAGTTTTCTGATAGCTGAAAGTATAATTTTTCGCTCAACATTTCCGCAAAATTCAAGCCTCCCTTGTGTAAAGGGAGGTGGCAAAAATGCTTGAATTAAATGCAGTGTTAGGACGATAATGTTATTTTGATTAAAATATAACCTGCCTACGCTGAATAGACAAAAATTTTTGTCGGAGGAATTGAAAGCGTTTATGTTATATGAACATTAAAATTTAAAACCAAATCTTCCACACGCACCAAGCCCTCACTTGAGGGAGGGTGGCACGACGAAGTCGTGACGGAAGGGTGAGCTGAGGAAATGTCATATTTAAATAATACGCTACTGCGACAGGCAATCCCTCAGTCATTTTGCAAGCAAAATGACAGCTCCCTTTGCACAAGGGAGCCTTGAAAGGTAGCATATTTCAATAATAAAGATAGCCTTGGAAAGTGACATCTAAATTATAACTTAAATGCAGTGTGCGGACGGATGTAAACTTTGAATTATTATCAAACACAACTGCGATGAAATGCACAAAAACTCCCCTCAAGCGGGAGCCTTGGAAATGCTTTATCTTTAGATTAAATTGATAGCTGTGGAAAAGTTTTCTGATAGCTGAAAGTATAATTTTTCGCTCAACATTTCCGCAAAATTCAAGCCTCCCTTGTGTAAAGGGAGGTGGCAAAAATGCTTGAATTAAATGCAGTGTTAGGACGATAATGTTATTTTGATTAAAATATAACCTGCCTACGCTGAATAGACAAAAATTTTTGACGGAGGGATTGAAAGCGTTTATGTTAGAAGAACTTTACTTTTTTAAACCAAAGCTTCCACACGCACCAAGCCCTCACTTGAGGGAGGGTGGCACGACGCAAGTCGTGACGGAAGGGTGAGCTGAGGAAATGCT
>CAZYGJ010000014.1:0-62834 GCA_964646975.1 uncultured Ruminococcus sp.
GCTTGTAATTTATCTATTCATTTTCGGATTTACCCCAACTATTGACATTGAGCCGCATTTTGTTACAATCGGTCGTTTTACAATTACAAGCGGTAAAAACACTCCAAAAAAAACAAGCAACAGCCAAAACAGCCGTTGCTTGAAAGTCGTTAATTTTTTTATTTGGGCAAGCTTGAAGCATATGAAAGATAAACCTGAAGCAAGGTCGCATCTTGAATACTTACTCTGCCGTCAAAATTCATATCGCACCACGAAATTTGTTCATCGGTCAAATCCACCGTGCCTGCAAGATGCTTTTGTATAAGCGTTGAATCGTGAATATCAATTCTGCCGTCTCCGTTCACATCACCTACGCCAAGTCCCTTTGGAGGCTCTGTGGTTGGCGGTTCAGTTGTGGATGGCTGAGTTATATCGGTAGGTTCGGCAGTTGTAGGTGCAACCGTTGTCGGCGGTACAGTTACAATCGGTGCCGTTGTAGCAGGAGCAACAGTCGGCTTTGCCGTTGTGAGGGCTGCTGTGGTCGGCTCTGCTGTTGTGGGAGCATCGGTTGTAGGCAATGCAGAAATATAGTTGCAAAAATCAAGTGCAACCCAGCCCAATTTGCCGTTGTATGAGGTATATCCCCATGTGTATCCGCCGTTTGATTTAACCTCGGTAACGCTCAGCTCTACGCCGTCGGGAATTGAGGTTACATAAGAATAGCTTGTCCCTGCCCCGCTTCGCATATTAAGGTAATCATCTACATTTGTTTTGTAAATTCCCGTTTTAAAGGCAGGACTTGTTACAACAGGGGAAGAAGAATCTATTATGTAAATATAGCCTTGAAAATTCCACCAGCTGTTACCTCCTGCGTTTGAATCAGAGGTCTTAGCAGTTGAAATATAAAAATTGATACCGCTGTAAGCTGAGTTTGAAAAAGTGATTACACCGTTTTCGATTTTTTCAACAACAGCAACGTGACCGCCTCCGCCGTCGTAATACCAACAAGCTATTGCACCGAGCTTTGGAGTTTGACCGTAGCTATAATAGCCGCCGTTTTTGTTATAATCATACCATTCTTCGGCGTTATAAGGGCAAAGCTTCGGCTGTGAGCCGAGTATCTCATATGCTCTGCCGTAAGCGTATGCCGTGCAGTTAGGCATACCGTAACCGTATTTATAATAAATGTTTATGTCGCTGTAATAATACTTGTTATCAGAAGCAGGAGCGGAAAGTCTTGGGGAATAAGATGATGCCGCATTAGCAAAAATCGACATTGACAGCATTGTTACAAACAAAACCACCGCCGTTATTGCAACAACAGGAAATCTTTTATTGTTTGCTGTTCGCAACTAATCAATCCTCTCAAATGTTATGTTTAATTATTTTACCGTATTGGTATTCAAATCATATGAAGTCTTTGTGTCCCAATCTCTGCGAATAACAACATCGGCTGTTAAAGTTGTGTTATCATAAACAATCGACCATTGTGTGTTGCTTGTAACATCGCCGTCCTTAGGTAACTGAGAAGCTGCCTCAAGAGCTTCCCATGCAGTATTCTTTGTAAATGTGCCGTTGTTTTTATCAAAAACAGCTTCGATTTTATCATAGCGGTCCTTGCCGTGACCGTAGATTCCGTTCTTCTGGTTAGGCAAAACCTTATCCTTGTATATTTCAAAGAAATTGGTTACAGTTCTTACCGGAGTGGCAACAAGCTCTCTTGTCTCGCTTTCGCAGTCATATTCAATAACTCTGCCGTCACCCGAAGCGTCATTGATGTAAAAATGATAATCTCTGCCTGAGCTTGCAATCATATCATACTGTTTGAGCAAATCAACAGCCTCCTGTGTGGTTGCGGCTTTGTCAAGCACAAGACGGATTGCCAAGGATGTTGCAATTCCCTGCTTATCGGTGTCTTGACGGGTGGGTTCACTGTCAAGTGTGAGAACCGCAATGGACACTCCCTTTTCGTTCATACCGTCAAGGCATACAAAGGGTGCGGTAAGGCAAACAAATTTTGTTTTTAAGCTGCTGTCGGCGTCGTTTGCGGAAATGTTGTCAAGAGCCGCAAAAGCAACTGACTTATACCCGTTTTTGGGAGTGCAGTAAACAAGCATTGACGAGGTGTTTCTGCTGAAATCATAATTTCGTCCCATAAGAACATCATTATCGGTATCCTTGATTGAAAAAGCACTGCAACCGAAATCGGGTACTTCCATTTTTATCGGAAGCAACGGAAAAGCCTCTTTAACTATTGCGTCGCTGAACGACTGAGTATCTTCGATTCCGTAATCAATTACATCATCAATATCATAATCATATTTCACATCCATACGGTAAAGGTTATAATCGGAATAATTTGTAATTTTACCGATAGTAGACATCGTTTGAAATCTGCTGAAATAAACTCCGACAAACACTATTGCCACAATAGCCAGAATTGCCAGCACCGAAATAATTATCCATTTAACTACGTTGTTCATAATAAATCCTCCAATTAATTAAATATAGAGTCTTTGCATATGTAAATTATAGCATCTCTTTCATAAATTGCAAACCTTTTTATAAATAAATTTCATATACTTTTATTTTTATTAAATTACCGCAAAACAAAGCAAGCAAAATTTTTTATAAAAAACAGTTGACAAATGCAAAAAGTCAGCGTATAATAGCCTCAAAGTTAATACTTAAACCGTTGAAGCGGAGATAACGGCAATGATGCCTTTACAGAGAGCCTGTGATGCTGAGAATCGGGTAAGAAACAAGTTGTCAAATGGGCCGCCGAGGGTGCAGTCAAATGGGGTTTTCCCAAAGTATTCTGCAACGTGTTGACATACGTCAGTTGTCGGGGATATGTTGGTATCCTGCTAAGTGCACGGAACATTCCGTGAATCAAGGTGGCACCGCGAATAGTGTCATACATTAAGTATCTATTCGTCCTTGATAGAAAGTATATTTCTGTCAAGGGCGTTTTTTGTTTTCCGACTCCTTTGACATGAGATATAGGTCAAAGGATTTTTTTATGCAAGGAGGAAATAATATGATAGCAGCTCAGCGATGGTGCTACTTGCACCGAAAATATACAATCAAAATCAAATACAAAAATACAAATTCACATCAAACTTTAACTTAACGGAGGAAACTATAATGAAATTTAACAACATTGACTTTGACACTTACCTGAAAAACTACCCCGATCTTAACGGCTATTTCGGAAAATACGGCGGCTCTTATATTCCGCCGGAGCTTAAAGCGGCAATGGATGAAATCAGCGAAGCATATCAAACCATCTGCAAATCAAGAAAATTCATCAATGAGCTTCGCCGTATTCGCAAGGAATTTCAGGGCAGACCCACACCTATTTCTCATCTTGCAAGACTTTCCGACAAAATCGGCACGGGAGTTCAGCTTTACGCCAAGCGTGAGGACTTGAATCATACCGGTGCCCATAAGCTCAACCACTGTATGGGTGAGGTGCTTCTTGCAAAATATATGGGCAAGAAAAAGGTTATTGCAGAAACAGGTGCAGGTCAGCACGGTGTAGCACTTGCAACAGCCGCAGCATACTTCGGTATGGAGTGCGACATCTATATGGGTGCTGTGGATATTAAAAAGCAAGCCCCGAATGTTGCAAGAATGAAGGTCTTGGGTGCAAGAGTGGTTGAGGTAACCGAAGGCTTGCAAACCCTGAAAGAAGCTGTTGACGCTGCATTTTTGGCATACAGCAAGGAATACAAGGACGCTATTTACTGCATCGGCTCCGCTCTCGGTCCGCATCCGTTCCCACTTATGGTTCGTGATTTCCAGAGTGTTATCGGAATCGAAGCACGAGAGCAATTTATTGATATGACAGGCGAGCTTCCCGACGCAGTTGTTGCCTGTGTGGGCGGCGGCTCAAACGCAATGGGCTTGTTTGCAGGCTTCTTAAACGACCCTGTTGACATTTACGGTATAGAGCCTCTCGGCAGAGGTGAAAAAATAGGTGATCACGCCGCAAGTCTTGCTTTCGGAGAAGAAGGCATTATGCACGGCTTCAACAGCATTATGCTCAAGGACGAAAACGGCGAGCCTGCTCCCGTTTATTCTGTGGCAAGCGGACTTGATTATCCTTCAAGCGGTCCAGAACACGCATTTTTGCACGACCTCGGCAGAGTAAAATATGATGTTGTAAACGACGAAGATACCATTGACGCTTTCTTTGAGCTGTCAAAAATGGAAGGCATCATTCCGGCTATCGAAAGCTCTCACGCCGTTGCTTACGGTATGAAGCTTGCAAAAACTATGGGCAAGGGCTCTGTCCTTATCAACCTCTCGGGCAGAGGCGACAAGGATATGGACTATATCATTGAAAAATACGGTATCAAATAATCAAGCAAAAAAAGGTGTCGCAGAAATGCGGCACCCTTATTTTTTATCCATATTCTTTTTTGAAGCAAATGAGCAAACAACGCTGATGGGAATACACAGCAACGCCCACAGCATACTGTAAAACGGGCAAATTTGACCCTTGATGTTGAATTTGCAATTTGAGTAATCCCATACGTTCATTTTGAATTTGAGATTTACAATACACCCGCAAACGAACTCGCAAAACGTTATTACGGCACTTCCGAGCAGGCATTTTTTGGACATTTTCATTTTTGAACATCTTGCAAACAGCTTTGTCAGCCACACAAAGCACGTTCCGCCCGTCAAAACCATTGTCCAATGCGTTTTTCCTCGCCACAAGATTTCAAGCAAGCCGTAGCCTGTTCCGCCGATAGCAAAAAGCTTTGCCGTCTTTTTCAGTTTAATTTTAAACATAAAATCACCGACTTTAGTTTTGGAAAAGTCGGTGATTTTTATTCTGTATATGACGTTTATTTTATTTCCAATTTTTCAAGAAGAAGTTTTAATTCTTCAAAAGAAAATAAGCAATTCATTGCCGTTAGCAACGCATTTGTTGAAAGATAGCTTGGCAAATCCAGATGCTTTAACAACATTCGGCGGTTAATTGCGGAATTTTGTGAGCCTGTAAGACCGAGACAAAACAAATCCGCCTTTGTAATCTGCCACTCCTGCGTTTTTGCTTCACCGATTATCGTTGCACCGCTTTTGCGAATAGCATTGACGATTATTTCGTCGTCAACACCCTCAACGCCTAAAATTCCCTCTTTGCTTTTTTGGGGCTTTCGCTTTTCTTTGCCTTGAATTTGAGGAATATAGCAGTGCTTGATTTTGCTGTTGTCAACAGCACCGTTCAAAAAGTTTCTAATAACGAAGCCTGCCCCGTCGCTGTCGGTCAGCACAAGTATTCCTCTGACGTTTGCAATTTTGCGTATCAGGTTTTGCTTTTCTTTATCGTTAAAAATCCTAAAGCCGTTGGTTTCGATTATCGGAGCGTCCACAATTGAGGACAGCTTTATTTTGTCGTATCGACCTTCAACGATTATTGCTTCTCGTATTTTAATCAATTACACTCTGCCCTCCCTTGCAATCAGCAAAAGACGAGCGATGAGCTTTTCCATAAACGGCTGAAAGGTGTTTTTTATATCTTTCATACTTGTTTTCATTGTCGTGTCGGCTTCCACAAGCACGTCAAGGCTCTTTCGCAAGGCTTCGGTAGAAACTCTGCGTGTTGCATTGCGGGCATTTTTCAGCACAAAGGCTTTGCTTTGATACGCTTTAAAATCAGCAACCAAGGTGCTTTGCAACACTCCGCACTCGTCTGCAACACGAGCTCTGTATGCATCAACATAGGTTGAAGAAAGGGCGGAAAAAATCAGCATCGGCTTTTCGCCCTGATTTATAAGCAAATTGAGTGTTGCAAAGGCTTTTTCGCCGTCGTTTTTAAGCACGGCGTCTGTCATTGCGTATATTTTCATCTCAACGTTATTAACGGTTGCCAGCTTGTCAATATCTTCAAGGGTGATTTCTTCGCCCTGAGCGTATGCACAAAGCTTATCCACCTCATTTTTGAGGACGTTCAAGTCCTCTCCGCTGTAAGCAATGAGCTTTGCGGCGTTAATGTGCGAAATCATCTTGTCGTTTTCATTTGCCCACTTTGCAATGTAGCGTTCCAGCATTGTTTGATTGAGCTTTTCAAATTTGCACACCGCCCCGATTTTTTCAATGGTTTTTGCAAGCGTTTGAAACTGCTTTGCCTGCTTTTTGGGGATATATGTCGGCATTGAAATTATCAGCACGGTATCTTCGGAGGAATTTTTTACAATCGCTTTAAGGTCGTCAAGCTCAGACGGCTTGAGCATATCATAAAAAATATCCGTTACCACCACGCAGTTATGCTCGCACATAAACGGAACAATCTGCACTGCGGCGGCAAGCTTATCAAGGTCTATTTGACCGCTGAATTTGTGGAAATTAAAGTCAGGCGGATTTTTGCCCGCAACAGCCTCAACCAGCTTTTGAGTATAGCGGCTGACAAACATCTGCTCTGAGCCGTATATCAAATAAACGGGAGCAAACTGCTTGGATTTAATATGCTTTTTTAGTTCAGTTTCATTGATAGCTGTCATTGTATCCTCCGCACAAGCTCTATCTCGGTTTTGGTGGTATTCTCCGATGAAATATCTATTGTATCGTTTGCAATAAGCTCCGCTTTTGCTTTGAGCTTTACAAATTTTTCCTCATCACCCGAAAAGATTAACGTATCACATTTGAGCAAATCGCAGTTTTTCGGAAGGTCGCTCAAAAGAATATAATCGGCAGTCCTGAGGCTTTCGGGCAAATTTGCAATATCCGTATTTGACGTAGCAAAAAGAAGCGATGTACCGTCAAATTCGACATACTGCACAACAGCTCCGTCAAACGTATATATCGTATCCGTGATATTTGAATTTATATTTACGGTGAAGCTCACGTTGTCACCAAAGGTATTTCTCTTTTGACCGTCGTATTCTTCAAGCAATTTTTGGGTTTTGCTGTCCTTATCATATACCAAAACATTGGAAACGTCAAATTCATTCAAAATTGTCGGCAAATATTTTGAATAGGCATTTTTCTGATTTGGAATTATAACATTATCTATCGACATAAAATCATCGCAAATCTCGTTTACAACTCTCGATTCACGCCCGACTGCACCTCCGCAGGAAATGATAGTTGTGTTATATCCGTTTGAAACCGCCGCTGTAACACCGTTTTTGACGTTATATAAATACAACACGGCTGTATTGCTCTCGATAATTGCAAAAATCGCCCAGCCGAGCATTAAAGCTGCGAAAGAAAAAGCCGAAGCTGACTCGATATAAAACTTTTTCGCTTTGATAATATATCCGACAACCACTAAAATCACCGTCAAAATCAGCCAAATATAAAAATAGGGCTTATCGGCTTTTACCGAGCAAAACGGAAAATCTGCGAAAAATGATATTATCTCTATTGTCAGCTTACTTATTACGCCCGATGCAAGTGCAAACGGATATGCGAAAAACGAAATGAGCGGACACACATACAACACCGATGCCGCCAGCGAGCATACAAGCAATGCACTTATCAACGGCTCACAAATGACCGAAATAATTACTGTCAGCGGTGAAATCGTGCCAAATGCAAGTATGGTGATGGGCATTATCCAGAGCGAAGCAGACAAAGACACGCACGCCGATTCGATAATTCTTTTAAAGAATTTTCTTTTAACCTTAAAACGACGAATAGTATACTCGGCAAGCGGTCTTGACCACAAAACTATTCCGAGAGTTGCCGAAAACGAAAGCAACATTCCGACATCACCGACGGAAAACGGATTAAACAGCGTAAGTGCAAGTGCGGCAATACCGAGTGAATTTACACTTTCTGCCTGCCGAAAGAAAACCGCTCCGATATAGGTCATCGCCACCATAATCGCCGAACGGATTACAGACGACGAAAAGCCCGTTACAGCAGAATAAACGATAATTGCAAGCAACGCTATTATGCACAGCAGAACCTTATTTTTGACGGTTTTTCTAAACAAAAACAAAATGAATCCCGTAACTATTGCAAGGTGCATACCCGAAACAACTATCATAAACGATGTGCCGGTTTTTGAAAAGCTCTCCTTTACATCGGCAGGCAATGCAGCTTTGTCACCGAGCAAAATCGCCTTGCACAACGATGATGAGCTGTCGGCAAGCAAGGAATCAAGAGCTGCTTTGAGGGCTTTTCTCGCTTGAACAGCATATCTGTAAAGCGAAAACTGCTTTTCGCCTGTCTTTGCAATTTCAAAGCTCTCATCATATGCAGAAAGAAAAATCTTCTTGCTCAGCTTGTAATTATCGGTGCATTTTTCGGGTGTAATAATTGCCTCAACTCGGTCAAAATCCTCCAAACCGAGGTCTGAGTAGGACGAAAGGTGTATTTTCACGCTTGCTTTTTCGCCGTTTATTTCATCGGCAAGCAACGCACATGAGAAATTTGATTCGGTTTTCTGCACTTCTTCACATATGTAGCCGCAGACCAATAATTCTTTATCGGAATATTCATCAACAACAGGGCAGTAATTAATATTCCAATACAGAATTAAAGATACAACCGCACAAAATGCACTCAAGCTGACCGCAATAACGCAATTGAATAGCTTGGCATGATTTTTGATTAGTTTCAAAAACAACATTGCCACCGTTGCAACAACCGAAGCCACGATTATAGTCCATACAAGTACAATGCTTTGGCAATAAAATACGACTGCAAGGACAAAAAGGTAGGTTAATCCAATCAGTCCAAACAGTCGTTTCATAGTTTACTCCGTTAATTTATTTGAAGAACAACGGAAGCTCCTCAAGATAAATAATATCATTTCTGTCTTTTGCATCACCCTCGGCAAGCACAGCGGCTTTGCCGACAACAGTTGCACCTGTCTGAGCAACAAGCTTTTCAAGAGCATTAAGGCTCTCGCCTGTTGAGATTACATCGTCAACAATCAGCACACGCTTATCCTTTAAAAATTCAACGTCGTTTTCACCGAAAAACAGCTTTTGCTCGTTTTGGGTTGTGATTGACTGAACCTCAACCTCAATGGGGTTACGCATATAAACCTTTACGCCCTTGCGAGCAACAACGTAATTTTGACAGCCCTGACGAGCCATCTCATAGCAAAGCGGTATGCCCTTTGCCTCTGCCGTAACAACCACATCGTGTTCGGGGCAGATTTTAAGCAGCTCCTCTGCGGCTTTTTTTGTTATTTCAACATCACCGAACATAATAAATGCCGCAATATCAAGCTTGTCGCTTACGGGAAACATTTCAAGCTCACGTTCCACTCCCGCAATTTTCATTTTATATGTACTCATTTTTTACCCCTTAACACATTGTTCCGTTTAATTTTTTACCGCCGAGAATATGGAAGTGCATATGCTTAACGCTTTGGCAACCATCGTCACCGCAGTTGTTTACTATTCTGTATCCGTTATCAAGACCGAGCGTCTTTGCGATTTCGGGAATTTTGATAAAAATATGAGCAACAACGTCTGCGTTGGTTTCATCAACCGCATTGGCACAGCAGATGTGCTGTTTCGGGATAACAAGAACGTGTACGGGTGCCTGAGGCTCAAGGTCATAAAAGGCAAGAATCCTGTCGTCCTCATAAACCTTTTTTGACGGAATCGAACCGTCAACTATTTTACAAAAAATACAATCAGCCACGCTAATCTTCCTCTCAAATTATTATGTATATATTTTACAACTATTATTGTGCAAGGTCAATACATCAATTCTTTTTGATTGAGATTTTCTTTTCTTCCCCCCTGAGCAATCTGCCGATATTAGATTTGTGCTTGATAATTACAAACACGCCTATTATCAATGCCGCAGAAGTTGACATAATCACATATACGATTGAATAGCCATATTGCATATAGTCAAAGAAGAAAGTCATCAGGAATGTATATACCGAATATAACGCAGCACAGGTTATGCTCGCAAGTGAGATTATCTTTGTGGCAAAGAAAATAATCAAAAAGGTTGAAATTATCAAAAGGAACACACGCCAATCCTCGGTTGCCATAAGAGCAGCTGCAGAAACAACACCTTTTCCGCCTCTGAATTTGAAATAAATCGGATATGAATGACCTAATATACAGAATATTCCTGCTGCGTATTTTCCGAAATTGACAAATTCATTTGATAAAATCTGACTGTCGGCGGCAATAAAAGAAAAAACGAATCCGCCGAACAAAACAGCGATGTTACATTTGAGTGCGTCGCATATCATGGTGATTATCGCAGGAGTTTTGCCCACACTGCGAAGCACGTTTGTAAAGCCTGCGTTTCCGCTGCCAAGCTCACGAATGTCCTGCTTGCCCTTTGTTGCTATTTTAGTTACAACAACAGCGGTGTTAATACTGCCGAGAAGATATGCAGCAATAATTACAATTAAAAATCTCCACCAATTCTCAACCAAAAAGCTCAAATAAAAATCCATTATTTATCCCCTCGTTCTCTGATAATAATTCTTATGGGTGTTCCCTCAAGACCAAATGACTCTCTGATTCTGTTTTCAAGATAGCGTTGATAAGAAAAATGGAAAAGCTGAGCATTGTTGCAGAAAAACACAAATGTCGGAGGCTTTACCGATGCCTGAGTCATATAATAAATCTTCAGCCTTTTGCCTTTGTCCGACGGCGGCTGAACACGGGTTGTTGCCTGAGCCAAAAGCTCATTGAGCATACCCGTTCTTATGCGTTGCCCTGCCGATTCGTTTGAGCTGACTATAAGCTCAAACAATTTGTCAATTCTCATTCCTGTTTTTGCGGAAATGAAAACTTGGGGAGCATATGACATAAACGCAAAATCAGCGTCGAGCTTTTTGCGAAACTCCTGCATCGTTTTGTCGTCCTTTTCAATCGCATCCCACTTGTTCACGGCAAGAATACACGCTCTGCCTGCTTCGTGGGCAAGACCTGCAACCTTTGTGTCCTGCTCGGTAACGCCCTCGGTGGCATCAATCATTATCACACACACATCACTGCGTTCGATTGCCATTTTGGCTCTGATTATGCTGTATTTTTCAATATTATCATAAATCTTGCTCTGCCGGCGAAGTCCTGCGGTATCGGTAAAGCTGAAGCTGCCGAATTTGTTTTCAACAAGAGTATCAATGGTATCCCTTGTTGTGCCTGCTATGTCGGATACAATACAGCGGTCCTCATTTGTTATCTTGTTAATAAGAGAGGATTTTCCGGCGTTCGGTTTTCCGATTACGGCAACTCTGATTATGCTGTCATCCTCAAGCACGTCCTCATTGAAATCAAGATTTTCAAACACACGGTCAAGCAAATCACCCGTGCCGTGGCCGTGAACAGCCGAAACCTGCACAGGGTCGCCTATGCCGAGGTTGTAAAACTCATAAAACTCAGGAGCAGGCTCGCCCACGCCATCACATTTGTTTACGCAAAGCACAACAGGCTTGCCCGATTTTTGAAGCATTTGTGCAACGTCCATATCGGTCGCCACAAGTCCCGATTTTAAATCGGTAACAAGTATAATCACGCTTGCTGTGTCTATTGCAAGCTGAGCCTGACGACGCATTTGCGAAAGAATTATATCATCCGAATTAGGCTCTATTCCGCCTGTGTCAACAACAAACGCTTTTTTGCCGCACCACTCGATTTCGCCGTAAATTCTATCACGAGTTACACCGGGGGTATCGTCAACGATGGAGATTCTTTGACCTATGAGCTTGTTAAAAAGCGTTGATTTGCCCACGTTTGGGCGTCCCACTATGGCTATTACGGGTTTGTTCATATAACCACAATACCTTTCTGTTGATAAGCATATTTATATGCGAGATAGTCTAAGACAAAACAAAAGGGCGTACAGATGCCTGCCGCCCATAGTGTTCTTAAATGCAATAATAATTACTGTGCATCCTTCTTAACGACAACCTGTCTGCCGTTATACATACCACAGTTGCTGCAAGCCTTGTGAGCTGCTGTAAGCTCACCGCAGTTTGGACAAGTTGTAAGTGTCGGAGCGTCAAGCTTCCATACTGTTGAACGTCTTGAGCTCTTTCTTGCGTGTGATGTTTTACTCTTCGGTACTGCCATTACAAAGACCTCCTTAAAATATATCTCTTAGTTAATAAGCTGTTTAAGACTCTCAAGCCTTGGGTCAATCTGTCGCTTGTCGCAGGAACAATCGCCCTCGTTAAGGTTTTGACCGCATTTTTGGCACAAGCCCTTGCAGTCGTCCCTGCACAAATTCTTTTGCGGTAATGACAAAAGAATGTCTGTCACAACGATTTCGTCAAGCTCAAGTTTAAAATCAGGTGTTTCAATATAGTCGTCGTTGCCGTCGTCAACAAGAGTTTGTGCAAGCTTGTGTGAAAAATTCATATTCATTTGCTTTGTAAGCTCTTTGCCGCACCTGTCGCAAAATCGAGTATACTCAAATTTGCAGTTAAGGTCAAGCGTGATAAGACTTGCTCTATTGTGTGCCACGGCAGTTATGCCGACAGGTGTTCTGAATGGAAAAACACCGTCAACGTCAATATCTGCAATATTAAGCTCATAGCAAAGCTCTTTTGTTTCTCCGTCGTTTTGAAAGACGGATTTAAGCTCAAAAAGCATATCTGCACCTCAAAGTTGACCGCATAAACGCATATTAAAACGCTGTTTATTATTATACAAAAGGTTTTCGCCTTTGTCAACTAAAAAATGGGGTAAAATAAGCAATATTTTTTGTTTAAAGGTATCAATCCGACGAATAATTCTAATTTAGAAATATAATGTAGCTTTTGATGATTATTTCATATCATAATCATCAAGAAAGCTGTGCCTGCTCTCCCCTTGCTTATAGGAAATTACGGTTTCAAGATTTACATTTTCAACACTATGGAAAATATTGCTTTCAATCTGAGGATTGATTTTCTTTAAGTCGGCAATCAACTGCTTTATCTCCTGTCGCTTTGATGTGCTGCTGCCGTCGTCACCGATTGTACAGCTTTCCGTAAATCGACAGGCACATTGAAGAAAGGTCAAGCCGTTGTAATCACGCCAACGCTTTATCTCATCCTCTCGCACCAAATACAGCGGACGTATAAGCTCCATACCCTCGTAGTTTGTGCTATGAAGCTTAGGCATCATTGTCTGAACCTGACCGCCGTAAAGCATACCCATAAGTATGGTTTCGATAACGTCGTCATAGTGGTGACCCAAAGCTATTTTGTTACAGCCGAGGGAGCGTGCCTGCTTATACAAATGCCCTCGCCTCATTCTTGCACACAAATAGCACGGATATTTCTCCACATTATGCACCGACTCGAAAATATCGGTTTCAAACACGGTAATCGGAATATTGAGCTTTTCCGCATTGCTTTCAATAGCTTTGCGGTTTTCGGGGCTGTAACCGGGGTCCATAACAAGGTAAACAAGCTCAAACGGAAATTTGTCGTGGCGTTTAAGCTCCTGAAAGAGCTTTGCCATAAGCATTGAATCCTTGCCGCCCGAAATACACACGGCAATTTTATCATTCGGCTTTACAAGCTCATATTCGATTATTGCGGCTGTAAAACGGCTCCAAATGGTTTTGCTGAAGCGTTTGCGAATACTTCTCTCAACACTCTCGGCATAGGTTTCTTCGGCAACATCTTTTATCATACATACACCACACTTTAAAACGAAACGATAATTGATTGCGAACAAAAAGCGGCACAATCAAATGACTGCACCGCTTTTAATTCTTTTAAGTAATTATACTTTTTGGCAAACAGCGTTGATTGAATCGGGGATTTCGCTTTCGTCAGCAGAAATAAGAAGCACGATGTTTGTTGAAACAGCTTCAGAAAGCTCTTGGAGCTTCTTTGTGAATGTTTCAAGACCTTCCACGCCGTCGGGACAAATCTTGAAGGTTGAATCAACAAGAATGTCGGTAACATCATAGTTGCCTGCACAAATTCCGCTGATAAAGCCAAAGAGCATATCATAGCCCGAAATTGCATACTGCTCTGTGTCGATAAGTCTTGCCTTGTGAGTTACGTCGTATGTGAGCTTTGAACCCTTTTCAATTACAACAACGTTGCCCTCGGAAGCAGCAACAGCTTCATTTGCAAGAGCAATAAGCTTTTTTGTTTTGCCTGAACCTTTTTTACCGATAAGTAAAGTAACCATATACAGTTCCTCCGTTTTACTTTATAATTAGAAATTACTTTAATCTTGCTTCAAGAGCTGCCTTTTGGTCTTCATAACCGGGCTTGCCGAGCAAAGCAAACATATTCTTCTTGTAGCTTTCAACACCGGGCTGGTTAAACGGATTTACACCGAGCATATAACCGGAGATTGCACAAGCTTTTTCAAAGAAATAGATAAGATAACCAAGCTCTGCTTCATTCATTTCGGGAACGTTCAAAACCACGTTGGGAACGCCACCGTCATTGTGAGCAAGCACAGTACCCTCAAACGCCTTGCGGTTTACATAGCCCATTGTTTTACCCGAAAGGAAGTTAAGACCGTCAATGTTGGCAGGCTCTGTGCCGAGAGTAACTTCTTTTTTACATTTATCAAAGAGAACAACAGTTTCAAACATTGTTCGTCTGCCGTCCTGAATATACTGTCCGAGTGAATGAAGGTCGGTTGAGAAAACAACACTTGAGGGATAAATACCCTTGTTGTCCTTGCCCTCACTCTCACCGAAAAGCTGCTTAAACCACTCAGCCATCATTGTGTAAGCAGGCTCATATGAAACCATAATTTCAACAGTCTTGCCCTTGCGATAAAGAATGTTGCGGATTGCAGCATATTTGTAGCAATCATTTGTTGCCAAATCGTCGTTGTCAAATTCTTTCTGAGCGTTAGCCGCACCCTGCATAAGAGCGTCGATGTCAGCACCCGAAACAGCAATCGGAAGCAGACCAACCGCAGTAAGAACAGAAAAACGTCCGCCTACGTCGTCGGGAACCACAAAGGTTTCATATCCTTCTTCGTCGGCAAGTGCCTTTAATGTACCCCTTGCTTTGTCTGTTGTGCAGAAAATACGCTCTCTTGCACCGTCTTTGCCGTACTTTTTCTCAAGCATTTCACGGAACACACGGAATGCAATAGCAGGCTCTGTGGTTGTGCCTGATTTTGAAATCATATTAACCGAAACATCCTTGCCCTCGCAAAGCTCCATCAGCTCTGCAAGTGCAGATGAGCTGATTGAATTGCCCGTAAAGAAGATTTGGGGTGTATCCTTGCAGGTAAGGTTGTAGTTTTGTGAATTTAAGAACTCAATTGCGGCTCTTGCACCGAGGTATGAACCGCCGATGCCGATTACAATGAAAACATCCGAATTTTTCTTGATTTTTTCGGCAGCCGACTTAATTCTTGCAAATTCTTCCTTGTCGTAGTCTGTGGGAAGATTGAGCCAACCGAGGAAATCATTTCCCAAGCCCGAACCGTCGTGAAGAGTTTTGTGTGCAGCCTTAACCTCAGCCGCAACACCGTCATACTCATGCTCTCCTATAAAATCTCTCAGATATTTGTCAGTAAGAGTTGTTGCCATTTAAAGACCTCCGAATTTCTAATTCTGATTTATTAAAAAGATTAAAAAAATATTACTTTTGTTTTATTATACTATAACAAGAGTATTTTTGCAAGGTTATTTCGTCATTTTTTTAAATCAGAGCAACGCTGTGCTTTGCGGCAATGGGCAAAGCTTGCGGCAAGCTGCAAAAACCGCAACGAAGCTGTACGAGGTTTAAAGGGCGTTGGATATTTACTCTTGCGTTATAATGCTGTTAAAGAATTAAACAGCAGCTTGAAAACAGCCCCGAACGACGTCTGTTCAACCGCCTGTTTTGCTGTGATTTCAAACACCTTGCTCTCTCCGTTAACGCTAAATGTCAGGCTTCCGACAACTTGGTTTTCTTCAATCGGAGCGTCAAGGCTTTCGGGCAAATCAAGCTCGGTTAAAATCTCGGAGCTTTCGCTTTTGTCAACTACAACATTTGATTCAACGTTGCACATAAGCTCAACACTTTTTTCCATACCGCCGTTGACTTCTATGGAGGTTGGCATATCTTCGGGTGCTTTTAATTCTTTTACGGAAATATTAGCAAATCCGTAATCAAGCAACGCCGCCGCATCTGCAAAACGCTCCTTACCCGTGTTACACCCCAAAACCACGGAAATCAGCGAAACATCTCCCCTTGTTGCGGTTGCAGACATACAACAGCCTGCGTCGTCCGTTGTTCCCGTTTTCAGTCCTGTTATCCCGTTGTAAGTTTTGAGCAGCTTGTTTGTGTTTACAATTTGAGTTTTGCCGTCCCTGAGATTGTCAAGCCAAATCGACGTGTAATCAAATATTTTTTCGTGTCTTATCAGCTCTCTTGACATTATCGCAACATCATTTGCAGACGTAACGTGACCCTCCTCGTCAAGCCCGTTGCAATTTTTGAACACAGTGTCATTCATTCTAAGCTCCTCTGCCCTTTTGTTCATCTGTTCAATAAAAGCGTCCTCACTGCCGCTCAAATGCTCCGCAAGGGCAACGGCGGCATCGTTAGCCGAGGCAACAACCGTTGCCTTTATCATATCGTCAGCCGACATTGTTTCGCCGTTTTCAAGCCAAATGTCACTTCCGCCCATAGAGGCCGCATGCTCGCTTGCGGTTATCGTGTCGTCAAGGCTAAGCTTTCCGCTGTCGAGTGCCTCAAACACAAGCAAAAGCGTCATAACCTTTGTGACCGAGGCACAAGGGCGTTGCTCATGTGGATTTTTTTCAAAGATAATTTTGCCCGTTGTCGCCTCCATAAGCACAGCCGACGGAGCTGAAATGCTGTCCTCTGCCAAAGCTGCTGTCGGCACAACCGAAGATATTGCCACCGCTGCACAAATTGCCAATGAAATTATTGCCTTTCTTAACATAATAAAACACCTCATTCAACTATATGAACAAGGTGTTGTATGTATGATTTAATCTATTAAGCAAACTGCGTGAGCCGAAATTCCCTCAAGCCGTCCCGTAAAGCCGAGCTTTTCCTCGGTTGTAGCCTTTACGCTTACGCAGGAAATGTCAATATTGCAGGCGTTCGCAATATTTTGACGCATTTCGTCGATAAATCCTCTCAGCTTGGGTTTTTGGGCAATCACGGTGGAATCAATGTTTACAATGCGGTAATTGTTTTGTTCAAGCACACGGCAAACCTCTTTGAGCAACAAAGCACTGTCTGCTCCCTTAAACCTGTTGTCAGTGTCGGGAAACAGCTTTCCGATGTCACCGAGTGCCGCCGCACCGAGCAAAGCATCCATAATTGCGTGAAGCAAAACATCTGCGTCGGAGTGTCCCAGCAAGCCACGCTCAAAGGGAACATCAACGCCTCCCAAAATCAGCTTTCTGTTTTCGGCAAATTTGTGAACGTCATATCCGTGACCGATACGCATCAGACTTCCTCCGATTTTCTTGATTTTAAAATACTCTCGGCAATCACAACGTCAATCGGCGTTGTGAGCTTAATGTTTTCTCTGCTGCCTCTGACAACCTCGATTTCGCCGCCCATATTTTCAATAAGCGAGCAGTCATCGGTAAAGTCGGCGGTGTTGCTACCTGCATTTTCAAGGGCAAATTCATACAGCTCTCTTTCAAAAACCTGAGGTGTTTGAACAGCTCTGAGCTGAGAACGAAGCGGTGTGCTTTCGATTTTGTTGTAACCGTCAACAACCTTTATCGTATCGGTAACAGAAGTGCCAAGCGTTGCAGCACCCGTTTCAAACGCCGCTTCAACAACACGCTCAATTTCATCAACGGTAATCAACGGTCTTGCACCGTCGTGAATTGCAAAATATTTTGCATTTTCGTTTGCGGCTTTAATACCGTTACGAACGCTCTCGGCACGAGACTCTCCGCCCACGGCAAGGCTTGCGACCTTAGAAAAGCCGTTGTCATCGACAATTTTTTGTATGCGTTCAATATCCTGACTGCGACAAACCACGATAATTTCCTTTATCAAGTGGCATTTTTGAAACGCCGAAAGCGTGTACTCGATTGCAGGGTGCGACAAGAGCGGAATAAACTGCTTGCTGTCGGCTATGCCCATTCTTATCGAACCGCCTGCCGCAACGATTATTGCAGAAACATATGCAGCCATAATTTCCTCCAAAATCAGATAATATCAAGTGCCTGCTTTAGGTCGTCAATCAAGTCATCAACGTTTTCAAGTCCCACAGACAGGCGGATAAGGTCGGGAGCAACGCCCGATTCTCTGAGCTGTTCGTCGGTGAGCTGACGGTGGGTGTGACTTGCGGGGTGAAGCAAGCAGGTGCGAGCATCGGCAACGTGAGTTGCAATCATAATCAGCTTTAGGCTGTCCATAAACTTCACAGCCTTTTCTCTGCCACCCTTTACGGCAAACGCCATTACTCCGCAAGAGCCGTTGGGCAGATATTTTTGAGCAAGCTCGTTGTAATTGTCGCCCTCCAAATCGGGATAATCCACCCACTCAACCTTGTCTGATGCCTTAAGAAATTCTGCTATTGCAAGGGCATTTTTGCAATGCCTTTCCATTCTTACGGAGAGGGATTCAAGTCCGTTCATAAGATAAAAAGCATTTTGCGGAGATTGAATCGAGCCGAGGTCACGCATAAGCTGAGATGTAGCCTTGGTGATGTAGCCGAGCTTGCCGAACTTTTCGGCATAAACAATTCCGTGATATGACTCATCGGGAGTTGTAAGACCGGGGAACTTGTCGGCGTGTGCAAGCCAATCAAAGTTACCGCTGTCAACAATAGCACCGCCCACGCCGATTGCGTGACCGTCCATATATTTTGTTGTGGAGTGAGTAACGATGTCTGCACCCCATTCAATCGGTCGGCAGTTTATCGGAGTTGCAAAGGTGTTGTCAATAATAAGCGGAACGCCGTGTGAATGTGCAAGGCGAGCAAATTTTTCAATGTCAAGCACGGACACGGTGGGGTTTGTAATAGTTTCACCGAAAACAGCACGGGTGTTGGGCTTAAAAGCCTTTGCAAGCTCCTCCTCGGAAAGGTTTTGGTCAACAAAAGTACAGTCAATGCCCATTTTTTTCATTGTTACGCCAAGCAGGTTATATGTGCCGCCGTAAATCGACGACGAAGCCACGATGTGACTGCCTGCCTCACAAATATTGAACAACGCAAAAAAGTTTGCTGCCTGTCCGCTTGAAGTCAGCATACCTGCAACGCCGCCCTCAAGGTCGGCAATTTTTGCGGCAACTGCGTCATTGGTGGGGTTTTGCAGACGTGTATAAAAATATCCGCTTGCCTCCAAGTCAAAGAGCTTGCCCATATCATCGCTTGAATCATATTTGAATGTCGTGCTTTGCCAAATCGGCACCTGTCTCGGCTCGCCGTTTTTTGGCTCATAGCCCGAATGTAAGCATTTGGTTTCTGTTTTCATAGTTCATTCTCCTTATCCAAACAGGCCCTTGATAAAGCCCGTAATAAAATCAGTTCCGTAAATTACAGCCGCAACAAGTATTATAAAGAGGATTGCCGAAACAATCTTCACAGCGGTACGCTTTGTGCCGCTCATCTCCTCAAACTGCTCATCGGCAGGCTTAACATCGCTGTTTGCAGGCGTTTCGACCGCTTCGTCAAGCACTTCTTCGTTTTCGGACTTGATTGCTCCGATTCCCACGCACACATCGTATGCCTTTTCATAAGCCTGAAACGGCACAAGCAAATCATATTGAGAAAAATCACAGCCCATTCCCGCATCGGTTGAGTTTTCCTTTTGCAAGGCAACATCGCTGGGGATTCCGCTGTCGTTCAGGGCAGTCCTCACCCGTTCAAGCTCAAAGCCCGAAGCCGACAAAAGATACACTGGGGTGTTGCTTTCGGTAATCTCGGCAAGCTCCTTTTGACAAGTTGAGCAAGACTGAACGCTGTCGTTGTGAATGTGTCTGCATTTTTTACAATATTTCATATACCTACCGTCCTATAATTGATGATACAATTTTAACACAAAAAAACAGCAGGAGCAATACCCCTGCTGTTAAAAAGTACAGATATTTTAGAACGGGTGTTCTTAATTAAAACAATGTAGAATTTCAAATCAATCAAATCAGTTAAGAACGGATTTTCTTCTATTTAAGATAACCATTACTGCCGCCGCAATAAGCATAACAACTGCAACACCTGCCGCAACGGTGAAGTCACCTGTTGCAACAACTGCGTTGTCGTTTGTTGACTTTGTGTTGCTATCGGTAGCTTTGCTGTCGGGAGTTGCAACCTCGTCTATCGTTGACTTTGCACCCTCGTCTGTTGTAGGCTTTGTACCCTCGTCAGGAGAAGAAATAGGCTCGTTATACTTCATATCGTCAGTTGTCGGAAGCTCGGGATTAGATATATCGTCAACATATATAGAGTTTACTTCAAGTAATGCGTGATAATTACAAAATTCAATATCAAAAGTATCACCGATTAACTCAGTTGGCACAATAATTGGAATAGGTTTTCCTGCGTAATGTTTAGGCAATTCTTTTGCCCATCCATCATCATAAAATTCACTTTGGAAATATTCTGTATAACCATCCTTATATGTTATAAGAAATACCACATCATTCCAAAAACTCATATCATATTTGCCAAAGTCATAAACCTCAACGGTATTAGGGGCATATACAACCTCAATGCTAACAGGATAAGAAGGATTACGCACAATTTCCTCTTCCCAATCAACAATTACGCCTGCTTCTTTAATAGCCTGAGGAATGAGATTCTGATCAAGTCCGAGAGCCTTAGCTGTGTCGTCGATAAGTGTCTGGTCATCCTTACCTAAGTAAGCTCTTGCATTTGTAAGAGCATACTTAAGGAAACTTACAAACATATCATAAGCTGATGTTGTAGGCGGAATCTGGTCGCCAACTACGTTACCGATACTTGTAACGCACTTGAGAACGCCCCACTGGGTGTTAGTCTTCCAATAAGCAACATATGACTGCCTGTTGGAATCAGATGTGTTTTCCTGTCTTGCATTCTGATCCTTAACATAAGCTGTGTCACCGAAGCAATCGGTTGTTAAAAGAAGGTCAGCAGTCATAACGCCTGTATCAGCAAAGAAAATAACAGCATAATACTTGCCGCTTTCAATGCTTGTGCTGCCACTTGTGCTTTTGCTGAGCTTGCTGAGGTCATATGTCCAAACACCGTCGCCGTCATCGTCGGTCATACGAGTGTTCTTTACGCCCCATTCAAAGAAAGCGTCTGCACCGATTTCATAAATGTAGCACATACAATATTTGATGTTATTCCAGCCTGCGCTGTTAGCGTCAAAGTTGATAACATCACCGGAAACAACCGCACTTGTTGTGTCCTCATCTGCCGCAAGTGCTTGGAAAAATACGGCTTGAATTGTACAAACCGCTAATGCAAGCGAAAAAACAACAGAAATGATTTTCAAATGTTTTTTCATAAAAATTCCTCCATGAATAAATAATATTAATAATACGCAATTCTTTTTTTGAAATTGCGAAATATTTTTTCAATACCACTCATAATTCAGAGATTAATAGTAACAAATACTGCATTTTGCGGTATTTTGCGATACAACAAAGTGCGGTATGCTATACTTTAAACGAGGTGAAGCCTATGTACAAGAGAATCCGCCAGCTCAGAGAGGACGCCGATTTGACGCAAAAAGAAATGAGCAAGATTTTGCATTGTTCACAACAGGTTTACAGCAATTATGAACTCGGACAACGAGATATTCCTACCTCTGTTCTTATTATGCTTGCCAAGCATTTTGACACAAGCACCGACTATATTCTTGGTCTTACCGACATTCATTTACCGCCCGAAAAAATCGACAAGCCTTAGCCGCCGTTTTAGTAGGGCGGCAATTTATAGGATTAGTTTACTGCATTTTGCGGTATTTGTCAATAGGATTTCGCACATTTTAAAAAATTTTTACAAAAACCGCCGATCATACCCTTGACCGACGGTTTTTGCTTTGATTAATAAAATACAGGCTGTATTTGTTTTTGTTTAAGAGCATATTCAACGCTGTCTGCCAGCTTGTCAAAATCTGCCACAAGCGAATTGGGCTTTTTGTCAACATCGTCTTGCCGAAGCGGTACAAAAAAGATGTGCTTTGTGTTGAGCAATCTGCCGATGTTTTGTGCCGAAGCACCGAGTGCGTCGTTTGAGGCAACGCACAAAAGCACGGGGCGAAGTATGCGAAGATGTGACTTTGCCGCCATTGTTACCGAAGTGTCGGTGATGCCAAGCGACAGCTTTGCAAGGGTGTTTCCCGTGCATGGAGCTATCACAAGCAAGTCGCACATTTTTTTCGGACCGAGAGGCTCGGTTTCAACGGCTGTGTGCAATACGGTGTGTCCTGAGATTTCTTCTGCCTTTTTTATCATTTCCTCGGCTTTTCCGAAGCGTGTGTCTGTGGAATATGCGTTTTGCGACATTATGGGCAAAACTTCATAGCCAAGCTCGACCAGCTTCTGCATTTGAGAAAATGCTTTTGAAAAGGTGCAAAAGGAACCGCACATTGCAAATCCTATGGTTGCTTTTGTCACCCGTAAACCTCCTCAATAATGTTAAATACTGTTGTTTCTATGATTTTTCCTGCTGATTTCGGAGCACATTTTCCGGGGAGCGACAACGCTCTTACTGCGTCGATTCCAAAGGCGTGAGCCGCCTCAAAATCTACTCCTCCGGGCAAAGAGGCAAGGTCGATTATCAGGGTGTTGCACTCGGTGTTCATCAAAAGCTGTTTGTCAAAAATCATCGACGGGATTGTGTTAAACACAATATCACAGCCCTTGAGAGATGTCAGCTTTTCGGTTTTGAGCGGTTTGTAGCCAAGAGCAGCGGCATAGGCAAGATCCGATTGACTTCGTGCCGTAACCTTTACGTTTGCACCCAACAGCTTTAGCTTGTGGGCAAGAAGCTTGCCGATTCTTCCGAATCCCGCAACAACGCAACGGCTGTCGGCAATCGTACCCTCAAAATTTTGCATTGCACATTCTATTGCTCCCTCCGCCGTTGGCAGAGCGTTGAGAATGGCAAACTCTTCCTTGGCTGAATAGTCGTAAAGCCTTGCTTCTTTGAGCAACGGATAGGCTTTGACGAACTTGTCACGCATTGAAACAAAAACAGGCTTTTGCAAAAGCACCTTGCAATCACTTGAGTCAAGTGTGATTTTCAGGTTGGAAAACGGCGTGTTGAGGGTTTTGTCTGTTCTGACCGACGGCACGGGAAAAATCACAGCATCAGCCGAGCTTATTGCTGATTTTACATCGGTAATTTTCAGCTCACCCGCACTTTCAAGCTTGTCAAAGCCACCCAAAACAACGTCAAAGCATTTGTCGGATAAAGATTTTGCAAGGAACAGTTGGCGTTTATCACCGCCGATTATAGCAAAGGTTTTAATACTTTCAATCATCTGCAACACCCAAAATGATAATTTTGCCTAATGTGGTTTATACTTTATTCTATGCACACCTAAGCATTTGGTGAAATGATTTTGGAGAGGGATTAAAACGTATAATTGAAATTATTTTTATACGAAAAAAACTCCCGTGTGCAATGGGAGCCTTGGTAGGATTTCATATTTGCATTAAGTTCATAGCTGTGGAAAAGTAACAATAAAAGCTCTATGATAGAAAGTAAGGACAAAAAAGCACTGCCGAAACGACAGTGCTTTAAATGTAGAATTAGATTTTGAACAAATTAGTTCATCTTTCTCTTTCTTGAAAGGAATACAACACCTGCTGCTGCGAGCATAACGCCACCGAGAACGATGAAGATTGTTGTTTCCTGACCTGAGCTTACAGACTTTGAGCCTGAGCCTGAGCTTGAACCCGAACCGCTACCGCTTGAGCTACCGTTTGAGCTGTTGCCGGTATCGCCGTTAGGCTTCTGCTGTGCATCAGCAGAAGATGTCTTATCTGCAGAAGACTTTTCTGCTGTCCAATCAACAGTTACGCCTGCTTCTTCGATAGCTTTGGGAATGAGGTCCTGACCAACGCCGAGAGCCTTTGCTGTATCATCGAGAAGTGTCTGGTCATCCTTGCCTGAGAACTCTCTTGCATTTACAAGAGTATCCTTAAGGAAGCTTACAAACATATCATAAGCTGATGATGTAGGTGAAATCTGATCGCCTACTACGTTACCGATACTTGTAACGCACTTGAGAACGCCCCACTGGGTGTTAGTCTTCCAATAAGCAACATATGACTGCCTGTTGGAATCAGATGTGTTTTCCTGTCTTGCATTCTGATCCTTAACATAAGCTGTGTCACCGAAGCAATCGGTTGTTAAAAGAAGGTCAGCAGTCATAACGCCTGTATCAGCAAAGAAAATAACAGCATAATACTTGCCGCTTTCAATGCTTGTGCTGCCACTTGTGCTTTTGCTGAGCTTGCTGAGGTCATATGTCCAAACACCGTCGCCGTCATCGTCGGTCATACGAGTGTTCTTCACGCCCCAATCAAAGAAAGCGTCTGCACCGATTTCATAAATGTAGCACATACAATATTTAAAGTTTTTCCAGCCTGTGCTGTTAGCGTCAAAGTTGAGTACGTCGCCTGCACTAACTGATGAAGATTCTTCATCTGCACCAACGCTGTCTGAGCTTTCTGCACCAACGCTGTCCGAACCTTCGGCAGCTACTACTGAATCGTCGCTTACTTCAGCCGCACTTGCTGCAATGCCTGCTGTACCAACGAGCATTGTTGCTGCAAGAGCAATACTTGCTAATTTCTTGAACATTTTAATCTCCTCCTAAAATTGTTCGTTCAGCCGAGAAAATACATTTCTCAGTTAGTTTATTATACAATAATTATTTCAAAAATTCAATGCTTTTTAAGGATTTGTAACCCTGCTAAATGCACAAGGTTTGCATCCAATATTTGTTAGGGTTGCACAATTATTTATGAACATTAACAATTCACAATTAAGCTTACGGCAAAAAGCAGCTTACTTCAGCATTGCATAAACCGTTTCCTTAACCGTTGCCAAAGCATCGTCAACCTTATCCGGCTCTTTTGCTCCTGCCATTGCAAGATCGGGCTTTCCGCCGCCGTTGCCGCCCGCAGCCTGAGCAACAGACTTTACGATTTTTCCCGCATTTGCACCCTTTTCAAGAGCTGATTTTCCGCAGGCTGCGGCAAAGGTAACCTTGCCGTCATTTACAGCCGCAAGCACGATAACCGCATTTTTTGCCATATCTCTGCCACGCTCGCACATTTTGCGAAGCACATCGGCGTTTGCATTTTTAACTGCACCCGTAACGATTCTTACGCCGTTTTCAACCTCTGTTCCCGAGAAAAACTCTGCAAGCTGGGTTACGGCAAGCTTAGAATTAAGCTCCTCAATTTCTTTTTGCTGAGCACGCAGGGTTTCTTCAAACTTTCTTGCACCCTCAACGATTTTTTTCGGGTCATTGATTTTCAACGCCTCACAAGTACCGATTAACGCACCGTGAACATTGTCAATGTAATTAAGAACACCGTAGCCAGTGATTGCTTCAATTCTTCTTACGCCTGCGGCAACCGAGCCTTCCTGACGGATTTTGAAAAGTCCGAGGTTTGAGGTGTTCTTAGCGTGCGTACCTCCGCAGAACTCAACGGAAAAGCTTCCTGCACTTACAACTCGTACAACATCGCCGTATTTTTCACCGAACAAAGCCATTGCACCGAGTTTTTTGGCTTCTTCAATCGGCATTTCACGAGTTTCAACCTCAACAGCCTCAAAGATTTTTTGGTTTACAAGCTTCTCAACCTCAATCAGCTCTTTTGCACTCATAGCCTCAAAATGGGTAAAGTCAAAGCGAAGTGTTGAGTCCGAAACAAGCTGACCTGCCTGCTGAACATGATTGCCAAGCACATGTCTGAGTGCAGCCTGCAAAAGGTGAGCCGCTGTGTGGTTTCGGGTTATGTCGGCACGACGGTCGCTGTCAACCGATGAGTTAAGCTCAGCTCCAACACTGACACTTCCGCTCTTTATCACTGCTTCATGCAAAAAGATTTTACCCGACGGGTCTTTTGTGGTGTTGCAAATATCAGCAGCGAAGCTACCGCTTTCAACCATGCCCGTATCACCGACCTGTCCGCCGCTTTCGGCATAGAACGGGGTTTTGTCAAGCACAAGCACCACGCTTTCACCCTCGCCGGCAGTTTCGATTCTGAGTCCGTCTTTTACAATTGCAAGCACCTTTGATTTACATTCAAGGTCTGTGTAACCGACAAACTGAGTTTTCTCTATATCAGAAAGGTCTGTGTTGTCCGAAATCCAAGCGTCTGCACCCGCATTTTTGCGTGCGTCACGAGAACGCTTTTTCTGCTCCTTTAACAGCTCATGGAAACGCTTAACATCAACGCTGATGCCTTTTTCCTCCAAAATCTCTCTTGTGAGGTCAATCGGGAAGCCGTAGGTATCGTTGAGCTTGAACGCATCTTCGCCGCTCAAGGTCTTGATTTTGTCGTCTTCGATTATGTTTTTGAGCAATCTGATGCCTTGGTCAATTGTTTTTGCAAAGCTTTCTTCTTCAACACGGATAACCTTTGTGATAAACTCCTCTTTTTCTTTAAGCTCAGGATAAGCCGCAAGGTTTTCTTTGATTACGGTGTCACAAACCTTGTATAGGAACGGCTCATTATATCCGAGAAGTCTGCCGTGGCGAGCCGCACGTCTGAGGAGTCTGCGAAGCACATAGCCCTTGCCTTCGTTTGACGGCATAACACCGTCGCCTATCATAAATGTTGTGCTTCTGATATGGTCTGTGATAACACGAAGCGAAACATCCTTTTCGTCGTCCTCACCGTAGCTCACTCCGGTAATCTCGGAAATTTTCTTCATTATATTCTGTATGGTGTCAACCAAGAAAAGGTTGTCAACACCCTGCATTACACACGCCAAACGTTCAAGTCCCATACCCGTGTCGATGTTGGGATGGTCAAGCGGGGTATAGTTACACTTGCCGTCGCTTTCAAACTGAGTGAACACCAAGTTCCAAACCTCAACATATCTGTCACATTCACAACCAACGTGGCAATCGGGGCTTCCGCAGCCCTTTTCTGGGCCACGGTCGAAATAAATCTCCGAACACGGGCCGCAAGGACCTGAACCATGCTCCCAGAAATTATCCTCCTTGCCCAAGCGAACCATATGTGAGGGGTCAACACCCACTTCTTCCGTCCAAATCTTGTATGCTTCGTCATCGTCCTGATAAATGGAAACATACAGCTTGTCGGCAGGCATTTCAAGAACCTTTGTAAAGAACTCCCATGCCCACGCAGTTGCCTCACGCTTGAAATAATCTCCGAACGAGAAGTTGCCGAGCATCTCAAAAAATGTGCCGTGGCGTGCTGTGATGCCCACACGCTCGATGTCGGGGGTGCGGATACACTTTTGGCAGGTGGTAACACGCTTGCGTGGCGGTGTAACCTCGCCCGTAAAATACTTTTTCATCGGTGCCATTCCGCTGTTGATAAGCAAAAGGCTGTTGTCGTCTTTCGGAACAAGCGAAAAGCTCGGTAGCCTTAGGCAACCCTTTGATTCAAAAAACGACAGAAATTTTTCTCTCAATTCGTTAAGTCCTGTCCACTCCATAGTTATTCTCCTTTTGGCAATGTTATTACAAAAATAAAACCTGTCCCACAAAAATGGGACAGGATAATTCCTGCGGTACCACCCAAATTGACGCAATGCGTCCGCTTTGAGTAATCGTCAGATTACATTTCATTAACGCTGAAACACGTCGTGCTTAGTCACACGAAGCTCAGGGGTAGCACGCTGAAGCCTTGCCCGAAGTCTTGCACCGACCGACTACTCTCTGAAGGGCTTAAAATCAGCTAATCCCGTCATTGCCGAATTTTATATTTCTTTTAAATTATAAGACGGTTTTACAATATTGTCAACATATTTTTATCAGGTTATTTTTTCTTTCTGATAACAGAATCGGCAGGAATAGGCATATCCGATTCCATTGTTAAGCGTTGCGTCGGATGAGGTGCACTTTCAACCATAATACCTTCCTCGTTTTTCAGCGACAAGCATTTTGCAAGAAAAGGGATTCCGCTCGGCGGCAAAACATCAAGTGTGTCGCCCACATAAAACTTGTTGCGTTGAGAAATCACCGAGGTTTTTTCGTCAAGCGATTTTTCGCAAACGGCAACCGCATCATAATGTCTGATATATCCGCCGTTGCCCGTTACCTGTCCCGGCTCACCGTTAAAATAAAAGCCTGTGTTGTACTCACGATGACTTATCTTGTCAAGCTCATCTTTTATCCAAGGCTTCAAAGCAAACGCTTCTCCCTCGGCAAAATAATCATCGACAGCGTGGCGATAAGCGTTGGTTGTAACTGCGGTATAATACGCAGACTTAGCTCTGCCCTCAATTTTAAAGCTTGATATTCCCGCTTTTACAAGCTCTGGGATATGCTCAATCATACACAAATCACGAGAATTGTATAAATATGTGCCATCTCCCGTTTCTTCAACAGGAAAATACTGTCCCTCTCGGTTTTCTTCAAACAAATGATACTTCCAACGACAGGGCTGTGCACAATCGCCGTGATTTGCATCCCTGCCCGTCATATAGCTTGAAATCAGACATCTTCCCGAAAACGAAACGCACATTGCACCATGCACAAAGCACTCAATTTCAAGCTCGCTCGGAATTTTGGCACGCATCTCGGCAATTTCGTCAAGAGGAATTTCTCGTGCAAGCACAACTCTTGATGCACCCATATTATACAGCACATTTGCCGTTGCGTAGTTGGTGATGCCTGCCTGAGTTGAAATATGGCGTGCAACATTCGGGGCGTATTTTTTTGCCGCCTCAAAAATTCCCAAGTCGGCAATTATAAATGCGTCCACTCCGCACTCCTGAGCATAACTCAAAAAGTCGGGCAATGCCTCAAGCTCACGGTTGCGAGGCAAAACATTGCAGGTCAGGTAGATTTTTCTGCCCATAGAGTGTGCAAGCACACACGCTTCTTTCAATTGTGTTTTGTCAAAGTTTTTCGGTGCGGAACGCATACCAAACAGCTTGCCTGCAAGAAAAACTGCGTCCGCTCCGAAGTTCAGTGCTGAATTCAGGCACTCCATATCTCCGGCGGGAGAAAGAATTTCGGGTTTATTTATCATCATTCAATTCTCCCCAAATTCAGATTATGCTCATACAGAGTTGAAGCATAGTAAGCTGTGCCGTCGCTGTCGTGGCAGAAGAAGTAATAGCCTGTGTCGTTCGGGCAAATTGCCGCTTTAATCGCTTCCATTCCGGGGTTGCATATCGGACCTGCCGGCAATCCCGAATTATCATAGGTATCATATTTGCTGACATAATTGCTCTTTTGACTTTCCGGTAAATCCGATTCGCTTCTGTACGGATAGTATTTTGTGGAATCAAGACCGAGATTTGAAACACCCATACTTGAATCAGCCGAAAGGCGGTTGTGCAGGATTGAAGATATGTAATACATATCCTCCTTGTCTGCGGCTTCTGCTTGAATGATTGACGCTATACGCATAATTTCGTCGAGCGAATAGCTTGTCCCCGATTCTTTAATCATCTTTTGAACGGTATAAGTTCCGTCATAACCGCTGAACTCCTGTTTTTCGTTGATTTTAGACTCAAAATTGTTCAAGAATTTGTAGATGATTTTTTCGGGGTCTTCGTTTACATAAAACTCATATTTATCGGGATAGAGATAACCCTCAAGCTTATAATATCTGTCATCCGAATTATCTATCGCCTTGAGAAAATCAAAATCCTTATCAAAATTATCCGAGCTGCACAGCTCAAGGAATTTATCCTTGTCATCCAAAGCATTTCCGTCAATCAAGGTTTGTGCAATTTCAAGCACGCTCTGACCTTCGATTATCGTTACAAAAACCGTATCCGTTCGGCTTGATGAGCTTTGAAGATTTGTAAGTATCGCCTGATAGTCCATATTTTTTCTCAGCTCATATGTACCCTGTGAAAAATCATCGGCAGACTTTGTTACGGTTGCAAACATCTTGAAATACAACGGCTCGTCAATAAGGTTGTTATCCTCAAGAAGCTTTGTCACCTCGTCAAGCGTGGGGTTTTTGGGAATTGTAATTGTAACCTTGTCGGAGCTTGTACGGTTTACGGCAAGCAAATCATTCATACCGACTATGATAAACATAGACAGCATTGCACCGACAATTACCACCGAAACAATCCACATCCAGCGGAAAATTCTGCGGTTGTGCTTGTTTTTGGCTTTTAATTCCTTTTTTTCCGCTTTTTTCTTGCGTTTCATAGACTTTTTGGATTCACGCTCAATTTGTGCCTTGACCTCTTGACCGCTGTACGAATTAAGCTCGGACGGCTCATCGTATTCAGGCACATCATCATAAGAATCCTGAATATTAAGGCGAAAATTTTCCGCTCTCCTTCGTCTTTGTTCTTCAAGGCTTGACGGATTATTGTAATTATCAACGCTCATTGTATCATTCCTTTAATATTTGTGGTTTAAATCACACCGCAGTACGGTTATAGTTAATAAATTTTTCGGTTACAAGTATATCGGTCTGTTTATCGAAAATTCCTCTGGGAAGCTCTTTTTCAATACATTTTGAATAGCATATGCCAACCGAAGCACCGCCGAATTTTTCAAGAAAGCGGTCGTAATATCCGCCGCCAAAGCCCAGCCTGTATCCTTGATAATCAAAGCACAATCCGGGTACTATGCAAAGTCCGCTTGAAAAATCTTCGGCTTTTCGGCATTTTTGAGGATTCGGCTCAAGTGTTGAAAAGCAGCCTTTTTCAAGCTCATCAAGCGAGTTGATGAAATAAAAATCCATCTCTCCGAATTTATTGATACATTTCGGAACAGCAACCGCTTTGCCGTCCGAAAAAGCCCTCTTGATTATTGAATGAGTGTCACACTCGGCAGGCATTGAAACAAAGGCAAACAAGGTTTTGCACTCAATGTATTCTTCAAGAGACAAGAAATTCTCGGTCAAATCACGGTCAAGCTCACGCTTCAGCTTAGGAGGACATTCGCTTCTGAGCTTTTTGTATTTAGTTCTGAGGTATGCCTTTTGTTCTCTGAGGCTTTTCAAAGGCATTGCATATCTCCGATTACGCCGTCGGCAGCTTCTTTTGAAGCGGCAAGGCAAACTATTGCGTGTCCAAACTCAACAGCACAGCCCGCACCCTTTGCAGTAACCACAAGCCCATCGGTTTGGGTATGCGATGCAGTATACTCTTTGCAGTCAAGCTCTGATTCAAAGCCGGGGAAGCAGGTGGCTTTTTTGCCCTTTAAAATTCCCAAATGACCGAGGATTGACGGAGCGGCACAAATTGCCGCAACGATTTTGTTGTTTTCAAAGCAATACTTTGTATATTGAATAACGGATTTATCCTTTTCAAGGTTCAGCGTTCCGGGCATTCCTCCGGGAAGCACAACGCCCTCAAGGTTTTCAAAAGTCAGCTCATCGGGTAAAATATCCGCAGTCACAGTCACCTTATGCGAGCTTGTAACCTGCTTGCCCGTTACTCCGACGGTTTTTACGTCAAGCTTTGAACGTCGCATCACGTCAAGAGTTGCAATGGCCTCGGTTTCTTCAAAGCCGTCTGCAAGAAACATATAAAACATATCCGTTTTCCTTTCCGAATCTATATTGATTTTACGCCGTAAAAAATATAATATTCTCAGTTATTTAAAATATCAAACACAACAGCTTCAATTTCTGCTGCAATTTTTTCTATCGGCTTTATATCGCCGTTTTCGCAACAATTAATTCTTATCCAACCGCATTTATCGGCAGCATAAATTGCACTCTCTCGACATTCAAGCAAAAACTTCAGGTTTTTTTCATGCAAATCCATCTTTGATTTGTCGCCTTCATAGCGTTTTTCCATGAGTTTTTGCGAAACCTCAGGCTCAACATCAAGATAAATAACAGCATCGGGCTTCGGCAATCCGAGCTTTGCATATTCAAAATCGCTTTGCCACTCTATAAAATCATCACGCTCAGCTTTGCAAACCTTGGACATTTGATAGATTATGTTTGATGTACAATAGCGGTCGCAAAGAATAACGCTGCCGTTTTCACAATCGTTTTTCCAATGCTTAAGAAAGCTTGCCGCTCTGTCAACGGCATAAAAAGCAGAAGCGGCATAGGCGTTTACGTCCTGCGGATTTTTTCCGAATTCGCCGTCAAGATACATCTTTACAAGCGATGAGCTTGGACTTGCATAGTCGGGAAACTCAAGCTGTTTAACCTTTTTGCCCATCGACGCCAGCTTGTTTGCAAGAAGCCTTGTTTGAGTTGCCTTGCCGCTGCCGTCAAGTCCCTCGATTACAATAAGTTTGCTTTTCATATTATACCTCAGTTATCTGCCGTATTTTTCACGCATTTCCTTTTGTTTTCCACAACACATTTTGCCCTCGGGACAAGCTCCGAACAAGCAGGAAGGGCCGCAGTTTTTAAACAAATTGGGAGCTACCTCAAGGCATTGCAAGAGCATTTGCTCGGCAACCTCACGGATTTCCCACTGAGCCCTGTTGCAGCAGCGGTGTGCAAAAAAGTTGTGCAGACTGCGTGCGTTAAATGTGCAAACGATTTTTGTCGTTGTTGCGTTCGGCAAAATAAATCTTGCGTCCTCGTTTGCTTTTTTGAGGAAAGCATTATACTGAGCCTTGTTTTCAGACTTAAAGCTTTCCATTATCTCGTCGTTTGTGCCATCTGATTCAGTGCCGAGATAGGCTTTTATGTAGCCTGCCGCAAGCGAGTTTCTGATTTGCTTATACGCCCTTGCCTGAGCATCTATCACAGCGTTATAGGCGTCAAGTGCCTCCTTGTTATTTTGAATTTCGGGCGGAGTTACAAACTCAAAATTCGCTCCGTCAATATATCTTTGAGATTGCTGACTGTATGAAGCTATCCTGTGACGAACGAGCTGATGTGAACAGGCTCTTGAGATGCCTTCGATTCCAAATGTAAACGAAACGTGTTCGGTGGGGCTTGCGTGTCCGAGGTCTGAGAGCATATTTATAAAGGAAGCTGTCTTTTCTTCTGTCAAGCCCTCTCTGATATTCTCGATTCCCGACGGAGAATAGCACAGCTTTGCCGCCATTGCCACAGTTTGTTCGGGATTCGGTGTGTAATTTAAAAGTGTAACTTTAACAGCCATAAAATGCCTTCTTTCGTCTGAAAACTCATTTGTTTTGCATATATACAGTTATTATAACATTTCACGCCGCTATTTTCAATATAAAAATATCATTTTGCTCTATTCACAGCTTTCAGAGGAAAATAAAAAAGCAGAGCATATTTCCGTGCTTATGATACCAAGTCGGATATATACTCTGCGTTTGTGTTTATACTGTTAAATTATCAATATTGATTATTGAAGCGTGACAAGAACGCCTTGGTGCGTGGGTTTTGGGGATTTTCGATAACCTGTTGGGGTGTTCCCATCTCGGCAATAACGCCGTCGGACATAAACATAATCTTATCTGCGACGTCGTGTGCAAAATCAATCTCGTGGGTTACAACTATCATCGTGCTATCTGAGCTTTTTAAGCCCTTGATTACCTTTAGCACCTCGCCCGTAAGCTCAGGGTCAAGTGCCGAGGTAGGCTCATCAAAACAAAGTACATCGGGATCAAGAGCAAGTGCTCTGGCAATTGCAACACGCTGCTGCTGTCCGCCGCTGAGGTTGCAGGGGTATGACTCCGACTTTTCGGAAAGTCCTACCTTTTCAAGCAACAGCTCTGCCTCTGTCCTGATTAACTGCTGAGCTTCCCTGTAGTTTTTTGCACCCTTGTATTCGCCGATATTATTCAACTGCTCCTTTGCCAAAAGCTCAGGTGCAAGGGTTATGTTGTCAATAACCTTGTACTGCGGAAACAGGTTGAACGACTGAAACACAAGTCCAAAGTGCAGGCGGTTTTGCCTTATGGCAACATCGCTTATTTTGGTTGGGTCGTTGCTGTCAAAAAGCACGTTGCCGTCAACCGTGATTCTTCCGTTTTGCGGAGTTTCAAGAAAATTCAGACACCGCAAAAGCGTGGTTTTGCCCGAACCCGAAGAACCGATTATGGCAAGCACCTCGCCCTTTTCAAGCGAAAAGCTGATGTCTTTAAGCACCTCGGTTTTGCCAAATGATTTTCGGATGTTTTCTACGGTAAGAATTGACATATTCTATCCTCCTCAGCCCTTGTAATAATCGAGTTTTTTCTCGATATACGAGAAAAGAATCGTCAACACGCCGCAGAACACAAGGAAAAACAAAGCCGAATAGAACAGCGGCCAAATGAGTCCCTGCATTGAAAAATCCTTGGCATTCATCAAAATTTCAGGTATCGCAATTACACTTGCAAGCGAAGTATCCTTGACAAGCGTAATTATTTCGTTGCCGATTGGTGCGGTTATTCGCTTAATTACCTGAAGCAGAACGACCTTGAAGAAAATCTGTGATTTCTTCATTCCAAGCACCTGACCTGCCTCATACTGTCCCTTTGGAATTGCCTCAATTCCGCCACGGAAAATCTCGGAAAAATACGCCGCATAATTGATGACAAATGCGATGAGTGCCGCATTCATTCTCGGAAAGCTGAACGCTCCGTTTGTCAGAAGCGGAGGAACATAGAACACCACAAAAAGCTGGAGCATCAGTGGTGTTCCTCGGATAATCCACACAAAGGTTCTTGTCAACGCTTTGAGCGGAAAAAACCTTGACCTTGAGCCTGCCGAAACAACAAGACCGAGCGGAATTGCCGCAACAAGGGTAACGATAAATATTAAGCTGTTTTCACCGAAGCCCTTTAAAAGCTGTTCGGTTACATTTAAAAACTGATTCATCAAAAGCCCTGCTTCTTAATTATTTTGCTTTTATAAGGAGCAAATCCTTGAGGTTGTATTTTTCGGCAATTTTTTCAAGCTCGCCGTTATCTGCAAGAGCCTGCATTGCATCGTTGATTTTTGTAAGAGTTTCTGTGCTGTTTTTGCGAATTGCAACACCGTACTGCTCAGGATTGAAGCTTTGGCTTTCAACAACCGAAAGGTCTGCGTAATCGGAGCCGTCTTTGAGTGTGCCGATTGACATTACATAGTCGATAACTGCAATGTCTGCCGTGCCTGACTTAACCTCAAGCAAAGCCTTTGCCTGTGAGTCAACCGAAACATATGTTGCCTGCTTAAAGAACTCATCGCTCTGAGCAACTTCTTCGCCTGCCGACTTCTTTTCTGCAACAACAGTTGCACCTGCAAGTCCGTCGGCTGTTGAGTATTTGTCAACATTTTCTGCCTTTGTTACAATAACCTGCTTGTTCTCCATATAGGGAGTTGAAAGGTCCATATTCTCTTTTCTTTCGTCGGTGATTGTGAGTCCGTTCCAAATGCAGTCGATTGTCTTTGCGTTAAGCTCAACCTCTTTTGAATCCCAGTCAATTTTCTGGAATTTCGCCTCAACACCGAGCTGTTCGCAAACCTTTGTTGCAAATTCGGTTTCAAAGCCTGTAAGCTCACCGTTTTCGTCCATATAGTTCATCGGCTCAAAATATGTAATGCCGATTACCATTTCGCCCTTATTCTCGATGTAAGCCCAATCGCTGTCAGACGAAGTGTTTGACGAAGAAGCGTCCGCTGTGCTTGATGAAGCAGACTCAGCACAGCCTGCAAATGCTGTTGCGGTCATAAGACCTGCCATTAAAAGTGCAAGTGATTTTTTCATAATTATCTCTCCCATTTCATTTTGTATTTTCATTGCAAAAATTTCTGTACTTTGCAATTGAATTTTGCAATACAGACTTATTATACATTAACACGTTATCAAAGTAAAGTGATTTTTTGTTTTTTACCATAGAAAGTTCAATATCTTTTGACATCATAAGCTGATTATTCTGAAAAATCGAATAACCGCACTTGGTGTTGATTGATATTTCGGCAAAAACAAACGGCAGCTCGTGGTGAACTGCCGTTTGAATTAACTTAATCTTTATTATTTAAGATATGTTGATGTACCGCCGATTTGACCGTCTATGCCTGTGAAGCCTGAGCCACAGCATACATAAACACGCATATTCGACTTAGCAAGTGACTGAACTGTAAGAGTGCCGTCTGTAACGTACTTAATATCGCCTGTAACAGCATCAACGTACTTGCCGTTAGGAATATTCTTGAATGTAGCACCTGAAGAAATTGTAACAAGTGCAAGGCTGTCTGTGCTGTCGTCAGTGTAACGACGGATATATGACATATTACCGCCTGATACATATGTGCTTGACGAAGTATACTGACCCTTTTGGAGAGCAGGAACAGCACGTCTGATTGCGTTAAGCTTCATAAGATGCTGGCTGAGCGGTGAGCTGAGTGTGTCTGCAACTGTACCCGAAGCTGTGTATTCGCTGAAATCGCTTGCTGTTACGTCGCCTTCAAGGTAATCGCCGTAGTAAGCACGACCTGAGTTCTCAAGAGAAATAAGTGTACCCTTATCGATAAGCTCGCCCTTCTTGAACTCAACCTCAGAACCGTAATAAACGCAAGGAATACCACGGAATGTGAACATAAGATCCATATTTTCAGCCCAAGTCTGAGTACCGCCTGTGAAACGAGTTGTTTCGGAAGGCTGTTCGGGAGCGTAGTCGTGAGAGTCAACATACATTACGCTGTATGTAGCATCGTTGTAATACTTATCGTTGCCAACTGCAAAGTTGTAAGCATTCTTAGCATCGCCAAACATTCTGTGCATCTGGAAGTCGATTGCATCCATTCCGGAAGCCATTGAACGGTCTGAACCGTGGTATGTAATACCATTGAGGAAAGCATTATCGCTCTTAGGCTGAGTTGCATCCATATTGCCCTCATAATTATCTTCTTCAAGATAATGCTGAAGAACAAGGTTCATATTCTCGTTAATATCTTCTGCCGATGTACCCCAATTCCAACTATCTGCCCACTTGGAATTTGGTTCTTTCCATGTGTAGTAAGGAGTTGATTCTTCGGCGTGTCCACGATACCAAACAGAAGTATATCTTGTGCAGATTTCACCGAACATATAGAAGTTAGATTTGCCTGCTGCCTTTGCAGCGTCCATAAGCTGGTCATTAAACATTATGTTGAGAGAAACTCTCGGAATATGACGAACGGTATCAACACGGAAGCCGTCAACGCCCATTTCCATATATTTTGCATAAGAGTCAACAACATATTCGGCAACAGCCGGATTTTCAGTATTAAGGTCAACACAGTCGCCGGCAATTTGGCTGAACTTTGTTGTCCAGTCGTCATAGTTCGGACTCTGGAAATATCCGCTATGATAGTAATTGTTCGGGTTGTAAATATCACTCTGTGATACCTTGTTCATATCAAAGTCCTTTTCAGCGGGCTGAGGACCTGTTGAGTTGCCGTTATCACCTGAGTAAGTAACATTTTTCATAAGGTTAAGTCTTTGCTGATACTGAACACCGCCCGGCTGTGCCCAATAATCTTCTGCGGAATCAAGACCGTATGTGTTTAGCAAGTAATCTGTCGGAATCATAGATTCTTCCAAATTGCCAAGATCCTTTGTTGTGTCCTTTGTGAAAAGATTGCAGAAGTATGATTCACCAAAGTTACCTGTATGCTGTAAAACAACGTCCTGAATTATCTTCATACCCTTTTGGTGAGCGTCGTGAATAAGATCCTCATAAGTATAGTCAGAACTCTCATAACGAGCATCAACTGTTGAAAGATCCATTGCGTGGTAGCCATGGTAGTCATAACCGGAAGCGTTGGTAACAACAGGAGTTACCCAAATTGCAGAGAAGCCAAGAGCCTTGATGTAGTCAAGCTTTTCACCAAGTCCTTTGAAATCACCACGCCATGCAGGGTCGGAGTCGGGGTTGTTTGCACTGGCGTCATCCCAACAATGAACGTCGTTACCTGTGTCGCCGTTGTAGAAACGAGTGGTCATAACAAAATAAATTGTTTCTTCACGCATATCTATGCTCTCTATCGGGTCAGGCTCGTCGGGATTGTACTTTGACCACTTACCGTTATCGCACCACCACTCTGTTGATGAGTCTACGGTAAGCTTTTGCTCTTTTGAATACTGATTGCCGTCTGCGTCGGTAATCATTGCGTTGATTTTTGTAACATTCTCTACGTTATATGTAAACCAACCGTCAGCATTTGTCATTTTTTCTCCGGGATATGAATCTGACATTGCATCATTAGTCGGAAGTCCGTTCCACAAATATACATATAACTGTGCTACGTCGTCTTGACGAGCGTGAATTGTTATTGTTGTAGCTTGGTCTTGTGCAGCCACCTCACCGCTGTTATCGCTTTCAGCCGAAAATGCAGTGAACAATCCGGCACTTGTGATAACAAGTAAGGCAAGCACTAAAGCACAGACCTTTTTTATCCGAGTCATAATATTCTCCTTTAATTAATTAATAATGTGCATGCGTATTAATTTGTTATTGAAGAATGGTCTAAGAGAAAATACAGGCTGTTGCAGCTCGAATAAGCAGTACAACAGCCTGTTTATTTAGCCTTCACATAGCTAAATTTACTTTTAATATTTAATGCAATTCAAGGATTAATCAGTTAGAAATCAATTCCTGAATTTTTGATGCGTCTTTAACTGTAATTTTTCCGTCCCCGTTTACATCAGCAATAGAAACATCAATATCCAAGCAATCTGTGTATTTTGCAAGATATTTCTGGATATATGTAGCGTCCTGAACTGAAATTCTGCCGTCCTTGTTTACATCGCCAAGCTGCCACTGTGGTGCGGTAGTTGTCGGAACAGTTGTTGTTGGAGCAACTGTTGTGGGAGCGATGGTTGTAGGAGCAATAGTTGTAGTCGGAGCAGCGGTTGTAGGAGCAGTTGTAGGAGCGGTTGTAGGTACTACAACAGTTGTAGTCGGAATATCTCCTGTTACTGCTGTGTAATTATAAGTCTTTGAAACAGTTGAGTTGTCTGAACCCTGTACATATACATCAACAGTATACTTACCTGCAACAGTAGGCTTGAAGCTGTATGTGCTGTTAAGTGTGTAGTACGGTTTGTTCTTGCTGCCGTTCGGATCTGTAACGATGTACTTATAGAACAAGAGGTTTGTTCCTGTCTTGCCGCCGCCTGCTGTTACTTTAACAGTTGCGGTTGTGTTAACCTTGATAAGGTCAAGGTTTCCGGGAAGAACTGTTTTGATTACAGGCTTTGCAAGTGTTGAGTCATCTTCAACCTTAAGAGAAAGTGTGCGGTTGTTTTCGTTGCCTGCACCGTCTTTGAAGTCAAAGCTGATTGTATATGTGCCTGCTGCTGTCGGAACCCAATTTACAGATGAAGCTGTGCTGTAATCCGAAAGCACTGTTGTTGAATTGCTTGCGTTTGTTACAGAGAACTTGTAATAAACATCAGAGCTGTCCTTGCTTGTTGCAGTTGCCGAAAGAACAACTGTTGAACCTGTGTAAATTCCAGAAGCAGGGTCTGCTGTGTATGACTTTACCTGAAGAGGCTTTACGTCGTAAATTCCGCCCCAAGCACTTTTGCTGTTGTCAAAATAGCAACCGTTTTGAGCAGTCAAGTCAGCAGTCTGTGAACCGCCGTTATTGCTGAAAATGCAGTTCTTATATTCCTTGGAAGCTTCATACATCCAATAGCCGTCGTCGATTTCTGTCATCTTAACACCGGGCCAAGAAGCGTTGTTGTCGCCGGAGCCGTTCCACATATAGCAATACGGTGTTGACCAGTTAGCATCGTTCTTAAGATAAACAACTGTGCCACCTGCCGAAACGGGAGCTGTTGTGGGAGTTACAACTGCTGTTGTTGCCTGAGTAGCTGCTGTTGCAGTTGTAGCCGAGGTGGGAGCTGCTGTTGTCGGCACAACAGAACCACCGCCGTATGTAGACCAAGTTCCGCTTGCACCCGACCATTCGCCGCTGTTTACAGCAAAGCAATTAGAGTCGGAAGGAACTGTAAGGTCCTTTGTTTGATTCCAAACGCTTGACCAAGAAACATCCGAATTATTGGGGTTGTTTCTGCAGAAAATAATGTTTGAATAGCTTTTGCCCAAGTCGACACCGTAAACACCGCTCTCAACCTCTGTCATTTTAACAAAGGTGTTGTCGCCGCCGTCGTCCCAAGCGTAAACCGAAAACCAAGCATTGGCTTCTGTCCAATGGCCGGGTTTAAAGTAAACTGTATCTCCTGATGCCGCAGAGGCACCTACAATACCTACGGAAACCGCAGATATCGCAAGTATTAAGCAGAGAATTAAACTTAATACCTTGTGCTGTGATTTTACCATGAATATTCCTCCATTGTTTTAGTATTAGACCATACTACAATACTACCTCTTTATAATACAATATCAGCGAAATTCCTTTTTTCTGTAAAAGAAATTTATTTATTCTTTGCCTTCCAAAAATATTGTCGGGTATTTGTGCAAAATAAACAGTTTTTTCAAAACTTGGAAAAATCAATAAAAAATGCGGCGATATGCAAGGATTTAAACCTTATCGCCGCATTAAAATCATTTGATTTTTTCCCAATATTTTTTGTATGCCTGTTCGCTTTTATTGTCACCGTATTCATAGTAAACCCTGTCCTTTATTGCATCGGGCAAATACTGCTGATAGGTGTAGTGGTTTGGATAATCGTGGGGATAAATGTAAAACTGCCCCTTGTTTTGATTGTCCTCTCCGTCGTAGTGCATATTTTGCAATCTGCGTGGAACAGGTCCCGAATTTCCGCTCTTAACATCACGCATTGCCGCATCAATTGCCAAATATGCCGAGTTGGATTTGGGAGCATTGCAAACCATTATTACGGCGTCCGCAAGGGGAATACGAGCTTCGGGAAGTCCCACCGCCTGAGCAATGTCAACGCAGGATTTCACCACGGGAATTATTTGAGGATAAGCAAGCCCCACATCCTCACATGCACACACCATAAGTCTGCGGCAGGCACTCGGTAAGTCACCGGCTTCAAGCAAGCGTGCAAGATAATGCAACGCCGCGTTCGCATCGCTTCCCCTCATACTTTTTTGATAGGCGGAAACTATGTCATAATGCTCATCGCCGTCCTTGTCATACCGCATTGAGCTTTTTTGAACAAGCTGCTGCACAACTTCCGGAGTGACGCAAACCACTCCGTCGATTCTATCTGAAGCAAGCACGGAAAGCTCAAGCGTGTTCATAGCCTTGCGAACATCTCCGCCACAGCCCGAAGCGATTTTTTTGACACATTCATCGGGCAAAGCAAGCTTTATTCCCTGCTCGTCTTGAATCATTTTTGCCGCACGAAGAACCGCTTTTTCGATTTCACAAGGTTCAACCGACTTAAACTCAAACACGGTTGAACGGCTTAAAATCGCATTATAAACATAAAAATAAGGATTTTCGGTTGTGGCAGCAATCAAGGTTATGCTGCCGTCCTCAATGTATTCAAGCAGAGTTTGCTGCTGCTTTTTGTTAAAATATTGTATTTCATCAATATAAAGCAGTATTCCGTTTATACCCGAAAACGTATCAAGCTGTGCAACAACCTCTTTGATGTCGGCTGTTGAGGCGTTTGTGCCGTTGAGCTTTTTAAAGGTTTTGTTAGTTTTGCGTGCAATATAATTTGCAAGGGTTGTTTTTCCGACACCCGAAGGACCGTAAAAAATTAAATTCGGCACTTCGCCGCTTTCAATTATTCTTCTCAAGGGCTTGTTCTCACCCAAAAGATGCTTTTGTCCCACAATATCTTCAAGGGCTTCGGGTCTGAATCTGTCTGCCAGCGGTTTGTTCATTAGGATTACCTCGGTTAAAACAACGGGCGAACAATGTCCGCCCGTATTTTACATATATTTGATTATTCGTACAGGGGATACTTTTTGCACATAGCTTCAACGCCTGCTCTTACCTTGTCACGATTGTTTTCATAATCATTGAGAACAAGAGTGATGTACTCGGCAATCATATCCATATCTTCCTCGTTAAGACCTCTTGTGGTAACTGCGGCAGTACCGATTCTTACACCGCTTGTAACAAACGGAGAGCGAGGCTCACCGGGGATTGTGTTTTTGTTTACGGTAATGTAGCAATCATCAAGACGTGCTTCAAGCTCCTTGCCCGTTACGTCGGTATCACGCAAATCCATAAGAAGAACGTGGTTGTCTGTTCCGCCCGAAACAAGCTTGTTGCCACGCTTCAAAAGACCGTCTGCAAGTGCTTTGCAGTTTGATACAATCTTTGCACCGTATTCTTTAAACTCGGGCTTAAGAGCCTCACCGAAGCAAACTGCTTTTGCGGCGATTGTGTGCATAAGCGGGCCGCCCTGTGTTCCGGGAAAAATTGCCTTGTCAATCTGCTTGGCAAATTCTTCACGACAAAGAATAAGTCCGCCACGAGGACCTCTGAGTGTTTTGTGAGTTGTTGTTGTTACAAATTCACAGTACGGAACGGGGTTGGGATGAACTCCTGCGGCAACAAGACCTGCAATGTGAGCCATATCAACCATAAGATATGCACCTACTGCGTCTGCAATTTCACGAAGCTTTGCAAAATCTATGATTCTCGGATAAGCGGAAGCACCTGCCACGATGAGTTTGGGCTGACATTCCTTTGCTGTTTCAAGAACCTTGTCATAATCAATTCTGTGAGTGTCGCTGTCAACACCGTAAGGAACGAAATTAAAATATTTACCCGAAATATTAACAGGTGAGCCGTGTGTAAGGTGACCACCCTCGTTAAGGTTCATACCCATTACCGTGTCACCGGGTTCAAGCATTGCAAAATAAACAGCAGTGTTTGCCTGAGCACCCGAATGAGGCTGAACGTTTGCGTGTTCTGCACCGAAAAGCTCGCAAGCACGCTGACGGGCGATTTCTTCAACAACGTCAACACACTGACAGCCGCCGTAATAACGCTTGCCCGGATAGCCTTCTGCATATTTGTTTGTCAAATGACTGCCCATTGCTGCCATAACAGCGGGAGAAACAATATTTTCGCTTGCTATAAGCTCAAGGTTTCTGCGTTGTCTTTTCAGTTCGTCATTCATTGCCTCGGCAACAGACGGGTCGCAGTCCATAAGATAGTCAAGACCTGAGATATTCGGTAATTCATTCATTTTCAAATTCCCCTTATAGTAAATTCTCGGCTCAAACAAGCACCGAAATCAGCACTTGCTTAAACCTTATATAATCAGCACGCATAAAAGCTTTGCAATACTTTTTTCTTTAATGCGTACAAATCTTCGAGTGTGGAAATCTTGCTTGCTTCATTCCTTAGTGCGGCTGCTCCCTTTATCCCCTTAAAATAACCCATAACAAGCTTTCTTGCCTGCAAAAGAGCCATATGCTCGCCCTTGTATTCAACCATTTTTGAAATATGGCGTGTCATAACATCAAGCTTCTCTTCAAGAGAGGGATAAGCAAGTGGTTTTTCGGGATTTTCAAGATATGAATTTATCTGTGAAAAAATCCACGGATTCCCCAGCGTTGCTCTGCCTACCATAATAAGCTTACAGCCTGTATAATCCAAAATTTCCTTTGCTTTTTCGGCACTGTCAGCATCTCCGTTTGCAATTACGGGAATATCGACTGCCTCGTTTACCTCTTTGATTATATCATAATCGACAGGCGGCTTGTAATACTGCATACGAGTTCTGCCATGCACGGTGATTGCCGCCGCTCCCGCCTGTTCACATATTTTTGCCACTTCAACTGCGTTTGCGTTTGCATCGTCCCAGCCCTTGCGAATTTTGACCGTAACGGGAACATTGCTCGCCTTGACAACAGCTTGCACTATTTCGCCGCAGAGCTGAGGGTTTTTCATAAGAACAGAGCCGCTTCCGCTTGAGCTGATTTTGGGAGCGGGACAGCCCATATTGATGTCGATAATATCGGGAGAATGCTTCATTGCAAGCTCGGCAGCCTGTGCCATACATTCAGGCTCGCCGCCGAAAATCTGTATTCCGCAGGGACGTTCAAGCTCTGAAATTTCCATCAATTCTTCGCTTTTTTTGCTGTTAAACGAAAGTGCCTTTGAGCTGACCATCTCGCTTACACAATAGCCTGCCCCAAACTCCGAGCAAAGCTCACGGTATGCTTTATCGCTGACTCCTGCCATCGGTGCAAGCAACGCACAAGACTTGAGCGACACGTTTTTAATCTTATATTCACTCATACCTTGTTACCGCTGACCTTGTTGCTTATCAAAACCGCCGCAACAACAATTATGCCTACTCCGACGCAAATCCACGACACAATACCTGCCGTATAATTTGTTGTATATGATTTTGAGCTTACCGTTTTTGCAACGGTCGGAGCGACAAATTCGGTTTTTGCAACGCTTGTTGTCGCATTTTGGGCATTATAGTCCGTAATATTTTGCACTGCTTCCGTGGTAATCTGTTCGGTTTGCGGTTCGGCATAATCCGTCGCTTCTGTCGGAACATACTCTGTCGGAGGCTCGGTTGCAGGCTCAGTATATTCGGGCTCTTCATAAGTAGGCTCAGGCTCGGTGACAGGCTCAGCATAGTCGGAAGGAATTTGAGTATGTTCGTCATCAATTAGAGTAATACTATCCGACGGCATATCCTCGTCAACGGCAAAAACAGTAACCGTACAAAACACCGCAATAAATATTGCAGTCAAAAGGCAAATTGCCTTTTGTATGTATTTTTTGTCAGTCATTTTAATACTCCGTGGCAATTAATTTGGCATATATATTTAGATTATATCAAACAAGAGCATCTTTTGCAAGTTTTTCGGGGATATTTGTTTTGTTTATTTAAGCACCTCACAAAGCACATTTGCAAGCAGCTTGCCCGAATATTCAACCTCGTCTATTGAATTTGCGTCCGTTCCTATTTCAATAAGCAGAGAACCGTCGCAAACATATTCGTTATAAGCAAAAAAATCAAAGCTCAGCGGTCTTGTCATTCCGGGATACATTTCTTCGGCTTTACTTTGAATTTTGAGGGCAAAATTCAAGTTGCTTTGCCAATTTTCAAAGCCTCGTTCATTATAAATGTCACAGCCCGACAAAATCATAATCTGAGCCGCCTTTTTATCATTGTATGTAAAAACAGGCTTAACCTTGCAGTCGTCGCTGCCGAGTGCATCTCTGTGAATGTCAAGAACAACCTTGATTCCGTCGTATTCCTGCATATCGCTCAAAACCGTTTGAACGCTTCTGTCATAAGAGCCGTTGTAGGTTGAGTCATGCACGGTTTTGTCGTGCAGTGTGTTAATTCCGTTTTTGTTCAAAGTATCCGTTATTACCTCGCCCACAGCAACAACATTAAAATCGTTGTTTTGTGTTCTTGAATAAAAGCTCTCGTAAAAATAATCGACATCCTCGTCCATATAAGCCTCGCTTGTGTGCGTATGATAAATCAAAACCTGCGGTGTTTTTGATTCTTTTTCAACCTCAAAGGTCATCGGTGTTTTCAAAATCGTGTCAAAATCAAAATCAAGCCCTGTGCGGTTTTTTACAAAGCAATTATCCACCTGTGTGCCGCTTGCTCCGATTGTTTTTTCGTCTATCGAGTATTTTTCTTCTCCGGAATGGTCGGCAAACGAATCATAATAATCGGATTTGTCACGCTCTTTCTTTTCAACATCAGCTTCAAGGGCCGACTCACTTGTTGCAGGCTCAACAGCTTCTTCCTCGGAGATAGCCGACGTAGCTTTTTGCAAGCTGTTTTTTTCAACCCTGTATTCGCCGTCGGCAAGAGTAAACGCCGCCGCAGCAAGTGCCGCAGGGTTTTGTGATGCAAAACATTCGGGCAAACGGCAAAGCACACAAACTACTGCGGTAGCTATAATAAAAAATGAAATTGTAAGCTTTGTAAATTTTAATAGCTTTTCTTTTATTTTCAAAAAACCACCTGCTCATAATACAATTAATATGCAGGTTTTTTTTATTCTATGCTTGAAAATCACATCAGCGAAACCAAATCGGAAAGCTCAAATTCATTTTGCATTGCGGCATTAAGTGCAAAGCCAATCAATCTTGACGCTCGCTCCGTAAGCAGGTCTATCTCTCTCGGAGTAATTATCATTCGCCTTCCGTCCGGCTCAAATTTTTCGCTTTGTCTTGCCAATAGATTATCACACGCAAGGTCTGTTGCAAAGGTCTGAACATCAACCACCGTGGGAACACCTATTGCAATCACGGGAACGCCGATTGTTTCTTTTGTGATTTGAGTGCGGTGGTTGCCAACTCCCGCTCCCGGAGAAATTCCCGTGTCGCTGATTTGCAGAGTACAGCCCAAACGCTCCAACCTGCGTGATGCAAGGGCGTCAATCGCAACAACCGCATTGGGCTTAATACGCTTTACAATGCTCAAAATATACTCGCCCGTTTCAATTCCCGTTTGTCCCGTTACTCCCGTCTGCATAACCGCCACGGGGCGAAGCTTGTCAAGCCCCGTTGACCTTGCGATTTCTCCTGTTATGTGACGGGTTGCAAGAACACGAGAGCTTGTTTTCGGGCCGAGTGAATCCGGCGTGATTTCCATATTTCCCAAGCCGACCACAAGCAAAAGGCCGTGAACAGGCAGCAAGCGTCTGATTTCAAGCCCGATTGTTTTGAGCCGTTCATCGGTTTCGGTAAAATTGTCGGTGAGCGACGGCAGCTCTATTGTGATGTATGTTCCGATTTCTTTGCCCAGCTCTTGCTTTGCTTTTTGGTTTTTTACGGTAAGTCTTGAAATTTCAAGTCCGTTTTCGTTGTATGTTTTAAAATCAACTCCGCTTATATGCTCTCCTGCAATTTCTCTTGCTTCAACGGCAAGGTCGGTTCTTAGCTGCATACACTCATCCTTTGCTGATAATAGATATGATTATTATTGTCCGAAGCGTTATTTTATATTCTTTACTTCGGCGTTTATTTTTGTTATAATCAACTTAATAATACTTTTATAAAGAGGCATTGCTATGAAAAGTAATTTGATTAAAAAATTTGCCGCAGTATTAACAGCCTCCTGTTGTGTTTTCGGCACAGCGGCAATTGGTGCATCGGCTGCGGTTATTGACGAAAACGAAGTTTCTTCGTACAGCTATGACGTATCAACGTTTTCGGATTCAAGCCTTCCGTCAAGCTACAGCTCAAAGGACTTGGGATTTGTCACAAGCGTTAAACGCCAAAGCTACAACGACTGTTGGGCTTACGCAAGCTTGGGAGCTTTTGAATCAAAGCTTTTGAAAAGCGGCTTTAAAATTGAAAATATGTCTGAAAGTCACCTGAATATTTGGGCAACAAAACGCTCGAATTCAAAGGGCTGGCAAAGAAATTATTTGAGCGACGGCTACGGCTCTACGGCACTCGGTTATCTTACCTCTTGGCAGGGCGGTGTTTTTGAAAGTGACGCAGGCGAGCTTGACGTTACAAGCATAAAATACGGTGACAGCATCGCAAACGACCTTGCAAAATACGGCGTAACAGCGGTTGAGTTTTTGTACAAGGACAACCCCGACGAAATAAAGCGTGCGATTATGGAAAACGGCGGTGCTTACTCGGCGTATTCTCACTCGGCGGCTTGTTTGTCGGATGATAAGCTTTCTTATTTTATGCCGAGCAGTTACAGCGGAAGCTACACGGGTCACGCCATTGAAATTGTCGGCTGGGACGACAATTATTCGGCAGACAACTTTACCACAACGGTAAACAAAAAGCCCGAAAGCAACGGTGCTTGGCTCATAAAAAACAGTTGGGGCGACAACAATTCGCTCGGCGGTTATTTTTGGATTTCATATGAGGACAAATATATTTTGGCTTCAAAATACAAGCCGTCATACACCATAAAATCAGTTCAGGAAATTGGCGAAAACACAAAGCTTGTACAAAATGAAATTTTCGGTGCAACATATGAGTTTGCTTACGTCAAAAACGATGATGTGACCTTTATCAACAAATTTGATTTTTCGGATGATTTTTCCATGCTTGACAAGGTCATTTTCAAAACCGAATGTTTGGGTGCGGACTACAACATTTATTATGTCCCCGTAGATTCAGACGCACCCTCAACCGATAAAACCTCTTGGCAACATTTATACAGCGGAGCTGTTGATTACAACGGTTACATTTGTGCCGATATTGACGATTTTGACCTGCCGACAGGATTGGGTGCGATAGCTGTCAACATTGATTCTTCGGCACTTGATAATCAAAACAGCACCTTCGGAGTCGGCGAATGGCTTCAGCAGTCTACAAGCAAAAAGGAGCTGTTCATCAACGATTCAAAGTACGGCGACAGCTATATTTTTTACAACGGCAAAATGACCGACCTTATGGAATGGTACAAAACAAACAACAACGACGAAATCGGCGGAACGTTTGTAATTAAAGCGGTAACAACCAAATCAGGTGCTATGCTCGGTGACGTTGACCAAAACGGCATAATAAATATCAAGGACGTAACGACAATTCAAAAATACATTGCCAACGTTCTTGAGCTGAGTGACAACGCAAAGAAAAATGCCGACTTTAATCAAGACGGCATAATTAACATAAACGACGCAACCGCCGTGCAAAAGCATATTGCAAGCAACTGACATACAAGCATACAACAAAAAGGTCACAACACAAGCTGTGCTGTGACCTTTAATTATTTGTGATTAAACGGGGTGTATCATATTCTCGGAATCGAGCTTGTCACCGTTGATTCCCGCTTTTGCGTTTCTTCTTTTTTCAAAGAAGTCGATTGCAACCTTCGGGAACTGAGCATATGAAAGAACGTCCTCGGGCTGTTCAAGCCACTCTGAAATCTCGCCTCTCAGCTTATCAAGCTCAGGCTCAAGCAAATCGGCAGGACGACAGGTAACAACCTTTTGGTCGCCGATGATTTTCTTCTGAAATTCGGGGTCAATCGGCATCGGAGTTGTTCCGTATTCGCCTGCAACAAGACCCTTAAACTCATTTGTGCAAACCTTGTAGCGTTCGCCGGTAATAACGTTGAACACAGCCTGAGTTCCGACAATTTGTGAGGTCGGAGTAACAAGCGGAGGATAGCCGGAGTCTTTTCTTACTCTCGGAACTTCCTCAAGCACCTGATCAAGCTGATCCTCCTTGCCTGCCTGCTTAAGCTGAGAAAGCAGGTTTGAGAGCATACCGCCCGGCACCTGATAGATGAGTGCCTTTGCGTCGGTTGCAAGCATCTTTGTATCCAAAAGTCCCGATTCGATATACTTTTCACGCAAGGTCATAAAGTAGGAACGAATATCGGTAAAGCTCTTAATGTCAAGTCCTGTGTCGTATTCCATACCCTGCAAAGCGGCAACCATTGACTCTGTGGGAGCGTGTGATGTGCCGAGTGCAAGCGGACTGATTGCGGTATCAATCGCATCTGCACCTGCTTCAACTCCCTTTAAAAGGCACATTGATGCAAGACCTGAGGTGTAGTGAGTGTGAAGCTGAACGGGCATTTCGGGAAGTGCATCTTTAATTGCCTTTACAAGGCTGTAAGTTCTTGAAGGAGTAAGCAAAGCAGCCATATCCTTGATGCAGATTGAATCCGCTCCTGCTTCGGCAATTCTTTTAGCATAATCAACATAGTATTCGTCGGTGAACACCGGACCTGTTGTGTAGCTGATTGCAACCTGAGCGTGACCGCCCTCTTTTTTTGCTGCTTTAATTGCTGTCTGAAGGTTTTTTATATCGTTTAATGCGTCAAAAATACGAATGATGTCAATGCCGTTTGCAATGGAACGCTGAACAAGATATTCAACACAATCATCGGCATAATGGCGATAACCGAGCATATTTTGTCCTCTGAAAAGCATTTGAAGCTTTGTGTTTGGACAATGCTCTCTGATTGTGCGAAGTCTTTGCCAAGGGTCCTCGTTCAAAAATCTAAGGCAAGCATCATATGTTGCACCGCCCCAACATTCAAGCGAATAGTAGCCGATTTTGTCAAGCTTATCAAGAATCGGAAGCATTTCCTCCGTTGTCATTCTTGTGGCAATAAGCGACTGGTGAGCATCACGCAGGGCAGTTTCGGTAATTTTGATTTTCTTTGCCATTTTGTATATCCCCTTTGAGTATCTTAGTTAAGAGTTACAAGAACCTTGCCCGATTCAACAGCCTCGCCCTTTGCAACCTCAACAGTTGCAACAGTACCGTCTTTAACAGCCTTAACGGGTGTTTCCATTTTCATAGCCTCGATAAACACAAGGTCGTCGCCTGATTTTACACTCTGACCGGGAGTAACAACAACGTTTACAACAGTACCGGGCATCGGAGCTTTAACAACAACAGAGCCTTGTGTTCCGTTTGAAACAGGCTTTGCAGCAGGTGCGGGAGCAGCCTGTACGGGTGTTGTCTGAGCGGGAGCAGCAGTTGTTCCAAGTTCTTCAACCTGTACGTCATATGCAGTGCCGTTTACGGTAATTCTCAAATTCTTCATAATAAATTCCCCTTTATTCTACAAGTATTGTTTATCAAATAGTTGAGTGCTTCTTTGCAAGTGTTGAAACACGCTTGCCCGAAAGCATATCAAGTGCTGAAATAAGTGTATTTCTAAGCTCGGCTTCGTCAACAATTCCGTCAACATAACCGCTTTGACCTGCGTTGAAAGCAGAAAGATTTTCTTGTGCAAATTTTTCGGCAACCGCCTTTTGCTCTGCAACAGGCACCTTCATTTCATCGCTTGCCATAATAAACGCAGCCGCTTCAACATTTACAGGTGAAATAACAGCGTCGGGCAAAGCATAAACCACGTCTGCGTTTGCACCTGTTCCCGCAAGAGCAACATAAGCCGAACCGATAGCCTTGCCTGTTACAACCGAAATCTTAACGGTTGTTGCTTCGGCATAAGCCGAAGAAAGCTTTGCGGCAGAGCCTAGCGACTCAAAGCCGGGACAATTTGTGAATGTGATTACCGGAATTGAAAAAGCATCGCAAAAACGAACGAATTTTGCAATCTTTGCGGCAGATTTGCAATCAAGGCTTTCACCCTTAGTATTTACAATACCCACAACCTGTCCGCCGAGATGTGCAAGACGGATTTTGGCGTTTTTGCCGTATTCATCAAAAAGCTTGATTTTAACTCCGCCGTCAACCACCTTGCTGACAATACAACCGCAGTCACCCGATGGTTCTTCTTCAAAGGTTTCGGGAGCAATGTTGAGGTTGTTCGACGGAAGATAGAGCATAAGCTGTTTTGCTTTTTCAATAGCGTCGGCTGTATCCTTTGCAACAACAGCAACATTTCCATGCTCAGCGTTATATTCAGAATCAGAGTTTGTACCCGTAACGTCAAGCGAAAGCTGAGCCTTTTCGCTCATAATTACAAAATCGGCACTGACTGCATTGAGTGCACTTGTTCCCAAGCAAGTTCCGAGAATAACCGAAACCTGAGGCACCACGCCCGAAAGCGAAGCGGCACTGTTAAGCACATCGCCGCAGCCTGCAAGAAGCTCCGCACTCTGCTGTAATCTTCCGCCCACGCTGTCATAGAAGCCCACAACAGGAGCACCTGTCTTGAGAGCAAGACCATACAGCTTTTTGAGCTTTGTTGCCTGAGCCTTGCTCATTGCACCGCCGCAAATGTCGCTGTTTTGAGCAAACGCATAAACGGGCATACCGTCAACCGTGCCAAAGCCTGCAACCGCTTCTGTAAATCCCTCACCTGATTTTGTAAAGGCATCAATTTCACAAAAACTACCGTCATCAAAAAAGTCGGTAATCGTCTTGTATGCGGAGGTCGCCGCAATTTCGGATTTTGCCTGATTGATTTTTTCAATACTCATCTTAAATTCCTCCAATACAATGTATTGAATATGCAGAAAATTTCCACATACTAATTTCACAAAATATATTATATCTCAAACTTTGTAAAAGTTCAAGAATAATGCAGATTTAATTTGTATTTTTTACAAAGCAAAGCGTATTACTTTGTTATTAATATTCCGATGCAGAATTATTATATGGTTTTTCCGTTTACCAACGGGTTTGCAAGCAGTTTTTTAACTTCGGCTTCGGTCAAATCACGCCAATCGCCCTGCTTTAACATTCCCATTTTTACTCCGCCGATTTGGGTACGCTTAAGTCTTGCCACACGCAAGCCGACAGCGTCGCACATTCTGCGTATTTCACGGTTTTTGCCCTCATGCAAAATCATTTCAAGAACAACCCTGCCCTGCTCCTTTTGAATAACATGAACTATTGCAGGGGCGGTTTTTGTTCCGTTGACCTCAACGCCTGTTTCGAGCTTTATAAGCTGTTCCTCGTCAATTGACGGGCGAACCGTAACTCTGTAAAACTTATACACGTTATTTTTCGGGTGCATAACCTTGTTGGCAAAATCACCGTCATTTGTAAGCACAAGCATACCCTCGGAGTCCTTGTCAAGCCTGCCGATAGGATAAACTCTTTCGCCAACTCCCTCTATAAGCTCTGCAACGCATTTTCTGCCTCGTTCGTCACTCAGCGTAGTTATGTAGCCTCGTGGCTTGTTAAGCATAATGTAGCGAGGCTTTGTTTTGGGCAAAACAATCCTCTTGCCCTTAACATAGACCTTATCGTCATCAGCTACCTTGTCACCGATAACAGCGGTTCTGCCGTTAATTTTAACGCTTCCGTTAAGTATAAGCTCCTCAGCCTTGCGGCGTGAAGCAATTCCGCATTGTGATATATACTTTTGAAGTCTGAGTGGTTCATTTTTAGCCATTTGAAAATAATTCCTTAATCCTTTTAAATATATTTTTATTGCTTTTCTGCTTTACTGCGTCAACCGCAATAATATCAACGCTTGCAATAGGCTCTCCGTCAACAAAATAATCAATTCTGCCAACTTTTTGGTTCTCACAAACGGGAGCATAAAGAAAGCGGTCAATATAAATTTTTCGCACAAACTTTGATTTATCCTGTGAAGTCAAAACCAAAGTAAGGTCGTTTTTGCCCACAACCGAAACGAAGTCCGAAGCTCCGCCAACACACGGAATATCCGCAACAAATGAGCTGTCGTTTGTATTTTCGCAAGCGTAGCACTCAAAGCCGTAATTATAAAGTGCAATGTGGTCGTCCCAATCGTTTCTGTCGTTCATTGTCACGCAGACAAACGTTAATCCGTCTTTTTCGGCGGCAGAAACAAGGCATCTGCCCGCCGACTTGGTGTAACCCGTTTTACCGCCTATGCAGTATTCATAAAGCGACAACAGCCGATTATGATTTGTGTATGTAATATGCTTTTCGGGTTCAACAAAGTCAACCTTTTCGCTCTCTTTTGACGAAAGCTCTGCAAAATCGGGGTTTTTGAGTGCGTAAGTCATAAGCAGAGCCATATCATAAGCCGTTGAGTAATGCTCATCGTCATCAAGTCCGCTCGGCGTTACAAAATGCGTGTCGGTCATACCGATTTGCTTTGCACGCTCGTTCATTAGGTCGGAAAACTTCTCAAAACTTTTGCCAATCGACAACGCAGCCGCATTTGCGGCATCGTTACCCGATGACATCATCATACCCACAGCAAGGTCGCTCAGCTTTACCTTTTCACCAAAGCCGAGATACATAGAGCTTCCCTCTGCCGTCATATCTTTTGTAAACGTAACAGTTTCATCATTCACAGCCGCCGCTTCAAGCGTAAGCAGAGTAGTCATAATTTTAGTAGTGCTTGCAGGCTTCATACGCTTGTCGGCATCTTTTGACGCAACAACCATGCCGTTGTCGGCACAGTACAGCACATAGCTTTCAGCCGAAGCCTCAGGCAAAGCCTTAATGCTGTCGTTTGCAAATGCAGTAGTTGTCGTTGTTGCCCCAAAAGCAACCGCAAGAACAATTGATACAACCTTTTTCATAAGGACACACCCCCTGCATATTTTATGCAAAGGGATGTTTTGTTATGCAATCACACGTCTATGTCGTCAACAGTGATTTCAGAGAAATCATCCTTTGATTTTTTCTCTTTTTTGTCTTTCTTAAAAATGCCCTTAACCGTGTCAACAACATCGGGGATAAGTCCCATAAGCTTGTCAGCCGCATCGCCGCTGTTGTCAACAGAAATAAGCTTAACATCGCCCTGATACACAGTCAAAAATGCCACAGGCTGGATGGTTACACCTGCACCGCTGCCGCCGCCGAAGCAATCCTTATTTTCTTTTTTGGTCGGCAAATCAGAGCCGCCTGCCGCAAAACCGTAGGTTACCTTGGAAACGGGGATAATAAGTGTTCCATCGGCAGATGTAATCGGCTCTCCGATTATGGTGTTAACATCAACCATCTCTTTGATTTTGTTCATAGTTGTGTCCATAAGATTTCCGATTGGATGTTCCATAATACTTCCTCCTTAATTCTTTCAGAGAATATTAATCTTCTTTTATATCAAGCAACAGCTTTAACCCTTTAATTCCGAACTTGAACACAAGTGTAACAAGCCAAAAAAGAAGCACTCTTGCTTTTAAATACATATTGATTTCGGTTTTTGCATTTTCTTCAAAATCGGGAGCAATATCAACTCCGTACTTTTTGCATTTTACCGCCCCCGCCGTTATGCCGATTGCAGGATAAACAGCGGCACAGGTTTTTCCGTATTTTATTGCGGTTTTTGCGGCGTCGCTGTCCGCCACCGTGATGCTGAGCATAAAATTCTTTACTATTATGTGCTTAAAAAAGTATTTTAATGCACCTGCGGCAAGCTCTGCAACTCTTTTTATCAAATCAACAAACCACGAAAGTCCTTTTTCTTTAAGTAAACCGGTTTTTTCCTTGGGCTTTTCTTCCTTGGACTTGTCGTCGCTTTTTTTGCTCTTTTTTTTGGCAGGCTTCTTTGGCTTTGGCGGATAAACGGTTATCGGCACAAAGCCGATTTTGACCGAGCATTTGAATTTATTGTCATAGGTTGCCTTAATGCTTACGGGAATAAGCATTAAAAGGAAAATTGCCAAGACTATTCCAAGCAAAATATACAACCAAAGCAAGGCAATTCCTCCTGTCGCAAATTCTTATTCGTCCTGCTTGTCAAGCAGATTAAGTTGTTCGTCGCCTTTGTCAACGTCGGAGCTATCCTCGGATTTTTCCTCGTCGTTTTCGGGAAGCGGAGGAAGCTGTTCAAGGCTCGACACATTAAAGCATCTCAAGAAATTCTCGGTTGTGCCATACAAAAGCGGTCTGCCCGGCAATTCAAGTCTGCCCTTTTCTTCCACAAGTCCTTTTGCGGTAAGACTTCCGATTACACCGCTGCAATCAACACCTCTGACCTGCTCAACAAAGGCTTTTGTAACAGGCTGATTGTATGCAACAACCGCCAGCACCTCAAGTGCCGCCTGAGAAAGCGGGGTGTTACGGCGTAAATCCATAACCGTGCGTATTTGCTCGGCATACTGCTTGTTTGCCGTCATTTGATAAGAATTATCAAGCGTTAATATTGTTATACCCCTGTTTGCCTCGGCATAATCATTGGCAAGTGCAAAAACGGCTTCATCAACCTGTTTTTCGGTGATTTCAAGTGCTTGTGCAAGTCTTGACTTTTCAACCGATGCACCGCTTGAAAACAAAATCGCTTCAATTGCGGCAGAAATATTCTCAACAGCCATCACTGCACCTCCCTGTTTTCTATCATATGCACAACGGCATTTTCGCCGCTGCCCTCTATTCTGATTCGCTTGCCCTTGACAAGCTCAAGCGTTGCGAGAAACGTTGCAACAAGCTCGCTTTTCCCCTCGCACACCTCAAATATTTCGTGATATTCAAGCTTTTTGCCGTGCCACAATCTTCTCATAAGATGAATTATCTTGCTGTTTACAGACACGATTTTGTGCGAAACAATACCCGAAAAAGCCTGCTGTGACGGCGGAAGCCTGCGTTTGCCTCTGCCCACGGCACTCACATACGCCTTTGCAATGTCCTCAGCCGGATGACTGCGTGTGTAGGTAAGGTCAAATTCAACAGGTGAGGCTTCTCTGCAGAAGGTGTCGAAATCATAAATCTCACCGAGCTTTGCGGCAATCTCCCTGCAAACCGCATACTCAAGCAGTTGTCCCGAAAGCTCTTTTTTCAGCTCCTCGGCTTCCTCCTCGTATTTTGGCAACAGCATTACCGACTTGATATACACCAAACGTGACGCCATTGTCAAAAACTCGGAAGCTATGTCCATCTGATTTTCCTGCATACGATTGATTTGCTCCATATATTGGTCAAGCAAATCCGAGATTTTTATATCGTAAATGTCAATCTTGTTTTTTGAAATCAGGGTTAATAACAGGTCAAGCGGCCCTTCAAACACAGGCAGCTTGTATTGAAATTGTGTTTCCATAGCTGCCCTCCCGAATAATTATGAAAACGGCAAATACACAAGTGAGGTAAGCCAATCTAAGCCATTTAAAATTCCGCTTGTAGCCCAATTAATCACTCCGTTTAACGCACCCATATACATCAACGCAAAAAGCCCGATGAAAAACACCATCTGATATTTGTAAAAAAAGTTGACTGCCTTGTTGGGCAAAAATACAAACAAAATCTTTGAACCGTCAAGCGGCGGAATAGGTATCAGGTTGAACACAGCAAGCGTGATGTTTGAGGTGATGTAAAAGCTGAGAAAATAATACACAAATCTACCCACTTCGGTATAAAAGAACGAAGTCGAAAAACAATTAATGCCGTTAAATATCAACATTCCCGCCATAGCCGCAACAATGTTGGCAACAGGCCCCATCACAGCGGTGATTGCCATACCCACCTTTGGGTTTTTAAAGTTGCGTGGATCAATCGGCACGGGCTTTGCCCAACCAAAGCCGATAAGTATCATAAACATTGCACCCACAGGGTCAATGTGACTGAGCGGATTAAGCGAGAGCCTGCCTCTTTGTCTTATAGCCTTATCACCGAGAAGCGAAGCTGTAAAGGCGTGTGCCCATTCGTGAAACGGCAATATTAAAAAGATAATAACCAAAACCGCCAACAGCTCGGCGATTATTGATTGCATCGTAAAATTTCCCGATAAAATTTGATAAAGCATAGTTCCCCCATATTAGATTATATACTTAAAATATATTATATAATAAATCATATAAAAAAACAAGTTAAGAAATTTTCAAAAAACACTTGCATTTTTATCCGTTTTCTGTTATTATAACAAAGTTAGATGTAGATTTGAATTGTTTAAGGAGGTGCAGACTCATGGCAAAATGTGAATTCTGCGGTAAGGATGTAAAGTTCGGCATCAAGGTATCTCACTCTCACAGACGTTCCAACAGAACATGGAAGCCAAACGTACAGCGTGTTAAGGCTATCGTTGACGGTTCCCCGAAGCGTGTATATGCTTGCACCCGTTGTTTGCGTTCAGGTAAGGTTACCAGAGCTAACTGATCTTTATGAATTTGCAAAGCTGCTTCACTTGGTGAGGCAGCTTTTTGTTAGCCTAAAAATAAAAACAGGAACATTGTCTGCCCTGTTTTTATGCAAATATTTCGGTATTCACAACAGGTATGATTTCGGTCATACCTGTTTTTTGTATCTAAATTAGGCTCTTTCTTATATAATATATCTCGTTATTTCAACAAAAATCAATACATCTCTTTTTTACGCATAACAAACAAAATTCCTGTTGCAAAAATTTGAACGCAGAGGAATATGACCGCAAGATATGTGTCGCCCGTGTTCACAACGGAATTTGTCTGTCCGTTGATAACGTTCGGCACAGCGGTTGTCGGTGCTTCTGTGGTTATGGGATTCTCCGATGAATTGATGTCAGGGTCGGTCACGCCAACCGATGTCGGCTGTTCGCTCGTGGTTTGCTCAGCGTTTGCCTCATCGTCGGTGCTGACCGTTGTTTCAAGCACCGTTGGTGCAACGTAATTTGAAACCGTCAGCGTAGTTTTGTACTCAGCTTCAATATACATAGTGTCTTGATTGTGAAGCAACATACTGTCGTTTACAAGCAAAGTTTCCTCATCATTAACAGAAACCTGTGTTTCCGAATCTACCTTTGAAACTTGCAGAGTGTCAACCGTAAGGTCAACCGTGGTTGTAACGGCACTCTCAAAATTCAAATCCTTTACATCAAAAACAATTTTTGCATACGGCACCATTTGCGACGAAAAATCAAACAGCCTCAGGCTTGACGCATTAAAGGTGATTGTGTCATCTTTGCTGAAATCAAGACTTCCGTTTGCACCAATCGTAGGACAAACCGAAGCAGGTGTGTTTTTTCTTTCCGAAACGGAAAACACGCTTGAATCATATGTTATGTACCATTGGGTGTTTAAGATGTTCTTTGAAAGGTTCAGCCAATAAATAACGGTAACCTCTTTGGTTGTTGAGTTGTACTCGGCAGCGGCACGTGGAAAATAATTTGAAATTGCGTTCACTGTCAAGTTAGGAAATTTTCCGTTTGCGGAAACAGTTGTCGGCTCTGTGGTCGAGGGAACAGTTGTATCGGCTGAGATATTTAAAGATATATCATCAGAAACGCTGTCGTCCTCTGCAAAAGCACATACAGAGGCGGCTGTTGCTATTGAAACAATAAGGATAATAGCCAAAACAAAACTTATAGCTTTTTTTGACATTAGCTTTTCCTCCGATTTATAATCAAAACTTATCACAGTATATTATAGTACAAATATCAATATAATTCAAGACGAAACAACATCTTCTACTCTTAAAAGCATACAAAAGGTGCAAAAACGCTAATTTTTTCTTTTAGCGAGAAACAACAAGCTTTCTTTTTTCGAGTTTCCCCCAACTATTGACAAAGTGCCTTATTAAAACGCTCCAATTTATAAGGGCTGTACCGTTGAATAGCGGTACAGCCCTTTTGCATTATCTATAAGGATTTATTAAAACTTATTGATTATACTTTCTGCGAGTAAAGAAAGCAACTGATGTTGCGCCTGCAATAACAACAAAGAGAACTACTGCAAGTGAAGTAGCACCTGTCTGAACTGCGCCGTTATCTGTTGTCTTCTTTTTGCTTTCGTCAACTGTTGACTTAGCGTCGTCATTGTTGGGTTGGGGAACTGAAGGCTTTGTAGCTTCTTCAGTAGGCTCGGTAGCTTCGCCCTTAACTGCGATTGAACCTGCAGTCAAGTTCAAAGTTGCAACTTCGTCAGATTCGTTGAGAGCAACTAAATCGTTGAGGTTGATCGGGTATGAACCTGCCTCGTCGGTCAGAACCTTAAATGTAAGAGTCATAACTGTGGCAGTTTTCTGTCCGGAAGCACCTGTTACGATAAAGCCAATTTTGCCGGTTTCATCATCAGTTGAGCCAAGTGTTTCAACGTTTGCAAAAGCGTCGCCTGCTTTGTAAGAAACTAACTCAAGCTTTGTAGCGTCATAACCAAGGTTGAAGCTGATTGTTTCAACGTCTCTGTTCTCGTTCTTGTCGATAGTAATGGGGATTTCAACTGTATCGCCCTTTTTAGCCTCAGCAGAGCCTACAATTAAGTCAGTAGAAAGCATATTTACGAATATGCCCTTTTCCTTAGCATCTTCGGGAGTAGGCCATGTGCCGTATGAACCGTCACCATAGTAGAAGTACCAGTTGCCGCCGTAAGTAACTTTACCGCTTACAGGGTTCTCAGTAACGTTGTTAGGATCTACGATCCAAATCATATTGTCATAATAGAGTGAATAACCGTCATCAAAGAAGTTGTCTGCAAAGTCGCCGAGAGCAGCCTTGTCGCCTGCATAGCTGTCAGCCATTGCTTCCCAGAAACCATCCTGATTGTCATAAAGCTCTAAGTCGCCTTCTGAAAGATATTCACAAGCAGAGTCCATGCACTGTGTAGCAAGCTTATACTGCTCAGTGGTTTCGTCCATACCGCCGTCGATGTAGTTGTTCCAAACAACTGTGGGAACTCTTGTATCTTCATCGTCGGAAACTTCAACATAATAAAGTGAAGTTAAGCCTGCACCCTCAAGGCTGTTGTCATATGTAGCTTTGTAGCCCGGCCAAGCAAGGTCTCCGCCGCCGCCGTCAACAGCACCGCAAGCGTCTGCACCTGCCCACCAATAACAGCCGGCAGTATCTGAAATGCTGTTTTTCCAGCTTTCAGGCATATTGAAGTAGAGCTTCTTTGTTCTTTCAAATGCTGTCTTGTCAATTGAGTATGTGCCGTCAGCATTAAGAGCAGCAGAAGCACTTGTTGTTGCAATTGCAGCCATAGAAGCTACAACTGAACCTGCAAGAATCAAACTTAAAAGTTTTTTCTTCATAATAAATTCCTCCATACATTTGTCCGATAATTCGGTTAGTATAATTATAAAACATTCTTTTCAAAAAATCAACATACTAATGAAAATATTTTTAATATTTTTTTGATAAATGTGTAGATTTTTATTTATTCAGCCAAATCGTCGTCATTTTCCGACTTATTTTCATCAGAGGTTGTTGCTGTGTTGCCGTCATCACGCTTCTTTATAACCACAACGCCCACAACCGCAAGCACAACAATCAGCACAGCCGCTCCGATAATCACTGTGGTAATCGGGAAATCGCCGCTTTCCTCAGAGCTTGAGTTTGCCTTTGTAACATTCACAATTTCGGTCACGGTCTGCGAATAACCCACAACAGCAGGGTGATTGTCCTTGTTGGGGGTGTTTTCCTCGCCCATACCATCAAGGTAGTTTATGATACTGCCTGAGTTTTTCTCTGCATATTCTTCATCGTCATTGATGAGCGGAGTTTGGTCGGAAACAACAGAGTTGTCGTTCACACTTATGTCATAGGTCCAAGTGTATGACTTGAGATATGTCATATCGTCGCCGTACATTTCGGTTACAAACTGAGAAATATCAGTTTCGCCGCCCTTTAGCACCCTAAATTCAAGTGAAAGGAACATTGCCTTTTTTGAAAAATCGGCAGGGTGGCTGATGTTTGTCCAGTTCATCGGCAAGCTGTCGTCAAGGTCTGCGTTGTAAATAACGCCGTCAAACTTGTCAAAGCTCATTGAGTTTTTGTCAAGCTCAAGGTATTCCTTGTCAAAAAACAAAGCAAGCTGAAAACCTATTATTTCTTCCTTGGTGTCGGCAAGATAGAGGGTGTACTTCACTCTGTCTCCGACATTTACCTCTGCACCGCCGTTGATTGTGAGAACATTGTCATCAGCAGCAAAAGCTGTTACAGTCAGCGACATCAAAACAACCAGCGAAAGGCAAATTGGGATAAATCTTCTTAACATACTTTTCATATTTTCAGTCCTTTGAAGTTAATAATCATATTATATATCAAACTATGTACGATTTCAACAAAAAAAATCAAATCGGCAAAAAGTAACACCCTCCGATTAAAGCGAGGTTTTTGCATAGCTTTTTCGGGAGGGTGTAAGATTTCTCAGTTTACAAATCAAGCTTTATACGGAGTTCCGATAATTGATCCCGATGCTGTGTCTGCCAAATATTTTTGAATCAAGGTAACGTCTTTTACGGAAACCTGACCGTCGCCTGTTACATCAGCCAATGCCTGCTGAAGCTCGCTCATATGTATTGACTTGGCAAGATGCTTTTGAATTATTGTACCGTCTTTTACGGAAATTATGCCGTTTAAATCAGTATCACCGTAGAGATATTCTATGGTGGGAGCTGTTGTAGGCTCGGTGGTCTGAGGCTGAGTTGTTGTGCCTTCATCAGAATACAAGCCGGCATATACACGTGTGCTTGTGGTAATTGGAGTTTGATAATCACAAACCGTGCCGTGGTTAACTATGCTTTCCTCTGTTGATGAATCAAGCTTGCCCAATTGATTACGATTGGCAACTGTAAGAATTTCAAGATCGAGATTTACTGTAGTTTCACCGCTTCCGATAACATCAAAGGTTACAGTTACAAATGCAACGTCCTTGCCGTCTGATTTCTGCAACGCGTCAAGCTTTAGGTTAGTTGTTGCGCCACAAATCATACCTGAAATCGGCTCGCCTGTTTCGGTGTCAATAGGATTGGTTGTTGAGAACGTACCGCTTGTTGCACAAGGCATAAAGTCGGTAACGTTTTGATTTTTATCGCTGTTATACTTCAAAACCTCAGGGTCATACGTCAGCGACCATTGGCTGTCAAGAAGCATTTTTTTAGAATTGATGTAGTAAGTTACAGTAATTGTGTCAGTATCAGCAGTAAATTCATTGTAGCTTGTCGGGAAGAAATTAGATTTTGCAGTAACCTTCAAGCCGGGCTTTGTAGCCTGAGTTGGGTCAACCGAGCCTGAGATATACGCACCCTCATAAACGCTTGTCTTTAGTTTTGGGCTGACAGTTGTGCTAACGGTTTCACTTTTGTCAACCAAAAGCGTTTCACTGATTGTGTTGTTAACACGCTCGCCCAAGGTAAGAACATTAACCATCAAATCAACATTTGTTGCACCGCTGCCGATAACATCAAAGGTCACGGTCACAAAACCAATATCACTGCCGTCTGTGCTTTGAAGCTTGTTAAAATTAATGCTGTTGCAGTTTCCGTAAATCTTTCCGCTTAAAAGCTCGCCTGTTGTGTAGTCAATCGGATAAGCGTTTGCATAGCTTCCGCTAACAGCACAAGGCATAAAATCAGTTACGGTTGTGTTGTTTTCTGAATTATACTGCAAAACAGCGGGATCATATGTCAGCTCCCATTGGGTGTTAAGCATATCGGCATCGAGGTTTATGTAGTAAGTCACCGTCAAAAGCTTTGTTGAGCTGTCAAAGGTTTGAGTTGTTGTAGGAAAGTAGTTTGAAGTAGCCGTAACAGTCAAGCTGTCAGCAGCAACATTTTCTTCGCCGGTTGCCGCAGAAACAGAATACAAACTCATTCCCGAAATTGTTAATATTGCAGCCATCACTAAGCTGATTAGCTTTTTTGACCATCTCATATTAATAGTCCTCCTTAATATAGTATTAATTACGGTCATAATTATTATACAATATTTCAAACGCCAAAATCAACAAAATATAGTATTCTGTGTGTAGAATTTTGGAGTAGTTTTTTGGTCATTTTGTTCCAAAAAGTGAGTTGAGGGCGGCTGTGTTGCAATCGATATGTTCGATAATTGGCTCTATAATAAAAGTTGGGGTAAGAACAAATAGAGCCTACAAAAAATAAAAAT
>CAZYGJ010000015.1:0-58877 GCA_964646975.1 uncultured Ruminococcus sp.
TGATTTTAAACCATTTCAAAAATTCAAAGGAGATTACGAAAATGACAAATACATTATTAAATAGAAAGAACGAAGAATTTAAGAACGAGTGCAAACTCATCAATTTGAAATATGAATACGGAAACGGATACATCGGAAATGAAGAATGGGCAATCATTACAGAACTGTCCGAAAATGAATTGTTTGAAAAATACCCTGAGCAGATAAAGGAATACATCCCTTTCATTCTACTGTCTATGGAACAAGGAAAAGCCATAGCAGAATTTAATCAGAATGAGGACAAGTTCCGTAAACGCAGCAAGAATAATGGAGATGTGTATGGTTATGATGATGACCTGACTGAAAGATTCCATCCAGAAGCAATCGAACCGGATTTTGTCGAGAAGCAGGAGTTAGAAGAATATGAGATAAGTCACTATCAAAAGAAGATGGAGCTGATTGAGAGAGCGATAGACAGTTTGACTGAAAAGCAGCACAAATATCTGGTTGCACGTTTTGTTGAAGGAAAATCTGCACGAGAGATAGCAAAAGAAGAAGGTGTTTCCCATCAGGTGATTGACAGACACTTAATAGCTGCCATCAAAAAGTTTGAAAAAGTTTTTGAAGATTTTTTCAGAAAATAGGGTGTCATTTGGACCGGTCAATTCCAAATATGTGAAGGGAGTAATTTAGTCCGGACACATACCTCCCTTTGATATTTAGAAAAGTGAGGTTTTATATATGATGTCTAAGGATAAGAAGATTATTAAGCGTGGAGATATTTATTATTTTGATTTTGGAATTGCGGAAGGTTCTATACAAAGTGGTCGCAGACCGGTGTTGGTTATTCAGGAAGATAACTTTAATGCGAAAGCACCAACGATTATTGTTGCTTCTATTACGGCAGTAATAAAAAAGAGTTATCTTCCTTCCCATATCATACTGGGTGAAAGATTTGGATTATCAAAGCCTTCTATGGTTTTGCTGGAACAGATTCAGACTGTAAATAAGTCAGCTTTGACAGATTACATAGGTTTTGTTGATGATGAGAGAATTTGGAAAAGTATCAATGTGGCAATCAAGAAAACCTTTGGCTTGTGGCTTTATAATAAGGAAAGAACTGGTGATATTCGCTGCTTATGCCCGAAATGCCGAAGTGATTATATGTCTAATCCGAACTATGTTGTCCATAGGCTTGACCCATTGGTATCAGTTAAAGAAAAATGTGATAAGTGTGATGGAATGGGATATGATTACGTGGTTTATGACAAGAGGACAGCACTTGGGAAGAAGGTGTAACCAATGGATGAGAAAATCAAAGTTACACCAAAGCAGGATAAGTATGAAGTCCCATTGTGGCACAAGTTAAATCTAACTATTGATGAAGCAGTAGCTTATAGTGGAATCGGTAGAGGAAAATTATACGATATGACAAGTCGAGAGGATTGCCCTTTTGTTTTATGGATTGGAAACAGAAGAATGATAAAAAGGCGGGTCTTTGATGAGTATATTGCAAAGATGTACTCAATTTGATGACTTTGTCAAGTGTGCGATAAGCCGATTCGCATAATTGGCTTATCGCCTTTTTTTCTTTATGCTGTATTCACGGAAGGAGGTACAGCATATGAACCGCAAAGATGAAAAGGCAAACAGAGTTCCAATTTGGTATAAAGCGAATCTGACTATTGATGAAGCAGCGGAATATACGAGTATCGGTAGAGATAAATTATATGATATGACAAATCAAGCAGATTGTCCGTTTGTACTTTGGATTGGAAGTAAGCGTTTGATTAAGAGAAAAAGATTAGAGGGATTTTTGGATACAAGGGATTCGATTTGAATGGAGGGATATGAATGGATGAAGAAATCAAAAGGTATAGAGATATTCTAACAAGTGCGGAATCTCCTATATGGGAGAAAAAATGGCTGACCATAGAAGAAGCAGCCATATATTCCGGGATAGGACAAATCAAATTGAGAGAGTTGGCATTTCAGAAAAAATGTCCGTTTGTAGTGATGAACGGTACGCAGATATGTATTGTTCGTGAGAAGTTTGATGATTTTATAGACAAGCAATTCAAAATTTAGGAGGTTGTATTATGGCTACACAAAAAAGGAAAGACAAATCAAGAGTTGTGCTTCGTACTGGCGAGGTGCAAAGAGCAAATGGAACATATCATTATTGCTGGACGGATGGAAACGGAAAAAGAAGATATGTTTATGGAAAAACATTAGACGAACTTCGTTATAAGGAAGAACAGATTGCAAAAGATAAAAGCGACGGAATTAAGGCTGAAGCACGATATACCACAATCAATGACTTATACGAGTTGTGGAAGGTACTAAAGCGAGGGTTGAAAAATAATACTTTTGAGAATTACAAGTATATGTACGAAACCTTTGTTAGAAATCAGATTGGCGATGTAAGGGTGCAGACTTTGAAAAAGTCGGATATTAAGAGGTTCTACAATTACCTTGCAGATGAAAGACATCTGAAAGCAGCTACCATTGATAATGTCCATACGGTGCTTCACCAGATTTTAGATATGGCAGTTGATGATGCTTACCTCAGAAACAACCCATCAGATAATGTTCTTAGGGAACTGAAAAAATCTCATGTCTTTCAGACAGAAAAGCGTAGAGGTTTAACAAGACCGGAGCAAGATTTGTTTCTCGACTACCTGAAGAATACACCGAGTTCACAAAATTGGTATCCGGTTTTTGCAGTAATGCTCGGTACAGGATTGCGTGTGGGAGAAGTTACCGGATTGAGATGGTGTGACATTGATTTGGAAGAAGGGGTAATTGATGTAAACCATACCCTTGTCTATTACGACCACAGAACAGATGGCAGTAAAAAAGGCTGCTACTTCAATGTCAATACGACTAAGACTCCGGCGAGTAATAGACAAGTACCAATGCTCGATTTTGTAAAGGAAGCATTTCTTATGGAAAAGGAGAAGCAGGATTTATTGGATTTGCATTGTGAAGCGACGGTAGATGGATATACGGATTTTATCTTTATCAATCGTTTTGGTCAGCCACAGCATCAATCAACATTGAATAAGGCAATTCGCAGAATCATTCGTGACTGTAACGATGAACAGTTATTGAAAGATGAAAATGCAAAAGTATTACTTCCTCATTTCAGTTGTCATTCATTACGTCATACATTCACAACGAGAATGTGTGAAGCCGGAGTGAATGTGAAAGTAATTCAGGACACACTTGGTCACAAGGATATTTCCACAACTCTTAACATATATACGGATGTGACAAGAGAATTGAAGCGTTCAGAGTTTGAGGGATTGGACTCATATTTCAAAGAGGAATATAAAAAAGCGAATGTAGGATAAGGTATTACGATTTCCCGAATGGGAACAATAAAACATCTCAAATGAATATACTGTTCGTCAGGAAAACTGCCGCAGTGGGAGGTGAATACACCATTTACACCAATTTTTACACCAGTAAGAACGAACAGTACGTCAGACTATGGCAGAAGTGTTAGACATTAAAAATGCCGACTTAGGGCGGAACAGTAGAGTATGGTAAATGGCAGTAAAATATATAGAGATGTGCTGTGGCGTCCCAACAATGAAGACACTTGATAAATAAAATCGCAAATAATATTAAATAAAGCTGAATAACCCCTTACAAAAGACCTACTCAAAACGAGCAGGTTTTTTTGTTTGCATTGTTTAAAATAATCCCCGAAAAATTCAGTGCAATGTACTTTCTATGGGACAGCAAATTTGGTAATATATAGTTGAAAGAAATATATCGGCAAAATTTGCCTGTGAATTAAAGCTTAGCTGATTGCTATTTATCAAAAGGAGGTTGCTTTATGGAGTTTTTTGAAGATTTGTTTGATTTTAACGGTGACGGAAAGGTAACATCAGACGAAGAATTTTTAGCTTTTAAGATGTTCGAGGAAGATACAAAAGAGGACGACGATTTTGGATTTGATGATGACCTTGACAACTGCGAATCAGAAGATGGTTGGTGGTGAGCATCAAATATAAAGTCTACAGAAACAGACGTGGATTACAAAGCGGCACTTGAGTTTTATCAAAATGCGGAAAATCTGTTTTATGAGCGACTTGAAAGAGGCGACTATCTGATTAAGGGCTGTTATGAAAAGGTTATCAGACGGCAGGGTGAGGCAAGGCAAAAGCTCAACGAAAGCCTGCCGCAATATAATTGGACGAAATGATTTGCAAGTGCGGCTGTAAATTAATTCTGACATCTCAAAGCACGCAGTATGAATATGCCGAAAACGTTGGGCTTGAGGTTTATTCGTCGCAAAACACTTTTGACCCGAATTATCAATGTGAGATTTGGATTGCGGTCAACGAAAAAGCAAAATAACAACAAAAAGGGCAGTCTGACATTTTCGGTCAGACTGCCCTTTGTTCATTATTAAGTTTAGGCTTCGGCACGGTTGATTGCGTTGAGAACGCCGAGGACCGAGGCAACGTTTACGTTTGAATCTATGCCGATTCCGAAAATGCTTTTGCCGTTTGGCTTTTTAAGCTCAATGTAGGAAACAGCCTTTGAGTCGGAGCCTTGCGAAATTGCGTGCTGGCTGTATGAATTAAACTCATACTTGTCAAGACCGACCTTTTTGAGTGCGTTAAAGAATGCGTCAATCGGTCCGTTGCCGACGCCGCTGAGCTTAATCTCATCGTTGCCGTCAATAAGCATTTTACCCTTGAAGTGAACGTAATCCTTGCCGTTTTCACTTTCTTCGTAAATTTTTCTGTTGGTGAGCTTATATTTCATCGGGTGTTCAAGGTAGTTGCTTTCAAATACATCGTAAAGCTCCTTGGGAATCAGCTCACGACCGAGCTCTTCACATTTTGCCTGTACAAGCTTTGAAAATTCGGGGTGCATACGCTTTGGCAGGTCATAGCCGAAGCTGTGGCTCATAACAAAAGCGGCACCGCCCTTGCCAGACTGTGAATTTATGCGAATGATAGGCTCATATTCTCTGCCTACGTCGGCAGGGTCAATCGGCAGATAAGGGATTTCCCACATTTCGGAGTTGTTGTCCTTCATATACTGCGTGCCTTTGTTTATGGCGTCTTGGTGTGAGCCTGAAAATGCGGTGAATACAAGTTCTCCGATATACGGCTGACGAGGGTCGATTTTCATATTTGTGCAGCGTTCGTAAATCTCTCTGAGCTTTGGAAGATTTGAAAAATCAAGCTTCGGGTCAACACCCTGAGTAAACATATTAAGTCCCATTGTAACAATGTCCATATTACCCGTGCGTTCGCCGTTTCCGAAAAGCGTACCCTCAACACGCTGGGCACCCGCAAGCAATGAAAGCTCGCCTGCCGCAACTCCGCAGCCTCTGTCGTTGTGAGGGTGAACGCTGATGATGGCGGTCTCACGGTTTTTGAGATGACGGATAAAGTATTCAATCTGGTCGGCATAGGTGTTTGGTGTGCACATCTCAACAGTATTGGGCAGATTAAGGATGACGGGGTTTTCCTTGGTTGAGCCAAGCTCCTCCATAACTCTGTCGCAAATTTCAACGGCATTGTCCATTTCCGTGCCGCTGAAGCTTTCGGGCGAATATTCAAAGCGAATGTTTGTATCTCCCGAAAATTCGTCTGTAAGCTGTTTTATCAGCCTTGCACCGTCAACCGCAATGTCGATAACTCCCTGCATATCGGTCTTGAAAACAACCTTTCTCTGCAGGGTTGAGGTTGAGTTGTAAAAATGAACGATAACGTTTTTTGCACCCTTAACAGCCTCAAAGGTTTTGCGAATAAGGTGTTCTCTTGCCTGAACAAGCACTTGAATCGTTACGTCGTCGGGAATGTGGTTGTTTTCGATAAGCTCACGGCAGATTTCGTATTCGGTTTCGCTTGCACTTGGAAATCCGATTTCGATTTCCTTGAAGCCCATATCGCAAAGAGCGTGGAAAAATTCAAGCTTTTCTTCCAAATTCATCGGGTCAACAAGAGCTTGGTTGCCGTCACGCAGGTCAACGCTGCACCAAATCGGTGCTTTGGTAATTGTGTTGTTTGGCCATTGTCTGTCGGCAATGTCGATTTGCTTGAACGGAACATACTTTTCAAATGACGGTTTCATAATAACGCCTCCTAAAATTATACAAAAAAAGCCCCTCAAAGCAACCAAGTTGCAATCAGGGACGAAAAATTCGTGGTACCACCCAAATTTCGGACACACATCGCTGTGTATCCCTTGCAGACTTCCAACAAAGTCCTGACTGATAACGCTGTCAGGCGTTTCGCATTACATACAAAGCATTTCACACGAAAAACTCGGGGATGAGCTATGCACACAAGCATTTGCATCGGCTTACACCAACCGCCGATTCTCTTTGCCAAATGGCTTGCATCTTGTTTCCCGTCACGGTTTTTAAGGGGATTCATTTGTTATACATTATTATATACAGCCGAAACACGGTTGTCAAGAAAAATTTTTTAATAATATTTATTCAACCCTTGACAAATTGTAAATCGTTTGGTAAAATAACAATGTTATCGGGATGTAGCGCAGCTTGGTAGCGCACACGTCTGGGGGGCGTGGTGTCGCAAGTTCAAATCTTGTCATCCCGACCAGCTTAACGCTGAATCCAATTTATTGGGTTCAGCGTTATTTTTTATGCCTGCGTTAAGTTGATAGCTATGGAAAAGTTTTCTGTTATATAAAGCGTTAAAATTTTTGCAAACCAAAATTTTTGCAAGCACCAAAGCCTCTATTTGACGTAAAAATTGCCGTTCACCCGTGAAAATGAACAATAATTTACCAACAGGTGATAGGGTTTTGTTTATAAAATTTTTTTGTTGTCAGATTGCATAAAAAACAAAATTTTCCTTGTTTATTCCGTTAATTGAAGAAATTATGGCATTTTGTTATTATATTTTATGTTAATGCAAATTGGCATTTTCGGTAATTTTATTTAGGAGTGAGATTAATGAACAAGAAAATCATTAGCATTGTTCTTACAGTTTGTATGCTGGTTTCGTGCCTTACGGTCGGCAGCTTTTCAACACAGGCTGTAACAACAGATGTGCAGTCGGTTTCGTCCGGCGACCAAGGCCCTCAGGCTGAAATTCAGGGTGCAAACATCCTGCATTGCTTTAACTGGTCTTACAATTCAATTAAAGCAAACCTCAAAGCAATTAAGGATGCAGGCTACACCGCTGTTCAGACCTCCCCTGTTCAGGCACCGAAGGATTACAGTGCAAGCTGGACAGACCAGAACGGTCAGTGGTGGAAGCTTTATCAGCCGATTACCCTCAGCATTGCCGACGGCAACACTTGGCTCGGTACAAAGGCAGAGTTGAAGGCTCTTTGTACAGAGGCTGAAAATTACGGCATCAAGGTTGTTGTTGACATCGTTGCAAACCATATGGGTAATATCAGCGGTACAGGCAACAATATGAGCGATATTTCAACTCAGGTTGAGTCTGAAATCCGCAACAATTCAAGCTATTGGCATCTCAATAGCATCTGGGCTAGCGACGGCAGCAGATACGATATGACACAAGGCTCAATCGGTGAGCCTGACCTTAACACGGGCAACAGCTACATTCAAAACAGAGTTAAAAACCTCTTGATTGACTGTATCAATCAGGGTGTTGACGGCTTCCGTTTTGACGCCGCAAAGCACATTGAGCTTCCCACTGACTCAGGCTGTGGAAGTGATTTCTGGCCTACGGTAATCAACGGCTCACAAAGCTCAACAAGCCAAAAAATATTCTATTACGGCGAAATTCTTAACGGTTGCGGCACAGATATTTCAAACTACACAAAGTATATGTCGATTACCGACAACTACACAAGCGACTCAAAGCTTGTTGCCGCTAACTCAAGCGACGCTTCGGGACTTGCAGGCTCAAGCTATTCAAAGGGTGCTGCTCCCAACAAAAACGTGCTTTGGGTTGAATCACACGACACGTATATGGGTGATTCGGGCTCAGCAGGTTACAAAAACACAAAGAACATTTCAAATACTTCTATCGTAAAAGCTTGGGCTATCGTAGGCTCAAGAGCAAACGCTTCTTCATTGTTCTTTGCAAGACCCGCATCAAAAATGGGCGATGCAAGCTCAGACACAACATGGAAGTCAACAGCAGTTTCGGAAGTAAACAAATTTAAGAACTACTTTGCAGGCGAGTCGGAGTATCTTTCGTCATCGGGCAGCGTTGCTTACAACGAAAGAGGAACATCGGGCGTTGTAATTTCAAAGCTTGACGGTGCAGGCTCGGTTAGCCTTACAGCAAAGAAGATGGCTTCGGGTACATACAAGGATCAGGTTTCGGGCAACACATTTACGGTTTCAAACGGCAAAATTTCGGGAACAGTAGGTTCTTCGGGCGTTGCTGTTGTTTACAACGTTGAAGAGCCGGGCCCGTCGGTAACGGTTAACCCCGGTTCATCAAGCTACAAAACAGACACACTTTCGGTTAAGCTCAACTACAACAACTCCGCAAAAAGCGGTTGGTATTCAATCGACGGCGGTGCATACAAGAGCTTTACCGACGGTCAGACAATCACAATCGGCAGCGGTGCTGCTTACGGCACAGTGACAACACTCAGCGTAAAGGCTTCCGACGGTTCAACAACCTCTGAGCCTGTTTCTTACACATATACAAAGGTTGATCCGAGTGCAACTCAGAAGATTTACTTTGATAATTCTTCCTACAACTGGTCAAGCGTTTACGCTTACATTTACAGCGGCAGCACAAGCAACGGTGCTTGGCCGGGAACAAAGATGACCCTTGACTCGGCAACAGGCTATTATGTAATCGAAGTTCCCGAAGCATTTGCAGAAGGAAATGTTATTTTCACAGAGAGCGAAACAGCTTCAACAAACCGCTATCCCGCAGATATGGAGCCGGGCTTGAGCATCGGCGGAAAAACAATGATTTTCAAGGCTAATCACGAATGGAGCGAGTACACGGCTGTTCAACCGACAACTGCGGCTCCGACAACACAGCCTACAACAACACAGCCTACAACAGCACAGCCCACAACACAGCCGACAACAGCTCAGCCTACAACAACAGTTCCTGCAACAACTGCTCCGACAGAAAGAGTGCTTATCGGTGACGTTGACTTTAGCGGTGCTATCAACATCAAGGACGCAACTTTGCTTCAGAAGTATATGGCAGGCAACATTGCTCCCGATGTAATGAATTTTGAAATTGCCGCTGACGTAAACGGCGACGGCGTTATCAGCGTTAAGGACGCAACAGTAGTACAGTACTATGTTGCTCGCAACTATGAAAAATCAGAGCTTTGCGGTACATATGTCGGAGGCGAAACTCCCACCACAGCTCCGACAACAGAGCCTACAACAGCTCCGCCGTCGGGCAACTATATCTACTTTAAGAACACTTCAAATTGGTCAACCGTCAAGGCTTATTATTGGTCGACAAGCGACACCACGCTCACTTCTTGGCCGGGTGTTGAGATGGAAAGCATCGATGACAGCGTTTATCGCATTGAGCTTCCCGAAACAGCCGAATTTGTAATCTTTAACAACGGCGGCGGTGATCAAACAAGCGACATCACACTTGAAGGCTTCGGAAAAATCTATAACAACGGAAGCTGGAGCAGCTACGGCGGTTCAACACAGCCGACAACCGCTCCTGCAACAACAGCTCCCGCCCCAACCGGAACTTATACAATTAAGTTTACAAACAACAAGAGCTGGGGTACGGTAAACTGCTACTATTGGGCTGACGATGATACATCATTGTCAACATGGCCGGGTGTAGAAATGACCTTTGAAAGAACAAACAGCTACAATCAGGATATTTATTCAATCGAAGTTCCAAGCTCAGCCGATTACATCATTATCAATGACGGCAACGGAAGCAAAACCGAGAAAATCTCAGTAAACAGTAATGCAAACTACTACATTTCGGGTACATCCGGTTCGGTTTTCACCGTTGAAACTTGGGAATAATTTAATCATTCGCTAAATTGCCGAGGTTCTCAAATCGAGAGCCTCGGTTTTATTTTGCAAAACATTGTCAAATAATAAAATATGTGCTATAATCCAAAATGTATGACCTTTTATTAATATTTGAAAGAGGGCAAAAATTTGAGAAAGCTTGCACAGAGGACTGAAGCGGTTGTAAATTTGCACGCACTTGAGCATAATATAAAGAAAATAAAAAGCATTTTGAACGATGACGTTGAAATTATGGCTGTTCTCAAGGGCGACGGCTACGGACACGGCGAAAAAGGAATTTATCCCACCTTGAAGAAATGCGGTATAAGCAGATATGCGGTTGCCGTTTGGGAGGAGGGAGCGTCGCTTCGCAAGGCAGGAGCTGTTGAGCCGATACTTTTGCTGGGCGACACCTGCGACGGACAGCTTGAAAATTTGATTAAATACAACCTCACGCCTGCGATTTTTTCTCTTGATACAGCCGAAAAGCTAAATTTGCTTGCAAAGTGGAGCGGCACGGTTCGCCCTGTACACATAAAAATCGACACGGGTATGAGCCGAATCGGTTTTGGCTGTGACGACAGCACGGTTGAAGCCGTGAAAAAGATTTCGGAAATGGAAAACCTGAAAATTACGGGTGCGTTTACTCATTTTTCCCGTGCCGACGAAAAGGATGGGCTGAGTGCCGAAGGACAGTTTAAAATGTTTAACGATATGGTTGCACGACTTGAAGCGGCAGGAATCGAGATTCCCTGCAAGCACGTTGCAAACTCCCCTGCAATTTTGCTTCGCCCCGAAACTCAGCTTGACGCCGTAAGAGCCGGCGACATTTTGTTCGGACTTTGTCCCATTGATGAAGAAGATTGGAAAAATGCGGATTTTCGTCAGGTTATGAGCTGGTACACCTATGTTGTTATGGTCAAGGAGGTTCCCGTAGGAACAGAGGTAGGCTACGGCGGCACGTTTGTAACACAGCGTCCCACCAAAATCGCCACCATACCCGTGGGCTTTGCCGACGGTTACAGCCGAAAGCTGTCAAACCGAGGAATGGTGAGGATAAACGGGCAGGAAGCACCGATTATCGGCAGGGTGTGTATGGACCAATTTATGGTTGATGTTACCGACATCGGGGAAGTCAAGCGAGGCGACACCGTTTCCTTGCTCGATGAAAAGCTCAGCGTGCTTTGGATGGCAGACCTGCTTGACAGCAATGTGGACGAAATAGTGTGCGGAATTTCAAAAAGAGTTCCGAGAATTTATGAATATTGAGGTGTAATGATGGGAAAAGGATATATATTTAAGGTGCTTGCACACGCAAGCTTTTCAAAAATGAACGGTGCAATCAAGGCGGTTCATGAGCGTTCGGGCAAAAGCAGAGTGAGCATATTCTTCGATATGCTTTATTGTGCCAAAAAATACGGTGCAGGCTATTATGATTATCAGATTTTTGCTTTTTACAACCTCAACAAGGAACAGCGTGCAACCTTTATGACTCGAATGATAAGCAAAAGGTTTAACAGCTTTATGAACGATTGGGACTATGCTCATTCTCTTGAGAACAAGGACGAGTTCAACGAGCTGTATCGTGACTATATCGGCAGAGATTTTATCGAAATGGACAAGGCTTCAAAGGAGGATGTTGAAGCCTTTGCTCAAAAGCACAGCACGCTGTTTTGCAAACTGCGTGACAAGGAGTGCGGAATCGGCTGTGAAAAGCTCAACGTCAGCGATTTTGAAAGCCTTGACAAGCTGTATGATTACCTTAAAGAAAAGGGCTTTTGTACGGTTGAGGAAAACATCACCCAGCACCCAGCACTCAGCAAGCTGTATCCCGACGCCGTAAACAGTATGCGAATTATCACCGTGCTTGACAAAAACAAAACTCCGCATTGCGTTTATATCGTGCAAAAGATGGGACTCGGCGGCAGCTTTATCGACAACAACTGCTTGTTTACGCCTGTTGACCCCGAAACGGGAGTTATAAAATATCCTGCACATTCGGGCGACACAACCAAAGGCATTGTATACACAGAGCATCCCGACACACACGTTAAACTGCAAGGCTACAAGATTCCGTTTGTTAAAGAGGCGGTTGAAATGTGCCTAAAGGCCGCAACGGTAGTGCCTGAAATCAGGTATGTAGGCTGGGACGTTGCAACAACTCCGAACGGTCCCGCAATTATTGAGGGCAACACCTTTTGTGCCCACGACTTCTGGCAGCTACCGCCGCACACACCCGACAAAATCGGTATTCTTCCCACACTCAAAAAATATGTTCCCGAATTTTTCGAGAAAAAGTAATATCATTCAAAGAAAAGGGGCAGACCGCATAAAGCAGTCTGCCCGATTTTTACGTCAGGTTTCAACGGGAGTGCTTTGGAAATCAGCCGCAGCAACCGCAACCGTTTGAATCATTGTTGTTTCCGCAGCAGCAGCTGAGGATAAGAAGTAAAATGATGATGCCGCAGCAGCCGTTATTGTTACCAAACCAGTTCATAAGCTCTCCTCCTTTCGCTTACAATACATTCTATTGCAAATCATCAAAAGTGTTACAGAATTTATGATTTAATGCTTGTATAAAAAAACACTTGAAATATGGGTGATTATATCGTATAATATCAGTAAATGAGTATTTATTTGGCTCAACTAAATTTGAAAGGAGAAGTACATATGATTTATTCAAAAGAAGTAGAAAATATGTGTACTGTTGCAAAAGGACCGAAGCACGGTCCCGCACCTATTCCCGAAGAGGGCAAGTGGGTAAAAGCTTATGAAATCAAAGACATTTCGGGCCTTTCACACGGCATAGGCTGGTGTGCACCTCAGCAGGGTGCCTGCAAGCTTACTCTTAATGTTAAAGACGGCATCGTTCAGGAGGCTTTGGTTGAAACAATCGGTTGCTCGGGTATGACTCACTCGGCTGCTATGGCTGCTGAAATTCTTCCGAACAAAACTCTTCTTGAGTGCCTTAACACAGACCTTGTTTGTGATGCAATCAACACCGCAATGAAGAATATTTTTGAACAGCTCGTTTACGGCAGAAGCCAGACAGCTTTCTCGGAGGGCGGACTTCCGATTGGTGCAGGTATGGAGGACTTGGGCAAAGGCCTTCGTTCACAGGTCGGCACAATGTACAGCACAAACGCAAAGGGCGTTCGTTTTATGGAAATGGCTGAGGGCTATGTTCTTAAGACAGCTCTCGACGAGAACAACGAGGTTATCGGCTATCAGTTCGTTAAGCTCGGCAAAATGCTCGAAGATATTCGCCACGGCGTTGAGCCAAATGAAGCATACAAAAACAACATCGGTCAGTACGGTCGCTTTGACGGAGCTGCTAAGTACATTGACCCGCGTGAAGAATAATTCGGTAAGGAGGACACGACAATGGCAGTACAGTTTGAAAGTATAGAAAGAAGAATGCCTAAAATTGAGAAGTGCCTTGCCGAATACGGTATTGCAGATCTTGAAGAGGCAAGAAAAATTTGTAACGATTTGGGCTTTGACCCCTATGACATCGTAAAGGGCGTTCAGCCGATCGCTTTTGAAAACGCAGGCTGGGCATATACGCTCGGTTGTGCAGTTGCAATCAAAAAGGGTGTTAAGACGGCTGCCGATGCTGCTGAGGCTATCGGTATCGGTCTTGAGGCTTTCTGTATTCCCGGCTCTGTTGCAGAGCAGAGAAACGTTGGCAGAGGCCACGGCAACCTTGGTGCAATGCTTTTAAGAGATGAAACAAAGTGCTTTGCATTCCTTGCAGGTCACGAAAGCTTTGCCGCTGCCGAGGGTGCAATCGGTATTGCACGCAACGCAAACAAAGCAAGAAAAGAGCCGCTCAGAGTTATTCTTAACGGTCTTGGCAAGGACGCTGCTTATATCATTTCAAGAATCAACGGCTTTACATATGTAAAGACAGAGTTTGATTACTTTACATCAGAGCTTAAGATCGTTGAAGAAAAGGCTTTCTCAGACGGTGAAAGAGCTGCTGTTCGTTGCTACGGTGCAGACGACGTTCGTGAGGGCGTTGCAATTATGCAGCACGAAAACGTAGGCGTTTCAATCACAGGTAACTCAACCAACCCCACTCGCTTCCAGCACCTTGTTGCAGGCACATACAAAAAGTGGGCTATTGAAAACGGCGTTAAATACTTCTCTGTTGCTTCGGGCGGCGGTACAGGACGTACACTTCACCCCGACAATATGGGTGCAGGCCCTGCTTCATACGGTCTTACAGACTCTATGGGCAGAATGCACGGCGACGCTCAGTTTGCAGGCTCATCTTCTGTTCCTGCTCACGTTGAGATGATGGGACTTATCGGTATGGGCAACAATCCTATGGTTGGTGCGACTGTTGCTTGTGCTGTTGCTGTTTACGAGGCTGTTAAATAATAGCTTTTACACGCTGACGTAAATTGAATTATTAAATAAATCGGACACATCATTTGGGAACATTCCCTTTGTGATGTGTCTGTTTTTTTGACAAAAATCAAAGATTAAGCTCTTTTGTCGTTAAGCAATATTTTGTTCTGAAAATGTGCATTTTTTAATATTGATGCTTGAAATCGTCACACCTTTAAGATATAATGAGAAAAAAGGCGGTGAGCTTATGAAAAACGATAGCTTTAAATATCCCTTTGACACGATGCTTGATGATGCTTTTGACGGAAACGGCGACGGCAGGTTGGATGCTACCGAAACAATGTTTAGAGATATAGCTCTTGACGAAATGGAAATGGAAGCAAGAGAAGAACGTGAGAAAGACAGCCGCCTTTCGTATAGCGACTCGGACAACCTAACCGATTTTTCACAAGATAAGTCCTCCGTGTCAAACAAGACGCCGCTTGCTGTGCAAGCTATTGTGCCGATTATTGTTATTATAATACTTGTCGGCTCGGTGGTTTTGGCTTTTTCCTGTGATGTCAACACCTTTGGCAAGCTTGCCATTTTGACAACTGCCGTGGCTATAAGCTTGGGATTACTGCGACTTGCCGGTATGTTTTAGTATTGAGGAAGTGTTTTAAATGTACTTTAACGACGAATATTTCACCTCGGTTATCGACGGCTTTGAAAGGCTTGACGAGGTAGATGCGGTTGCACTCGGTGGCTCACGCTCCACAGGAGAAAGTGACGCAAAATCGGATTATGACATTTATGTTTATTGTTCGGGCGATTTAACCCTTGAACAAAAATCAGGCGTAATGTCACCGTTTTGCAAGGAAACCGAAATCGGCAATCACTATTGGGAGCTTGAAGACAACTGCGTTTTGAGCAACGGTGTCCCGATTGATGTGATATACAGAAAGGTTGGAGATTTTGAGGGCTATTTAAAATTTGTGGTTGATGAGGGCAACGCTTTCAACGGCTACACAACCTGCTTTTGGCACAATATAATCAACAGCACCGTGCTGTTTGACAAGTCGGGCAAATTTACCGAAATGCAGAAAAAATATACATTTGATTATCCCGAAAAGCTGAGAGAAAATATCATTTCAAAAAACCGCAAGCTGCTCAGCGGAGTGCGTCCGTCGTATGATAAGCAAATCCAAAAGGCTGCTTTGCGAAACGATTTGGTGAGTGTTCATCATCGAACAACCGAGTTTTTGGCAAGCTATTTTGATATAATTTTTGCACTCAACAGATTAACTCACCCCGGTGAAAAAAGACTTGTGGAGCTTTGCAAAAAGCATTGCGAAGTTTTGCCCGAAAAATTTGAAGAAAATATCACTGCCCTGCTTGCATCAATAACAAACGGCAATTCATATGACATTGCGTGTGATATGATTGCAGAGCTTGATAAGGTTATCGAATAAAATAGCAACACAGCAAATCCCCGACCGTGCTTTTCAGCAAGGTCGGGGTTGCTTGTTTATAATGCTTACAGCAATAATATTAAATTTTCTGCCCAATAGTCGAGCTTGGTTTCAAACTCAAATTCTAAAATGTCCGAGTTTTCGTAGGAGTGTTCAACTTCCTTTGAGTATTTTTGCATTACTCTTGAAAGGCGGAGCTTTTCATATTCTCCGTCACCCCTCAGCAGGGCTTCAATTCCCGAAATTACCGTGCAGGCACACACAAGCCGTTGAAGCGGAAGCATTACGTCATAGGTGTCGATAGCTTTCAGATAATACACATAGATGTAATAGAGTGCCAGCTTTTCATAATCGCTGTCATATTCTTCGGGAAGCAACAGGGTAGTGCTGTTCTTTGAGGCTTCGTCAAGGAGCTTTCGCCATTTTCGGCTTATGATTTCAAGCCGTTGATGAAGCTCAAAGATGAATTTGACGTCGGCTTTGTCAGCGTTGTTGTCGATTTTGATTTCGGGTATGCTTTCAAACGAATAATTGTCGCTGTCGATTAAAGCTTGAACCTCGCCGTTGAATAATATGCACTTTTTCAGCCTGTTTGCAAACGAAACCGACCTGTCGCAGAGAATCTCAACGCTTTTGGCTCGTGCTTTGAGCAAAAAGCTCATATATTCGGGGCTGTATTCAACATCACCTTTTTCAAAATCATCCGTGCAAAAATCCTCATACGGATTGCCCTCAAAGTCAAGAATCAGCTTTGAGGCTACGGGGCAGGCAAACGATAGCATATGCTCGGTAAAGGTTATGTAGTCCTGAGTTATTCTCGGAAAGTTGTTGCACGTTTCGCAAAGATGCTCCTCACCGAGGTTTATATAAATGTCGCACAGCATATCATCGTTCCAAAACGGACACCTGCCGTCACTGCGGGACACAAAAATTCTGTTGTCGTCATCGCCGTCAACGGTCAAGCTTCTGATTTTGTCGCCAAACTCGCCCTTGACGGTGTTGTAAAAGCTTTCGGCTTTGTCGTCAAGCTCAACGTCCCAATCCTTGCAACAGCTATCGGGGCATTTGTTTGCAATGCACTTAAAGCTTTTGTAATATTTAGGATAAATATGCTTCATTTTATCAAGTCCATTCAAGTGTCAGAAAAAATTGCTCGTATGCGTCGTCCCAGCCGTCAATCGGCGTTACTCCGCCGCCGTTTACGCTTCTCAGCTTTGCGTCGCTTGCGTCTTGACCAACGGCGAAAAGCTCACCGATTTTGACGTCATAGCCCTTGGCTTGGCAAAGCTTGCAAAAATCCTCAACGGGGTTTTGCGTCAGTTTTGTTTTGATCAGAGCTTTTTTCAGCTCGCTGTCGGCTTTTGCGTCGGCTAACAGGCGTGTCAGCTCTGTTTCGACATTGCAATTCATACAAACTACCTCTTTTTTATGCTTGTTCCGAGAACATCGGAGATGTCTGAAATAGTGATAAACGCCTTTGAGTCGACTTCAAGCACAATGCTTTTGAGCTTTGCGACCTGAAAGCGGTTTATTACGAAATAAATTGCGGATTTGCTTTCCTGCGAATAATAGCCCTTGACGTCAAATTGGGTGATTCCGTGACCGAATTCTTCGGAAACTTTGCTGCAAATCTCGTCGCTTTTGTCGGTTATTATCATAGCCGATTTTTCTTTGTCAAAGCCTTCAACTATAAAGTCAATGGTTTTCAGAGCAACGGAATAGGCGATTATCGAGTAGAGCGGAAGCTCCCAGCTTTGGAAAATGCCGCCTATAACAACATAGAGGGCAACGTTGAATATCATCAGGAACGTGCCGACCGAAATACCGATTCTTTTGGCAAAAACAACGGCAAGAACTTCGATTCCGTCAAGCACCGCACCGAAGCGAATGGTCAGACCGCTTCCGATTCCCGAAAACAGTCCGCCGAAAATCGCACATAAAAGCAAATCGTTTTGTGCTATCGGTGAAGCTGTTGTTACGTCAACGGGCAGTACATAAGTAATTATATAAGACGCCGCCGAAAAAATCAATACCGTCCAGATTGAATAAAAGGTGAACAGCCGTCCTTGCTTTTTCAGCCCGAACAAAAACAGCGGCAGGTTTAATATTATAAGAAATGCGGAAAACGAAAACTGTTCCGGAGTGACCTGCCACAAAAGCATTGAAAGTCCCGAAATTCCGCTGTCATACAGGTTTACGGGCGACAAAAACATTGTTGCGGCAACTGCGTTTATGCTTCCTGCCACAAGCAGCCAAAGCATGGTTGAGATTTTGATGTGTTTTAGTCGTTTGAGATTGTTTTTGAGTACATTTTGCATTTTTCACTCGCCTTTCACAAATATAATACAAAAGGCTGTTTCATAATAATGAAACAGCCGTTGTAACACAAATTATTCAATGGAGTTGTCCAAATACTCCATAAGCTCTTCGTCGTCTTTTTTTTGTTTGTCTTTGATGATAAAGAATGCGGTTAATGCAGCGGAAAGCGTTGCAACGATTGTGATGATGCCGACTAAAACAGCTAAATTTTTATTTTTCATAAAATGACCTCCAAGTATTAAATTTTATTCGGTATATGCGATAATCTAATTCTATTCTAACATTTTTTGTGAAAAAGTCAACACCAAAACAAAAAAAGCAGAGAAAAACTCTGCTTTTAAGGTTAAGCTGATTTAACTTATGTTCGGGCTTGCAAATTATGCAGAAGCGTTAAGTCTTTTTGTGAGCGAAGATTTGCTTCTTGCTGCTGTATTCTTGTGCATAATACCCTTTGCTGCTGCCTGGTCAATTTTCTTGATAGCAAGACGAACTGCCTCTGTTTTGTTGTCGGCATTAGTGTCAACTGCGTAGTAAGCCTTCTTTACAGCAGTTTTTAAAGCTGACTTTGTAGCTTTGTTGCGAGCTGTTTTTGTAGCGATAACCTTAACACGCTTTTTTGCAGATTTAATGTTTGGCATTGTCCCACCTCCTTAAAGTATCGGTCATATGGATAATATATTAACACAAAAAGCCTCTAAAATCAAGTGGTTTTCAAAAAAAATATGCAAAACTCCGTGATTTTCGGAAATTTGTATTTTTGTCAACAATATATAGTATGCAAAAGCTCAAAAGCTTCTATATACAGATTTATTCTTCGTTGCTGTCATCGGAAATTTCGTCGCTTTGAGCGGCTTTGCTCTTTTTCTTGCGGAAATACATATATGCAACAACTGCCAAAAACGCCACCGCAATGCACCGAAAGGTAATTCCCAGGGCTCCCTCAAACATCGCAATGCCGCCAAAGGAGTTAAGTGCATACCATACTGTCATAAAAACAAAGAACAACGACAGCACAAAGGCATATATGTCCTGTTTTATGCCTATAATAAATGTCAGCACGGCAAGTGCTGCCCAAACAAACACATATGCATATTGCAAATATTCGCTCATAATGCCGCTCCTTTCAACTTTGGCTTTACATATTATAAAGTTGAGCAAGGTTTTTTGTCAAGATATAAAGTGAACAAATTGTGAAACTTTTGTAAAAACGGAATAATTTTTCAAAAATGTCTTGACTTTTACTGACTTTGGTATTATATTAATGTTAAAGCGATTAGCACTCAAACATCGAGAGTGCTAATTACATCGAAATCCGACTTAAACAGAGGTGAATCGGTTTGGAGCTGACTGCGAGAAAAGAAAATATCCTTGCGGCAATCGTCCAAAGCTATGTCACCACAGGCGAACCCGTCGGTTCAAAAAATCTGATAATGCAGACGGGGCTGAATGTTTCATCTGCGACGGTGCGAAACGAGATGGCTGACCTTGAAAGCAAGGGGTTTTTGATTCAGCCGCACACCTCGGCGGGACGTGTTCCCACTCAGCAGGGTTATCGTTATTATGTTGACCGTTTGCTTGATGTTACTCCGGTGTCGCAAAGCGGCAAAAGCTACATTGCCGAAACGCTGGAAAAGAATTGCGATTCACCCGAAAGCATACTTCAGTCGGCAGCAGACCTGCTTACTCAGCTTACGGATTTTGTGGCGTTTGCAACCACGCCCGACGGCGACGACAGCAGGATTCGCAAGATAAGCTTTGTTCAAACAACAGCCCACGCCGCAATGGCGGTGGTAATGGTTTCAAACGGAATCATAAAAACTCGGCTGTTCAGGTGTGAATTTCTGATAACTCCCGAAATACTCGAAGTTTTTGACAAAGCACTTAACGAAACCTTTGCAGGCATAAGGCTTTCTTCAATAAATCGGCCGTTTATTCAAACGGTGGCGGCACGGTTTGGTGAGCTTTCATTGTTTATGCCAAGCGTGCTGACGGCGATTATGGAGGCTGCACGTCAGGCAAAGGACGTAAGCGTTTACCACAGCGGCTACAACAAGCTGATGCAGGTGCCGGACGAGGGACTCGGAGCAGTTCGCAGGGTTATGGAATTTTTGAATAACGAACACGATTTGGCAAATATGCTGAATACTTTGCCGCCGACAACGGCTGTTAAAATCGGCAGAGAAAACAGCAGAATTGAGCTTTGCTCAAGTGCCGTCGTTTCGTCAAGATATTTTGCAGGCTCGGAGCAGTCGGGAGTTTTGGCTGTTGTGGGACCTGTTGCAATGGATTACGGCAGAGTAATTTCGATTCTTGAATGTATCACCGAAAACGCACAGAGCCTCATCGGTGAGCTTGTGGAAATATGACCTAAGGAGGATAAAAATGCCAAAGAAGAACAAGGAAAACAACGAGGCTGTTGAAGATGTAACCAAAACCGAAGCAAAAGACGCCTCGGCAAAGGAAGAACCCGACAAAAAGAAAGAGTGCAAAAAAGCAAAGGAAGAAAAGACAAATGCTCTTGAGGAGGAGCTGAAAGCTCAAAAGGACAAATATATGCGACTTGCGGCGGAGTATGACAACTACCGCAAACGCACCGCAAACGAGAAGCTTTCTATCTATGATGACGCTACCGCAAAGGCGGTTACAGAGCTTTTGCCCGTTGCTGACAGCGTAAGAATGGCACTTGAAAATCTAAAGGACAGCGACCCCGAAATATTAAAGGGCGTTGAGCTTATTTCAAATCAGCTTGCAAAATCCTTTGAAAAGCTCAAAATTGAAAGCTACGGCGAAATCGGTGATGCTTTTGACCCGAATTTGCACAATGCGATTTCCAAAACAGACAGCGACGAGCTTGGCAAAAACACAATTTCTCAGGTGTTCCAAACAGGCTATAAGCTGGGCGACAAAATCATTCGTCACGCAATGGTGCAGGTTGCAAATTGCGACTGATAAATCAAAACAACAAGCAATACATTATAATATACAATCAAATTTAATCGGAGGAATTTATTATGGCTAAAACAATAGGTATAGATTTAGGTACAACAAACTCATGTGTAGCAGTTATCGAAGGCGGCGAGCCGGTTGTAATTGCAAATGCAGAGGGTGCAAGAACAACTCCCTCTGTTGTGGCTTTTTCAAAAGACGGCGAAAGAATGGTCGGTCAGGTTGCAAAACGTCAGGCAATCACAAACCCCGAAAGAACAGTGGCTTCAATCAAAAGAGAAATGGGTACTGCATACAAGGTAACTATTGACGGCAAAAGCTACACACCTCAGGAAATCTCGGCTATGACGCTTCAAAAGCTCAAGGCTGACGCAGAGGCATATCTCGGAGAAACAGTATCTCAGGCTGTTATTACAGTTCCCGCTTACTTTACCGACGCTCAGCGTCAGGCTACAAAGGACGCAGGCAAAATTGCAGGTCTTGACGTAAAGAGAATCATCAACGAGCCTACTGCCGCAGCACTTTCATACGGCGTAGACAAGGAAAACGACCAGAAGGTTATGGTTTATGACCTTGGCGGCGGTACCTTTGATGTGTCGATTATCGAGATGGGCGACGGCGTTCAGGAGGTTTTGGCAACCGCAGGTAACAACAGACTCGGCGGCGACGACTTTGATAAGAGAATTATCGACTGGATGGTTGCATCGTTTAAGACAGAAACAGGCATTGACCTTTCATCTGATAAAATGGCTATGCAGAGATTAAAAGAGGCTGCTGAAAAAGCTAAGATTGAGCTTTCGGGTGTAACAACATCTTCAATCAATCTTCCGTTTATCACAGCAGACCAGACAGGTCCAAAGCACCTTGACTTGACTCTTACAAGAGCAAAATTCGACGAGCTTACCTCAGACCTTGTAGAAGCAACAATGGGTCCTGTTCGTTCGGCTCTTTCGGATTCGGGACTTCAAATCGGTCAAATCGACAAGGTTCTTATGGTTGGCGGTTCTTCAAGAATCCCCGCTGTTCAGGAAGCGGTTAAAAAGCTTATCGGCAAAGAGCCGTTCAAGGGCATCAACCCCGACGAATGTGTTGCTATCGGTGCGGCTATTCAGGCAGGCGTACTCGGAGGCGAGGTTGACGGACTTCTTCTTCTTGACGTTACTCCGCTGTCCCTCGGTGTTGAAACAATGGGCGGTGTAATGACAAAGATTATTGACAGAAACACAACAATTCCCACAAAGAAAAGCCAAATCTTCTCAACTGCCGCTGATAACCAAACTCAGGTTGAAATCAATGTTCTTCAGGGTGAGCGTGAATTTGCTCGTGACAACAAGCAGCTTGGTTTGTTTGCACTCACGGGAATTGCTCCGGCAATGCGTGGCGTTCCGCAGATTGAAGTAACCTTTGATATTGACGCAAACGGTATTGTAAACGTATCTGCAAAGGACCTCGGAACAGGCAAGGAGCAGAAGATTACGATTTCTTCTTCAACAAATATGAGCAAGGAAGATATTGATAAGGCTGTTAAGGATGCTGAGCAGTATGCTGCCGAGGACAAGAAACGCCGTGAGGAGGTTGACGCTAAGAACGAAGCCGAAAACCTTGTTTATCAGGCAGAAAAGCTTGTTACAGACAGCGGCGACAAGCTTGCAGACGATGACAAAAACACAATCAACACCAAAACTTCGGCACTTAAAGAGGCAATTTCAAAGAATGACGCTGACCTTATGAAGGCTGCAAAGGATGAGCTTCAGAAATCACTTTACGAAATTTCCGCAAAGCTTTATCAGCAGGCAGCTCCGCAGGGCGACCCGCAGCAGGCTGCTCCCGATATGGGCAATGCACAGGCAAGCAGCGGTGACCCCAATGTTTATGATGCAGACTTTAAGGACGTTGACGACAACAAATAATTCAAACTGATTTTAAGGAGCCGTTTCGGCGGCTCCTTTTCCTGCTGTTTAAATTTAAACAGCTTAAACCTACTGTAACACATTGCAAAGAGAGAGTGTGACTATGGCAGACAAAAGAGATTATTATGAGGTGCTTGGCGTCCAAAAGGGTGCCGGCGACGATGAAATAAAAAAAGCGTACAGAACTCAGGCAAAAAAATACCACCCCGACCTTCACCCCGGCGATAAAAGCTGTGAGGAAAAGTTCAAAGAGGTAAACGAAGCCTATGAGGTGCTTTCCGATAAGGACAAAAAGGCACGTTACGACCAGTTTGGCCACGCAGGAGTTGACCCCAACTTCGGAGCGGGTGCAGGCGGCGGAAGTCCGTTTGGACAGGGAATAGACATTGACGATATTTTTTCAAGCTTTTTCGGAGGCTTCGGCGGCAGACGTTCAAACAATCCGAATGCTCCGATGCGTGGCAGTGATGTTGAAGCAAGCATTTCAATATCGTTTGAAGAAGCCGCAAAGGGTTGCAAAAAAACCGTGAGCTACAATGCTGTTTCTACCTGCGGCGATTGCCACGGAACAGGTGCTCAGGCAGGCTCACACCCAAAGACCTGTTCGGCGTGCGGCGGCTCGGGCAAGGTTACAATAAACCAACGTACTCCGTTTGGTGTTGTTCAAACTCAGCGTACCTGTGACGCTTGCCACGGAAAGGGCAAGATAATAGACAATCCGTGTCGCAAATGCGGCGGCTCCGGCAGACAGAGAAAGAACCGCACCGTTGACGTAACAATTCCGGCAGGTATCAAGGATAAGCAAATACTTAACGTGGGTGGTCACGGCAACGCAGGCTACAACAACGGTCAGCCGGGTGATTTGCACGTTTATGTAAACGTTCGCAGTCACGATGTTTTTGAACGCAGGGGCGACGACGTGTGGTGCGAGCTTCCGATAACCTTTGCTCAGGCTTCGTTGGGTGCAGAGGTTGTTGTGCCGACGCTTGACGGCAAGGTTACTTATTCGGTGCATGAGGGTACTCAGCCCGGAGATGTTTTCAAGCTCAAGGGCAAGGGTATTCAGCACCTTGGCGGCAGAGGCAGAGGCGACCAATATGTAAGAATGACGGTTGAGATTCCCAAAAATCTAAACGCAAAGCAAAAAGACCTCATTCGCCAATTTGACAGCACTACCTCGGAGAAGAATTACGCACGCCGCAAAACATTTTTTGAAAAGCTGAAAAAATTATTTAACGATTGATAATAGGTATGGCTTATGAATCATTGGACAGAAATTAAAATATCCGTAAACGCAAAGGATATTGACAGAGCGGGCGACATTGCAAATGTGGTTGTGCCTTACGGCATATACATCGAGGATTATTCAAGCCTTGAGCAAGAGGTTGAGGATATTGCACACATCGACCTCATTGACGAGGAGCTTCTCAAAAAGGACAGGTCAAAGGCTTTTGTTCACATCTATCTTGAGCCTGATGCTTCGCCGTCGGAGGCAGTTGCGTTTTTGTCCGAACGCTACAATGCGGAAAGCATCAAGCACGACATAGAGCTTTTGGATTGTGCCGAGGAGGATTGGCGAAATAATTGGAAAAAGTATTTTAAGCCGATTCCCGTCGGAAAGGGATTGTTGATTCGTCCGAGCTGGTATGAGGATTACGATGCGGAAAACAGAACCGTGCTGAATATCGACCCCGGTCTTGCCTTTGGTACGGGCGGTCACGAAACAACAAAGCTTTGCCTTGAAATGTGCGAAAAGTATATGAAGCAGGGCGACAGCGTTCTTGATGTGGGCTGTGGAAGCGGAATTTTGGGAATTGCCGCACTTTTGCTTGGGGCAAAAAATGCTGTCGGTGTTGATATTGACGAAACAGCAGTACGCACCGCAAAAGAAAACGCCGAGCTTAACGGCGTAGGCAAGAGCTTTGAGGCGATTTGCGGCAGCTTTACCGAAAAGGTTGAGGGCAAATACGACATTGTTCTTGCAAATATCGTTGCAGACGCAATTATGTTTTTGTCAAAGGGCGTAAAGGATTTTATGAAGGATGACGCCGTTTATATTATGAGCGGAATCATCGACACAAGGGGCGACGAGGTCAAGGCGTCGGTCGGCAAATACTTTGATATTATCGAAGAACATTGCGACGGCGGCTGGGTTTGCCTTGCCGCAAAAATCAAGGCTTGATATTTGAATGATTTTGTGTTATTGTATAAATAACTAATTTTTGTTTGGAGGCTTTGAAATTGAAAAAACCTGATAAAAGAGAAATGCTTAATTTGTTTTTCTCTGCGTTTCTTGTTATTGCATTCATAATTTGTGCACACTTCTTCAATGATTTTGCTCAAACTCTGTCTACCGTGGCAGGTTCAATTGTAACCGTGGCTGTTTATGCGGTGTTCGGACTTTTACTTTTTTACGCCACAAGAGTGGGCGACGGCAAAGCTATCAAGCGTTTTTCGCCGTTTACGCTCATTGTGCTTGTAATCCCGTCTTTGTACATCATTGTTGCTTCAATAGCTTCGGGTATGCCCTTGCACAGCGTGTTTGTAAGCGAGAGCGGCACAATCGGATTGATTGCAACTCTTGCGGCTGTTGCGTTCGGCTACGGCGTTCCGTATACGTTTTTGAGCGGTTATGAAACCGTTGATGAAGAAGCTGAGGCTTTGGCACAGGCAAGCGACGCTTCAAAGCCGATACACGGCGGAGTTGAAGCCGACTTGATGCTGGAGCAGGAGGAAATTGCCGCTGGATCGGAGGAAAGCGAAGGCTTGGCTGAAGATGATGAGGAATCGAGAGCTTTTGAAGAAACAGAAGCATAATTAAAGCATTTAAAGACCGACTTGTGTGGCAGGTCGGTTTTTTGTTACCGTCAGTCTTGACAAAACCGATTTGCTGTTTTATTATTTCAATTAAGGATAACTATTTCATTTTACGAAAGGATTTGCGTATTATGGACAAGAACAAAAACTTGTATGATGACGGCTTTGATAAAGACAGCAGCCAAGCTTTTGATTCGGACGATTTTGATACGGACGGTGCGTTTGATTCAGGCGACCGTGACATAAAAAGCAACAGCCCCGAGCGTTTGTCGGATTACGGCGACGATTTTGATTCGCAGACAGGTGAAAACACGCAATCCGACAATGAAAACGATTATTATGATATGAGCTACGATGACGACGAGTATTATCCGAGCAACGGTGAATATAAAAAGAAAAATTCGTCAAAGTCGACGGCTAAAAAATCATCGGGTAAATCAAAAAAGAAAAGCAAGAAAAAGAATAAAAAAAGTAAAAACCGCACGGCGGCAATAGTATTTGTTGCACTTGCGATTTTGTGTATAATAATTGCGGTTGTACTTGTGCTTACACAATGCACGGGAACAAACACTCCAAACGTTGCAACAACGGCAACATCAACCACGGCAAGCACGGCGGTTGTGACAACCGAGCAGGCTACTCAGACTTTACAGCAGGAGCAGGTGCAAACAGAGGCACCTACCGAGGCTGTTACCGAAGCGGTGACTGAGCCTGCAATCGAGCCTGCGACCGAAGCACCCACTCAGCCGGAGCCTACTCAGCAGGTTACAGAAGCCCCGACAACACAAGAAAGTGTTGTGGTTACTTCTGCCGAAGATGAGCAGGACGATGTGGCAGAGGACGTAGACTATTAATTAAACAGAAAGAGGAATTTATAAATGAGTTGTGACCACGATTGTTCAAATTGCAGTTCCGACTGCAAGGACAGAGAAGTTCAGGATTTGCACGAAAAGCTTAATCAATACAGCAGTGTAAAAAAGGTTATCGGCGTTGTGTCGGGCAAGGGCGGTGTAGGCAAAAGCCTTGTGACGTCTATGCTGGCGGTTACCTTTAACCGAATGGGAAAAAGCGTTGCTGTGCTTGATGCTGACATCACAGGCCCGTCAATTCCTAAGGCATTTGGAATATATGAGCGTTGTATGGGCAGCGATTTCGGAATTTTGCCCGCTGTAACCGAAACAGGCATAAAGCTGATGTCGATAAATCTTTTGCTCAAAAACGAAACCGACCCCGTTGTTTGGCGTTCTCCGATGATTACGGGAACGGTAAAGCAGTTTTGGACAGACGTTGTTTGGGAAGATGTTGACTATATGTTTGTTGATATGCCCCCCGGAACAGGCGACGTTCCGCTTACCGTTTTTCAAAGTCTGCCGCTTGACGGCATAATTGTTGTGGCATCTCCGCAGGAGCTTGTGTCAATGATTGTTGAAAAGGCTGTAAGAATGGCGGAAATGATGAATGTTCCCGTGTTGGGACTTGTTGAAAATCTGAGCTATTTTGTTTGTCCCGACTGTGGCAAAAAGCTTGAGGTGTTCGGTGAAAGCCACATCGACAAGATTGCCGAGCGTTACAACACAAAGGTGCTTGCAAGACTTCCGATTGATTCGGAGCTTGCAAAGAAGGTTGACAGCGGAAAGGCAGAGGCGTTTGAGGGCGGATACTTGTATGAGGCTGCCGTAGAAATTGAAAAAATGATGGGTTAAACCTCACTTTGCGAGTGTTTATATATAGCCGAAAGGCAAGTATTTTTTGGAGGTATTATTATGAAATGCAAAAATTGCGGAGAAGAATTGGACGGTAAGTTTTGTACAAACTGCGGAACTCCCGCACCTGTTGACGAGCAACCGACAGAAGTAAATGCGACTGAGGGCTTAAATCCCGTACAGCCTGTTGAACCTGTACAACCTGCACAGCCTGTTCAACCCGTTGAACCCGTACAACCTGTACAGCCCGTTCAACCTGTACAGCCCGTTCAACCTGTTGGGCAGACTCAAAACTATCAAACAAGCTATGGTCAGCAGTTTACAAATCAGCCGAATACAGGCTATGCAGGTCAGCAGTTTACAAATCAGCCTGTAAACGGCAAAAAGCCTATGAGCACAGGCAAAATACTCGGACTTGTTTTCGGTATTGTGGGCGGCGTTTTGTTGTTGCTTATAATTATCTGCGTTATCATTTTTTCGGCTGCGTGCAACAAGGTTAAGGATAACATCGACTCAAGTACGGTTTCGGAGTTCTTGAGTGATGTTGAAGATTTTGCAAGCGATATTGAGAATTATGAAAACAGTGCTTCCGACATACTCAGCAGCTACAACGAAAGCTCATCACAGAGCGAAGAAAAGCTTGATTCTGTATCACATTTCCTTTACACGGAAACTGCCGACGGAATGGTAATTCAGGGTTATGATTACGACAGTATGCAGTTTGAGTCGGGCAAGACTTCTGAGATTAAAGTTCCCGAAACAATTAACGGTAAGAGCGTTGTTGAGGTTAAGGCTTTGTTTATATACGCTTCAAGTGACGACGCTTACATTAAAATTGTCATTCCCGGCACGGTTAAGAAAATTGACAGCTATGCAATGTCGTTTGTAGATTCAATAAACGAGGTTGTAATTGAGGACGGCGTTCAAGAAATTGAATACAATGCCTTTATCGGTTCAGAAAACCTTAAAAAGGTAAGTGTTCCCGCATCCGTAAAGATTATGGACGATTGTGGCTTGGGCTTAGACCCTGATGATGAAACTTGGAATTATGAGCCTATCAACGGATTTGTAATGACAGGTGTAAAAGGCTCTGTGGCTGAAACCTACTGTACCAAAAACGGCTTGAAGTTTGAAGCCAAATAATTAAATACTTAAAAATTAAGGGCTGCCTTGCTCAATGAAGTAAGGCAGCCCTTTTGTGTAAAAATTAGAAATTAATGATTCCGAGGTGTTCAAGCAGGATTTTTATGCCCATAAGCACAAGCACAATTCCTCCTGCAAGCTCTGCTTTTGATTTGAATTTTGCTCCGAACACGTTGCCAACCTTGATTCCGATTACCGAAAGCACAAAGGTGGTTGCTCCGATGATTGAAACGGCTGAAGCTATTTGAACATTCAAAAACGCAAAGGTCACGCCAACCGCAAGAGCGTCAATGCTTGTTGCAACCGCAAGCAGAAGCATTGATTTGACCGAAAACGAGTCGTTGACGTCGTTTGATTTGTCAAAGGATTCTTTAATCATATTTGCACCGATAAGTGCCAGCAAGCCGAACGCTATCCAATGGTCAACGCTTGTGATAAGCCATTCAAATTGCTTGCCTAAAAGGTAGCCGATGAGCGGCATAAGTGCCTGAAATCCGCCGAAATACACACCTGCAAGCAGCATATGCTTTGGTTTGAGCTTTTGCACCGACAAGCCCTTGCAAATCGAAACGGCAAAGGCGTCCATTGAAAGCCCGACCGCTATTATAAAAATCTCAAGTAAAGACATAAGTAGCTCCCGTAATATAATGATTTATACAAATACTAATTGCACAAGCAGCATATAAAGTATTACGCCGCCGAAAACACTCAGCAGGGTGTTGCGTCGCCAAACGTGAATGACAACCGAAAAAGCGGCGGCTATCAGCTCCGGAATACCATAGGGAAATTCAAAAACGCTGACTCCCTTAAAGCAGTAAACCACAAGCATACCTATTAAAGCATATGGCAAAACCGTGCCTAAATATGTTACGACCTTTGGTCTTTTGCGACCCTCGGGAAACAAAAGAAACGGCGAAAATCTTAAAAATGCCGTTACAACAGCCATTACAAGCACGATAAGAAGCGAATGTACGGTATCAATCATTTTTGCCCACCTCGGTTTCTGCTTCGTCGGATTCGGAGGGCTTTTGAAGCTGTTTTTTGAATATTACAAGCTCTACGGCAATGAGAACCATTGACGGAATTATAAAATACTGCGAGCCGAATATAAACAGGCAAGCAACGGTTGTTGCAACACCCAAAACAGCAGGAAGATGCTCCTTTTGTTCAAGCCATTGCTCAACAAAAATAACAATGAACAATGCGGTCATTGCAAAGTCGATTCCCGTGCTGTTAAACGGAATAATCATTCCCGCAACCGCTCCGATTGTGCAACCGCATATCCAATAGAATTGGTCGAGCAGAGTTAAAAAGAAATAATACTTTTTGTGGTCAACGGTATCGTCAAGCTGAGCCGAGCATACGATTGAATAGGTTTCGTCGGTAAGCCCGAAAATAAGATAAGGCTTTACCTTGCCGATGTTTTTGTATTTGTCAAGAAGCGAAAATCCGTAGAAAAAGTGGCGTGCGTTGATTATTAGCGTCATAAATGCTGTGGTTAAAAGCGAAGCTCCGCCGCTGAGCAAATCAACAGCCGCATACTGACCTGCACCTGCATAAATGGTGATGCTCATTAAAATTGCCCACCAAAAGCTGTATCCTTTGCTTTGAAGCAAAACGCCGAAGCCTATGCCGAGTGCAAGGTATCCCGCCATAATCGGCAGGCTGTCCTTAAACGCTCTTTTAAATGTTCTTTTTGTCATATGTATCCTCAATATTTAAAGCTCTTTGTGTCAAGTATTTTAAAATGGTTTTTGTTGTAGTCAATGATTTTATCTCTTTTCAGCTCACCCAGCGTTCGTGAAAGCGAGGCTCGGTCGACAGAAAGATAGTTTGCAAGGTCCTCTCTTGAAAACGGCAAATAGAGGTCGTAGGAGTGTTCGTTTTCGCAGGCAATCATTAAGTATTTAAGTATTTTGTCTTTGATGTTGCGTTGAGAAAGACACGCAATATGCTCTGAAATATCAATAAAAAGCTGCCTTTCGGCGGCAAGCATATTTACAAGGATTTTGTGCTGAATAACGGCAAGCCTTTCGTCTGTGATGAAAAGCTTTTCGGGGTTAAGAAACAATGCTTCAATGTCGGTTTTGGCATAAATCTCAATTATCGAATTGTAGTAGTCAAGCATTGTATAGATTGTTCCGCTTGTTTCGCCGCCGTGAAGATATTTTATCAGCGAGCGGTTGCCGCTGTAATCAACGGTGTATATGCAAACCTCACCCAAAAGAGAAATGCAAATCATATGTTGAAAATTGCTTTGAGTGCGGTAGGTTTGACCTTTTTTCAGGGTGATGTACAGCGGCTCGGCAAATTGGATAAACATAAAAATTTCATCATCGGTAAGTCCCGACAAAAGAATTTGATTTTTTAAAATTTCCTTTTGACCGAAGCTGTAATAGTGATTAGATTGGCTCATATTATCCCTCTTGGGTTGTGTTATTTTGTCCGAAATATAATTATAACACTGATTTTTGCAAATGCAACATTTATCGACGCGTTTTGTCCCTTGATCAGTTTACAACTTTGTATTATTTCAACGGGTATGGTCAAAATTTACAAAAACTGCATACTTATATTTAATATATTGCCATATTGGTTATAAATGTAATATGTAGTATAATAATTATATGTATTCTGTTTTTCTTTGGATTACAGAGAAAAACTTTCGGTTGGAGGAAAACTATGAAACTGCATGGTATAAAAGTACCGCACAAAAAGAACACAAGCAAATGTGCGTCGGTTTGCCTGCCTGTTCCCGACATTGTGACAATTCCGATGTCAATGCACATCGGAAAGCCCGCAACGGTTAAGGTGAAGCGTGGTGACAGCGTAAAGGTGGGACAGCTCATCGGAGAGGCAGACGGGTTTGTTTCCGCTCCTGTTCATTCAAGTGTTTCGGGAGTTGTAAAGAAAATCGACGAGATAACAGCCTCAAACGGCTCAAAAATCACCGCAGTTGTTATTGAAACAGACGGACTTCAAGAAATCAGCGAGGAAGTTAAAAGGCCTGAGGTAAGTGATTTTGAGAGCTTTATTTCTGCTGTGAAAAACAGCGGAATTGTCGGCTTGGGCGGTGCGGGATTTCCCACCTTTGTAAAGCTGGGCGTAAAGGATTTGTCAAAGGTCGAAGAAATCGTTATCAACTCGGCTGAATGTGAGCCGTACATAACCTCGGACACAAGAACGATGCTTGAAAAAGCCGAGTATATTTCAAAGGGCATTGACGCCTTGCAAAAGTATATGAAGGCAAAGCGTGTTATTATCGGAATAGAAAACAACAAGCCCGAATGTATTGAAAAAATGCAGGAAACAGCACATCAAAAATCCGGAGTTGAGGTAAAGGTGTTGCCGTCAATTTATCCTCAGGGCGGTGAAAAGGTGCTTGTTTATAATACAACCGGAAAAGTCGTTCCGCAGGGCGGACTTCCGATTGACGTCGGCGTTGTTGTAATCAACTGTACAACGCTTGCCGAAATCGCAAAATATCTTGAAACAGGTATGCCTCTTGTTGAAAAGTGCATAACCGTTGACGGCTCTGCCGTAAAAGAGCCGAAAAATGTTGTTGCTCCGATAGGCACGCCTATTTCAAAGCTATTTGAATTTTGTTCGGGCTTTAAATCCGAGCCGAAAAAGGTGCTTTACGGAGGCCCGATGATGGGCATAGCCGTTCCGTCGCTTGACGAGCCTGTGCTTAAAAACACAAATGCAGTCATAGCAATGGATGAAAATGATGCAAAGCCTCCCAAAACCACACCCTGTATAAACTGCGGAAAATGTATTGCAAATTGTCCCCTCAGACTTGACCCAAGAGAAATTGCAAGGGCATACAAACGCAATGCACCGGAGGAGCTTGAGCTGTTGTGCGTTGACATTTGTATGGAATGTGGCTGTTGCTCGTATGTTTGTCCCGCCAAAAGACCGCTTGTTCAGACCAACAAGCTTGCAAAAATAAAACTGCGTGAATACATTAACGCAAAAAAAGCAGACGAGGAGGGTAAAAAGCAATGAAATTGATAATGACTGCGTCACCGCATTTTTTTGCGAAAAACACCACTCAAAGAATTATGCTTGACGTAATAATCGCCCTCATTCCCGCATTGATTGCCTCGGTAATCAACTTCGGAGCAAGGAGCTTGCTTGTTGTGGGAGTTTGCGTTGCCGTGTGTGTTTTGTCGGAACTGGTTTTTGAAAAAATATGTAAAAAAGAAGTCACGATTTCCGACCTTTCGGCTGTTGTTACGGGAATTTTGCTTGCGTTTAACCTGCCTGTTTCAATACCGCTTTGGCAGGCTGTTGTCGGCTGTGTTGTTGCAATAGTAATAGTAAAACAGCTTTTCGGCGGAATCGGTCAAAACTTTGCAAATCCCGCCATTGCTGCAAGAATTGTAATGCTCACTGCGTTTTCGGGCAGTATGACCACATGGACATTTCCAGACACACTCACAAGTGCAACTCCGCTTGCATTGATTTCAAAGGGAGAGCTTGACTCTTTGCCGCCGTATATTGATATGCTTCTCGGCTGTCATGGCGGTTGCTTGGGCGAAACCTGCATTTTGGCTCTGCTTTTGGGCGGAATATATCTTATTGCCAGACGTGTCATAAGCTGGCACACGCCCGTTGCGTTTATCGGAACAGTAGTTATTATGTCGCTTTTGTGCGGCAAGGATGTGCTGTATCAGGTTATGGGCGGCGGACTTGTTTTGGGAGCGTTCTTTATGGCAACCGATTATGCAACAACCCCTGCAACAAAATGGGGCAAGGTAATCTTCGGCGTAGGCTGTGGACTTATTACCGTGCTGATAAGATTTTGGGGCAACTTCCCCGAAGGCGTATCGTTCTCAATTTTGCTGATGAACATTCTTACTCCGTATATTTCAAAGCTGACAAGGCAAAAGCCTCTGACGGGAGGTGCCAAAAAATGAAGAAAAAAGATACGATTAACGAAATTGTAAAGCCGATTGCGGTGCTTACCTGCATTTGCCTTGTTGTTACCGCTCTTTTGGCTTATGTAAACCTTGTGACAGCACCGATAATCAGCGAATCCGAAAAAGAAGCGGCGTCACAGGCAAGGCAGGAGGTCTTGGCGGAGGCTGACGACTTTGAACAGCTCAGCGTTGAGCTTCCCGACGGCGTGACCGAAGCTTACAAGGCGACAAACGGCTCCGGTTATGTGTTTATGCTCACAACAAAGGGCTACGGCGGTGATATGAAGTTGATTTGCGGCATAAAGTCCGACGGAAGCATTGAACAATGCAAAACCCTGTCGCACAGCGAAACGAGCGGACTCGGCTCAAAAACCGCCGAGGATCCGTACAGAACGCAGTACAACGGCAAAACCGCCGATACCTATACAGAGGTGGACGCAATCACAGGTGCCACCATTTCTTCAAACGCATATCAAAGTGCGATAAAAAATGCTTTTGAGGCGTATGCAATCGTAAAGGAGGCAAAGTGATGAACACCCTGCAAAATTTTTCAAAAGGACTTATAAAAGAAAATCCGGTTCTTGTTCTTGTGCTTGGCACCTGCCCCACGCTGGCAACCTCAACAAGCGTGTCAAGTGCGTTGGGAATGGGAGCGGCGGCAACGGTGGTTTTGCTTTGCTCAAACATCGTAATTTCCGCACTTCGCAAGGTTATTCCCGACAAGGTGCGAATCCCTTGCTACATCGTTCTTATTGCAGGCTTTGTAACTATGGTTCAAATGCTTGTAAAGGCATTTGCTCCCGCACTTGACGAATCCCTTGGAATTTATCTTCCGCTTATCGTAGTAAACTGCATCATTCTCGGCAGAGCCGAAATGTTTGCAAACAAAAACAAGGTTTTCGATTCTGCGGTTGACGCACTCGGAATGGGCTTGGGCTTTACGCTTGCACTCACGGCAATGGCAACGATAAGAGAAACCTTGGGCAACGGCACGTTCCTCGGAATTGAAATTCCCGTGCTTGCCGAAAATCACATATCAATTTTGACAATGGCTCCCGGCGGATTTTTCGTATTCGGCTGTCTTATGGCTCTTGCGATAAAGCTGTCAAAGAAAAAGCCGAGCAAAGAGGAGTTTGGCTGTGCCGGCTGTCCGTCGGCAGAGCTTTGCCATAAGGCACAATGCGGCGGGGAGGCAGAAAAATGACAAGATTTATAATTATTTTGCTTTCGGCTGTATTTATCAACAACTATGTTTTATCCCGATTTTTGGGAATTTGCCCGTTTTTGGGTGTTTCAAAAAAGCTCAATCAGGCAACGGGTATGAGCATTGCCGTAATTTTTGTTATGCTGATTTCAACTGCGGTGACATATCCGATTCAAAAGCTCTTGCTTGAACCCAACAACCTTGAATATTTGCAGACTATTGTATTTATCCTTGTAATTGCGGCACTTGTTCAGCTTGTTGAAATCATACTCAAAAAATATATGCCGTCGCTTCACAAGGCGTTGGGCGTGTATCTTCCGCTAATTACAACCAACTGTGCCGTTTTGGGCGTTACCATTCTCAACATCGACGAGGGCTACACCTTTGCCGAATCAATGGTAAACTCTCTCGGAAGCGGACTTGGATTTTTCCTTGCAATGGTAATGTTTTCGGGAGTTCGCTCAAAGCTTGAGGGAGCGGACATTCCGAAGGCGTTTCAAGGCTTGCCGATAACCCTTGTTGCGGCGTCGATAACCTCGTTGTCGTTCTTGGGCTTCGGCGGAATCATCGAAAATCTATTTGCTTGACGGAGGTGCGGATTTATGGAACAAATACTTGCGGCGGTCATTCCCGTTGTAATAATCGGCATCATCTGTGCGGTTGTTTTGGTGGTTGCCTCAAAGCTGATGGCTGTTAAGGAGGACGAAAGATTCCCCGCTGTTCGTGAGTGCCTGCCGGGTGCAAACTGCGGAGCTTGCGGCTTTGCGGGCTGTGACGGTTATGCAAAGGCTCTTGTTGAAAAAGAGGGAACGCCCACAAATCTTTGTGTTCCGGGTGCGGACGCTGTTGCTCACAAGCTCAGCGACCTGCTCGGCGTTGAGTTTGAGGACGTTGTTGAAAATGTTGCCGTGGTTCATTGCGGCGGCGACTGTAACTGTACCTCCGACAAAGCCGACTATCACGGAATCGAAAGCTGTGCGGCGGCAAAAATGAGCTACGGCGGCAAAGGAAGCTGTACTTACGGCTGTATCGGACTCGGAGATTGTGTAAAAGCCTGTCCGAGCAATGCGATTTGTATTGAAAACGGCATTGCTCACATCAACACTCGACTTTGCACGGGCTGCGGCATTTGCTCACGCACCTGCCCTCAGCATATAATTTCATTGGTCGACGATGTTGAAAGGGTTGTTGTGACTTGCAGCAGCAAAGACAAGGGTGCTGTCACACGCAAGGCTTGCACAAACGGCTGTATCGGTTGCAAAAAATGCGAAAAGGCTTGCTCGACAGGAGCAATCAGGGTGGTTGATAACGTGGCTGTGATTGACTACTCCAAATGTCCCGACTGCACGGATTTCGGAGCTTGTGCAAGAGAATGTACAACAGGCTGTATTGTTCTTGCGGATTTGAGCGGTATTCATCGTGTAAAATAAAATTCTACAAGATTATTTGCAATTGATTTGCAATTGAAAAGTTAGGGAGCAAGGTTAATTTGCTCCCTTTTTGATACTAATTTGTAATTTCTTTAAAGATTTAAGGGCAAATTGCACAACAAATAACTTATATGGTTGGTAAAATAAACGAAATTATTTGAACAAAGTGTATATCAATTGACTTTTAGGTGAAAGTCAATTAAAATAATAGTGTATTATTATGGTAATAAGTATCAGCGGAGGTGTTTGCGATGGGGTTTTTCAAAAAAATGCTTGAAAACACGGTAAATAACAAAAAAACTCACAAAAGTCGCAAAAGACTTATTATTTTTGTTGCAATTATGACTGTGCTTTCAATGACCTCTGCAACGGTCGCTTGGTTTTCAATTAACACCTTTGCGGGAGTTGACAGCTTGGATTTGCAAATCAGCGTAAGTGCTCAGCTAAAGGTTTCAATGGAGGACCACGGGACGGATTTGTCGCTTTACGGCAAGGTTATTACCAACGAAATGATTAACGAATATCTCGCAAAGCAAAACACAAGCCTTGACGAGATTCTTCTTGACCCTGTTACCACATCGGACGGCTTGAGGTTTGTGAACAAACGCGGAAGCGAAAGAGAGCCTAACAACCGTTCTTATCTTGAGTTTGAATGTTACTTTATCGCCACCGAGGAAATGTGGGTGCATCTTACAACCGAAAGCTCAGAGATTAACAACAATGACGGAACAGAGGTTACAACCACCTCAACAGGACCTAAGGCGGATGTTGTAAACTGTACAAGAGTGGGCTTTGAAACTCAGAAAAACGGTGCGGCTATATATGAGCCGAACAAAGGAACTCCCGTCAACGGACAGTCAACCTTTGATTTGCCGTCGGGTACAATGGTTTATTCCGACAGCACAAGGATTTTCCACTTGGACGAGCTTACTCCGACAAAGGTAACGATAAGACTTTGGATTGACGGCGAAGACCCCGAATGTGACGACGACGTTCAGGAAGCACAGCTTTCGGTTCAGCTTGGATTTGTGGGTTGTGACAACAACAACGTTCCGATTTCGTAATCTGCGTGTTTCAGAATTAACTCAACGGAGTGATTAAATTGTTCGGAAAAAACAAAACAAAAATTGAACAGCCCATTACTCCGGAGGAGTTAAGCAAGTTCAATGACAAAGAAACAGCAAGCCCCGAAATACAGCGGTTTCACGCAAAGACAGATTCTGTTGCTATTGTAAAATACAAAAAACGCAGAAAGATTTTGAGCATAATCCTTTCGGTATGCCTTATCATTTTGCTGATTCTGTTTCTTGTGTCAATGCTTGTAACCCAGTGGGGCGACCTTATCATCAGCCTTGATTCCCCTGCTGTAAAACGAGGAATTGTGCTAAGTGAGGACGAAAGCTTTGAGGTTAAGTCAGCCTCGCTTTCGGCAAAGCAGGTTACCGATGTAACAAACATTACATATAATTGGTTGCCCACAGACTTGGACACAAGTCAAAACGGCGAGCATAACGGCGATAACTATGTTGCATACACCTTCTATTGTAAAAACGAAGGTCAGGTTGAGCTTAACTATGACGCAACGCTTGAAATAATCGGTGTTGCAAAATCCGCCGACGAAGCGGTGAGAGTTATGGTGTACAAAAACGGCGAGCCGGCAATCTACGGCAAGGCAAGCTACACCGACCGCAGCACAGCCGAAACCGACTGCACGATATTTGTTGACGACGACACGGTGATGACCACCCGAACCGAAAATTTTCAGGTTGACGACATTGACAAATACACAATCGTGATTTGGATTGAAGGAAACGACCCCGAATGTATTGACGACATTCGCAACGGACACATTCGAATGAGAATGTTGTTCAGTGTTGAGGAGGAAGAAACCAAAAATCCTTGGGCGTTGTGGTAAAAGGCAAAATACAAGCAAAGCATATTAAATCGGTATTAAGTGCAAATGCACTAATATAAATCCAAAAATTCCCTATGGTGTTTTAGGGACAAACAATTTATTTTTAGGAGGAATTTTTCAATGAAAGCAAAATCCAGAAAGAGATTATTAATCTCGTCAGTAGCAATGCTGCTCGTAGCTATGGTAGCTCTCGGCACAGCAACATTCGCTTGGTTTACATCAAGCACAACAGCAACAGCAAGCGGTATTAACGTTAAGACAGTTAAGTCTTCCGAGCTTGTAATCAGTAAATCTGATAAAGACTGGAAAACAGTTGTAGATTACGGCGTAGCAAACAAGGTTCTCTTGCCTGCTTCAACATCAACAGGTACATCTTGGTTTAGTGCAGAAGCTGAAACAAAGACAGCATTTGATAAGAAAACAGGTACAGACTTTGCTGGAATCGGCGATGGCGGAAATTACTATTTTGCAGAAGAGCTTAACGTAATGAATAGGGGCGAAGCTACTGTTGAGAACGTTACAATTTCATTCTCAGGTCTTACAAACAAATATGCAAGAGTTGCAGTTGTTGAAGCTGATGCAACCAGCAATATCACAGGCACATTTACAGAAAGCGTTTACGACGTAGACGGTGCTGCTTATGAAGCTGTTGTTGATGCAATAAGTACTACATCTATTACACCTAAAACAACATACACAATCAATGTTGGTAATTTGGCTCATAACGAAGCTAAATATTACAACATTTATGTATGGTTTGAAGGTCAGGATGAACACTGCTTTGATGGTAACGCAGGTCAGGCAATTGAAGACATTACATTTACCGTTACCGGTGAAACAGAGGATCAGGTTTAATTAACTGATACTTATTGCAAATTGCGAAATAATTTAAATTAATCGGAGACTCCCAATGAAAAGTGTGTTAAATAAAGTATTAAATATTATTATTGATGTTATAGTTATTTTAATCTTGGCAATATCGGTGCTTATCGTTACATTGTCATTAACATCTAAATCATCGGGAGTCCCCAACATTTTCGGAATCGCTCCGCTCAGTGTTCAGTCTGACTCAATGAAAGACACGTTTCAAAGAAACGACTTGCTTTTGTCGGAAATTACAAACGACCCTTCTTATGTTTATGAGGTGGGCGACATTGTTACATTTCCGATTGACATCAACGGTGAACAGGTGCTTAACACCCACCGCATTGTTGAAGTGATTGAGGATAACGACATAACCTACTACAAAACGCAGGGCGATAACAGAGAAACCAACCCACAGCCCGACGATGACTTGCAGACCTCTGCAACAATTGTTGCCAAATACACAGGCAGCAAAATCGGCGGAATAGGTGCGGTTTTGAGCTTTTTGAGAACTCAGCTCGGATTTTTCCTTTGTGTTCTGCTGCCGATGATAATATTCTTTGTATATGAAGCAATCCGTGTTGTAATGAACCTAATTGCTTACAACAAAGAAAAGGCGGTGCAGGCTGCTCAAGACGCTGTTGCAAACTCCGAACTCACGGAAGAGCAAAAGAAAAAGGCTATTGAGGAATACCTTGCATCAATCGGCAACAGTGAAAACAGTAAGGATAATGTGCAATCGGTACAAACACCTGCTGACGGCAATATTACCGAAACTGATTCTCAAGATGAATAATTTAATTTGTCCCTAAGCACGTGGGTGCTTAAATTTACGGAATAAGATGCAGGGGACGTTCCCCTGCATAAGTTCCGTTACGTTAAACGCTTGATATGCCGAATTTACATATCAATGATTGATTAGAAAGATAGATTTTTTTAAGGAGACGAAGTACCGTGGATACAGTATTTAAATTTCTGTTTGATTTTCTCGGTCAGTTTTTTGGCTCATTGTGGTCAATTATACAGGGAATTTTCATCGGTATAGGAAACGCTTTTGACTTCCCTGCCTATATCAATATTATAAACGCTTATACTACCGAGCTTGGCGGACTTGCATGGGGCATTGCAGTTCTTGCGATCGTGCTTCTTGCTGCTGTATTGGGACTTTTGATATGGCTCATTATCGTCGCCGTAAAAAAGTCTATTCGTTCACGCCGCAGAAGAAAGGACACAGCCTCACTTGTGCAGGAGGTTCAGGCTCTTAACAAAGAGGTTATGCGTCTTAATCTTGAAAAAGACAAGATTTTGTCGATGAAGGTTTCGCAAATCGGACTCAATCCCAACGAAATTTCCGAGCTTACCGGCGAAGAAATCGAAACGCTTACAAGCGGCGAGGAAGAAGAAACCGGCGATTCAAGATTCTACAAGCTTGCCGAAATCGACGAGCTTTGGAAGGATTATCAGCCGCCTGTATATGACAATGACATCACACTTCCCGAATTTTGCGACAGGTTCAGACTTTTTGCCTGCTCACAGCTCGGACTTTACTATGATATTAAGATTATCAGATTGTTTATTGCTTCGTTTGCATCAACAAGACTTATCATCTTACAGGGTATTTCAGGTACAGGTAAAACCTCACTTCCGTATGCCTTTGGTAAGTTCACCTGCAACCCCGCAGTAATTGCATCTGTTCAGCCTTCTTGGCGTGACAGAAGTGAGATTTTCGGTTACTTTAACGAATTTACAAAGAAATACAACGAAACCGAAATGCTCCGTGCAATGTACGAAGCATCATACAACGAAAACATCTACACGGTAATCCTCGACGAAATGAACATCGCTCGTGTTGAGTATTACTTTGCAGAGATGCTTTCTATTCTTGAAATGCCGAGAAGAGATGAGTGGATTGTTGATATTATCCCCAACTCTTGGCCGACTGACCCCAAGCACATTCAAAACGGTCAGATTTTGGTGCCGCCGAATATGTGGTATGTCGGCACCGCTAACAACGACGACTCTACCTTTGCCATTACAGATAAGGTATACGACCGTGCTATGCCCATCAACATCGACACAAAGGGTGTTGCATTTGAAGCCGAGTATACAGAGCCTGTACAAATCAACTACAAGCATTTTGAAAGCTTGCTTAACGACGCAAAAGCAAGAAATGTGGTTTCCGAAGAAAATATGAAGAAAATCGGATTGCTTGACGACTATGTAATTGAGCATTTCCGCATAGCTTTCGGTAACCGTATTGTAAAACAGCTTCGTGATTTTGTTCCGGCATATGTTGGTTGCGGCGGAACTGAGCTTGACGGCTTGGATTATGTTCTTGCACGCAAGGTGTTCAGAAAGTTTGAAGCACTCAACCTTTCTTATATCCGTGACGAAATCGACGGCTTGATTGCTTACCTTGAAGAACTCTTCGGCACAGACAGCATGGGAGTTTGCAAGGAATATCTGTTAATGCTCAAAAAACTTGTATAAACCGACAGTATAAGGGCAAATTCGTTTGCCCTTATAGCTAATTATGAAGAACAGCAATCTCACTATATGAATGAGGAGCAAGCAACACGATGGCAGATTTCAGTAAATATTACAGAGCTTATATGTATATGTATGAGCTTCTGCAAAACGATTTTACTTACAACTACATAAAAGAGGGCTTGAAGGACGGCGACAAGGGCGAGGATGCACTTGACGGTAAAACTAACGAAAAAGCCATTGATATGGATTGGGTTGAAGCCATTGAAGATGTGCTTCCTTACATTCAAAAGGCGATAGACGAGCAAAGACGTTTTATCAAAGAGTACGGTGAAATTGTGCGTATTGAGCTTGCCAAAAAAGTCGGCCCCGACTCGGTTAAGCATCTTTCACAGCACACAAATTTGATTGCAAAGGTTGAGGGCGATATGGTAACACCTAAAAAGGTGCTGACCATCGAGCGTGAGGACAGCTTTGCGATTTATGAAAACCGTTTTCTTATGACGCTTATCCGTCGTGCCATCAACTTTGTTGATAACAAATATTCAAAAATGAAAGACGTTCCCGATGACAGCTTCAACAAGATTTCCGTAAAACGTCATCTTATTGTTAACGAAAACAAGGCGGATTTTGTCATCGGCTATTCAAGAGAAGCCCATGAGCGACTTGCGGATAATTTGGACGTTCTTGATGTTTCCGAGCTTTCGGATTTTGACCGTATCAGAAGAATCAGAAAAACTCTCAACGAATTTTTGAACACTCAGCTTATGCAGACAATTGCAAAAGAGCCTGAGGTTCGCCCGCCGATTACGCAAACAAACCTTCTCAAAAAGAACCCTAACTATAAAAAAGCTATGGAGCTTTGGAACTTCCTTGATACCTACAAGCGTGACGGCTTTGAGGTTGTAAGTGAGGATTACAGCGGCAAAATGAGCGACCGAGTTAAAGAGGACGTTTATTTTACAATGGGCTTTGAGCATTTTATGATGTGTATTGCCACCAACCCCGGACTTCGCAAAATTTTGCACCAGAAGTACGAGGACGAAAACGCAAGAATTGCCGCAGAAGCTGCTCAGCCCGAAAAAACCCGTGAGTCGGTAATGAAGGCAAAGCTTGAAGCGGTTAGAAAAGAAGAAATGGAGATCCGCTTAAAGGAGATCCGTGAGCGTGAAAAGAAAATTCAGGACCTTACCACCGAAATCAGGTCGCTGAAAGCCACACTTGAACAAAAAGAACAGCAAATCCTTGTGCTGAAGGGCAGAATTTCCGCACTTGAGGATGAGATTACCCGATTGAAAGCAGAGCTTCAAGAGGTTAAGCTCAAGCTTCTTGAGGCTGAAAAAGAGATTGAGCGTCTTAAAGAAGAAAACGCTCAGCTCAAAGCAAAAATTGCCGAGCTTGAACAGCATATTGAGGAGCTAAACGAAACTATTGATAAGCTCAACAAGCAAATCATAGTATTAAACGACCGTGTTCAGGTTCTTATGCAGGAAAATGCTCGCCAAAAGACAAAGATTGAGGAGCAGGCAAAGCAAATCGAGGAGCAAACCGCTAAGATTAACGAGCTTGAAACACAGGTTGCCGAGCAAATAGCAACAATTGCCGCACTTACCGACAATGTTGCAAAATGCGAAGCACAGATTGCCGAAGATGAAAGGCAGATAAGCAGTCTTACGGATAAGAATGAAAAATTGACGTCAACTCTGCAAACCGAGCGTCAGCAGACAAAAGAGCGTGAAGAAAAAATGAACGCTGATTTTGCCGAGAAAACAAGGCTTGCTCAGGAAAAGCACAACGCAGAGGTCAAGACGCTAAACGATACTATTGATAACACAAACGCCGCACACGCAGAGGAAATCGCAAGACTTAATTCGGACTTTGCCGAAAAAGCAAATATTGCAGAGCAAAAGCGAATTAAGGATTTGTCGGACAAACAGCAGGAGTTTGAAGCACAGCTTGTAAATATCAAAAATTCAAACGAAGCCGCTGCCGCTGCTGTAAGTGCCAAGCACCAATCGGAAATTAAAAAGGTGCAAAAATCGGTTGACAAGCGTGTTGAAGCCGCCGAAAAGGCTGCCGAAAAACGCTTTGAAGCTAAGGTTAAAGAAATCAAGAAAAACGCACAAAACGAGATTAAGGAAGCCGACAGAAAAGCCAACGAAAAGGCAACGGCTGCCAAGGACGAAGCAAAGGCTGTTAAAAAGTCGATTGATTTTGTCAGCAGAGATTATTCCTTTGGTTGCATCAAAATGGTTTCGGCTTACGCACAAATGCTTGCCGAAAGCGGCAGCGATAATTTGGCTGCTGTGCTTTCGAATACAGCTAAAAGCATAAAGGCACTCACCGTAACCAAGAGCAAAAAAGGTATGCTTTTGAGCTGGTATTCTCCTCTCGGAATAAAGACGGTTAAGCTGTACAAAAAGAGCGATTCTCACACCGACGCACTCAATGATGTGGTTGAACAGCTCGGAACTGCAACCGACGCTCCCGTGTTTGTAACATATTCGGGTGTTGAAAAAGCGGTTGCCGAAAGCTTTGCCGCAAAAATCAAAGCAAGCGGCTTTGAAAAAGCCTTGCTTGCTCACAACAAAACATTAAAAGCAGACGGAATGGTTGCAATTTATATTTGCAAAAAATAAAGCAGATTTTGCCATATGAGGTCGGTAATGAAAAACAGCAAAGTTATACACCGCAAAACAAGCGGTTTGATTGCTAAAAATTTAATAATTTTGCTCGTTCTTGCCGTTGTTGCATTTTTGGCAATTTGGGCGTGGTTTACCAGAAGCAAAACCGCAACCGCCGACGGAATTTCGTTGATTGCAAAATCCGACGGTGTTGAGGTTTCGTGGGACGACACAAGCTACTACAAAAACCTGACGGCAATGTCTGATGCTGAGGTTGAGGCAAAAGTTACCGGCTTGGCAAAAAATCTTACGGGAAGCAACGAACCGTCACCCCTGTCGCTCATAACGGGCAACGGACTCAGCTTTTTTGAGCCGAAGCTCAACCGCAGAACAGGCGTTCCGCTTCAAAACGCCGACGGAAGCTGGCAGGGTACTGTGATTGACGGTAATAATTACAGCGGCAGATACATTGACATTGATTTGTATTTCAGAGGTACAACGCAAAGAGATGTTTACCTTGCAAGCGACAGCTTGGTTTCTCCCAAGGAAACCTCCGCAATCAGCGAATACGGCAACTTTTCAACAGGCTATATTTGCTCAGCTTCAAGGCTTGCATTTTTAGACAGCGATAAAACCTCTTGCAGCTTTATTTGGGCTCCCAACTCAGACTATGAGCTGAAAGAAAGCTCGGGCTACTCGTTGGTTGACACTGAAGAAACCGCCGAAATTGTTACCCCCGGCACAAGCACAATCGGTGAATATCTGACAAGCTCAAACGGCAAAACTTATTATATGTGGTTGCCTAATAACTACGACTCCGACCCTCAATCACAGCAGGATTTCGGTTCGCACCAAATGAGCTTTGAGGTCTTTGACGATGTGGCAGGCACAGGTCTTTATACCTTTGAGCTTACTATGAATCTCAACGCTTCTAAGCAAACAAGAGATATTCCCCTGACCATCAACAACAACTCGTCAAGCTTTACGGCAAACGACGCAAACAACTGCGTTGACAAGTCAAAAAGCTGGGACGCTAACGGCTCGGATGCTACACCGATGGCGAAAATATCCAACCAATCCTTTACTAATATCAGCGGTATCCAAATGCCGAAGTTTTACATTCAAGGGTTTTACGGTACAAATGATTTCAAAATTAAATTAGGCTATAACCCTGATACAAAGGTATTGCTTGTTGTAGGATATTCTGGCACAACGCCTGACGGCGGCACAAAGGTCTTTGACCGTTCGGGTACTTCAAGCTCAACCGAGTATAAACACTATTACACGCTTGACAGCGATGCAAACGTTGCACTCGCTTCTCCCGAACACTTATTTGCTCTGACCTCGTCAGAAAGCAGTATGATAAAGCCGATCAGCTTTAAAACAAATGACAAAAAAACAATTTCACCCGCAAGCATTTCTTCAACGGAGCAGTTTACCGTTAAGAAAACTGTTGAGGATGAAGAAAAACCGTATGAAGCAACCTATAAATTCAAAAACGTTTCAAACGGCAAGTTTTTAGCAGTCAACGGTGAGGCTTTGGCTTATTCATCGGCAGGAACAGAGTTTACGCTTGACAACATAAGCAGCTTTGACGGTCCTGCAATTTGCTTTGAAGACTACTACCTTGTAATCAAAGACGGCGAGCTTCAGCTTGTTGATTTTGCAAACTTGAATTTAAACGATTTGGTTACAGTTTATTCGGGCGACAGCTATGATGTTGACATAAATTCATCAAATTCACAGACATACACTTATTATGACAATGAGTCAAAAGCATCAAAAGCTCTAAGCACAACCTCAAATCCAAAGCTCTTTGCAACCAAGGCATATGACAACGTCAAAAAGCCTGCGGTCACAAAGGTGGGAGTTCCGGTTGCAACGCTTGAAAAAGTCAAAGAAACCGACGAATATTACAAAGCTCATATTGTGATACGAGTTTGGGTTGAGGGTACGGACCGTGACGCACTAATACCTCTTGCAGACGGAATATTTAATATGGCACTTCACTTTACAGCCAAATAAGGAGGGATCAAGTTGAAAAAATCAAAGTCAAATTCAAAAAATAAATACATAATAATTGTCAACTTGTTCCTCATTGCAATACTTATGGTAGTCGGAGTTTACGCTTGGTTTGCAGTAAGCGTTGACAACCGAGTTAACGCTTATGATGTTCAGGTTAATTCCGACAGCAACCTTGAGCTTTCGTTTGACCAAACAAATTGGAGTACGAGCTTAAATCTTGCAGATTATGATGAGTTTGCAAACGTTAAATTTGTTGAGGTTACGGGAACAGGCTCAAGCACAGGAGCTTTCCGTGTGCCACAGCTTACACAAAACGGAAACTACGCAACGGTTAAGACAAACGGAACGTGGAAGGATGCAGAAAAAAACAAGGATTATTTGGAGTTTAAGGTTTATATGCGTTCAAAAGACAAGCTGAATGTGTATCTCGGCTCTGAATCATCTGCTTCTCCCTCCTCAAAAGTCATCACCGGCTCAAACAGCGGCAACAAAAGCTCATACGGCGATTTTTCAAAGGATTGCATTGTGGGAGCCTTGAGATTAAGTGCTTGCAACAGATCTGCCTTTAAGTTCCTTTGGATAACAAATCCTGAGCTTCACCTCGATAACGCTGTCGGCTCAGACACCTACGCAATGACAACCAATGCAACCGCAGCTTCAAACGCTTCGGGAACAGGTGCGGCAGGCAACAACTACAAATGGAACAATTCATATGAGCATTGGTATTACCGTAGCGATAATAGCACACTTACAAAATTTAACGGGGCAATAACCGAAATCCCGTCTACAACAGGCAGTACAGAGCCGGGAGTCAGCTACCAAATCGCAAATTTGACAGGCACAGCAGACGACAAAGGTTATTACAGCTCATATGCAACCTTTATGGTTTGGATAGAGGGCTGTGACAACGAGGCTCGCCGTGCTTTGGTCGGCGGAAAGTTCAATCTTACTCTGACAATAGACGCATTCAGTGCTGAATAAACAAAACAAGAACTAACATAAGGGGGTGTCGTTATGAAAAAAAGAAAAAGCAAAAAGTTCAGAATTTCAATGACCATAATGGCACTCGTTGAGATAGTTGCCTTGATTGCGACTGTTACCTTTAGCTGGATTGAGGGCGGCTACAACGGCGACATCACAAGTCCCGACATCACAATCACCACAGGCAGTGATTTGACGATGTATTACGGCGGCAATGTTACCAATTCAATTATCATTACCCAATGTACGCTTGAAGAAACTTCAAGTGCAGACGGAAGAAATTTCTTTTTCCCGCTTGCCGAAAACAAAACAAACCTTACTTCTTCAATGACGTTTAGAGAGGGTACGGCTGACGACGAAAACAAAAAGTATGTCAGCTTGGATTTTGAGCTTGTTGGAGGAGATAACGCAACAGACGTTTATCTCGGTGCGGGAACAATTATTCAATCAACAAATGCAAATCTTATAAATTCGCTGAGAATGTCGTTCCTCACAAACGACAACAACGCTCCAAAGGTGTTTAGTCCCAAGCAGATGCCCGGCGTAAGCGGTCAGTATTTTTCACCGATAACGGCGATTAACGAAAGCGGCAACGCCACTACAACAAATGTAAACACAGAAGCCTACGGAGATTATTATTTCAACGGTGACAACAGCAATGTTTTGTTCCACCTTGACGCTAATCAAACGAAGCACATCACCTTGGTTTTGTGGCTCGAGGGAACAGAGTTCAGCACAGCAGATGTTGCCGACAAGGAGCTGTCGGTTTATGTTGAGTTCACAACAAACACCGACGACCTTACAAAGTATAACTTTGTTGATAATACTCATAGTGTAAAGGATGCAACTGCCGAGTATTGGGTTACAAACACGGCAGGCTCACAAAAATATGACACTATGATGTATATTTTTGACAAGTCATCAAGTCGCTATTACGCAATGACAAAAAGTGAAAGCTACGACACAGACCACACTTGGACTGCGTATGTACCGAACACTATTTCAAATTTCAGTTTCAGAAGATACTCGATTGACATCGACAAATATTGGAATCAATGGAGTCCAAGCTCAAGTATTGTCAAAGACCCCAACGGCGAGTATACTTATGTAGCCATAACCGATACCGAAACAAATCTTGAAATTTCGCACGAAGCCTGCTACGGCTACTGGAAAAGCAGTCAGGGCAAGTTCAGAGTATTTTGTGAGGTTGAAAACGGTTGGGGGCAACCGTATTGCTACGGTTGGACAAGCACCCAAAACGGCTTAACAAGAAACGGTGAAGTCAAAGCATGGCCCGGTGAGGGAATGACATATTCGCATGATACCGATAGCGGCAAAATGTATTATTACGATTTGTATGAAACCGATAATATTGCCGGATTTCAGTTCAACTCCGGCGGAAAATCCAAGGTAACAATTCGTGTAGATAATAGGAATTGGGCAGATACCAGGGTTTATGCTTGGAATACCGGTACAAATACAAAATATCTTGGCAATTGGCCGGGAACATCGGTAAGTAATGTAAACGGAATTCTTGAGGTTTCTTTCTGGGTTCCCACCGGCGATATGGGTACCGGCAAGCTCGGCGTAAAAATATCAAATAACGGCAGCAATACTCAGCAGTCGGGAGATATGACTGCCGACCTTTATGCTAATATATACACTGTAAGTACAAATAATGTACTATCCAAAGGAAGCTCTACAGGAGAAACCGATACAAGAATTCAATTTGACGACAGCCAATATTTCTTCAACGGCTTCACCTGCTGGTTTAAATCCGACTCGGAAAACGGTAATTATATTTACACAGGCGAAACCAATAACCTAATCAGCAAATAAAAATAAAATACACATCAAAAGGAGGTGCCGAATTGAAAACTAAATCATCAGACAAAAAAAGTATGTTATTGTCAATTTCGGCACTGTTTTTGATTTTGCTTGTTGCCGCAGGCATAACGTTTAGCTGGATTGAGGGCGGTTCAAGCTTTGTAATTCAGTCTGACGACGCTAATCAAACCCTCAAAACGGGCAAGCTGGGCGACAAATACAAGTATTTTGACGGTCTTGTTATTGATCCCGACTCAACTACAACCTTAGATTTGATGAGTATGGATAAAAACGCAGGCGATGCACAGGAGCTTGTGTTTGCACAGGCATACAGCTCTGACGGCAAGGATTTCTATTTTCCCGAGGACGAAACAGACCGTGAGCCAAGAGCGGCAACTCCCAACGACAAGGGTACAAAGTACATAAATTTCAGCTTTAATACATTGGCAACTAAGGCTTGCTTTCTGTCGTTTGACGATGAAAACCCCTTGACGATAACTGCAACCAAAAACGGCAATTTGATTGATGACACATCGGCTTTCAGAGTTATGATAGAATGTGGAAACGACGACAAAATTCTTACCACGGATTCAGAACAGCAGACAAGCACGGTGTATGACAGTGACGGCAACAAAAGCACGCTTATTGCAAAGCCTGCTTCGGATTATGATTATATCGACGCAAGCACAACAAATCCGTTGGCAACATATTTAGCTAACGAAGAAAAGGAAATGACAATTTCAATTTGGCTTGATGCTGAAAGTGCCACACCTGAGCTTTTGAGCGGCGAAATTGAGATTGATTTTCAGATAAAGGTGGCTGTAAAAGAATACAAGGTAAAATTCGACGCAGTTACTCAAACTAACGCAGGAGTATCAACCGTATCTTCGTTTACGGGCGGTTCGATTACCGTTGACGGGTCAAAGAAAACCGCAACCTACACAGGCTCATATAAGCAAGGAAAATCTTTTTCGGCAACGGCTACTCCTAACACAAACTATGATTTCAGCGGTTGGTATTCCAACTCGGCTTGCTCTGCGGCTGTTTCCGAACTGAAAGCAATTAGCTTTGAGGTTAACGGCGACGCTGAATATTATGCAAAGTTTACCGAAAAGCCGAAGTATAACATTTCAGTTGTAGCCAGAGCCAAAAACTCAACATCAAGCACTATGGCAAGCGGCGGCGGAACTGTTTATGTAAACGCTTCAGGCACAACTACATACAGTGCTTACCGAGATTCATCTGTAAAGATTAGTGCAACCGCCTCAAGCGGATACAGGTTTGACGGCTGGTACACAAACTCAGATTGCACAACAACAATAGGCGAAAATTATAAAGCTGCAACGCAATCTGTTACGGTATCTGCTGAAAAAACTTATTACGCTAAATTTGTTAAGCAATACACCGTTACACTTACATCGGTGACCGACGGTGCAATCAGCGGAACGGGTGGTAACGCACAGATTGACAGCGGTACTGCTGCTGCAACGGTAACTAAGACCGTTGACGTTGGAACAAGCGTAACCCTTAAGGGTGCGGCAAATTCGGGATATGACTTTGAGGGCATTTTTGATGCTCAAACAGGCGGCACCGAGATTACATCTGCCGTAAGCGTAACAGCGAACAAGACATACTACGCAAGGTTTACAATGAAGCCTGTTTCAACTACAACAATCTACTTTGATGCAAGAGGCTATTCAAATTATTACGCATATATTTACAAAACCTCTAACGGAAATGAGTATACAGGTGCTTGGCCGGGTGACAAAGCAACACTTGACAGCACAACAGGTTACTACAAATACACGTTTACAACAAGTGATGAGGGTACGTTTAAGGTTATTGTAAATAACGGCAGCGGAACACAGTATCCGTCAAGCGGTGGTCTTGAGGGCACAATCGGCGGAACATACTTCTTTGCAAGCGGTTCACCGACAGCATTGCAAACCTACAACCCCGTTACGGTCACACTTAAGGCTGTTACAAACGGAACGGTCGGCAGCACGGGCGGTACTGTACAAATTACAGGCGGCACCTCGGGTGCAACCTCAACAAAAACCGTTCAAAGCGGTACATCGGTTTCGCTGAACGCAACCCAAAAATCGGGATATACCTTTGATGGCTTCTACACAGCAGCAACAGGCGGCTCAAAGGTTACCTCGCCCGTAACCGTAACCTCAAGCACAACGTACTATGCAAGGTTTACAACTGAGTCAACCGAGAGAACCATTTACCTGAAGCCTAACTCCAATTGGAAGTCTAGCAGTGCAAGATTTGCAGTTTATGTATGGACAGGTTCTACAACTGAGTGGTACAGTATGACTAAGGTCAACGACAATTACTATAAAGTTGAGATTCCGAAAACTTATTCCAACATAATCTTTGTAAGAATGAATGGCAGCACTACCGCAAACAATTGGGATAATAAATGGAATCAGTCCGTTGACTTAACCATACCGACAGACGGCAAGAACTGTTATGAGGTAGCAGAAAACACTTGGGATAAAGGCGGAGGTACTTGGAGTACATACTCTCCCTAAATAAATTATGAAAGGCGGTGAAGCTGTGAAAAAATCCGAACGCAAATCAAAAATGTTCTCTCACATTTCAATAATGGCGATTGCTTTGATTATGGCAGTTACGGTGACGTTTTCGTGGCTTCCCCGCAGTTCTCAGGGAAGCCTCGGAAACGGAAATATGCTTCAGTATCACCAAAGCGGTAATGTCAACGGCAGCGGTGGTGTGGTGCATACATATGCAGGCACAAACGAAAACGGTATTATCACTTATTCCGACACAGAGCTGGCTGCTTCTGACAGCATTACGGTAGAGCCCGGCGGAACAAGATACTTTAAGACCGTGATTACAGACCAATCCTACGGCAGAGCAAAAAATGTTGTGTCCGTTTATCTTGAAAATCTAAAGTATAGCTCTGATATGGGAGGCTCGCTTAAGGTAGGCTTGACCGCTCCCGAAAAAACCTATATCAGCTATACGGCAAGCACAAGCGGCACATACAAGGTGATTGACAGCCTTTGCCTTGAAGATAACATTATTATAGATGCCGAAGGTACAAAAGAAATCTATTGGTTTTTTGCAATCGATAGCAATTATTCGGGCAACGGAAGCATAATTCTTGACAAAATGCACCTTGTGTACAATTAACAAAATATTTCATTCGTTTTGAAAGGCTTTAATTCTTTTGAATAAATTTAAAAATATATTTTCTGCTATAATATTAATAATAACCTTTGTTTTGGTGCTTTTTTTGATGTTTACCAAAATAATGGGCAAAACCCCCGAAGTTTTCGGCTGGCAAGTGTTGCGAATTTCATCACCGAGTATGGAGCCTTCACTTAACGTGGGCGACATAATTCTTTCGCAAAAAGTGGACGATGTTTCAACGCTTTGCACGGGCGACATAATAACCTACAACGGCGAGGTTGGTGACTATGCAGGCAAGATGATAACTCACGAGGTTGTCACAGCACCGTATAAACCAAGCGAGCTTGACGATACATATTATTTAGTAACAAAGGGCACGGCAAACGAATATGACGACCCGGAAATCAGAGGCGATCAGGTTGTCGGCATAATGAAATGTAAGCTTGTTGTGCTTAGCACGATATACAGTATTTTTATCACGCCTTGGGGCTTGATTATAGTCCTTGGTTTTCTTGCAGTTTTGTTTATCAATGAAGCTTTTGCTCTCAGACAGCTTGTTAAGGAGAATGAAGATGAAAAACGAACAGACCAACAAAACTCCTCAAACATCGAAGCTAACGATGAAGCGGGAGGAAATAACTAAAGCACTTCGTTCCAACAGCAGAAGGGTGTCTGTATTTCTTTGTGTAGTCGCCCTGCTAACCTGCGTTTCGGTTACATTTGCTTGGTTTGGTTCTACGTTTGAAAATTTGAATACGGTTATCACAATGGGTGATTATTCGTCAAGCATCACAGTTTATGACACCGACGGCACCGTTGTTGAAAGCAAGTCCGCTTCAAACGGCGAAGAAGTTGGATTTGACAGCACAAAGCAAATCAGCGGTTGGTCAAGCGGTGACGTTGCCGCATATTACATTGCTGTGCAAAACACAGGTGAGATTGACATAAAGACATATTTTTCATTCAAATCCGCTTTTGTTTCTCAGGACGGAACAAGCTTTGACGGCAACAGAAAGCATTTTTGCTATTTGATTAAAAACATCACTCAGGATTGTCTGAAATATGACGGAGTGGAAAATTACATAAATGACAATTCGCTTTTATCGGCAGAAGAAATCCACAAAAACGGTAAAAGCTTTGCCGATTCTGGTAGCTCTGTTGCAGGCAGAGTTAATTCGGGTGATCAGGAAATTTACGCTTTATATTTCTGCTGTTATGACCTTCCCGACAAATTTGTTGACAGCAATTACAGCTTTGTTCTTAACACAAGCATAATTACAACTCAGGCAGGTATGCCCGAAGCTGAGGTTGCAACTCAGCCGCAGATTGGCACAGCTCCCGCAGTTATTGAAGATGCAACGGATTCCTCGGATTCATATGACGAAACACAGCCCGAAACAACAATTGAGGCAACAACTCAGACCGAGGCCGAGTCCACACAGGGAACAACAACCAATCCGTTGTCTAACAGCGATTGGACTTGGGAATATAATGACTCCGACAAGGAAACTGTTACAATCACCGAATATAAGGGTGATGCAAAAGAGCTTATCGTTCCTTCGCTTGCCGACGGAGCAATTGTAACCGGACTTGCAGATAATCTGTTTGCAAACAGCAGGGTTGAGGAGCTTACAGTTCCTGCTTCGGTTACTTCGTTTAAGATTAACACCTTTACCTGTGAAACACTCAAAAAGCTGACGATTCAATCAAGAACCTTGATTTCGGATGAGGTTTACGAATCTCCGTTTGTTTCGGCTAACGGTGCAATCTACACATCCGATGCAACAAGTCTTGTAAGATACCTGCCACAGTGTGCAGAAAAAGAATTTGTTGTTCCTGCAACGGTTCGTGCGATTTATGACAATGCGTTCAGCGGTTGCTCAGAGCTTGAAGCTCTGTCCGTGAAGAACGTGAACAGCTTCAACGCAAACACATTGAGCGGTGCTTCGATAACTGATATAAAGCTTTACAATGATGAGCCGGTCAATGCCGCAGGCTTTAAGGTGTTCGGTGATACGGACAAGGTTACAATTCATATCCCCGAAGCCTTGAAGGAAGCTTATAAAGCTTCATCTGCAACGGCGGGCTATGAGCTTGAGGCTGATTTGACGTCTGACATCTATCAAATGTATCCCGAAACCGAATTAAACGGAATTAGGTATATGATTTTGAAGAGCGGCGACGAATATAACGGAACAAAATACAGCCCCGATGAGTACAGCGAATTTGTGATAGTAACAGGCTACACAGAAATTCCCGACAGCGGTGTTGTAAATATCCCCGATGTTATAGTTTGCGATTCTAAGATTTATAGCGTTGCGGCTATTGCCGACGGTGCATTTGAGAATTGCACAGAGCTGAAAACCTTGGTGCTTCCGAATCACTATGTTGAGTATTCTTCAAAGGCATTTGAAGGCTGCACCAACCTCGGACTCATTCAATACAACGATGTGTTGCCCTACACTCCTGCAATTAAGGAAACGGCGGCTTTGAATGATACAAAAACAAAGGATGACGAATCATCGGACGATTCCGAATAAAGCTTAACCTAAGAACGGAGCTGTTTTAGCCGACAGCTCCGTTTTCAATATGAGGTTTTTATGAAAAGAGTATTCAAAATCGCAAAAAGAGTTCTGGACGTAGTTTCAATCTTGCTAATAGCTGTTATGGTGCTTACTATTGTTATCTCAATGGTGTCTCGTATAAACGGAAACGCACCGAGCTTTTTCGGCTATACAATTTACAGAGTTGCAAGCGGAAGCATGGAGCCTGAGCTGATGGTGGGCGATGTTATACTTGACAAAGACGTTAAAGACCCGCTTGAGCTTAAGGTTGATGATATTATTACCTTTATGGGGTCGGGTGAGCTTGACGGCGTTTATGTTACGCACAAAATTATCAAAGCTCCCTATGATGACGGCACGGGCTTTATGCTGCAAACACAGGGCGTTGCAAATGAATTAGCCGATGAACCGATACCCGTTGAAAAGGTCAAAGGAATTTTTGTCTGCAAGGTGCCGTTTTTGGATGCGGTTTACAACGTGTTCCTTTCGCCTTGGGGCTTGCTTATAATTATCGGTTTGATTATTTTTATATTTTTCGGTGAGATTATAAATCTGGTAAGAGCGATTACCGGCAATATTAATGACGGCGATGACGGTGAGGACATAAACGAAATAATCGCAAGAGTGCAGAGAGAAAACAATGAAAAATCAGATGAATAGATTTATGCGGTAACATATTTGCGAACAAATGCCGATTTTTGTGATTAAATTTGAAAAAAACCGCAATTTTCCTCAACTTTTAGTATTGAAAATATTTGATTAATGTGGTATAGTCTTAAATAGAGCAATATGCAAATTATGTTTGCTTGCACACAATTGTATGCAGCTTTTGTGTGTGAAATAAAATTGTTGCTCAATAGGTGAATTATGGATTACAAGCTGATTGCTATGGATATCGACGGAACCCTGTTGAATTCGGCAAAGCAAATAACGCCTCATACTCGCTATGCACTTCTTGAAGCACAGCAACAGGGCAAGAGGCTGATTCTTGCATCGGGCAGGCATCCTGTCGGAGTTTATCCTATTGCGTCTGATCTTCTGCTTGATAAGTACGGCGGATTTATTATGTCGTTTGGCGGAGGAAAGATAATTGATTGCACAACGGGGCAAACCGTTGTTACAAGACTTTTTCCAAAGGAATATTTGGCTGACATCGTCAGTGTGCTTAAAGAAAGCAACATTACGGTGATGGTGCATGACGAAACAAAAATTTTTGCAAACAACAAGGTCAATGACTACACTGATGTTGAAAAAGACATTGTCAAGATGGATATGGTTGTTGTTGATGATTTTGTTGCCGCAGTAAAGTTTGATATAAACAAAATTTTGCTTGCCGGCGAGCCTGATGAGCTGGACAAGTATCAGGAGATTTTGTCAAGACGATATGACGGCTTGCTTGATGTTTACAAAAGTGCCCCGTATTTTCTTGAGCTTATGCCGTTCGGTGTTTCAAAGGGCTCTATGCTCCCGCTTTTACTCAAAAAGCTCGGTGTTGACCGTGAGGAGCTTGTTGCGTTCGGGGATAATTATAACGACTTGACAATGATTGGCTATGCAGGCTTGGGCGTTGCTATGGAAAACGCCGAAAAAGAGGTTAAGAAGATTGCAAATTATGTTTGCGAGTCAAACAACAATGACGGAATTGCAAACACACTTTCAAAATTCGTGCTGAGGTAATTTGCCACGTTTTCTTTCAAAACTCAATATTTTGAATTAAGAATGCAGTTGATGCTTGACTTTGTGTCGCTTAACTGCATTTTTTGTTTATTATGAATAAATTAACGGTGAAATTTTTGGCAGACAAGCAATGATTATAATTCTAATATAGAAATATATAATTTAAGTCCTACCTTATAATTATCTTGTATGTTATATCATTATTTTAGGAGGATAATCTATGGCACATTTCAAAAAACTGCTTGCGTTGGTTCTTGCGATCTGCGTAATATGCACAGTCTGCACAATCGGTGTTATATCCGGCGGTGCAGCCTCGGCAGACGACGAAGAAGGCGTTGAAGCAGCATCAACAATTACGCTTCACTACTTTGACAAATCGTCATCGGCACCGAGCGTATACTACTGGAACAGCTTGCCTCAGAATATTGAGACAACCTATCCCGGTCAGAAGATGACCAAGGGCTCACAAATGTCCGACGGTTATTATGAGTACACCTACACCTTTAACGGCGTAACCAAAATCAACGTTATGCTTGTTGAGGCAAACGGTGACCAGTCATCCGAATTTACTCTTACAAAGAGTGAATATTGGGTAAAGGACAACAAGCTCAAAACAAGCAATCCCTATGACTTTGATTCTTGGGAAAGAACAGACCTCAGAGAGGATTCAATCTACTTTGTAATTACCACACGTTTTTACGACGGTGATACAGGCAATAGTTATTCATTGCTGGGATGACTCAAATGCAAACAACCCCGACAGCGACCCTGCATGGAGAGGCGACTTCAAGGGACTTATCGAGAAGATGGATTACATCAAGGCTCTTGGCTTCTCTGCAATTTGGATTACTCCGATTGTAACAAATGCTTCGGGATATGACTATCACGGCTATCACGCATTTGACTTTTCAACAGTTGATGCACGTTACGAAAGTGATGACTGCACATATGAGGACCTTATCATTGCCGCTCACGACAAGGATATGAAAATTATTCAGGACGTTGTATGGAACCACACAGGTAACTTTGGTGAGGCAACTCTTGCACCTATGTTCACAAAAGAATATGACACAGTTCAGGACCTTGCTTCAACCGATTGTATGAAGGTTATTGAAGGCAGTGACCTTGATAAGTCATATCCAAACTATGACAGCCTTAACGGAGCTGCACAGTTCCAAGCTCGACTTGACATTATGCAGAGCATCCATACAAGCGGTCATAATTCAGCCGAAACTTATCACAGAGAAACCTCAGGCGGTGGCTGGGGTCAGCCTCTTGAGCAGTATGCTTCAATTGAGGGCGACTGCCGTGACGTAAATACCGAAAACCCCGAGGTTGCAAAATATATTAACGATGTATATTCGGGTTATGCCGAGATGGGCGTTGACGGCTTCCGTCTTGACACAGAAAAGCACATCAACCGTTGGACTCTTAACTCCGCATATTTCCCGACATATGATAAGTATGAAAACTTCTACATCTTCGGTGAGGTTTGTGCAAGATGGAGTGAGTATATTAACGAGGGCGGTCAGTCCGACTCTCCGTTCTTCTATACTTGGAAAGAAACAGACAGCAAATGGCAAAACAACTGGGGAACAAAGTTCTCCGATTGGGAAACAAACTTTGCAAATTCAAAGGCACATTATTCACAGTATCAGAGCAGAAATCTTGCTAATACAAGCGACAATGCTTTCTTGAACGGTATTTCATATCATACACCCGATTACAGCAAAGCAAACGGTACAGGTGTTATCGACTTTACAATGCACTGGAACTTTAAGGATGCTAATTCGGCATTTGGCACAGCTTTGGGCGAGGACGCTGCATTTAACGATTCTACATGGAACGTAGTTTATGTTGACTCTCACGACTATGCTCCCGACGCTTGCCAAAAGGTGCGTTATGAGTACGGTACTCAGGCTTGGGCTGAGAATATGGACCTTATGTTCACATTCCGCGGAATCCCGTGCATTTACTACGGCTCAGAGGTTGAGTTCCAAAAGGGACAGACCATTGACGCAGGCACAACTTCACCGCTTTCAAAAACAGGTCGTGCATACTACGGCGACTACCTTGAAGGCTCTGTAACTGCATCGGACTTCAGCGAATACACCGCAAGCGGCACGGTTAAGAACACACTTTCTTCACCGCTTTCAGTTCATCTTCAGCAGCTTAACAAAATCAGACGTGCTGTTCCCGCTCTCCAAAAAGGCCAGTACACAACATCAAGCAACTATGTAAGCAACAGCAATATGGCGTTCATTCGTCGTTATACCGCAGACGGTACTGACAGCTTGGCTTGTGTAGCAATTTCGGGTGGTGCAACATTTAAGAACATTCCCAACGGCGAGTACATCGACGCTGTTACAGGTGATGTTAAGAATGTTACAAACGGCACTCTCACCGTTTCGTCAATCGGAAAAGCTAATATGCGTGTTTACGTTTGCTGTGCTTCCGGCTTTACCGGAATCAGCGGTAAAATCGGCACAAACGGTACATATTTGAAATAAAAATTTCAGACATTTCTCAAATGAGGCATTGCTTAGGCAGTGCCTTATTTTTTGCGGCTCTATAATAAAAGTTGGGGTAAGAACAAATAGAGCCTACAAAAAATAAAAA
>CAZYGJ010000016.1:0-55320 GCA_964646975.1 uncultured Ruminococcus sp.
GACAACGACATTGCTAGTTTCGGCGAAAGTCTTGTTTCGTTCGGCAAATCGTTTGTGAACTATTACAACAGTGTGAGTGGTATTGATGCGACCAAGTTAAGTAGTGTCATTAAAGAGTTTAAGAATCTTGTCGATTTAGCAAACGGCATTAAGAATGTCGACACCAAAGGTATGACTAATTTTGCTAAGAATCTCAATAAAATTGGTAAAACAGGTGTTGACGAATTTGTAAAGGCATTTAGTGATGCTGAATCGAAAGTAACAAAAGCTGCTACTACAATGATAACCAACTTTGTTAATGCTGCTGATGGAAAAAAGTCATCTATGACGAGCACTTTTAAGACTATGGTGGACGAGATAATTAAAGCTTTCAGCAATAAGTATTCTGACTTCACCAAGGCCGGGCAGAAGGTCATCAATAATTTTATTGATGGAGCTAAAACTAAAACATCCAATGCAAAGAATACATTCGTTGAATTGGTATCCGGATGCTTGTCCGCTGTAAAGAGTAAGTATTCTGAGTTCAAAAGTGTTGGGCAAACAGCAATAACCAACTTTGTGAACGGAATCAACGGCAAAACATCCAGTGCAAAATCTGCTTTTCAGTCTTGTGTGAGCAGTTGTGTTTCAGCATTAAGAAATAGGTATAACGATTTCTACAATGCAGGTACTTATCTGGTTTCAGGATTTGCAAATGGTATTACTGCGTATACCTGGTATGCCGAAGCAAAATCCAGAGCGATGGCAAATGCAGCAGCAAATGCCGCACGAAAAGCTCTAAATATTCATTCACCATCTAAAGTTGGTTACAGCATTGGTGAGTATTTTGGCATGGGTTTTGTAAATTCCTTAGTTGATTATACGGACCAGTCTTATGATGCCGGCACCTCCATCGCAACATCCGCAAAAGAAGGTCTGCGTAATGCCGTATCTCAAATAGCTGATTTTATCGATAGTGGTATAAATGCACAACCGACTATTCGCCCCGTGCTTGATCTGTCTCAAGTTCAGCAAGGAGCAGGTGCGTTGTCCGCATTGATGAGTCGTAATCAGGCTATGGCAGTCAATGCTGGGTTTGCAACGGTAAATGGATTTATGGGTTCAAATGGAGTAAATCAAAACGGCTCTGATAACAGTGATGTTGTGACCGCTATTGGTAATCTCCAGAAAGACGTTGAAAATCTTGGAACAATTATATCTAAAATGCAGGTGTCACTAGATGGAGATGCTGTCGTGGGGCACTTAATTGAAAAAATTGACTCTAAATTGGGTCAAATCTCGATTCATAAAGGGAGGGGAAGCTGATGTACCATTCGATTACTTTTGGTAATAAAAACACTTGGGATGATTGGTTTCTCATCCCTTCTTCGAGACCGGTATTTAATCCACCCGAGGCAAAAACTTTATTTTTAGAGATTCCTGGTGCTGATGGAGTTATCGATTTATCCACAGCGTTAACTGGAGATGTTCGCTATGGTAGTAGGACTGGGTCATTAGAGTTTATCGTAGACAATGGGCATAAAGAATGGTTCGAATTATATTCTGATATTGCCGATTATCTGCATGGACAAAAAATGAAAGCGATTTTGGAAGATGATCCGTCCTACTACTATGAAGGTCGCTTCACAGTCAATGAGTGGAAATCGGATAAATTGCATTCACTTATTACAATTGACTATGTAGTAGATCCTTATAAACTTGAACTATTTAGCGGTATTGAGAATTGGCTTTGGGATTCATTTAATTTTGAAACCGGAATTATCAGAGAATACAAAAATCTTTCTGTTGATGGAACATTAAACTTCTATATAGAAGGCAGTCGAAAACCGATTGTTCCGACTTTTATTGTCAGCTCATCCAACGGAAAAGGAATTACTGTTGTTTACAATGGAACGTCTTATCCTTTGAAAGATGGAGAGAATCGAGTAATCAATATAAAACTTGGTCAAGGTACTCAACTTCTAACATTCAAGGGTAACGGGAATGTATCGATTAACTATAGAGGAGGTAGATTGTAAAATGTATTCAGTATATGTTGAAAACGATCTATTATACTCCCCTGTGCTTATTGAGGACGGATACATTATTTTGTCACCAAAAGTATGTCTGGAAGTAAACAAAGTCGGTAGTTTTTCATTTTTACTTCCTCCGCAAAATCCGTTATACGACCGAATCCAAAAGCTCTATTCGATTGTCACAGTGTATGATGAACAAGAGGAAATTTTTCGTGGTAGAGTATTGCATGACGACAAAAACTTCTACAATCAAAAAGAAGTTTATTGCGAAGGAGAGTTATCGTTTCTTTTGGATTCGGTTGTAAGACCGTATAATTACTCGGGAAGCGTGGAGGGACTATTCAAACAATATGTAACCAACCATAATAGTCAAGTTGAATCTCAAAAGCAATTTCAAGTGGGAAAGGTTACTGTCACTGACCCTAATAATTATATAGTCAGAGCATCATCAAATTATCCTAAAACCTGGACCGAGATAAATGACAAATGTTTAGATTTACTCGGTGGGTATATCCGAGTTCGTAAGGAAAAAGGTGTTCGTTATATAGATTGGCTCACAGATGCGGGGCAAATTAGCAGCCAAATTATAGAGTTTGGAGTTAATATGCTCGATATCAGCGAGTATATTTCGGCGGATGCAATCTTCACAGTTTTAATACCACTTGGAGCTCGTGGAGAAGATGAAAAACCATTAACGATTGCCTCTGTGAATGACGGAAAAGACTATATTGTTGACACCGATGCTGTCAAACTTTTTGGTTATATTTGGAGAACGGAAACTTGGGATGATGTGACAGTGGCGTCGAATTTGCTTTCAAAAGGGAAGAAATTTCTTCAATCAGGAGTTGAATTAGCAGTATCACTGTCCTTGAAGGCTATAGACTTGCATGTGATTGATGTTGACGAAAAAAGGATCGGCATAGGCGATATGGTACGAGTTGTTAGTATTCCGCATAAAGTTGATAACTATTTTATGTGCACCAAAATCAATTTAGATTTAGTCAACCCTGATTCTTCTGAGTACAGTTTTGGATTTTCTTACTCCTCAATGACCGAGCAAACTTTGAAATCGGTATCCGGTTCCAAAACAATCATTTCAAATGCATCATCTGCGGCACAAGCAGCAAACCAAGCAGCAAACCAAGCACAAGTAGTTGCCGATGAAGTTCGTCAGGTAGTGGCACAAATACCTGGTGAGTATGTTAAATCGACGGTATTCGAAGAATTTAAGAGTGATATTTACTCAAAAATCACAGCAGTTTATCGGTTCAAAGGAACGGTAGATAATTATGATGCATTACCAACAACGAATAATGAAATTGGCGATGTGTATAATTTGCAGGATACCGGTGCCAATTATGCTTGGACTGTATTAGGATGGGACAAACTTTCTGAAACAGTTGATCTCTCATCCTACGCTTTGCAAGCTACAGTTGATGACCTGTCTAAGCGAATCGACGATTTGGAAAAAAATATGAAAGGAGAAAGTTAAATGAGTAGTATTCAAAATTATCTGTCTCAAATCCTATCCGCGGTTTACGGAAGAGATGTAAGACAATCTATTCATGACGCTATCAAGCAATGTTACGATGATGTGTCCAACCCTGATTTGAATACCGAAGCGTTCAAGACTGCATTGGCAGCCGCTATTGAAGACGGTACCTTGACTGCTCTTAATGTTGGCGATAATACTATTACAACGGAAAAACTGGCGGATGGTGCAGTCACTCGTGATAAAATTGCCAATAATGTTGTGACTACAGCTAAAATTGTCGATTCTGCTATTAGTGCAGCAAAAATGATGGATGCGGCGGTAACCAATGCAAAACTGGCGGATGGTGCAGTCACTTATGAGAAATTGGGAGAAGATATTGTTGATATTTTCAACCATTTTACGAAAGATATCGAAACATTACAAGCCTCTTTTAAGTCTATTAACAACAATGTTTCGTTGGTTATCGAGGCATCGAAAACTTACGCAAATGGACATATTTGGGGCGATGATGGGTTACTGTATTTGACCCACAATGGTGAAATTATTTCCGCTGGCTTGGAAGTTGCTTCCGGTTCTGGCGGCGGACTATCCTTTAATTCAGGTTATCAGGATGAAGAAGGAAAAATTCATCTTACTCTTGATGGGGAAGATATTGAAGGGTTCGATCCGTTTGTAATAGCAGGAGGTTCTGGCGGAGCGGCAGGCTCCAAGTTAGTGCTTGCAATGTATTCGGCTTCTGCTTTCTCAGTCCTTCAGACCAGTAAATCTGCTCCAATTCGATTCCGATTCAGCTCCGTCGATGCTGAAACAGGATCTCAGACCGGGGCTGGTAATTTGGCTATTTATGTAGGCGGAATTCTTAAAGACAGTCGAACAATTGAACAGGGCGACAATATTATACTCGATGTGTTTGATTATCTTGCAACTGGTTCTAATACGGTCAAATTAGTGATGACAGATTCTTACGGAACAGTTGCCACCCGTACATTGACGATCACGGTCGAAACGTTCGTGTTGGAATGGAATTTGGGAAGCACTGAGAAGAATACTGGTAATTTGCTAGTGTATGTGACCCCTACAGGTTCAGGTTCCAAGATCATTCATTTGATTCTGGACGGCACTGAGTATGAAACTCGAACTGTAACCACCTCCGGTCGCAGAATCGAGTTCGACATTCCGCTTTCAGTTGGTTCGCATACTGTTAGTGTTTACGGCACCATGACACTATCGGGTGTTACTTTGACATCCGAAACGTTAACCTCTGAAATCGCCCAAGTTCAAGAGGGCGACAGCAGAGTAGTCATTGCCGCAAATCTTGCCAATGCGGAATATGACCAATACGCAACAATCAATATTCCATATCGGGTCATTGATCCATCTAGCAACCCCTCCAGTGTATCTTTTTACGTCAATGATGAATTGATCGCAACCGAGCAGGTTGACCAGTCGGAACATATTTGGGCATATCGTGCAACAGAAGCAGGAAATCTGAAACTTGGAATCCGTTGCAAAGCAGGTTCGTGGAGTAAAACAGTGGTCATCAATGCCTTGTCATCTGAAATTGGAGAAGTGACAGACAACTTGGCATTGAAGGTTGATCCTAATACTATTAGTGACCTGGATGCTTTTAACTATAATGGGACGACGATTAAAGTCTCGGACAATTTCGATAGCCACAATGGTGGATTAGGCATAGATGAAAATGGTGTTCGCTGCATCAAAGTTATGAAAGGCGATCGTTTGACTGTGAACTATAACTTGTTCGGCACGGATGCTCGTGTGAATGGACGAAATATTAAATTTGTTTATAAAGTTGATAATGCATCCGAGTTTAACAGCCCCGCTATTTCGTGTAAAAACGGAAATATTGGTTTGACGATTACAGCTAATAATGCAATTATGCAGACCGAGCAGACAAAACTTGAGTTACCTACATGTGAGGGCTACAAAACTGAGCTCGAACTCAATATCGAAGCCGATTCTGAAAATCGCCTCATGATGTTCTGGGAAAAAGGTACACCTTCAAAAGCAGTGGTCTATGCGACTAACGATAACTTCAAACAAACCTCTCCGGTTGGTATTACGGTAGGTTCCGATACTTGCGATATTACATTGTATTTGATTCGCGTTTATACTCGTGACCTTACAAAAGACGAAAGCAAATCTAATTTCTGTTTTGATGGTGGAAGTGCTCTGGACATTACAAATCGTTTTGACCGAAATCAGGTTTATGATTCTTCGGGAAAACTAGATCCAGATAAGGTTGCAGTGCTTAATCCGAATCTTCATGTGCTTACTTGGCACTCGTCTGGTATATCTACCGCAAAGTCGCAGATTGTTACCGGCCAACTGACACACCGATATGTTTCTGGAGGAGCAGAACATTCTTGGACTGCGGATGATGTTGAACAAAAGGCACAAGGTACATCTTCCCTCGGCTACGTTCAGGCAGGTTGTAATGAGGATTTCCGTCTAGCAAAAGGTATTACTCTCGAGGATGGCACTCACCTTGACACTTATGCTATGAGCGACAATAGTATTGGAGTTGATTATTTCAATTTCAAAACGAATGTGGCTTCACAGGAACACATCAACAATATTTTGTTGTCCGATTGGTATAACAAATATCAGCCGTTTATTAGGCCTGCGAGAGCAGCAAATCCTAAAGTTCGCGATACTATTGAAGGTCATCTCGCCGTAATGTTTTTCCACAACACTGGTGAAAGTGCAATCACACTCGGCGGCATTTCCGTGCAACCAGACGAAACGGTGTTATATTCTCTTGGCTGTTTGAATAACAGCAAGAAGAATGCAGATGTGTTTGCTTATGACGATATTGTCATAGAAGTGAATAACAACATCTCGGTCCAGTGCCGATTTAAGTCCGATGATCTTTCGTCGGAAACATGGGATGACGACGGTAATTTCCAATTCCGTTATTTGAATGAAAACAAATATTCTGAAAGCGAAGCGGGAGCTTTGTTCCAGAAATTCCTTAGCTGGGTTGTTGCTTGCGATATTTCGGCTGCAACTAATCAAGCATTCGGAACAGTTAAGACGATTAACGGACAGACTTTCCAAACAGATTCCGCTGAATATCGAGCCGCAAAGTTTAAGTCCGAAGCATCGAACTATATGGCAATCGATTCATTCTTGTACCATAAGTTGTTTACATGGGTGTTCAGTGAAGTTGATAACCGTGCTAAGAACGTATTTCTAGGTTATGACTCCTCCACAGAACTTTGGAATGTAGTTTATTCGTATGATAACGATACAGCCATGGGTAATGACAATGAGGGTGGCTTAACACTAAAATATGGCTACATGGATACCGATACAGTTGGCTCCAAAAATGTATTTAATGCTGCTGATTCTTCGCTTTGGAATAGTCTTGGAACGGCTTTTGAAAATGAACTTCGCGATATGTACATTGACAGAGCTAACAAGGGTGCCTGGGATTTGGACACATTTGCAGAACTTTGTGATACTGTTCAGTCTTATGCATGTGAATCACTTTGGATTGAAGACGTTTGGCGGAAGGATATCAATACATTGGTATACTGTAAGACCTCCATGTACATTCCTATGCTGAACGGTAAAAAGACTTTACAGCGCAGAAATTTCTTGCACTACCAGCGTCCATTTGTAGACTCCTATTATGTTGGAAGTTATGTTACATCTGATAGTGCGACCATTCGAGGCTATACGCCAAGCGACTGGTCTGGCGTTAAGCCCGAGTCCAAGATGACGGTTGCTCCATATTCTGATTTGTGGGTAACTGTTAAGGCTGGTTCCGTTACGGTACAAAAACGAGCAAAAGCTGGTGAAGCAGTCGAATTGAACCTTGGCAATTCGAGTATGAATGATACGGAAATTTATGTACGAGCCGCAGGGTTTATTTCTGACTTAGGGGACTTATCATGTTTGTACCCTGGCTTAACTGATCTTTCTCCATGCAAGCGTCTTAGACGAGCTGTAATTGGATCGTCAGTATCGGGTTATTGCAATACGAATATGAAAGAAGTTTCCGTTACTAATGCTGCTTCCTTGGAACTAATCAATGTTGAAGGTTGTCCTGAACTGATTCAAGAATTAAACTTGTCCAACAATGTTGCCGTTAAAGAATGTTACACTAGAGGTTCTGGAATCACAGGTGTTACATTTGCAAATTGGGGTCGTTTGGAAATTGCATTACTTAATGCTGTTACAAGTATTTATGCAAACAATCTTAGATCAGTAAAGACATTTTCATTGGAAAGCTACGATACACTAACCACCTTGAACATAGTTTCTGGAGTAATTGATGCGTTACAAATTGCTACTAAAGCTGTTAATTTGACTCGTGTACGCCTGAAAGATATGGTTTGGGAAGTCACCGTCTCTGCTTATAAAACATTGCTTAAACTCTATAATGCAGACGGTATTGACGACGATGGTCATAATACAGAACATGGAATCATTACGGGTACTTGCCATTTCGATGCAATTGGTGAAACCAAGTATAATACGTTGGTTGGATTGCTAACTGATTTGGTTATTACTTATGGTACTTTCCTTGAGGAGCATACGGTAACTTTTCAAAATGAAGATGGTACGGTACTTTATGTGGCCAAGACAGAGCATAACGGAGCGGTTGACGATCCTATTGTTGAAGGCTACATCGAAACGCCTACTAAAGCCCCTGACACTGACTATGTCTATACATTCTATAAGTGGAATATTTCTTTGGAAAACATTGCAAGCGATGTAACTGCGACAGCCACTTATACCAGAGCTAAGCGAAGCAACAGGGTCCAATTCTGTGACGATGATGGAACCGTCTTGGAGACATACATTGTTGAGGCTCATGGCAAATGTGCATATAGCGGAGCAGATTTGACCAAGTCGGGTTACATTTGGATTGGCTGGGATAAACAGACTAATGATGTCATCGATGACATGATTGTAACAGCAGTTTATATTTACCCGACTTTACCTGCATCTGTAAAAGATATGTCTCTATACGACTATGCCTATTCGGATGATCCAGAGGACAAATCGGCATATACTTTTGCAGAATTCTACGCTATCCAGAAAATGGGGCGAACTGCTGATTATTTGCCTGTAGGATGCAAGTGCAAATTGGTTCCGAATTGGTCCGTTACATCCGACACAAGTATAGTTTTCCAACGACATTCCATTGGGCATTACAAGCTGGTGGATGGTGGGATGTCCCGTGCCGATTGGTATATGAAGGGTGTTCTAACTGCTACTAGGCAAATGAATACCTCTAATACGAATTTTGGCGGTTGGGATTCCACAGTTTTAAGAAAATGGCTGAATGAAACATTCTACAAAGGACTGCCGCCGCAATGGAGAAATCTTATTGCCAAATCTATTACTCTGGCAAACGCAGGAAATCAAACTTCAAACATTACGGAGTCTAATGATTTCTTGAGAATTCCTTCCAGAGCCGAAGTTGGATTTAATGTGAATGACGCCCCTTATACAAACGAAATAGCAACTGAAGCTACTGAAAAGGCTTTTAGTTTATATACGGATAATAACAGTCGCATTAAGAAAACTTTCAATGGCGAGGGTGAAGCTCGATGGTGGTGGCTGAGATCTGCTGATGCAGGGTCCAGCGCGAACTTCGCTGGCGTGACCACCAACGGCACCAGCGGCACGAACGACGCTGGTAACAGTGGTGGCGTGTGCGTTGGCTTCAGTGTCTAATCTATTTAATCATGAAATCGGGGAGGGCTTGTCCCTCCTCTTTTTCATGGTATAGGAGTTTTTCAAAATGAGTGTTGTAAGAAGTAAGCGTGGTGTTTCGGAAATGGAATTTCTAAATACCGCTCGCCAATTAGAGCTATTTACTATGCGTAAATGCAAAAATGCTATCCCGAAAAGTTATACCTTTTATCTAGGTCAGCCACTCGCACTTTCGGCAGTTGCAGTGTATTCAAATGCCAAGAAAGGCAACAGCATTTATCCATTAAATCCATATGAAATTCAAATGCGGCGAAGTTATTTTTTGAAAGCTTATGCCGAGCTCGAAAGCCTAGCCTCGCAAATCGAAGTTGTAAATGAGTTGTGTTCTTTAAGCCCGGCTGCTATGGAAGAATGGTCGTATTTGATTTATACAGAAATGACTCTTCTAAAAGGTGTTATGGAAAAAGATAGACGCCGGTATAAGAACATCGAGTAACAATATAGGTTATGTTCTGTTATGCGCGCAGGGTCCAGCACGAACTTCGCTAACGTGAACAACAACGGCAACAGCAACACGAACAACGCTAGTAACAGTAATGGCGTGTGCGTTGGATTCTATTGATGTCAGACCGAGTAGCCAGATGGTGAAAGCAGAACTATAAGATAGAAGGAGAATATGACCTTCCTCGAAAGGAGGTAAATATTTGCACCGATGCGTTTGGAAGGACGCTTCTTGCATGGCAGTGGTTCAAGGTAATCCACTGTTACATTTCCATTAACGCTATGCAAATAAAACAAACCTTGGCTCATTTGTACGGTGCAAACTACTATGAACAGTTTAGAAAGACATGAATTAAGATACCAAAGACGAAAGGCTAAAAGAGAATCTAATCGTCGAAAAAAGAATATGGATTTCAATGATGTTTTTAGTTATGACCATCTATATAAATCCTACAAGAAATGTCGACGAAATGTAAGTTGGAAAGCATCCACTCAGAAATATATTTCGCAAGCTCCTCTTAATATTTATCAGACTATGATTCAACTTCAAAATGGTAATTTTAGAAGTGACGGATTCTATGAATTTGATATTTACGAGCGTGGAAAATGTCGCCACATTCGAAGTGTTAATATAAAAGAGCGAATAGTTCAAAGATGCTTATGTGACTACGCACTTGTTCCTGTACTCGAAAGCACTCTTATCTATGATAACGGTGCCAGTCGAAAAAACAAAGGGTATCATTTTGCTATGAAACGAATGGTGCGGCATTTGCAATATCATTATCGTAAATTTGGTAACAATGGCTATGTGCTATTGTTTGACTTTCACCAATTTTTTGACAGTATATCTCATGAACTAGTAAAAGATCTCGTCGCTAAACATTTTGATGACGGAGCCATGAAAGAATTGATATTTCACTTTATTGATATGTTCGGTGATCGAGGATTAGGCTTAGGTTCGCAGATAAGTCAAACTCTCGCGTTAGCGGCAACCAATAAAATTGACCACCACATTAAGGAGCAACTACGGATTAAAGGATACGGGCGATACATGGATGACGGCTATATTATTCACCCAAGTAAAGAATATCTTGCTAAATGCCTAAATGATATTCGCAAAATCTGCGATGAACTTGGGATCGTATTAAATGAGAAGAAGACTCAGATAGTAAAACTTTCTCATGGATTTACATGGCTCAAAGCTCGAATTTATTTAACCGAAACAGGCAAAGTCATAAAAAAGATATACAAGCAAAGTGTCACTCGTGCCAGACGCAAAATTAAAAAGCTGCATCAGTTGTATAAAAATGAAATAATAACCTTGGCGGATGTTCAAGGAGGCATTCAAAGTTGGTTAGCGTATGCTTCAAACTTTGATGCTTTTTATACAAAACAGAACATGGTGAAGCTTTGCAAACAAATATTCTATGAAAAAAGGAGGAGCAGATATGTTCTACAAAGCTATTAAGGACGGAAAAATCGTCGATGTCTTTTCCGATACTGATATTGTTTTCATACGATTCGATGATTTCCTGCACATCCCTCTAAGATGCAGCTTGAACGACGATCCTTTTGGGGTGTTAGCATCAGATTCGTCCGTGATCTACGCCATAACGAGTGTTGATGGCTACGACAATATAACGCTAAAAAGTTTCGAAGATGAAAGCGAATATGATCGTCTAAAAGAAGAACTCGCCGCTGCTAATACACCGGAATACATTGAGCCGGAAACACCGGGCGAAGAAGTAGACCCGTCTGTATTGGACACATCGCCTATTACAGCGGAAGAAGCATTAAATATTATTATGGGGGTGTATGAATGATGGCCATTACAAGAGCACAGGCTAAGCAGCTTAGACAGTTGCTGGTCAAACAAGCTGACTCATTGTCTGATGAAGAAATTGTTAATGTCCCAGCTTTTGTGGAGAAGTGGAAAGCAGGAACAAGCTATGAAACAGGTAAGCGTTTAAGCTACAACGATATTGTGTACAAAGTTCTTCAGACCCATACGTCTCAAACAGATTGGTTGCCAGATCAAACAGGGGCTCTTTATGCTAAGGTACTAATACCAGACTCAGAAGAAATTCCTGAGTGGGAGCAACCCGAATCTACTAACCCTTATATGACTGGGGATAAAGTAAGACATCAGAATAAAATCTGGGTGAGTGATGTCGACAACAACGTGTGGGAACCCGGTGTTTATGGTTGGCATACTAACGAAGAATAATCACAAGGAGGAGCGCCGATATGGATACAGGACTTCAAATCTTGCTTACCATTGCAGGATCTGTTCTTGCTTCTTCAGGTCTCTGGGCATATATGACCAAAAGACTTGAAAAACGAGATACAAAAACAGAAATGCTTGTAGGTCTAGCACATGATCGAATCACATATTTGGGAATGCAGTATATTGAGAGAGGATGGATTACTTCTGATGAGTATGAAAACCTATATGAATACTTGTATAAGCCCTATGAAAAGATGGGTGGAAATGGTTCAGCCAAGCGAATTATGACTGAAGTAAATCGCTTACCCATCCATAAATCAGTCTATAAAACCGAGAATAAAGTGTAAAAAATAGTTGTTAGATGTAGGTTACTTCTGCATTATTCCTACACTTCGGCTGAAAAAGCCTTGTATTCGTGGATATTTTGTTTCTATTATATATTTCCGCCTGAGCAAACATCTCGTCAAGAGTATCACTGTCTGCCATATTAACCGCTTCGGCTTGAGCGGCAATTTCGCTGTCATGGTTTTTGCTCATAAGATAATTGCTTATAAAAGGATAGCAAACAAGAGCCAAGCCGACCGACAAAACGAGAACTCCGAATATAGCAATGATTATTTTTTTCAGTGTTTTCACTTTACAGTTCCTTTCAGTAATCAAACACAAAAATACATAATAAAAATTTATCGTCAGATACAAACCTTGGGAGAACAGATTTCTCTGCTCTCCCAAAGTGTTAGATTAATTAATATTCTTACTAAAGATAATTAAATGTACTTTTATCACTTATCTGTTGTTTTTTTCTTACGCAACTGTGAAAAGATGATAATTGCCGCAGCAATTACGATTCCGCCGCCGATTGTGAACACCAAAAGTCCTGTACCACCTGTGAGCGGGAGGTTAAACTGCTTTTTAACGTTGTTTACTGTAAAGAGGAATTTACCAAGGTTTTCCTCTGAAACATTAAGCAATGTGTCACCGACTTTTGCTTCAACCTTACCGACAACTTTGCCGTTTTCATCTTTTTTATCGGAAACAATAATTGTTACATCGCTTGCAAGCTTGCTGAAGTCCTTAATACTGTTTTCCTCGACAAGTGTATATGTGCCTACATCAAGACCGTTTACAGACAATGCACCTGTTTTTGAAGGGCTGAGTGACTGAGTGATTGTATATTCAACGCTGTCTATTGTAACCTTAACACCTTCACTCGGCTCTGTGTTTTCTGCCATTTCCTTGCTGTAAGAATAATATACACCTGCTGTGCTTGTGATGAACCAAAGCTTTTCATCACCGTTCTTCAAGCTGAATTCAACGCCGCTTGCGTCAATTGTTGTGCCGTCGGCCTCTTCGCCGTTGAATGTCTTTGTAAGATCCATAGCGTATGTATAAACTGTTGTCTTATCTTCCTCTGTTTCCACAGTATCGGATTCAACCTGAGGATCATTGTCAAATTCAATTACAACGGTATTTGTGTTACCAACCGGACCTATAACAGCAGACTCATTTACAGTTGCAGAGTAAGTAAATTTAATCTCTTTGCCCTGATACTGATTGATTTTTGACCAATCAAAATCTACACTTATTTTTGTAGAACCGTCAGCAGCTGTTGTAGCTGTGAGTGTGTAATCTGTATCCTTTGTAAGTGTTACCTCTGTGGCACCGTTAGCAACAACAACCTGAAGGTCATTGTTAAATGTAAGTCCCTTTGACATAGTATCGGTCAGGACATATTTAATACCTGCCACTGTTGTATTGAAGTCTTCTACGGTCGGATAGAAAGGTGTTGGCTCTGTCCAAGCTGTGGGAAGTGCCGTGCCGTAAAAAGGAAGATTTGCAGTTACCTGATAAGGAACCTTATCGCCTATTGCAACTGTGTCTTCGTCAAGCAATGTAGCGGTGCCGTCATCATTAACAGGGCCTACAATTGCTTTGTCCGGATTTACGGGTGCATCCTTGGGGCTTGCGGTAATATCATAGTTCCACTTGCCTGTTTCTTCATCCCATTCTGGAATTGAAACCAAGAAGCTCTGTGAAGCAACTGTGTATCCCTTCGGTACATTTGTTTCCGCAACAAGATAAACACCGAGCGGCAAATTGCCGAATGTGTATGTTCCCTCAGGAGCTTCTGTTGATTTTACTCCGGCTTGGGGATTAACGGCATCCTGAGCAACAGTCTGCAAAGCAGGGATAAGCTTTTCAAAAATATCTGTGCTTGTAAAAGTCAGACCACCTGTTGTTTTGTCAGTTGAATAATCATCCTGCTGCATAAGCTTGTCAAGAGTCCACTCTGTTTCGTTTACCGTTACGCTGACGTTTTTGTAAGCATCAATAGCTTTAAAGGTGCCGTCTGCTGTGAGCTGTGCAACCTGATACGCTGTAAACTCTGCACCCGTAACAGCATCACCATGTTCACCTTCTGATTGAGTACGCTCGTACTTAGTGAGTGTAAGTGTTCCTGTGGTTTTTTCTGGGTCGAGTACCGTTGCGGCAGATGCTACTGTACTGAACAGCATAGTAGCTACTAACAACATACTCATAAAAATCGCTGCAAATTTTTTCATAAAAATTCCTCCTTAATTTTTTATTTATGATTTAACGGGCATTTGCAAACCCCATTAAACAAATTTGTTATGGCACAATTACGCCATATGCTTGGCAGATTTTTTCCTTTTTTCGGAAATTAAAAAAATAATTCCGATTCCGATAGCTGCCAATACAACACCTGCTGCAACAAGCAAGCCTATTGCACTTGCACCCGTCAACGGAAGTAAAACATTGAGATTTGTTGTATTGGTTATTTTAAAGGTTATATCTCTGTAATAATTGTACCCGTTTTCCGTATAGGACGGTTCTGACGGAGTTGTGATAATACCGTTGCCAAAAGCATTTATTGCAAGCTTGTAGGGCAGTTCAACTTCAATAGAGCTTGCCAACAAATTGTAGCCCTCAACAGTGCTTATTTCGGTGATTCGGTACTTTCCTTCGGGAAGATTAGGCAATACAATTCTGCCGTCGGATTGAGAACCGTCAGGCATTATATCACCGGTTTTAAACGAGCTTATTCCGTTTCCTTCTTCAGAAACATCAGTGATTATGTAGCCGTTTTCGTCATAGCTTACAAGACTCCATTGCTCTGTATCGGAATCAAAACGCTCTAATTTAAACACAACGCCGTTGAGCGTTTCATTGTCCTCACCGAGCTTGTCCAAAGTAACGGAGCATTTGCTGTTGCTGTCTACAATACCGAAATTTAAGTAGCTTTTGGCATAATTAAAGCCGTCACATACAGCATTAATTTTGTTTGTGTAGCTTCCGCGGTATATTTCCGCCGCACTCGGCATAACGGTGCTGACATTATACGAGGTGATGTTGTCCTTGTCATCTTTATCTGCCACCGCTAAGTTTCGAGAACCGATAACGCTTTCACTTCTCGCCTCCAACAATTTTTTGGTTGGCTCATAATCATCAAATCTTCTGCCGTTTAAGGTTTCATTTTTCTCTTTGAGAATTAAAACCTTATATGTGCTTGAAGCAAGCTTGTCAAAGCTGTAATAACCATCGCTGTCGGTTACTGTTGTTTTTCCTGTGTCAATATAATTACCTGTTTTTTCATCAAGAACATAAAGCGACATTACCGCATTGACCAAGCGTTCCTCATCCTCATCAACAAAGCCGTCGATGTCCTTGTCCAGCCATACATAGCCGTTCATACTTCTACCGACAATAGTAGTTGTCACAGGCCTTGAGTAGCCGTTCATACCTATGTTTTGGTCAGTATCTCTTGCATAGAAGAAGGTGTTGTTAACATAAACGTCGTTGGGTATTCCGTCATATTCCAATGTAATTGAAACAGTAATGCTTTCAGCCACCGCAAGCTGTACGCCCGACACCGAAATTGCGGTTACGTTATTTGCATCATTTGGAGTATATGTACCACCGCCGCCGACATCTGCTCTGATAATATCATTCCAAGAGGAATCTGTCGGATGAATCTTACCCTCTCCGTCAACATTTAATTTTGCCGCCGCTTCTGTCGAAGCAGCAGAGCTGTCGGTAAGGTATTTTCTTACTCTTTCGTCTTGAGAATAATACACGCCCCTGATAGTTGCGGCACCGCTTTGAGTGATTTTCAACGATTTAAGATTAAAGCTCACGTCGCTGCCTGTTGTTCCCGAAACATTTTCATCGCCGTAGCCGACACGCTCGTCGCCAAGATACGGAAGAACATCAAGAATTGCAAAGGTTACGGGAGATGCAAAATCGGAATTAGTATAGGTAACGGTATAGGTAAGCGTGTTGCCCTCGCCTGCCTCATCATAAACAACATCAACCTTTTTGGTAATACCCGGTTGCAGTACATTAATCGTAACCAGCTTGCTGTCCGACAAGTATCTGCCGTCCGACAAAGCCCAATAAAACACAACGTTGTACAGTCCTCTGTCGTCAGCGGTAAATTTGGTTTGTCCTGTCCACTTTTGATAGTTTATGTATTCGGCTGAATTTTCATTTGCGGTTGCACTCATATTTATCTTTGAGTTAACGCCTGAATCGTTTACCCTATACACTTTAACTATCGTCTGACCGTACTGTCTGTTTGAGTCGTCAGGATTATCGGCTGAATTGTAGTCGTATGAGCTACCTATTACAGCCTGCTTAACCAGCGAATCCACAACAAGCCCCTTGCCCTCCGAGGAAGCGTCATTATAAGACGCTCTTTCCGTAAATGCCGATGTCATAGCATAATACGTGCCGTATTTACGCTCAGAGGTATTATCCTGTTCACGAATAATTCCTTTATTAAAGGCTTTTACACCGTAATTGCCGCCTGTGGCGTCTTGATTAATATAGTTATCATAAATACCGAGTCCGATTTTATCGGTGATTGCATATCCGGCAGTAAAGGCGAAGTTGTAATAAGAATAGCCCTTATCCTTTATATCGGTAAATTTAACATTCTCAGAGTCGTTTTCATCATATCTTACAATGTTTTTTGCACTTGCCTCAGTCAGGTCATCGCTGTTTTCATACACAGAAACTTCGGCGTCATTTCCCGCCTCAAGATATACGGTGGGAATGAGTCGCAGATTTCGTGTACCCACCACATTCTCATCGGCAACCGAGGGTGACACACCGGGATCGTCAACAGGAGTTTCAACAGCTTGATAATACTCAAGTATGTCGCCGTAATCATTGACAAGGTCGTTGTAATAATTCACCTTTTCGGAATCATCGCTATCCCTTAAAAATCTCATATATGATATCAACGTTGATTGATTGTCAATAGACTCACCGTTGTATGTGCTTCCGCTGAGAATCTTGTAATAGATTTCTGCCGACACCTCAAATTTTTCTAAGTTATCAAGATAATTCATATATGCAATATGGTTTGATTTCCAAATATTATAATCTGAGCTGTAACCATAGCCCAAAGCCGAAAACGTCAACCATTGCTTGCCCGGCATAAAGTTATCAACGAAATAATGCACAATGTTGTCGTCAGGTCTTGCACCCTCATATTCATCATTAATAACATCAACCTGCAAATCTACAACAGGCGTGTTGAAGGTTCCTGTTGAACTCTTGCCGTCAACCGTGTAGTCAAGGCTGAAGCCAGTGCCGTTGCCGAGCTTGTCATAAAATTCGCTGATATTGTTGCGTTTTGAATCTATCTGCCATGTAACTCCACGCTCGCCACTGTTGACACCCGAAGAAAACTCAAAGCCCGACGTAATATCACGAACTGTGTCATAAACAGTGGTCGGAGCTTTAAAGCTGTCAAAGGATACCAACTGATAATCACCGACAACATACCAAGTAAACGTGCTGTCATCAATCTCCGAAAGGTTACAATCCGCAGGGGACGTTTGCACGGTAATGATGCCTGTGCTTGGATCAAAGTTTATGGTTACATCGCAAACATTTACATTTGACGCATCTCCGTTTAACAAGAGATAGTAATTGTCGCCTGTTCCGTCGCCGTAAGAAATACCCGAATCCCAATTTCCGTTTACGGCTATCTTGAACGGATAGGTTATAATTTCACCGTTTCTTCCGACTTTAATATCGTTGTACACCTTTGTGTAGGTTCCGTCGGGATTTTCAATCATTGCACCTGCTTCGGAAGCCGCAAGCTCGTCTTCTTTTTCGCCCGGTTTTCCGTTGTCAAGCAGTCCCAGCCAGTTATATCCTGTCAGTCCCTTATCACCCAATACAGAGTACGAATTTATCTGTATCTCCTTTATAACCTTATCGGACACATCTGATCCGTCCTCTACATCAAGTGCATACACCAAGGTAATTTCATTTTTGGGGTTATATGTAAATTTTACATCATATACACTTTTATCTCCGCCGAGATAAAATGATATGTTTTCTCCGCCGTCGTTATCGTATTCGATAACCTTAAAAGCATAGTTATCTCCTGATTTTACCCCTGTTTTTATGTACTCATATACGCCGTCTTCTTCATTAAAGGTCATCACCGCATTTGTTGTGTTCCAGGTTTCGCCCATAAGATTATTAGTACCCGTTACAACATAAACCTTTGTGTCGAGTGATTCGGCGGGATCGGTTGAAACTGAAATCGTACCCTTGCTTTGGTTAAAGGTGATAGTTACATCGGCACTGTTCTTTAGCTCAAATCTGTAATTTTCGGTGCTGTCGTTTTCACCCCAGCTCAAATCAAGCGAGCCGTCGGCGGCAACCTTAAATTCATATGTACCCGCAGGAATGTTATTAAAGGTTTTTCGATAAAGAGAAGTTCCCGGAACAACGTCCATTTTGCCGTTTTCAATCGCCAAAAGCCGATATTGCTCTTTTGCATCTTCAGACTGGTCTTTGGGGTGATCCTGATCGCCGAGCCAATGATAGCCTGTCAAAGCTTCCGAGCCTAACACCGTGTAATATGTCGCCTGAAGCGATTGCATTGCAAATTCTTCGTCCGGCAAATCATTTGTTTTGGCACTGACAAGCGTTTCGCCCGTATGAGAATCATAGGTAAATGTTACGCTGCAAACAGCATTTTCATCTTCGGTGTGAGGATTTATATAGAAATAGCTGTTTGAGCCTACATCAATCGCATCTTTTATGACCTTGTAGGCATAGTTTTGATTCATTTTTACATTATCAAACGTAACCTTATATATGCCCGAACCTGAAGGCGTTTCGGCCATTTTACCTTTATTTGCAGCAGCCAGCTCGTTTCCCGATTGCAGCCAATTATAACCTGTTAAAGTTTGTTGACCGATTACCGAATAGCCATCAAAATCAAAGGTTACTTTTTCCTCGGTTGAAATATTGGTAATGCAATCGGCGTTATCAGCCGTCACCGTGGTTATGTGCGTCTTGCTGTTAAACTTGAAGGTTACGCTACACGGTTTTGTAAGCGTAAACGCCATATTGTCGGATTTGCCGCTGACGCCGTAGCTTTCATCCCATTTGTGGTCTTTTGCGATTTTAAACTGATATGTTGTAGGAACAAAATTTCCCTCTGAGTCTTTATCAGGCTCAATATAGTGTGTGTGCGTATAAATATCGGCTTCACCGCTCAATGTCATTTCCCAATCCGTGTTTTCTACATTCCATCCGTTATATGGGAAGCTTCCGGGAATTGACCAAATTTCGGACACAGTCTGAGATTCGGTTCCTCCGAGTAATATCAGCTTTTCTTTGCCGTCGTCGGTGGGGTTTCCGTTTTCATCAACAGGGAATCCCTCGGCGTTATATATTGCGGCATAAATCTGATAGTTATTGGAACGCAATCCGCTGTATTTGAATTTTATCGTTACGTTACAATCCTCAGCAGGAACATTAAGCACACAGTTTTTTCCGTCAAACCTATCCGAGCCGTAATTGTACGACATAGAATTGTTCGCTTGGATTTTAAATTCATATTTTCCCGCAGCCAAGCTGTTATAAGTGATTTCAATATAGCCCGTTGCTTCATTGTATGTCAATTTATTGTCTTCAACTGCACAGGACCAATCGTTATCCGTTGACAAACCACCGCTCGCTGTGTTCATTCTGTAATCCCAATGATTGAGCAAGACCGTACCTGTTGAAGCCTGAGAATAACGATAGGCGGTAATGATTTCATTTTTGCTGTCAAACCCGCTGACCTCGTGTGATTCCTCACCGCAAAGGCTTTCGTCGACTGCTTCGGGAATATAAAACGGCGACATATTAAGCGGAAGTGTTTTTTCAAGCGTTGCAAGCTCTCCGTCGGCGTCCAAATCAAACAGCATAAAGGTTTTAAGCTGAGGATAGTATCCGGTTTCATAATTCCACACAGGGCTGTTTGAGTTGTATCGGTCCATTGCAAAGCCGTTGGGGCCGTTCGGGAAGTCGGTGAGACCGTCCATCTTTTTTACGGTAGAGTTTTCGGTATATACACCTGTTATGCCTGTCAGCGTGAACTCCTCTTTGTTTTGAATATCGCTGTCCTTGAAAGCATTAACATTGCACATACCGACCGCCATTTCGTGCATAGCGGTTGTTTGCATATCATAGAAGCAATTTTCAAAATATCCGTATTGATAATTCTTAATTTCTTCAGGCAAAACCGACACATATGTTACACTTCCGTAAGTGTTTTGACCGTTAAACTGTTCCATATTGCCGTATGTTTTATCATACCAATATACGTCGGGACTGATAACTCCGATAAATCCGCCTGTCGGATAATAATCGAGGATGTCGTCGCCGTTGTCTTTTCCCTCGTTATTTTGAAGATAAGACGACTCAAGCACCTTGGCTTCATCTTTGTCGGTAACAGTAAGAATATTGCCAACCTCGCCTGCTGCATAACAATTAATGTAGAATGAACCGTTGGCAGTAACATTTTCTCCGTTTATGTTTACGGTTGTACCTATTGTGTAGTTTTCATCCAAGCCGATAAATCCGCCGATATATTTGCCTGCGTAATCCATACCTACCATAGCGGTTGAATAGCAGTTTTCGTATACGGTTGAGCCTGCTTCCATACTGTTATGAATAGCTTTGGAGCTGTCCTCGGTGCTTCCGAATTTAAACCAAGTCAATGAAAAAGAAGTAACCTTGTCAGGGTCGGCGTAAATATTTGCCAACGCTCTGTATGTGTTGTCAAGGCCTGTAAAACCGCCCATTGCACTTTTTCCTTCAACAATACCCGTGCTGTAACAGTTTTCAAAATAATTGCCGATACTGCGTTTCCCTGCGTCATCATACATTTTTGCAGGTCTTGAATCTCCCGGATAAGCACATCTGCCTATAAATCCGCCCGTATTATATGCTGCATAAATCGTGTTATTTGTAAAGCAATTGCGAACAATCAGCGATTGACCGCATGAGATAAACGAACCTGAGTCGGAGCCTGTTGAAAACAGTTCGCAGTCAACCGAATATGAGTTTTCTATAACCACCGGAAAAACAGGGGTTGTGGTTTCGGCTTGATAAACAAACGCTTCTGGAGTTGAAGGCATTTCGGCATTATACTTAACCGACGGGAATACCGATACTGCGTCGGCAAGGTGAGTGTATGCAGAAATGCCCGCAATATGATCTACTCCATACATATAGTAATTCTTAGTGGAACAGTTTTTAATAAACATATTGCCGGCAGCAGCATTTTCTCCGACAAGTCCGCCCATTTTTCCACCGTCGCTCTGCATATAAGCAGCATCGGAATGTACATTGTAAAGATATTCCATTCCGTGGTTTCTCTTTGAAGAAGCGTAACCGTAAAAGCCGTAAAGTAAGCCACAGTTGCCTTTTCCCAAAACCATAGTTGAACGAAAGCCTAAGTTTTTGACAATAAGCCTTTTGTTCAAGCTTCCAAACAAGCCTGCATTACCTGTTGAAGAATATATTTTTAAATTGTAAATGGTATATCCGTTTCCTTCGATATAAATAGAATTTGTAGCACTGTTGCCGCCGCTTCTGTTAAGCGGAGTCCATTGCTTGTTGCTTTGACCGTTGAAATCAAGGTCATTAGTCAAATTAATTTTAATATTTGTGCTGTTATCCGAGGTTGATACACATTGCTCCACAGCCCAACGAAATTGCTCCGGTGTGCTTACATCGTATACTTTATATGTAACCTCAGCCTCCTGTGTTTTTTCAACTCCGTCGGCTGAAGCGGAGTAATCAACATATGTATCTGCATAGTTGTATGTCTGATTGTAATATGATGTTAGTGCGGCGGCAGTTCCGTCCCATTTTGATAAATCCGTTAAAGTCCAATTAAAAAACTCATTATCTAAAACGCTTTGATTTACAACGTTAGCTGCTGTTTTTTCTAAAGAGCTAAGTCCGAAAACACTTTTTTGGATTTCTGCCCATCTTGCATCCTGAAATTCCGAAATATTCTCATACGCAGTTTGGCTGTTGTTTGCAGCCGCTCCGACATTTAAATTTATTGACGGAAGTATAGTAAAAATCATAACACTTACAATAATAACCGAGATTATTCTTATACTGAGATTGGAAAATTTTTTTAACTTCCGGTTTTGTAAATATTTATGATTCGCTCTGAGAATACTCAAAATACTTTCACATCCTTTATTTCATGCTAATCTAAGGTTGTCAAATAATCGGTTTTTCTTGCTCTGATTATTATATCAAATCACTGATTGCTTTTTAACTGTGCAAAATATCAGATTTGAAAAAGTACATTTTTACTGACTAAATAAAAAAGAACTTCTATATTTTTCTTTTAGAGTAAAATTTTGTCATCGTTATGTGTCGTTGATGCGACACATAATTGCCGTTAATCGTTTTTATCACTGAAAAACAGCAACTTTATCATCATCGAGCGTCGATTCACTCCCAATTTATTGTAAATATTTTGTATATGGTAATTGACCGTGCTTTTGGAAATGTAAAGCTGTTCGGCTATTTCCGCATTAGACATTCCTTGACCTATCAAAAGCGAAATCTCTTTTTCCCTTTCGGTCAAGCCCTCCGTAAGCTCCGGCTCCTTTAGGGCTGATTTAAGCGATTCAAGATTTTCACTGTACTTCTTTTTTATACCGTATATCTCCTTGTACATATCATATTCATTGTTAATTAAATATTTTTCACACGCTTTACCTACAAGGTCATAGTATTCTACAAAAGGCATAAACAACCTGTCGGGCTTTGCAATTTCAAGAGCTTTTTTGAAATATTCAACTGATTGTTCATACATATACAGCTTGTTATAACAAATTGCCATAAGCAAAAATAAATATATATAGCTATAACACGAAACGTAAAATTGCTCGTCTGCGTTTTCCAACAAAAAATCCGCAAAAGCTATTGCTTTGGCATACTCTTTTTTCTTTGTTAAACAGCTCAGATATACAAACAAAGCGTTATATTTTGAAGTTACGGTAATCTCTTTTCCACTGAAATCTCCCACTTTCAACCAATCGGGAACGCGAGAAAGAAAACCGCCAACCATCAGAAGCTCGGATTTTGCAATTTCAATTGAAGCTTTTGTTATTTTACTGTCGTGCTGAATTTCGCTTATCATTTCTACTGCACGCTTCCAACCCTCGGCATCTCTTTTGCAAATAGCCGTATGTGCAAGTATATAGGAAATTCCCAGCTTAACATCCGCATCGCTGTCCTGTGTAAATATTGCTTTGTAGCTTAACAACTCGGCATCGTTCATATTGCCACGCCGTGATGCAAGCTCGGCTTTGAACAATAAATCCAAGCCGCTCTTATGTCCCGTTATATATTCAAAAAGCGGCAGCTTTTCAAAAAGCAATTTACCGACCTCATCAGCATCTCCGGGTTTTTGCAAGAATACTCCTAAGGTATAATGACCGCCCATAGTTAAAGAAAGTTCGGGAATTTTGGAATTGGTTGCTTCGAGGTATTCTTTGGCTTTTTCCCAATAAACTGACATTTTCTCGATTTTCGGAAAGTATTTATACGATTCAATCGCAGAGTAATAAGCTTTTTCTATAAGAGTTTTACATACATTGTTTTGGCTGAAAAAATTATTATATTTATTGTAATCTCCGCAAACAAAGGCTTTGTAAGCGTCAAGGATTTCTTCCTTGGTGACGCTGTGTTTAGTTTTTCTTTGGGAATGAGGCTTTGCGGTATTCGGAATCATCCAAATATTTGAAATCTTTTCAACGCCTTCAATTTTGCCGTTGGCACACATTCTTTGAACAGTTCTGAGTCCGATTCCCCATTTTCTGCTTGCTTCTTCCGCTGTAATAAAATTCATACATTATACCCCCAACTTATTATCGTCAGTTTTCCAACATTATATAAACAGCTTACGATTAAACCTTATGAATTCAACCGAATATTTGAATGTAAAAAATGTATTTGATAATGTGTTATAAATCTTACTTAACAAGTTTTTGCTTTCAGTACCAATATTTACATATGTTTCTGATTACAAAACCTTTATGCTGTAAAATGTTTTTATTAATAAAACAGATTGTGTTACAAAGGAGAACAACGAATGTTTGATTTTGGTCTGCGAATTAAAGAATTAAGAGAGAATTACAAGTTATCCCAAGAAGAATTAGGTCGAAGGGTAGGACGAAGTAAATCTGTCATAAGCAGCTATGAAAATAACCTGAAAATTCCGCCTCTGGAAATCCTGACAAATATTGCGGTAGTTTTTAATGTTTCGCTTGATTACCTTGTCGGTATTGATAAAGAAGAAATGGTATCAATAAAAGGAGTATCCGAAGAACAAAAACGACTGATTAATCTTATACTTTTGGAATTCAAAGAAAAATCTTCTTCGCCCAACGGGTTATCCGACAGACAGCTTTTGATTTTATCGCTTTTAATGAAGGATTTTTCCAAGCAAAAATAAAAACCGATATATGTAGCTATATATATTATACCAAAATAAATACAATTAGCACCTATTTATACTGTTAGTTTTTCAACTTTTTTGCTATGTTGCTTTTGTTAAAATTACTCCGCAAAATTACAAACAAAAATTTATTAATTGCGATACCGAATAATATTGGAAACAAATTTTATGCCGCTTTTAATAATCAGTTATTTTGATTCAACCCGAATATTAAATTCACTAAAATAAAGGAGCAAGGGCGTTTTTACCCTTTCGGCAGTATTAAACCCAAGCGAGAATTGTCGTTATTGTGACACTTTTCTCGGATTGTGAAGCTTATTATTGTCACAGAAAACAAGCTTGAGAATGTCATAAGAGTGAAGCTTTTTTGTTTTACGGCGGAAATTCAAATTGTTTTGTCAAACCAAAAAAGCAGGCGGTTTTTCACCGTCTGCTTTTGATATGTTATATTTTTCCGCTTTTAACCTCATACAAAACAACGCTGTCTGCTTCAAGCGATTTGGGTACATCAATGATGCGTTGGTTGGATGAGCCTTTGAATTGCAGGCTTATGTCGTACAAAGCCTGCACAAATTCTCCGTCCACAAGCACATCTATGAGCGAAAGCATTTCATCGGTGCAATCGCATCTTGCTCGGCTCTGCCCTTTAAGCTCTTTGTCAAAAAGATAACCCGTATAGCACCAAACCGTCTTGTGGGGATACTTTTGCTTTATACGTCTTAAAAACGGCAAAAGTACCTGTTGATTTTGAGGCTCAAACGGTTCTCCGCCCAACAGCGAAAATCCGTCTATATACTGAGGCTCAAGCTCCGAGATTATCATATCCTCAACTTCGGAGGTAAAAGGCTTTCCGTAGTTGAAATCCCAAGTTTCGGCATTAAAGCAATTTTTGCAATGATGGGTGCAACCCGATACAAACAGTGAAACTCTTACGCCCTCGCCGTTTGCTATATCGCAAATTTTAATCTCACCGTAATTCATCAGAGATGAAGCACCCTTTCCTTGATTTCCTGAGTTCTGCCCTGATTCCAAAACTGAGTGCCTATATATCCACAGGTTCTTCTTGCAACATTCATCTTATCTTGGTCACGATTATGACATTTGGGACATTCCCAAACAAGCTTATCCTCGTCCTCAACAATTTGGATTTCGCCGTCATAGCCGCAAACCTGACAGTAATCGCTCTTTGTGTTAAGCTCGGCATACATAATGTTCTCATAAATAAACTTAACCACCTGCAAAACCGCCGAAATGTTGCTCTGCATATTGGGTACTTCAACATAGCTGATGGCACCGCCCGGAGAAAGAGCCTGAAACTCCGATTCAAGCTTAAGCTTTTCAAAAGCATTAATATCCTCGGTAACGTGAACGTGATAGCTGTTTGTTATGTAATTCCTGTCTGTAACGCCCTTGATAATGCCAAAACGCTTTTGCAGACATTTTGAGAATTTGTAGGTTGTGCTTTCAAGAGGCGTGCCGTAAAGGCTGTAATCTATGTTTTCTTCGGCTTTCCACGAAGCACAATACTCATTGAGCTTTTTCATAATTTCAAGTCCAAGCTCTTTGCCCTCTTTTTCGGTGAGTTTTTTGCCGATTAAGCTGTACACGCACTCCCAAAGCCCCGCATATCCGAGCGAAATTGTTGAATAGCCGTCATAAAGCAAGCGGTCAATGGTTTCGCCCTTTTTCAGTCGTGCAAGTGCACCGTACTGCCAAAGTATCGGAGCTGCATCCGAAAGAGTACCCTTTAATCTATCGTGGCGACAGCGGAGTGCACGGTGACACAAGTCCATACGTTCATCAAAAATTCTCCAAAACTTGTTCATATCTCTGTTTGCACTCAAGCCGATGTCAACCAAATTTACGGTTACAACGCCTTGATTAAAACGACCGTAATATTTGTGCTTGCCCTCAACATAATTCTTTGCGTTTGCGATATTGCCTATGCCTGCATCGGTGAATCTGTCGGGAGTAAGGAACGAACGGCAACCCATACAGGTGTAAACATCGCCCTTTAACTCAAGCATAACCTTTTCGGAGATATAATCGGGAACCATTCGCTTTGCCGTACATTTTGCCGCAAGCTCTGTGAGATACCAATACTTGCTGTCCTCGGTTATGTTATCCTTTTCAAGCACATAAATGAGCTTTGGAAACGCAGGTGTAATCCAAACACCGTCCTCGTTTTTTACACCCTGATAACGCTGCTTGAGCGTTTCTTCGATAATCATTGCAAGGTCGCTTTTTTCCTGCTCATTCCTTGCTTCGTTAAGATACATACAAACCGTTACAAACGGAGCCTGTCCGTTTGTTGTGAGCAAAGTTACAACCTGATACTGAATGGTTTGAACGCCTTTGTTTACTTCCTTACGCAAACGCTTTTCAACGATTTCATTGATTTTATCGTCGGGTACGTCTGTTCCGAGTTCTTCAATCTCGGCAATGGTTTCACGGCGAATCTTTTCTCTTGAAATTTGCACAAACGGTGCAAGATGTGCAAGGCTTATGCTCTGTCCGCCGTACTGATTGCTTGCAACCTGAGCGATTATCTGAGTTGCAATGTTGCAGGCGGTTGAGAAGCTGTGGGGCTTTTCGATGAGCGTGTCGCTGATAACCGTGCCGTTTTGAAGCATATCCTCAAGGTTTACAAGGTCGCAGTTGTGCATATGCTGAGCAAAATAATCGGCATCGTGAAAATGGATAAGTCCACTCTTGTCAGCCTCAACAATGTCGGGCGGAAGCAACATTCTGTTTGTCAAATCTCGGCTTACCTCGCCAGCCATATAGTCACGCTGAACGCTGTTTACCGTTGGGTTTTTATTTGAATTTTCCTGTTTTACTTCCTCGTTGTTACATTCGATAAGAGAAAGTATGCGGTTATCTGTTGTGTTAGCTTTACGAACAAGCGAACGTGTGTAGCGGTATCTTACATAACGTCTTGCAAGCTCAAACGCACCCTTTGCCATAAGCTGGTCCTCGACCATATCCTGAATTTCTTCAACGGAAACCGCTCTTTTGATTTTATTGCATTTGTACTCTACATAATCGGCAATGTCGCAAATTTGTTCTTCGGTTAAAAACGGGGTATCAGAGGAATTGTTAGCTTTTTTTACGGCGTTGATAATTTTGTCAATGTCAAAAATTTCTTCCGAGCCGTTACGCTTAATTATCTTCATAACTACCTTCCTTTTTCCTTTAATTAATTTCAAAACTTAACGAAGATTATTATACTACATATATTTTTAAAAATCTGTTGCACAGGCAACACTTTTGTGATACAATAACTATATATTGTGTTTTAGGAATTATAAACACACATTATGGGGTGGTTGTCATATTTGATACAACAAGCGGTTTGATGCTTACAAATGCAGAATACACGGGGCTAAACGAGTGTTTTCAGCCTGTTGAAAAAACATTTAACAAGGGAGAAATAATTACAATTTATTCACCTGAAAATGACAGTATTGGAATAATTAAAAGCGGGCTTGCGTATATTTTGACCGAAAATAACGAAGAACAACGTCGAATTTCGGATTACTTTAAAAGCGGAGATTTTTTCGGTTTGAGCTTTCTTCCCGTTACCGAGGAAAAGTTTTTTTATATGTACGCAAAAACCGACTGTACCGTTGATTTTATTAAATATCGAAAGCTGATTAATTGCTGTGAAAAGCATTGTCAAAAGCACACCATGCTGCTTGACAAAATTCTTACTCAAATGATAAAAAAGCAAACGACACACGTGGATATACTTGCTCAGAAAACTCTCAGAAGCAAGCTGATTACGTATTTTCATTATCAAAAAAGCGAAGTCGGCAGCAGTAAATTCACCTTGCCTCTGCCCTATTCGGACTTGGCAGATTATCTTGCGGTTGACAGGAGTGCAATGATGCGTGAGTTGAAAAAGCTAACTGATGAAAACATAATCGCAGTAAACAAACGTATGATAGAAATAAAGCAGTAAGCTGTTTAGACTGTTTTTAAAATTTTGACCGCCTCGCTGAGTGCAACATTTTCGTCTGAGCCTGTACAGATAAGCTCAAAATTTTCTCGGCGGTTAAAGCCTGACGCCAACGCACCGATGATGCTCTTGGCGTTGTATTGGTTTGCTCCGAGCTTGATTGTGATGTTACAGTTGTATTTTTGCATTGCATTGACAAAATCAACCACAGACATAATTTCGGCAGGCTTTTGAGCATTGGCCGAAAGAGATTTGCACACCAAAAAAAATCCCCCTGTTCAAAATGATTTTAATATATCATTCCAAACAAAGGGAGCGATTATTCATTTTTGTTTTCTAATTTGCCTGCGGTTTGCTGAAAACGCATCCGCAGTAGTTCTGACGATACAGATTATATTCTTGCGACAAAACTATTGAACGCTTGTAGCCCTCTCGCTTTTTAAAATCGCTGTAAAGCCATTTTACACCGTATTTATTGCCGATTTGCTCTCCGATTTGATTGAGCAGGTCGGCATTTTTCAGCGGACTTATCGTAAGCGTTGTGGTAAAAAAGTCAAAGCTTAGCTCTTTGGCAAGCTTTGCACTCTCACAAAGCCTGAGCTTAAAACATTCCTCGCAGCGTTTTCCGCCCTCAGGCTCGCTTTCAAGCCCCCTTACAGCGTCAAAAAAAGATTTTGAATCATATTTACCTTCTATGATTTTTACAGGGTTCTTAAAGCTCATAAGAGAAATAAGTCGCTTTTCCTCGTTGAGTCTGTACTCGTATTCTTCTTTTAAAGAAATATTCGGATTGAAATAAAACACGGTTATGTTAAAATAATCAGAGAGATATTCAAGACAATAGCTTGAACACGGTGCACAGCAAGCGTGAAGCAAAAGACTCGGTGTGGTGTTGCTTTGCACACAGTTGTTTATTACCTTGTCAAGCTCTTTTTGATAGTTAATTTTATTCATACGCACAAATATACTCAAACAATTCGTCTGCCGTGTCTGCAACAAACTCAGCACCCGTGGTTTTAAGCTCCTCTTTTCCTCTAAAGCCCCAAGAAACACCCGCCATTGTCACTTGGGCGTCTTTTGCGGTGTAAACGTCAACATCGCTGTCGCCTATATACATACATTCATTCTTTGAAATGCCGTGCTTTTCAAGCATTGCAACAAGTGCCTCGCCGCTCGGCTTGCGTTTATATTCGGGCTTTTGTCCCCACGCTTCGGTAAAAATATGGTCGGGATAAACCTTTTTGAGAATATCTCCGACAAACTCATCGGGCTTGTTTGACAAAACAGCGGTCTTTATTCCCCTTGCCGACAAATCCGACAACAGCCTTGCACAGCCGTCATATGACGAGGTGTTGTCATTGCAATGCTTTGCGTATTCAAGGTTAAACGTGTCCTCAACCACCTTGAAAAGTTCCTTGTTATCGGCAAATTCACCCATAGCCTTAGCAATCAAAGCTTCTCTGCCGTTGCCGACATAATGATTGTAGTTATCCACGGGCTTTTCTTCAAGTCCTGCCTTTTTCAGGCCCTTGTTTACGCTGAGTGCAAGGTCAACAAGCGAATTGACAAGAGTGCCGTCTAAATCAAACACAACAAATTTTATCATAAATCAGTTAAGTCCCTTCTCCTGCTCAAAAAGTATTGCTCTGCACGGTGCTGCCTCAAGCCCTCCGAGCTTTATCGGAAAAGCACACAGGTCATATTCGCCGTCGTTTATTGCAGAAAGATTAAGGTTTTCAAGCACGGCTATACCTGCTCTTGCAAGCTCAAAATGCGTTCTCTGTTCATCAAACGGAGGTGCTATTGAAGAAGCGTCACTGCCCACAAGAACAACTCTGCTTGACGCAAGCACAACGGCTGCGGAATGTGACAGAAAGGTTTTCCCTTCTCCGTGAAACAGCACACGTCTTTTGCAATAGGGCAACAGTCTTTCCATATCTTCACCGGTCAAGATACCGTCAACGGAAATAACCGTACATTTGCCGTAAAATGTGTTAAGGCGAAGCTTGTCTATCGAGCTGCCGTCACCACAGAAATGCAACGGTGCGTCAATGTGAGTTCCGCAATGAACGGTAGAATAAACGGCTGACAGATTATATAAATCGCCGTCTTCAATGCTTTTGATATGTTCAACCTTTGTTTCCGGATCATCTGCGTAAACCGGAGTTTTTAGCATATCCTTGGAAATATCATGAATAATCAAATTATCGCCCCATTCCTCTGATATTATTTTAGCACACAACATAGGAAATTGTACAGACTTTTTTGATGTTTTGAATAAAGGGATTCTCTTTGCAATAAATCAAGAGCGGAAATTATATTTTTGCTATCGCAAAACGATAATACAGCTACTCGCAAAACTTGCGAAGCAACTAAAAAGAATAGTTAATAATACAATACAAAATCCGTCCTCTTTCGAGAACGGATTTCTGATTGGAGGTGACACCCGGATTTGAACCGGGGAATCAGGGTTTTGCAGACCCACGCCTTACCGCTTGGCTATGTCACCGTATGCTGCCTTATATTATACGGCAGATTTTTGAAAATATGACTTTTGGATATAAAAATTGCACTTGACAAAAACCAATAGCTCAATCAAGTGCATTAGTGGAGCGGATGACGGGGCTCGAACCCGCTACCTCCACCTTGGCAAGGTGGCGCTCTACCAGATGAGCTACATCCGCATATTATTGGTGCCTCCGGACGGAATCGAACCATCGACACGGGGATTTTCAGTCCCCTGCTCTACCGACTGAGCTACAGAGGCAAGAATGGCGACCCGGAACGGGTTCGAACCGTCGACCTCTAGCGTGACAGGCTAGCGTTCTAACCAACTGAACTACCGGGCCATATGTGGTGGGAACAACAGGGCTCGAACCTGTGACCCTCTGCTTGTAAGGCAGATGCTCTCCCAGCTGAGCTATGCTCCCACATGCCTTTGTCGCTTCAATCGATTGCTGGTATCTCTCAGCGACGAATATTATGATACTACAAACTCATTCAAATGTCAAGGGTTTTTTTGAAGTTTTTTTAAAAAAGTTTTTCAGGCGTTTTTTTCCTTAATCAAAGCCTCGACATCCTCAGAATCAAAGGTGTATTTTTTATTGCAAAAATGGCATACAGCCTCGATTTCTCCGTTTTCGTCCTGCAATGAACGAATGTCATCGTCCGACAAGGTGCAAAAATATCTTTCAAGCTTTTTCTTTGAGCAGCCGCAAGCATAATTTACGGGATATTCGTCAAGCACTTCCACCTCAAAGCCCTCAAGAGCTGCCTTGCAGATGTCAAGTATAGTCATTCCCTTTGCAAGCATTGTTGTAACAGGCTCAAGCTTTGCAACATTCTTTTCAATCCTTTCGGCAGCATTTTCGTCCGCACCCGGCAAAAGCTGAATGAGAAGTCCGCCCGCCAGCATAACCTCGCCGTCCTCTTTGTCGATTAAAACACCCAAAGCACAGGCTGAAGGAATTTGCTCGCTTGTTGCATAGTAATTGGTAATATCCTCGGCAATCTCTCCGCTGAGGATTTCAACCTGTCCGACATACGGCTCTCCCTTGCCGTAATCACGCATTACAGTCAGGTTTCCGTCCTTGCCGACAGCCTTTGCAACATTTAGCTTGCCGTTTGAGTAATATTCCGTCGAGCAATCGGGGTTGTCAACATAGCCACGCACGTTGCCGTTGCTGTCGCTCACCGCCACAACAGAGCCGATTTCACCGCCGCCTTTGATTGTAACATTAACAAACGCTTCCTTTTGCTTCAGCATTGCACCCATAATTGATGAAGCACACAAAAGTCTGCCAAGTGCCGCAGTTGCCGAACGCGACAGATTGTGTAATTTTTTTGCGGTAAATACTATATCCGACGCATCAATCGCAGATGCCATTACAGCACCGTCGCTTGTGATACAGCGAATTATTTTATCCATAAATAAACTTTCCTTTCAAATCTTTCTTACAGCGTATATAACTCGCTGAGAGGTGCTTTTGGGTGACTCAAACGTTAAATCATCATACACCCCGACAACTTCAAAGTTGGCTTCTTTAAGCAAAGCTCTGAGCTGTTCATCAGAATAAGCACGCTCGCAGAAATTTTCCTGATAACGATAATAAGCCTCTCCGTCGTTTTCAAAAAAGTCAAGATAAATATTAACAATATCGTTCTCACAAAGCTCGTTTTGCCAAGCACAAAAAACCTCGTCGTTTTCGATTACAAAGGCATTGTCACCAAGCACCTCTCTGTGCTTGTAAACCGTGTTTACATCAAAAACAAACAAGCCTCTCCTACGCAAAGCCTGCGAAACCTTGCAAAACGCCTGCAAAAGCACCTCGGCTTCAACAATATGATTTAAGCTGTCAAGAGTGCAAACGCAGGTGTCAATCTGCTCTCCGAGGTCAAGAGCCTGCATTTCTTGATTTACATAGAAAATATCAAGCTCCTCCTCAACGCTTTTTTGCATTGCTTCGGTAAGCATATCAACGCTTGCGTCAACACCGAAAACATCAACGCCCTGCTTTTTAAGCTCACGGGTAAGGCTGCCTGTTCCGCACGCCAAATCAAGCGTGCGACCCATTTGGTGGTGTAAACGCTTTGCAAGCTCCAAAATATATTCACATCGTCTGCCGTACTCGGCATCCTCCATCAGCCCGTCATAGAATCGGGCAAAAGAATCATAGCTCGGCATCATCGTTATTGCTTTGTGACATCTTGTCAAGCACCATTGTATAGCCATAGGTGTCGTTATCAAACAAAGCACGCTTTACACGGCTGATTGTTGCAGTTGACGCACCTGTTTCTTTTACAATTTCGGTATAAACCTTTTTTTTGGTCAGCATTTTAGCCACAACAAGTCTTTGCGACATCGCCTTTAGCTCGGCACTTGTGCATAAATCCTCAAAAAAACGATAACATTCTTCTTTGTTGTCAAGAGATAAAACAGCGTCAAACAAAAAGTCGGTCGCATTATTCTTTAGTTTTGAATTCATATTACAGCCTCCTGTTCAGCCGTACAATTTTATACACTAAAATTTTAACACATAAAAGTGCGTTTAGCAAGCCAATTTATATAATTTATTACTTTAAAATATCAAAATCGCAAACGGTTGTTTGAGTATGCTTGTTTTGAGCTTCTTCTATATTTTAGTAAATAACTACATATTTTCGGGTTGACAATTTGTGTGTTTGTGGTAGAATTAAACTAATAAAAAGTGACCGAGCATTGTCAGGCACTAAAGAAAGAGGTATTTTTATGTATAAAAACATCGGCGGTAAAATCAAAACTTTATCAAAAGCAGTATGCTGGTTGGGCATCATCGCATCGGTTGTGCTTGGAGTCATCACAATAGTTTCTGCTGTAATCAACGGCGAAGAAATCATAGTTCCCATTGTTATGGGAGTTGTTTATATCGTAATCGGCTCAATCGCTTCGTGGATTGCAAGCTTCTTCACCTACGGCTTCGGTGAAATCATTGACAAGCTCAGCGAAATAGCAAATAACACCAAAAAGTAATCACTTTAAATAAAAACCAAGGGTACAGGCAGTTCAAGCTTCCTGTACCCTTTTTATTTACTTTATCCAAACTATATCGGCGTCGGTTGCAAAATTGTCAATGCCGTACAAAACCAAAACCCGATCTGCATTCTCGTTTTTTACAATATCGGACACGCTGTTTTTGTAGTAACGCATATCAACCATAATAATCTTGCTGTAATTTTCTGCAAGAAACGGTGCCGCACAATGTCCAAAGCTGTCTTTAACAACAACAAGTGTACCGCCGTCTGCGTTTGTGTTGGTTATCTCAGTGAGGGCATGGTTGCCGTCAAGATAAACGGGGTATTTGTCGTCCTCTTTAATATGGTCATAAAAAAACATCGAACCGTACTCTTGGGTTTTATCCGCCTCGGTTATTTTAACATTTATGTTGCTTTCCGAATTATCGGGATTGTTCCAAACCTCAATCGTGTCAGGCTCGGTAAGCCAAAAACCGCTTGTGGAATATGTTGTACCGTAAAAATCGGTATAGCTTTCCGTGTTGAAAATCGCTTTGTCTGCCGCCGTTAAGCCAAGAGCCTTACAAAGCTGCTCGTATGCTGTGTATGCCCCTGCGGCAGTCCAATGGTGGTCGGTTTTGTAGTAAAGCTGAGTGCCGTTTGCGTAAGCCTCCTTAAAGCTCTGACGCAAATCAACAAATGAAATATCATTGTCGGCGAGCTTTTTTGAAATGCTGTCAAAATACTCGTCGTCATTATATGTGTTGTGAATTGCAGGCAAAACATCATCTGCAACATAGCCCGTCGACGGCGTAAACATTGCCGTTACAGGTACATCAATGCTTTTTGAAAAATCAATAACGGCGTCAATGTTAGTGCTGATTTTGTTATCGGTTGAAATCGGTTTGTTTATCAAATAACCATTCTTACAATTATAAACACCGTTTGCTCCGTTGTTGCCTGTGTCAAGGGCATAATAGGCATTAAAACCCACCCAAAAATTTCTTTGCGGAAAATGGTCTGCAAAAAAGCTCTCAAATTCCGTGCCGAACTTACCGCTTTCAACGCTTTCAAGGGTAACCTCGGGAAACTTCTGAAGATAACGCTTTTCGGAAGAGCTGTAATCGCTTTTGGGTGCAAATATAAACCAAACAGCCATACCGAAAATAAAAGCTATAAAAACAAATGCGGGAACATATTTGCCGAATTTGCTTCTGTTATCGGAGTTGCTCATATTTTACCTCCTTAAAATCTGAAATACAAAAACGGATTGTAGCTTTGGTCAACAAGGCTTGCCGTGCTTATAAGAAATACCACGGCACAATATAACGTTTCGGGAATCCAAACAAACCTTGTGTTTTGCAGCTTTGCGTAGAGCCTTGAAGAAACAGGCGTGCTTGCAAATGCTGCCGCAATCAACAGGGGCAGGTAGCTGAGTATCAGGTTGAGAGCCTGTTCGCCGCAAATTCCGTTGCCGAAGTTGAAAAGGTCGGTGATAAAAGCACCAAGCTGTGCCATATCGGTAAAATAGAATATTCCCCAACCGATGATTACTATAAACATCGTGTATATGTGCTGAAGCACGGAAGGCAGCTTATCCAAAAACTTTTTAAGCACAAATTTTTCAAGAATCAGCAAAACTCCGTAATAAAGTCCCCAAAGGATAAAATTGTACGAAGCTCCGTGCCAAAGTCCCGTAAGTCCCCACACAATGAGCAGGTTGATTATCTGTCTTTTCACACCCTTGCGGTTGCCGCCGAGCGGAATGTAAACATACTCTTTAAACCAAGTCGAGAGCGATATGTGCCACCTACGCCAAAAGTCTGTGATTGATTTTGCAATATAGGGATAATCAAAGTTTTTGAGAAACTCAAAGCCGAGCATATTTCCCAAGCCGCACGCCATATCCGAGTAACCGGAAAAGTCAAAATAAATTTGGAAGGTATACGCAATTATTCCTACCCACGTTCCCAGCACTCCGTTTTCGTCCGTTGTTGAAAACATCGCCGTCGTAAGCGTTCCCATTTGGTTGGCTATCAGCACCTTTTTACCAAGTCCGACAGCAAAGAGCATTACGCCTCGTGTAAACTGCTCAAGCGTTTCACGGCGGTGCTGAAGCTGATATGCAACATCACGATAACGCACGATAGGACCTGCGATAAGCTGAGGGAACAAAGCAACATATGTTCCGAAATTAATGAAATTCTTTGAAACAGGAGCATCATCACGATAAACGTCAATAACATAGCTCATTGTTTGGAAGGTATAGAAGCTGATGCCGATGGGCAGGCTTATTTGAAGGTCGGGAATATTCAAAAACGGTAGCATATTCAGAGTATCGGTAACCATACCCATGTATTTAAACACCGCAAGAATACCTATGTCAAGTATACAGGTCAGCACCAAAAACAGCTTTTTCTTCTTTTGGTCTTGGCGATATTTGTCAACAAAGTATCCGCCGAGATAGTTGAAAAATATGTTGAACACCATAAGAAGGACAAGCTTAGGCTCTCCCCAACCGTAAAATATTAAATTTACAATAAACAGAAAAATATTCCGTCCCTGTCGTGGCACAAGATAATATGCAAGCAAAGTGAACGGAAGATATACAAACAGAAAAACAAGGCTTGAAAATACCAATATGTTCCCCTCCCGATTATTAGTTAAACGTCAACCATATTTTATATTAAATACGCTCTTTAGTCAACTGATTTATTAAGAGAAAGTCTTTCTTTTTTTGCAAACAATCTGTACATATTATCCTCGGATTGTTATTTGTTGTCGAAAAGCGTTGACTTTTTCACAAATACAATGTAGTATTATTATATTAGCTTGTAAAATTGACGAGGTTTTTATGAAAAGAGCAACAATATTTTTATTATCTCTTATAATTATACTGTTTTGTTGTGGTTGCGACAAAAGCACTTCGGAGGTTGTCGAATCAAATACTGAGCAAGCAACTGTGACAACCTCGCAAATCACAGAGCAATCGACTATGACAACCGCACAAAATTCGGACGAAGCCGATAATTTAACGACCGCCCCCTCAACAGCAGAAGCGAATTGGTTTGACGATGCCGTGTTCGTGGGCGACAGCGTTACGCTGAAGCTCAACTACTACTGTGGCTCACACCCCGAAGCACTCGGAAATGCTCAATTCTTTTGTGCAGGCAGCTTAGGCTACACAAACGCACTTTGGGAGCTTGACCGAGAAAACGCCGTTCATCCGTACTACAAGGGAGAAAGTCGCCTTGCGGAAACCTGTGCCGAAGCAACCGGAGCAAACAAGGTTTTTTTTATGCTTGGTATGAATGACATAGGACTTTACGGCATTGATTCAACAATCAGCTCGGCAAAGGAGCTTGTCGGTAAAATCCGCTCGAACTCACCGAATGTGAGTATTTATATCCAATCGGTCACACCGATAATTGACGGAAAAGAAGGCGAAATGCTGAACAATAAGAATATTCGCAGCTTTAACACAGAGCTTGAAGCATATTGCAAGCAAGCCGACATAACCTATCTTGATGTGTACAGCGTGCTGAGCGACGAAAACGGATTTTTGCCGCCCGACTATTGCGGTGACCCTGATGCAATGGGAATACACTTTACTGATAAAGCCTGCGAAATTTGGTCTGATTATCTTAAACAAAATGTTTTGAAAGGAAACTAAAATGAAAAGAACTGTAACTGCGTTAGTTTTTATGCTGATTGCCGTTTTCGCCTTTAACGGATGCGGAAACGAGCCTACAAAGCCTCTTAGTGATGTTTTTGCTGATATTAAGTCGCAAGTAAGCATAAACGATATGAATGAATTTACCGCCGCCTCAAGCCTTGACCGCTACTATGGAATTGCAGAAGCCGATGTCAGCGAATTTGCGGGCGGAATTAACAACTCGGGTGTTGACCAAGAGGAAATCGTGCTTATAAAGGCAAGCGATAAAGACGCCGCAGACAGAATTAAAACCGCACTTGATAACAGATATAACGCAAAGCTAAACGAAAACGTAAACTATAACCCCGAACAGGCAGAAATGATTAAGAAATGCAGTGTTGAGTCAAATGGGCTGTATGTTTCAATGATTGTTTCCGAAAACGCAGATAAAATAACTGAAATTTACAAATCAGACTTAGGCATTTAAGTCAAAAATTAAAAATTATAAAAGGCTTTGTGTTGATACTTCAACCCAAAGCCTTTTATTATCTTCTTATTTCTTTACTGCTTCTTATATGATATTTCATTGTTGCTATATATGAGTTAATAAGAATTATAAGGTGAAGCAATATGAAAAATTTTGAAGTTGCTTTTGGATTATTACAGGTATAACAGCTTGTTTGTTTAAAGTTAAAGTTACAGACAATAAATTTAAGGTTAGAACTAAATTCGGGCAAAAATACGAGTTTAGCATTTCAGAGATTCAGAAAATAAATTGTACCAAGCATAACAATTTAAAACGTGGTCTACAATATACTTTGAGCATTACTGCCAAAAGCAGAGAGCCGGTAATAAGCAGTCAAATGAAGGGCTTGAAGCTATGGTGAATCATCTTTTGAAAAGCCACGATAATGTCAAAAACTGAATATTTATCTGAATCTTTAGAGCTATTATTTAGGTATAAAAGTAAAGATAATATAAAAAGTCGGTCACCGAAAGATGACCGACTTAATTTATCGTTTAGCAAAATCAGATAAGCTCGATTACTGCCATTTCAGCACCGTCACCGCGACGAGGACCGATTTTGGTCACTCTTGTGTAGCCGCCGTTTCTGTCGCTGTATTTCGGAGCAATCTCAGAAAAGAGCTTGCTTACAACGTCTTCCTTAGTAACAAAAGCCAAAACAAGGCGTCTGTTATGAAGAGTGTTGGTTTTAGCTGTTGTAATCATTTTCTCTGCCATAGCCTGAACTTCTTTGGCACGAGTAACAGTTGTTTCAATTTTGCCGTTTTCTAAAAGAAAAGTAACCATAGCACGGAGCATTGCTGTTCTTTGTGCAGTAGTTCTTCCCAATTTTCTTGTACCTGGCATTGTATTCACTCCTTTACGTTTAATTAAAAGGGTAATTATTCATCTTCCTTCTGAAGACTGAAACCGAGAGAGTTGAGCTTTTGTACAACCTCTTCAAGAGATTTTCTGCCGAGGTTGCGAACCTTCATCATATCCTCTTCGGACTTGTTTGTTAAATCTTCAACCGTGTTAATTCCTGCACGCTTGAGGCAGTTAAATGAACGAACCGAAAGGTCAAGATCCTCAATAGTCATTTCAAGAATCTTTTCCTTGCCCTTGTCGTCCTTCTCTACCATAACCTCTGCATTTGTAGCCTTATCGGAAAGGTTTACAAAAAGGTTAAGATGCTCTGTTAGAACCTTTGCGGCAAGAGAAACAGCTTCTTCGGCATTGATTACGCCGTTTGTCCAAACATCAAGAGTGAGCTTGTCAAAGTCTGTTATCTGACCGACACGGGTGTTGTCAACCGTGTAATTAACCTTTAATACCGGTGTATAGATAGAATCAATCGGAAGAACTCCGATAACATTGTTGTTTAACTGCTTATTACGTTCTGATGGAACATAACCTCTGCCCTTGTCAATGGTTATCTCCATATTCAGCTTTGCACCTTCACCGAGTGTAGCAATGTGAAGCTCAGGATTCAAAATCTCAACCTCATTGTCACACTTGATGTCGGCTGCCGTTACCTCACAAGGGCCCTCTGCAACGATTTCCACCGTCTTGGGGCTTGTTTCGTGAAGTTTTGCAACAAGGCTTTTCATATTGAGAACAATTTCCGTAACGTCTTCTTTTACGCCCGGAATAGTTGAAAATTCGTGAAGAACACCGTCAATTTTGATTGAGGTGACAGCACAGCCCTCAAGCGAGGAAAGCAACACACGTCTTAAGCTGTTGCCCAAGGTGTTGCCAAAGCCACGTTCAAGCGGCTCAACAACAAACTTGCCGTACTTTCCGTCATCTGTCAATTCTGCAGTTTCAATTCTCGGCTTTTCAATTTCAATCATTCGCGAATCCTCCTAACATTATGCGGCCGCAAGCACGACCGATGTCTGTGTAATCTGCCTATGAATAATGGGATTACTTGGAGTACAACTCAACGATGAGGTGTTCTTCAACAGGAAAGTCAATGTCGTCTCTCTGTGGAACAGCTATTACCTTACCGCCGAGCAGGTTCTCGTCTTTTTCAAGCCATTTCGGAGTAACAGTCGAAGCTGTTTCACCTTCAGCGATAGCCTTAAATCTTGTTGTTGAACGGCTTTTTTCGGAAACTGCGATAACATCGCCAACCTTAACAAGGTATGAAGGAATGTTAACCTTTTTGCCGTTAACTGTAAAGTGAGCGTGGTTTACAAGCTGTCTTGCTTCTCTTCTTGTTGCTGCAAGACCAAGTCTGAAAACAACGTTGTCAAGTCTGCGTTCAATAATAGAAAGCAATACAGCACCTGTCTTACCCTCAGCCTTTTCAGCCTTTTCATAGTAAGCTCTGAACTGCTTTTCCATTACACCGTAAACAAACTTTACCTTCTGCTTTTCAGTAAGCTGCATACTATATTCGCTCTTTTTTCTTCTCATCTTGCCGCCCGGATTTCTGTTTGAAGTTTTCTTAGAATAACCCATAACAGCGGGTGACAAGCCAAGTGCTCTGCAACGCTTTGCGATTGGCTGCATATTCTTAGCCATAGAAATATCCTCCTTCTATAATACTATACACGTCTTCTCTTTGGAGGACGGCATCCGTTGTGCGGAATCGGAGTAACGTCTTTAATCATTGTTACTTCAAGACCTGCTGTTTGCAATGCACGGATTGCAGCCTCTCTGCCCTGTCCGGGACCTTTAACATATACTTCAACGAACTTCATACCGTGTTCCATTGCAGCCTTTGCAGCGGTTTCTGCTGCTGACTGAGCGGCAAACGGAGTGGACTTTTTCGAGCCTCTGAAACCGAGCTCGCCTGCACTTGCCCAAGAAACAGCATTGCCCTGTGTATCGGAAATTGTAACAATCGTATTGTTAAATGTTGACTGTATATGTGCTGCGCCTCTTTCAATGTTTTTGCGTTCACGGCGACGGCGAATAACCTTTTTACCACCTTTTGGTGCTGCCATAATCCTTTGCCCTCCTTACTTCTTCTTATTAGCCATGGTCTTACGGGGACCTTTGCGAGTACGAGCGTTTGTCTTTGAACGCTGACCTCTTACAGGAAGTCCCTTTCTGTGACGAACGCCACGGTAACAACCAATATCAATAAGTCTTTTAATATCATAAGCGATGTCACGGCGAAGGTCACCTTCAACGCGGCAGTTATGCTCAATGTATTCTCTGAGCTTTGCAATATCTTCTTCTGTCAAATCTCTGACACGAGTGTCAGGATTAACACCTGTTGCAGCAATAATGTCGTCTGCAGTCTTACGGCCGATACCGTAGATATAAGTTAAACCGATTTCAACTCTTTTATCTCTTGGTAAGTCAACACCTGCTATACGAGCCATTCAGTTGCACCTCCATAATTTTTAAATAATGTTTTGTAAGACGATTGATTAACCCTGACGCTGTTTATGCTTGGGGTTTTCGCAAATTACTAAAATCTTACCTTTTCTTTTGATTACTTTGCACTTATCGCACATTTTCTTTACTGAAGGTCTGACTTTCATCTGAATCATTCCTTTCTAAAAAGTCGTGTTCACCCTTTGTTACTTTGAACGCCAGGTAATTCTGCCTCTGCTAAGGTCATAGGGGGACATTTCCACCGTAACCTTGTCGCCCGGCAAAATGCGAATGAAATTCATTCTCAATTTGCCTGAAATAACAGCTAAAATCACGTGACCGTTTTGAAGCTCAACCTTAAATTGGGCGTTTGGTAAAGCTTCCTTTACAATACCTTCTACTTCGATAACGTCTTGCTTTGACATACCGTTTAACCTCCGTTTTTGAGAAAATCGTTTAAAATTCTTTTTAGCTTCGGATTGGTTTCTATTGAACCCTCGATAACCGTATTTGTCGGTGCAAGATGCTTAATGCTCTTCTTTTTGGGAGCTTCTGCTTTTCTGCACCTACCGTCTGCGATATACGCAAACCTTTCGTCACAATCAAGAACAACGCAAAATCTGCCCTTGTCGTGTCCCGCCTTAACCTTGACTATGCTTCCTTTTACAATGTTCATAAATCACCTTTAATCACACAAGGTCATAATTTTCGGCCCGTCGGGAGTAATTGCCACGGTATGCTCAAAATGTGCGGACAGCTTTCCGTCTTTGGTGACGGTGGTCCACTTGTCGTTGAGCTCCGTTACTTCAAATGTGCCTTCGTTTACCATAGGTTCAATGGCGATTGTCATTCCGGGCAAAAGTCTAACGCCTCTGCCCGACGTACCGTAGTTTGGTACGCTTGGGTCCTCGTGTAACTTCGCACCTACGCCGTGGCCGACATATTTTCGTACCACCGAGTAACTGCGAGCTTCGACATACCTTTGAACTGCGTTGCCGATATCACCGATTCGGTTACCGGCAAGAGCCTGAGCTATTCCCATATTCAAGCTCTCTCTTGTGGCGTCAAGCAAAGCCTGTGCATTTGCACTGATTTTGCCGCAGGGAAATGTGTAGGCGTTATCGCCGTGAAATCCCCCATAGTATGCTCCAACATCAACGCTTACTATGTCGCCTTCTTTAAGAACGATATTCTTGCTTGGTATGCCATGGATAACCACGTTGTTAACGGAAATGCACGCACTTGCAGGAAATCCGCCGTAACCGAGAAACGAGGGAGTAGCTCCCTGTTTCTCGATAAAATTACGGACTAATGTGTCTATTTCATAAGTTGTAACACCGGGCTTTACAGCCTCTCCCGCAACACGCAATGCCATTGCAGAAATTCTGCAGGCATCCTTCATCTTAGAAAGTTCCCGTGCTGTTTTAATTGTTACCATTCTTACGCCTCAATTGCTTTAAGAACAAGAGCAGTTGTATCTTCAACTGTGTTCTGACCTGCTACATTAACAAGCTTACCCTGTTTGTTGTAGTAGTCAACAAGAGGCTCTGTCTCGGTGTGATAAACATTAAGACGAGCAAGAACAGTATCGGGGTGGTCGTCCTTACGCTGAACAAGGGTGCCGTTGCAATCGTCGCAAACTCCGTCTTTCTTAGGCTTTAAGCTTTCGATGTGATAGGGTCTGCCACAATTTTCACAAACACGGCGTCCGGACATACGGTTGATAATTTTTTCATCAGGTACGTCGATGTTGATAACATACTGAATATCAACGCCCATATTGTCCAGAGCCTCGGCCTGAGGAATGGTTCTCGGAAAGCCGTCAAGAATGAATCCCTTTTTGCAGTCGTCCTCGGAAAGTCTTTCTTTAACAATTCCGATTACAACCTCATCGGGAACAAGCTTGCCCTCATCCATAAAGGATTTAGCCTTGAGTCCCATTTCCGTGCCGTTTTTCAGCGCTTCACGGATCATATTTCCGGTTGAAATTGTGGGAATACCAAAGTGCTCGCACAGAACGGCAGCTTGAGTGCCTTTTCCTGCACCCGGAGCACCTAACATAATAATGTTCATAATATTATACTCCTTTTTCAGTCATTAGTCAAGAAAACCTTTGTAGTGACGCATCATCATCTGTGATTCAAGCTGTTTTGCTGTTTCAAGAGCAACACCAACTATAATGATGATTGATGTACCGCCGACTGCCATTCTTCCCATTCCTGTGACTGCACCGTAAATGTGCGGAACCAAAGCGATTACGGCAAGGAAGAGTGCACCGATAAGAGTGATTCTTGAAAGAATGTTCTTGATGTACTCAGCCGTTGGTGCACCCGGACGAATACCGGGGATAGTGCCGTTGTTCGACTTGAGGTTGTTTGCCATTTCGATAGGATTGTACTGAATAGTAGTATAGAAATAAGCGAACATTATAATGAGTAAGAAATACAACAGGATGTACAACCAGCTGTTTGAATTGAAGGCAGCAAAGAATGCTCCCCAGAATCCGTCAGACTCGTTTAAGCCGATAAACAGATTGATTGTTCCCGGTATTGATAAGATTGAACTTGCAAAGATGATCGGAAGCACGCCGCCGAGAGCAACCTTGATAGGAAGGTGGCTTGACTGACCGCCGTACATTTTTCTGCCGACAACACGCTTTGCATACTGAATCGGGATTCTTCTTTCGCTGTCCTGCATAAATGTAATAATCCAGATAACAGCAACAAAGATGATAACCCAAAGCGGAACCAAAATATAGTACTGAGTCATGCCCTGTGAGCCTAAATCCCAATACATACCGAGGTCGCTTACTGTTGCAGGCATTCTTGCAATAATACCTGCAAACAAGAGGATTGAGATACCGTTTCCGATACCGTACTTGTTGATCTGCTCACCGAGCCACATCATAAGTGCAGTACCTGCCGTAAATACAAGAACGATTACGATTGCCGAGAACCACATACTGAAGCCTTCGTTATAAACTGTGATGTGTGAACCGCTTTCGGTAACTGTGTTCTTGAGGTAGAAGTAATAAGCAGTACCTTGGATAAGTCCAAGTGCAACCGTTACATAACGGGTGATTGTACCGATTTTACGTCTGCCTGCTTCGCCTTCTTTTGCCAATCTCTCAAGAGGAGGAATAGCAACACAAAGGAGCTGAATAATAATCGAGCTGTTGATGTACGGGGTGATACCCATTGCAAACAGGGTTGCGTTTGAGAACGCACCGCCTGAAAGTGTGTTAAGATATGCAAGCATATTTGTGCTTGAGTCACCGTTGTCGGTGATAAGCTTCATAGCTTCTGCAAGTGCATTTGCATCCAGAAACGGAACGGGAATAACCGAACCGATTCTGAATACGATGATAATTAAAAGTGTAAATAGAATTTTTCTTCTTAAATCAGGAATAGACCAAGCGTTTTTTAATACCTTTAACACCTTAGATCACCTCTGTCTTTCCGCCAGCAGCTTCAATAGCAGCCTTAGCTGATTCGGAAAAAGCAGAAAGTTTAACAGTAAGTTTCTTCTCGATTTTACCGTTGCCCAAAACCTTGACAGCGTCAAAGCCGTTCTTTACCACACCTGCCTCAACAAGTGCCTGAACATCAACTGTGTCACCGTCATTAAACTTTCTGTTCAAAGTGCTGAGGTTAATTGCAACTACGTTTTTAGCAAAGATGTTGTTGAAACCTCTTTTTGGTACACGACGCTGTAACGGCATCTGACCGCCCTCAAAGCCCGGGCGAATACTGCCGCCTGAACGTGCCTTTTGACCTTTATGGCCTTTGCCTGCTGTTTTGCCCCAGCCTGAGCCGTGACCTCTGCCGATTCTCTTTGAGCTCTTTTTTGAACCCTCAACCGGAGAAAGTTCATGTAACTTCATAAGTTCGCACCTCCTTGCTTACGCTTCACTAACCTCTACGAGGTGGATGATTTTATTTACTTTGCCCTTGGTCTGAGCGTTGTCGGGCTGAGTTGTTGTGTCGCCGATTTTTCTGAGACCCAAAGCATGGGCTGTTGCAATCTGATCTTTTTTAGAGCCGATAAGGCTTTTAACCAATTTAATTGTCATAATACTGCAACCTCCCTATTATAAAATTTCCTTAACGGATTTGCCGCGAACAGCAGCAACTTCTTCTGCAGTTCTGAGAGCTGCAAGGCCTGCAAGTGTAGCTCTTACTACGTTGCAGGGATTGTTTGAACGAAGAGCCTTTGTTCTGATGTCCCTGATGCCGACTGCTTCAACAACGGCACGAACAGGACCGCCGGCGATAACACCGGTACCGGGAGCAGCAGGCTTCATCAAAACTCTGCCTGCACCATATTCACCGATGATTTCGTGAGGGATTGTTGTGCCTCTGAGAGAAACCTTCATAAGATTTTTCTTAGCAGCTTCAATACCCTTGCGGATTGCGTCGGGAACTTCGCCTGCTTTGCCGATACCGAAACCTACTGTTCCGTTGCCGTCACCGACAACCACCAAAGCTGCGAACTTCATTATACGACCGCCCTTAACCGTTTTTGATACACGGTTAATAGTAACAACTCTTTCTTTTAATTCGCCTGTTACTTCTACTGTATTAGCCAAAGTTATTCCTCCTGTCCCTTAGAAATTGAGGCCGCCCTCACGGGCGCCTTCGGCCAATTCCTTAACACGGCCGTGATAGATATTACCGCCTCTGTCAAATACGACATCAACGATGTTCTTTTCTTTAGCACGCTCTGCAACGAGCTTGCCTACTGCCTTAGCTGCTTCTTTGTTTCCGCCATTACCTGAAATGGACTTGTCAAGGCTTGAAGCCTGAGCAAGTGTAACACCGGCTACGTCATCAATGATCTGAGCGTAGATGTTGTTAGTGGAGCGGAATACGCACAAACGCGGGCAAGATGCTGTGCCGCTTACTTTGCTGCGGACTCTCTTATGGCGTTTTGCACGAGCTTTTTTTGTATCTGGTCTGCTTACCATTTGTTTTCACTCCTTAATTATTTGCCCTTACCGGCTTTGCCTTCCTTGCGGCGGATAACTTCATCAACGTACTTGATACCCTTGCCCTTATACGGCTCAGGCGGACGTTTTTCTCTTACTTCGGCAGCAAACTGACCTACCTTTTGCTTATCAATGCCGACGATGATGATTTTGTTGGGGTCGGGAACTTCAATCTTGATGTCCTCTGTATCCTCAACGATAACCTGATGTGAGAAACCAAGGTTCATAACGCATTTGTTGCCCTGCTTTTGAACACGGTAACCAACGCCGTTAACTTCAAGCTCCTTCTTGTAGCCCTCTGTAACACCTACAACCATATTGTGGATAAGTGTTCTTGTAAGGCCGTGAAGTGAGCGATTTTCTTTTGCGTCGTCAGGACGAGTAACTGTGATTTCGTCGCCCTTGATTTCAACAGCCATTGCGGGATTAAAAGCGAAAGAAAGCTCTCCCTTAGGGCCCTTGACTGTGATTACGCCGTCGTTAATAGTAGCTGTAACACCGGCGGGAATATTTATAGGTTTTCTTCCAATTCGAGACATTATCGCACCTCCTCTTACCAAATATAAGCAAGAACTTCGCCGCCAACATGCTCTTTGCGTGCCTGACGGTCAGTCATAACACCCTTAGATGTTGAAATGATGGCAACTCCGAGTCCCTTCATTACCTTTGGCATATCTTCTGCATTGCTGTAAATACGCAAACCGGGCTTAGAAACACGGCGAAGTCCTGTGATAACAGGAGTTTTGCCGTCGAGGTACTTAAGAGTAACCTTAATTACACCCTGCTTGCCGTCTTCTATAACTGTGAAATTCTTGATGTAGCCCTCGTCCACAAGAATCTGGCAGATTGCCTTCTTGAGGTTGGAAGCGGGAATTTCAACAGAATCGTGCTTAGCTGAGTTAGCGTTACGAATTCTTGTAAGTAAATCAGCTATTGTATCTGTAATCTGCATTACCTTTTTCCTCCTTGCTTACCAGCTTGCTTTCTTTACGCCCGGAATTTCGCCCTTGTAAGCGAGTTCACGGAAGCAAATACGACAAATACCATACTTGCGGAGGTAGGCGTGTGGTCTGCCACAAATATTACATCTTGAATATTCTCTTGTAGAGAATTTCTGTTTTCTCTGCTGCTTTACTTTCATTGAAGTTTTAGCCACAACAATCCCTCCTTACTTTGAAAACGGTGCACCCATAAGAGTTAAGAGCTCACGGGCTTCTTCATCTGTTTTAGCTGTGGTAACGAAGCAAATGTCCATACCACGAACCTTGTCGATCTTGTCATAATCAATCTCAGGGAAAATAAGCTGTTCCTTAAGTCCCATATTGTAGTTGCCGCGACCGTCGAATGAATCGGGGTTGATACCTCTGAAGTCACGAACTCTTGGGAGAGCTACGTTGAAGAATCTGTCAAGAAACTCATACATTCTCTCGCCTCTGAGTGTTACCTTGCAGCCGATGGGCATACCTTCTCTGAGCTTGAAGTTAGCAACTGATTTTCTTGCTCTGCATATAAGAGGCTTCTGACCGGTGATGGCAGAAAGGTCTGTGCAGATGGCATCGATTGCCTTTGAATTTTCTTTTGCTTCGCCAGCACCAACGTTGACAACAATCTTGTCAAGCTTGGGAATCTGCATTGTGCTCTTATAGGAGAACTTTTTCATAAGAGCAGGTGCAACTTCTTTTGAATAATAATCTTTAAGTCTTGCCATATCTTATTTCCTCCTTAAAGTGCTTCGCCGCATTTTGCACAAACTCTGCCCTTTGAGCCGTCCTCATAAATCTTATGAGCAACTCTTGTAGGCTTTTTGCAACGTGGGCAAACAATTTGAACCTTAGAAGCATACATAGCTCCTTCAGCCTTAATGATTCCGCCCTTTTCACCCATTTTTCTGGGCTTAACGTGCTTTGAAACCATATTTACCTTTTCGACAATAACCTTGCCTTCTTTAGGGCTTACAGCCAAAACCTGACCCTTTTTGCCCTTGTCCTTACCGCTGATAACGATAACGGTGTCGCCTGTTTTTACATGTACTTTACTCATTGTGACACCTCCAATTAAAGTACTTCGGGAGCGAGAGAAAGAATCTTCATATAATCCTTATCACGAAGCTCTCTTGCTACCGGTCCGAAGATACGAGTTCCTCTGGGGTTCTTATCTTCTTTTATGATTACAGCCGCATTTTCATCAAAACGGATGTATGTTCCGTCTTCACGTCTTACGCCCTTTGCTGAACGTACAACTACGGCTCTTACTACGTCGCCCTTTTTAACAACACCGCCGGGTGCTGCTTTTTTAACCGAGGCAACAATAACATCGCCAATGTTGGCATATTTCCTTCTGGTACCGCCGAGTACACGAATGCACATAAGTTCCTTTGCGCCGGTGTTGTCGGCAACCTTGAGGATGGTTTGCTGTTGAATCACAGTGTGTTCCTCCTTTTCTCAAAGCCGCTAAACTTATTTAGCTTTCTCAATAATCTCGACGAGTCTCCATCTTTTATCCTTAGAAAGAGGACGGGTCTCCATAACCTTTACACGGTCACCAATGTTGCACTCGTTGTTTTCATCGTGTGCCTTAAAGCGAACCGTACGCTTAACAATTTTGTTATAAAGCTTGTGCTTTACGCTGTCTTCTACTGCAACAACAATAGTCTTGTCCATTTTGTTGCTTACAACTTTACCGACAACGGTTTTTCTTAAATTTCTTTCACTCACTGTTAAGTCCCCCTCTCTTAAACTTCTGTGCCGCCAAGCTCACGCTGACGAAGAATTGTTGATACTCTTGCGATGTCTTTCTTAACAGCACCGATTCTTGAAGAGTTTTCGAGTTGATTAACAGCAAGCTGAAAACGAAGATTAAAAAGCTCTTCTTTGAGTTCGGCGAGCTTTGTCTGAAGCTCTTCGCTTGTCATTTCTCTGATTTCTGATGCTTTCATTACTGCTCACCCTCCTCTTTTTTAACAAACTTGCACTTGATTGGGAGCTTGTTAGCAGCCAAACGCAGAGCTTCTCTTGCAGTAGCTTCATCAACGCCGGCAAGCTCAAACATAACTCTGCCGGGCTTAACAACTGCTACCCAATACTCAACGTTACCTTTACCTTTACCCATACGAGTTTCGGCAGGTCTTGCTGTAACAGGCTTATCGGGGAATATTTTAATCCAAACTTTACCGAATCTCTTGCAATAACGTGTCATAGCAACACGGGCAGCTTCGATTTGGTTTGATGTGATCCATGCAGGCTCTGTTGCCTGAAGACCATACTCACCGTAGGTAACCTTATTGCCACGAAGAGCCTTACCTGTCATACGACCTCTGTGAACTCTTCTGTGTTTTACTCTTTTAGGCATTAACATTATCTTCTGCCTCCTTCTCTACGGGGCTTTCTTGACTTTACTTCGTTAAGAACTTCGCCCTTGTAAAGCCAAACCTTTACGCCGACCTTACCGTAGGTTGTGTTTGCTTCTGCAAAGCCGTAGTCAATGTCAGCACGAAGTGTCTGAAGCGGAATTGTGCCCTCGTGATACTGCTCTGAACGAGCAATTTCAGCACCGCCGAGACGGCCTGAGCACATTACCTTGATACCCTTTGCACCGCGACGCATTGCGTTGCCGATCGACTGCTTCATTGCACGACGGAAAGAGATTCTCTTTTCAAGCTGCTGAGCAATGCTCTCTGCAGCAAGCTGAGCGTCAAGCTCTGGAGCCTTTACTTCAACAATGTTGATAGCAACAGGCTTGTTGAGCATTTTTTCGCACTGAGCCTTGAGCTTTTCGATTTCAGAACCGCCCTTACCGATAACAAGACCGGGCTTTGCACAGTGGATGCTGATTCTTACCTTTTTGCCGTCACGCTCGATTTCAATTTTTGAGATACCGAAGTTGTAAAGCTGAGCCTTCAATGTTTTACGAAGGTTGTAGTCTTCAACAAGATTTGTGCCGAAGTCCTTTTTGCTTGCAAACCAACGGGAATCCCAATCTTTAATAACACCTACACGAAGACCGTGCGGATTTACTTTTTGTCCCATAATTTAACCTCCCCTTAGTCTTCTTTTTCCTTGAGAACGAGGGTGATGTGAGAAGTTCTTTTGTTGATTCTGAACGCTCTGCCCTGTGCTCTCGGACGAATTCTTTTAAGGATGGGGCCTGCAGTAGCGTTGCACTCTGCAACGTAAAGCCTGGATACATCCATATCATGGTTGTTCTCAGCATTTGCCATAGCTGAATGGAGCAGCTTCAAAAGCGGCTCGCAAGCGGCCTTGGGAGTGTGCTTAAGAACAGCTTCCGCATACTTAGCGTCTTTGCCTCTGATGAGGTCAAGAACAACGCCAACCTTGCGGGGTGAAATACGAACAAACTTCGCATATGCTTTAGCTTCCATTTGCAATACTCTCCTTCCGCTTATTTGCTTGTTTTTGAACCGGCATGACCCTTGAAGGTTCTTGTGGGTGCAAACTCACCGAGCTTGTGACCAACCATATCTTCAGTTACATATACCGGAACGTGTTTACGACCGTCGTGAACGGCGAATGTGTGACCAACGAATTCAGGGAAAATTGTAGAACTTCTTGACCAAGTCTTGAGGATTCTCTTTTCACCTTTTTCGTTCATTTCAACAACCCTTTTGAGCAATACAGGCTGAACAAAAGGGCCTTTTTTTGTACTTCTACTCATAGTTTAAGCTCCTTTCTCCACCTTACTTACCGTTTCTTCTGCGAACGATAAGCTTGTCGCTGCTCTTGTTGTTCTTACGAGTCTTATAGCCGAGTGCAGGCTTACCCCAAGGGGTAACAGGTCCCGGACGACCAACAGGCGACTTACCTTCACCACCGCCGTGGGGGTGGTCATTCGGGTTCATAACAGAACCACGAACAGTCGGACGCCAGCCCATATTTCTCTTACGGCCTGCTTTACCGATCTTAACGTTGAAGTGGTCAAGGTTTGAAACCTGACCGATTGTAGCCATACAGCTTTCGGGAACGTTTCTGAGTTCGTTTGAAGGTAATCTCAGAAGTGCAAGACCGTTTTCTCTTGCCATAAGCTGAGCCATATTACCTGCCGAACGAGCAAGCTGAGCACCTCTGCCCGGATAAAGCTCTACGTTGTGTACAAATGTACCTACGGGGATTGATGAAAGCGGAAGTGCATTACCGGTTTTAATATCAACATTTGTGCCGGCAATAATCTTGTCGCCTACTTTAAGTCCCTCAGGAGCAAGGATATATGACTTTACGCCGTCGGTATACTCTACAAGAGCAATGAATGCCGAACGGTTGGGATCATATTCCAATGTTTTTACTGTTGCTTCTACGTCAAACTTCTGACGCTTGAAGTCGATGATACGATACTTTCTGCGATTGCCGCCGCCTCTGTGACGAACGGTGATTCTACCATAGCTGTTGCGTCCTGCGTTCTTATTAAGCGGAGCAAGCAAGCTCTTTTCAGGGGCAACCTTTGAAAGACCGGAATAATCGGTAACCGACATATTTCTTCTTGAGTTGATAGTCGGCTTATAAACTTTAATTGCCATTTGGTTTCACTCTCCTCATGATGGCTTTGCGGGAAAATGGCTTTTCCCATACATTCTGCCTGAATATTTTGTTTTCAGGCTTACATCATGCCTTCAAAAAATTCGATAGGCTTGCTGTCTTCTGTGAGCTTAACAACGGCTTTTTTCCAGCTCTTTGTGTAGCCGCCGTTGTTTCTGCCCTGACGGCGAAACTTGCCGCGAACACTTACTGTGTTAACCTTGGCAACCTTAACCTTGAAGATTTCCTCGCAAGCTTTTGCGATTTCGATTTTATTAGCTGACTTAGCAACCTCAAAGGTATATATTTTATTAACTGCACCCAACATACTTTTTTCGGTGATGATCGGGCGAATTACAATATCGTGAGCTATCATGCATATACCTCCTCGATTTTGCTTACTGCATCTTTGACGATAACGAGCTTGTCGGCATTCAAAATGTCATAAACATTAAGAGTGTTTACCTGAGCTGTCTTAACGCCGGGAATATTGTTAGCTGATTTGATGATCTTGCTGTCAACCTCGGGAAGAACGATGAGAGCCTTTTTGTCAGCTTCAATCGCCTTGAGCATTGCAACAATTTTCTTTGTTTTGTATTCATCCATTGTGATTGAATCAACAACGATGATTTCATTCTCCGAAGCCTTTGATGAGAAAGCCGACTTCATAGCAAGTCTTCTTTCCTTTTTGTTTACAGTAAATCTGTAATCTCTTGGCTTGGGAGCAAATACAACACCGCCGTGTGTCCACTGCGGAGCACGGGTTGAACCCTGTCTTGCACGTCCTGTGCCCTTCTGTCTCCAAGGCTTTTTGCCGCCGCCGGAAACTTCAGATCTTGTAAGAGTGGACTGTGTGCCCTGACGCTGGGATGCAAGGTAGTTAACTACCATCTGGTGCATAACAGCTGCATTTGGTTCAATACCGAATACGGAATCGCTGAGGTCGATTGTACCAACCTTCTTACCTTCCATATCTACTACTGATAAACTTGGCATTTATAATCCCCCTTCCTTAAGCCTTAACGGAATCTTTGAGTACAACGATTCCCTTGTTTGGTCCGGGAACAGCACCCTTAATTGCGATAAGATTGTTTTCAACGTCAACCTTAACAACTGTGAGGTTCTGAACTGTTACCCTTTCTGCACCTAAGTGACCTGCCATTCTCTTGCCCTTCCAAACTCTTGAGGGTGATGAGCAGGCACCGATTGAGCCGCCGTGACGAACACAAGGACCTGTACCGTGAGTTTCTTTAAGACGGTGGAAATTCCATCTCTTGATAACGCCTGCGGTACCTTTACCTTTGCTCTTGCCGGTAACGTCAATCTTGTCGCCGGGGGTGAATACGTCTGCCTTAACGAGGTCGCCTACATTGTAAGCGTCTGTGTCGGCAAAACGGAACTCTTTAAGAGTTTTCTTGGGAGCTACGCCCGACTTGTCGAAAAATCCCTTCATAGGCTTTGTAACCTTGTTGGGTTTAACGTCGCCGTATCCGAGCTGAACGGATGCGTAGCCGTCGTTTTCAACTGTTTTCTTGGCTGTAACCACGCAAGGGCCTGCCTCAACAACAGTTACGGGAATTACTACTCCCTTTTCATCGAAAATCTGTGTCATACCGATTTTCTTTCCGATGATTGCTTTCTGCATTTATTTTTCCTCCTTATAGGTTATTGGTTGGCAATGCCAACGTGACCCTGTCTGCTTGTAGGTTGGTACGGATTATAATTTAATCTCAATATCAACGCCGGCAGGGAGCTCTAAGCTCATAAGAGCTTCGACTGTCTTGTTTGACGGTCTTAAGATGTCGATAAGACGCTTGTGAGTTCTGATTTCAAACTGCTCACGGCTGTCCTTGTACTTGTGTACAGCACGGAGAATTGTTACAACCTGCTTCTCAGTCGGGAGCGGAACGGGGCCCGAAACTCTCGCACCTGTGCGTTTAGCTGTTGCCACGATTCTCTCTGCGGACTGATCTACGAGCTGATGATCATAACCCTTTAATCTTATCCTGATTTTTTCCTTGACTGCCATATCGTCGCCTCCTTAAAAATTTGTCGCACTCGGTAAGGCGTTAAGCCTGAACCCTTGTGCTTCTGTTAGTTGGCGGGCGTTGCTTTCAAAACTTTTTTGAAACTCAGCCGGGTGTTTCCTCACCCTGCATTAAAAAACCCGTTTAACTATTCAGTTAACCGGGACGTCCTGAAAGCGTTTGAGCATAGCTATGGCAAAGCAACCCCATTGCCAAATCATCACTCAGTGTTTCATTGTAATCGCCCGGTTTAAAATCGGACATACTCCACGGAAAAACCGGCAAAATGCCGCAACCTCCCGCTTCATCGCATATCTTGTGCAGTCACACAACAAATATTATACAGTACAGAGTGTGATTTTGCAAGGTTTATCCAAAATCATTGCGTGTAGAACTTTTCTAGATTTATTGTTAGAAATTTGTGCATTTTGCATATATTGCCAAATCATTCTATCTAATGTATAATAATTATAGGATTAAGATTGGTGGTGTATATATGGTACACGTTTATTACGGTGACGGAAAAGGCAAAACTACTGCCGCAGTCGGAATTGCAGTAAGAGCCGCAGGCAACAAAATGCGTGTTATGTTCGTGCAATTCCTTAAAACCGAATTTTCGGGAGAACGCAATTTGCTCAGCAACATTGATAATGTAACGCTGACAACCTGCCCTATTGAGCTTAAATTCACCTTTGATATGACCGAAAAGGAAAAGCAGCAGGCATCCGTGCTTTTTAAAGGGATTTTTAAACGCAGTGCAACCGATGCACTTTCGGAAAGGTACGATATGCTTGTGCTTGACGAAATTTTTGATGTTATCAACGCCGGTATGGTCGGAGAAAGCGATGTGTTTGAGTTTATAAGCAACGCCCCGTCAAGTATGGAGATTATTCTCACGGGACACAATCCTCCGCAGAGGTTTATTGACGCCGCTGACTATGTTACCGAATTTAAGAACATAAAGCACCCCTACGAACGTGGCATCACCTGCCGCATCGGCGTGGAATTTTAAGATTATTACATATATTATATAGAAAGGCTCTATAATAAAAGTTGGGGTAAGAACAAATAGAGCCTACAAAAAATAAAAAT
>CAZYGJ010000017.1:0-39352 GCA_964646975.1 uncultured Ruminococcus sp.
GCTTGTAATTTATCTATTCATTTTCGGATTTACCCCAACTATTGACATTGAGCCTAAATTCGTTTAATTTTGATTTTAACGAATTAGCTATGTAACTTTACGTTTTTACAAGAAAATGCGATACAAAGGAAATTTAAGCGTTTTCTTTGTGAGCATAAACATTGTCGTATAATAGATCATCATATACTCTTTGAGCTTGCCGTCCTAAATCGCTATAATAATATCCGGATTCATCCCAACAATCAGGATTCATATTAAGCCAACTTGAAAAGAGCTTAAGAGCATTTCTTACTGAATCAGAATTTAATATTTCATCTGCATTAGGAATATGTTTTTTTACAAATCTTTTGTTTGTGTCGTCTATTATAATCATAATATAATATCCTCTCCGAATGAAGTAGCTTGAACAAGTAAATTATCTGTTATGCTGTATATGAAAGAACAACTTCTACCAGTTATTTCTATGCGTTTATCTAAGTATTCTTTGCCATTCTTTTTTATATTTACAAAAAACGGTTCAGAAATTTCATCTATAGAAATAATACTATCATTAATCTGTTTTATAGGTGCACCTAATCGCATTCCTGTGTGACTTGTTGATGTTTGTCCTATGACTCTGTCGATAAAATGCGGAACAAATCCGTTGATTTTATATTTACCATCTATCACTAAACCACACAATTTTTCTGTGGCTTCATTAGCGGTACTTTCATACAAATCAAATCCGACCAAAGGAGAAATATCGCCTATATTTACGGCATTAACATAGCCACGAAGCAACCGATATCTCTCAACATCATTATACTTCACATCATAATATTTTGCAAGAGTTTCAATATTATTTATATTATGTGATTTTGCCCAATTTTCATAATATTTTTCTGCTGTTACATTAGTAGTTTTAGAAACACTTTTGTTAAACCCGTATTTTTGCGTGCGGTCACTACTTTGCGTAAGCCCGGTTTTATTACAAAAAGTTTTCAACTCTGCTTCTTGACGTTTAAGCTTAACAGAAGCATCAACAAATTTATTTGTCGCTTCCTCCTTTAAGCTTTTGTCTTCTGTTGTTAATATACATTCATCCTGTGCGGCAAGAATACGCTTGGTTTCACGGATTTTTCGCTCCATAGCCCTTTGCTTTTGCTGAGCTTCGTAAACCGTGTGCATTGTGCCGCCGAGCAAAATACAGCCTTGACGATGACAACAAACGCACCGCACAGGCAAGAGCTGATGAGTGGCACGAAAGGGCTTTAAAACTAAGTTCAGGACACGTTGAAATTACCAAAGATATATCTAACGAAAAATCTAATTTAATCAATGCAGAAGAGCTAACAGTTATTAAGCAAAGATTAAATAAAATTGGTGTTAAGAATATAAATAATTTTGAACAACTGCAATCGGTTGAAGTTATAGAAAAATTTATATCGCTGTTAGAGTATCTTAACAAGAATTATGATAAGATGTTTTTAAGAATTGATATAGTTGATTTGAAATACAACGACATTGCACAGGTTTCACCGGCAAAAGTCTTACAACTTAACAAACGTTATTTTAATTCTTTGGCAACTATGGAAAATATAATCAATGAATTTATTGGCAAGAACATTCTGCCCAAAGGAGCAAACATAGAATACATAGCGACACATGAATGGGCACATTATATTACTATGGACGATTTAAGTAATCTGAAATCGCCTATGTATACGTTGTTTAGAAGAACAAAGCAAAAGGATTTTATTTGTAGAAATTCTTATCGTGATGTTTATGAATTTATTGCGGACACAATAGCTTGTGAGATTAATGGAATACCTTGCAAAAATGCCAAGCAAGTGTTAAAATATTATTTGTAAGGAGAAATGATTATGAGCTTTTTAAAAATATGCAAATGTGAAACTTGTAAACACTTTATATTCCGTGATAGTCCACCATTCGCTACTTGCAAAGCATATCCAACAGGGATTCCGACAAGAATAATCTGTGGTGAAAAAAGTCACGATAGGCACAGACCTTTTGATAAAGGTTACAGATATGAACCAAAAGACAAAGACTAACCGCCCCTTTTTATGTGGAAGGTTTGATTACTACCACAAATTTTAGTTTTTTCTGTATAGTGCATTTTTTAATAAAGATGCACGATAGAATACTGTTGTATTTAACCACCCCGTTTAGGAGCGGTATTTTTATGTGTGAATTTAATTTTTATTTCACAAAATGCAGTGAAAATAAAAATTTGAAATCAGTTTAAATTTGCAATCCGCAGTAACAACAAACCGACCGTTCAGGCACATAGCTTTGAACGGTCGGTAATTGTTTAATATTCTTTTTCGGAATAATGATGTGCTTTATCAAGCAGCATATCCTTAACCTTCATCAGTCTTGTTCTGCTGCTTCTGTCATTTTCTTCAAGCTTCATCGAAATATATTTAATCGTTTCCTGATAGCGTGGAATCATAACGTGTTCAAGTGAGTTTACCCTGCGTCTTGTTTTTTCAATTTCCGCAGACATCAGCTCACAGCTTTTTTCACATTGAGCAAGCTTAATCAAGTCGGGCAAAATATCATTGAGCGACATCACAGCATCATCAAGCTCAAACGAAGTAAACGCAAATCCGTAAGGAAAAATATCGCCCTTGTCGCTTGTACGGCTTGATATTTCAAACTGCGGAATTTCAACGCTCATAACGTTTTTACATCCGACCTCAACGCCGATTTGTTGCTTTGGCGACATAAGCGAGGCGTCAAGTGCTTGCTTTGACATAACCGCACTTGCGTTTACAAAGTGAGCGTTACATTCGTTAAGCTCACGCTCAACCTTATCTCTCAGCTCTTTTGTTTCTCGCACAAGGTCAAGAAACTGCCGCATAAGCTCATCACGCTTGTCTTTTAACATTTTATGTCCCCGAACAGCGGTGGTAAGCTGTTTTTTCAGCTTGCTCAACTGCATTCTTGTGGGATTAACATTCATAATTGCCATATAATCGCATCCTCAGCAGTTATTGCTTTTCATAAAATTCATCAAGCATATCATCCTTGATTCGCTTAAGCTCGCTTCTCGGCAGAATATGCAACAGCTCCCAACCGATGTCAAGAGTTTCTTCAATAGAACGGTTTGCATCATATCCCTGAGAAACATAGCGGTTTTCAAAAGCTTCGGCAAATTCGGCATATTTTTTGTCCATATCCGTAAGTGCCGCTTCGCCCAAGATTACCATAAGCTCTCTTGCGTCCTTGCCTCGTGCATAAGCGGCAAAAAGCTGGTTCATCGTTGCCGAATGGTCTTTTCTTGTGCGGCCTTCTCCGATACCCTTGTCCTTCAGTCGAGAAAGCGACGGCAGAACGTCAATCGGCGGAGTAACACCCTTTCTGTAAAGCTCACGAGAAAGAATTATCTGTCCCTCTGTAATATAACCCGTAAGGTCGGGAATAGGGTGAGTTTTGTCATCCTCAGGCATTGTCAAAATCGGAATCAAAGTGATTGAGCCGTCTTTGCCTCTGAGTCTGCCTGCACGCTCATAAAGCGATGCAAGGTCGGTGTACATATATCCCGGATAACCGCGTCGTCCCGGAACCTCTTTGCGTGCGGCGGAAACCTCACGCAGAGCGTCGGCATAGTTTGTGATGTCTGTCATTATGACAAGAACGTGCATACCTTGGTCAAATGCAAGATATTCTGCGGCGGTAAGTGCCATTCTCGGTGTGGCAATACGCTCGATAGCAGGGTCGTTTGCAAGATTTACAAACATAACTGTTCTGTCAATCGCACCTGTTTCCTTAAAAGAATTGATAAAGTAGTTTGATTCCTCAAAGGTAATTCCCATTGCCGCAAAAACAACAGCAAACTGCTCGTTTTTGCCTCTTACGGTTGCCTGACGTGCAATTTGAGCCGCAAGCTGGGCGTGGGGAAGACCCGATGCGGAAAATATAGGTAGCTTTTGACCTCTTACAAGTGTGTTAAGTCCGTCAATAGCGGAAATTCCCGTTTGTATGAACTCCTGCGGATAATTTCTTGCCGCAGGATTCATCGGCGTTCCGTTGATGTCAAGGCGTTTTTCGGGAATGAGAGCAGGGCCGTCGTCAATCGGGTTGCCGAGTCCGTCAAAAACTCTCGAAAGCATATCGGGAGAAACAGGCAGCTCCATTGACCTGCCGAGAAAACGGATTTTTGAATTGGCAAGGTTAATGCCTGCCGCAGAGTCAAAAAGCTGTACCAAAGCGTTGCTTCCGTCGATTTCAAGCACCTTGCAACGACGCGTTTCGCCGTTTGGAAGTTCGATTTCACCAAGCTCATCATACTTGACGTTTTCAACGTCGCTCACCATCATCAGCGGTCCTGCAACCTCTCTTATTGTGCGGTATTCCTTTGGCATCAGTCGTCACTCCTTTCCAAAACGTCCTTGATTTCAGCTTCAAGCTGAGCAATGATAGAATCGTATTCTGTATCAATGTCGGCTTCGGGTACGTACTTGTATCTGCCGATTCTTTCACGCACGGGTATATTTACAAGCATTTCGATGCTTGCACCCTTCTTCAACGCATCAAGAGCCTTGTCATAATATCCGAGTATTGCTCTCATCATAAGCACCTGCTTTTTCAGCGAGGTGTAGGTATCTGTTGAATCAAATGCGTTTTGATGCAGATAATCCTCACGAATGGAACGGGAGGATTCAAGCTTTAATCTGTCGGGGGCGGAAAGTGCGTCCATACCGACAAGGTTTACAATTTCCTGCAATTCGCTTTCGTCTTGCAAAAGTGCCAAAAGTCTGCCTCTCAGCTCCATAAAGTCGGGAGCGGCGTTTTCTGCAAACCAATCCTTTAGCTGGTCTGTGTACAATGAATAGCTTGTCAGCCAGTTGATTGCAGGGAAGTGGCGTTTGTATGCAAGGTTTGCATCAAGTCCCCAAAATACCTTTACAATTCTGAGCGTAGCCTGAGAAACAGGCTCGGAAATATCTCCGCCGGGAGGCGAAACCGCACCGATAACCGAAAGAGCTCCCTCGGTGTCGCCGCTGCCGTTTACAATAACACGTCCGGCTCTCTCATAAAACTGAGCAAGTCGGCTGCCGAGATAGGCAGGATAGCCTTCTTCACCCGGCATTTCTTCAAGTCTGCCCGACATTTCACGCAAAGCCTCCGCCCAGCGTGACGTTGAATCTGCCATAAGAGCAACAGTATATCCCATATCACGGAAGTATTCCGCAATCGTAATTCCCGTATAAATAGAAGCCTCACGAGCGGCAACGGGCATATCCGAGGTGTTGGCAATCAGCACCGTGCGTTCCATCAGCGAGTTGCCCGTCCTTGGGTCTTTCAGCTCAGGAAATTCGTTGAGAACGTCGGTCATTTCGTTTCCACGTTCACCACAGCCGATATACACGATGATGTCGGCTGCCGCCCACTTTGCAAGCTGGTGCTGAACAACGGTTTTGCCCGAACCGAACGGTCCCGGAACAGCCGCAACACCGCCCTTTGCAAGCGGGAACAATGTATCAATGGGTCTTTGTCCCGTGGTAAGCAAAATATCGGGAGAAAGCTTCTTTTTGTATGGTCTGCCCACACGGACAGGCCATGTTGTAAACATCTTAATTTCACGGTCGCCCTTGTCAGTTGAAACAACGGCTACTGTATCGTCAATGGTAAAATCGCCCTCTGAGATGCTTTTGATTGTGCCGCATAGCTTGTCGGGTACCATAATTTTGTGCAAAACAGCGTTTGTTTCACACACCGTACCGACAACATCTCCCGACACCACATTGTCGCCTGCTTTTACCGTGGGCGTAAAGTGCCATTTTTTGTTGTGGTCAAGCGACGGAACGTCAACGCCTCTTTTCAGGTTAGTTCCCGCAATTTTCATTATTTCGTTGAGCGGTCGCTGAATACCGTCGTAAATCGAACCGATAAGTCCCGGACCAAGCTCAACCGAAAGGGGAGCACCTGTCGATTCAACAATTTCTCCCGGTCCCAAGCCTGAGGTTTCTTCATAAACCTGAACAGAAGCCTTTTCGCCGTGCATTTCGATTATTTCGCCTATTAAACGCTGATTGCTTACACGCACAACGTCAAACATATTAGCATCCCTCATACCGTCTGCAATGACAAGAGGACCTGCAACCTTTGTGATTATACCTGTTTTCAAATTTTACACCTCAATTGTTGAAGATTATATCCGAACCTACCGCCTTTTCTACGAATAAAGACAGTCTTTTTGTGCCGATGCCCGTGTTTCCTTTTACACTCGGAATCGGAACAACGGCAGGGGTAAGCTTGCTTTCATAGCGTGTGCGTTCCTTTTCAAGAAGCTCAAAAAGCTCCTCTGTAATATAGATGACAGCATAGTTGTCGCTGTCGGCAATTTTTTTGAAAAGCGGCACAGCTTCGTCAAAGCTTTCGCACGGAAACACATCCAGACCAATCGCACAAAAGCCCTTTATGCTTTCGGAATCTCCGATAACGGCAATGTTCTCAGCCATAAATCTCACGCAGCCTTTCTCTGATGATATCCGTGTCGGCGTCGGTTTTTATTCCGCTTGCAATAATGTGAATCACCGAAGCCTCTGCAAGGTTGCCCAAAAAGTATCCCAAAAGCGGCTCTGCACCCTCGCTTTTGCGTTTGCAGCTTTCTTTTGCCATAATAATCAGCTTGTTGTCAACATATTTTTCAAAAGCCGACGGCGATTTTTTGTATTCATCAATCGCACGGTTGCAGTTGTATTCACTACATTTTGAAAGACACTCAATAAGTGCTTCGCTGCCCTTTAGTGCGGCGGCGATTGTTTTGCTTTTATCAAAATCTTTAACCTCAACCAATGCTTTTTTCAAAAAATCCTCGGTTGTGCCTGTTCTTGCACAACGAATTGCAATTTTAATGTTGTTGTAGAAAACAACCGTTTCAAAATATTCTTTCAAAAACTCAGAATAGCTACACGAAGTTACAAGCATTTGCTTCATTGTCGCAGAGTCGATAACAGCATCGCACAGGCGTGCGTCCGAAGTGTGTGCAAGCAATTCATATGCTTTGTCTGCGGCTTGCGAAAGCCATTGGGGAAGCAGTGAGAATTTGCGGTGAGTCACAGCCTCCTTTAAGGTATCAAAATCAACCGAAAGAGGGGATATGAGCAGACTTTTGTATTCTCTGCCTGCCATAGTTCCCTTTAGCACGACCTTTAGATTGTGAATGTCGTTTTGAATTATAAACGGAGCAAAAATCTCAAAATCGGGAGTGATTTCCTTGAGATATTCCCACAGCCTGTCGGTGTGGTCTTTGATGATTTCGTCAACATTATCACCGTCGCCGTAGCCCTTGTCAACAAGGAATCGGCAAAGTGCATCAAGGCTTTTGCAGGCGAGCATCTGTTCAACATCGGTGCTTGAAAAAAGCTGCTTTTCCTTTGCACTGACAGAGCCTACGGAAAATTCATATGATAAACCCATAAATCCTCCTAATCTGCAAAAAGCTCACGGTTGATAATATCTTCAAGTCTGTCACGGTTTGCTTCAATCACAGCCGAAAAATCCATGTTTTCTTCAATATCGCCGTATTTTAGAATAAAGCCTCCGCAAATATCAGCAGGCTCGTTGCCGATTTTCGCGTCAAGTCCCGATTCTTTTAGCCTTTGCTCAAAGTCGGCAGGAAGCCGAGCCAAATCCTTGGAGTTTAAAAATATCGTTCCGCTTTTGCCCGAAAGCTTTTTTGCAAACGCATATATAACGTTGAAATATTCGGCATCATCAAGTCCCAAAAGATACTCCTTCAGCTTTTCAACGGTAGTATCAATTTCTGTGCGGCGTTTTTTAAGCAGAATATTTCTGATTTCAAGCTCGGCACGGCTTTTTGACGAAGCGTTTATTTGAGCTGTCTTTGCTGCAGCCTTGTCGGAAATTTCCGCAGATAATTTGTCGGCTTGGACTTTTGCTTCGGCAATAATTTTATCACACTCTGCTTTTGATGCCGCTTCAATAGCTTTTATGCTTTCATCGCAGTCTGATTTTATGCGGTTTAAAATCATATCGCCGCCGTTCATACAGACCCCACCTTTCCTTTATTGAATGTGCAATCAAACATTGAGTGCGTTGACCGAAATAACAACGAGAAGCGAGATAATAAAGGAAAGCAGAGCATAGATTTCAACAAGTGTAACCGAAACCATAGCCTTTGAAAAGTTGTTGTCGTCCTTTGCACTTATTGCAATGCCCGAAACAGCGGCCTTGCCTTGCGAAAACGCCGAGAACATACCGCCGAAGCCGATTGCAAGTGAAGCTCCGAGATAAGCAAGACCTTGTCCGAAGGTCGGAGCGGTTCCGCCCAAAACTCCGCAGTTTACAAGGATAAGAAAGCTAACGATAAAGCCGTAAAGTCCCTGAGTACCGGGCAAGAGTGTAAGCACAAGCATTTTACCGAACTTTGATGAATCCTCTGCCAAAACTCCCATTGCCGTCTGTGCGGCACTTCCAACACCCTTTGCCGAGCCAATGCCAGAGAAAATAGTAGCTATTGCCGCTCCCAAAATTGCAAACATCATTCCGTATTCCATAATTATTTGTCCTCCTGAATTTTAATATATTTACTGTTGGGTGAAAACGGCTCAAATTCTTTGCCGCCGCCCTCATAAAATTTTCCGAACATTTCAACGTACTGCAACCTCATTGTGTGAACATAAGAGCCGAGTGCATTTAGTCCGATGGTGATTGCGTGTCCGAAAATCATAATGATTATCATAAATACACAGCCGAGAATGTTTTTGCCGAACATTGACGACAGCATATTAAACACCTGTGCCATAACGCCTGTTGTCAGTCCCAACGCAAGAAGTCGGGTGTAGCTGAGCAGGTCGCTGATGTAGCCTGTTATGTCATACAGCGAAACAAGACCGCCGATGATTTTGCCGAATATGCCTTTTTTGTTTCTTCCTTGGGTCAAAAGCAGTCCCACGGCACAGGCAACAGCGATTCCCGCTCCTATATACATAACCGTTTGCGATGTAAAAGCACCTATTGCCAAAACTGCAATGCCAATTAGCAGCAGCATCCAAAATCCCGTATCAAAAAATGCACCGCCGTAGTCCTTTTGCTTTAGGCACACATAGAATTTGCAACCCATACCCACAAGTATGTGAACAAGTCCCAATGCGATTGACAAAGCCATAACGGTGAGAGCGTCCTTTTGCGGGTCGAGCGTAGGCCAAGGGATGATGTCGGCCATAGTAATCGAAGCACCCGTGATGTAGTTATAGATAACTGCCGGTGCATCTCCGAAAAAGCTTCCGAAAATCAATCCCCAAATGAATGTTGAAATACCGCAATACTGAAACAGCTTCAGGTTATCTCTCATTCTTTTGTCGGGCTTGAATTTTTTTATCATAATCCCCGTTGCAATCGCCATAAGCAATCCGTAGCCTGCGTCCGAAAACATCATTCCGAAGAAAAAGTAAAAGAAAAATGCCAAAATCGGAGTGGGGTCAATATCGGCATGCGACGGGGGTGCGTACATTGTGAGAATGTTTTGAGCCGGTTGTGCAAAGGCGTTGTTTTTCAGCTTTACGGGAGCGTCTTCACCTGCATCTGCAAATTCCACACAGCAGGTAGCGTTTTTGGTGCATAGCTCTTCAAGCTTTTCACAATCCTCCTCGGGAACATATCCCGTCAGCACAAAAACGTGTTTTGTTTGGTCAAGGGAATTAATTACATTGTATTTATCGGTGCGAATTCTGAAATAATCCTGAGTGACCCTGATGTCGTCACGTCTGTCGGCGTAGGAAGCAATTTCATTTTTGGCTGTTTGAGTGTTTTCGTTCAGCTTTTTGCTTTTTTCTCTGAGCCTTTCAGCCTTGACTTTCGGGGTGTGACTTGTCGGGTTCATCGGCCTTGCAAATCCGAGCGTTCTCAGCACGTTTTCGGCTTCGCTTTTCTGTGCCAACGGTGCAAGAACCATTACACAGGTCAAGGTTGGAGAAGAATATTCGATTTCAAATTCAAATTCAAGCTGAGGTGAGCTTGCCGCAATCGTTTCGGCAAGCTGCTTGTCCGTGTATTCCTGCGGTAAGCTGCCGATAAACACCGCTGTTGTCGGTGTGTCACCGAGGTTAAGCGGAACATCAAGGCTTTGCCACGGCTCAAGTTGTGCAAGCGTTGTTCTGATTCTTGCCTGTTCTGCTGAGTTGTCGGTTATTTGCTTGTTAAGCTCAACAATCCTTGAGCAAACCGACATAACCTTTCCCGAATTCGAAGCAATCACGCCCAATTCGTCGGGGTCAATTTGCCTTCTTCCGGAAAATGACGACAAAAGTCCCTTCTTTTCCTTGCAATTTCGGTCAAGAATATCCAACGCCTGTTGTGCAAGTGCGGCGTTCTTTTCAAACACCTGCATTTGCGAGGTCATATCCACCCTTGAAAAGCCCTCGGCAACTTTATCGGACTTTTTAACCTGAACAAGTGCATAATCCTGCAAATGCTCCAAAAGCCGCTTTCGGTCTTGCTTCAGGGCGATAATCCTCACGGTTTTCATTTTTAATTTTGCCAATTCGGTATCACCACACTTTTATGCTGTATCGGTCAGCTTAACAGCAAACCAACAGCGTTTTTAATAACTTTTGTACGGTTTTTCTCTGCAATCTCGGAAATGGCGGTACATTTAAGCTTTGCGTCCGTCCTTGCCTTGTTAAGCTCCGAGCTTCCGTTAAGCCTTGCCTGCTCAAAATCAGCCTCGGCTTTGGCTTTTGCATCATTTTCTGCCTTTGCAATCAACGCTTTGGCAGCGTCAACAGCCTTTTTTTCAGCCTCGGCAGCGTCTGCTTTTGCTTTGCTTTCTCGAATTTTACATTCTTCCTCGGCGGCAAAAACCGCTTCTAACATATCCTTTGCCATAGCGTTCTCCTTTTGTAAATAAACAAAAATGCAGGGTAAAACGTATATAATGTTTCCTTGCATTTAATATTAATAATATACCATAGAATAATGTTAAAAGTCAATAAAAAATTATCAACGTTCTTAGACAAATAAACAAAATTGTCTATATTTTTCGCATTTTCGACAATCTGCACAAATACATTTCAGCGGTTTTATATATTTTTAAGGACGAGTAGCTTTGGGAATTTTAAAATTTAAGGATTTCTTAATGACTTCGGATTTACAATTTATTATAAAATCCAACCGTTTATGTAAAAATACTTGATTGTATGACGCTTTAAGGCTATAATTACTTGCATTGCAATGAATTTCACTTTGCTATTTCAATTTGCTAATCTAATCATTGAAAAATATACTCTTTTTATATATAATCTTTATTAAAGGTGTAGACAACAGATTATACCTAACAAAATTTTCGGGTGATAAAATGGCAGAGATAAAAACTAATGTTATGCGTATATTGGACAAAGAAAAAATCAACTATACTTCACACGAGTATCCTCACGGCAAGGAAGCTGTTGACGGAGAAAGTGTTGCAAGGCTTTTGGGACAAGACGAAAATATGGTTTTTAAGACCCTTGTAACCAAAGGTGCAAGCGGAAGCTATTATGTGTTCGTCGTTCCGGTTTCAAGTGAGCTTGACCTCAAAAAATGTGCCAAAAGCGTTAAAGAAAAATCCGTGGAGATGATACCTGTAAAGGACATTACAAAAATCACCGGTTATGTCCGAGGAGGCTGTTCACCCGTCGGAATGAAAAAGCATTTTGTAACTACCTATCATAAAACCGCACTTGAAATTCCGAAAATCATCGTAAGTGCAGGGAAGATAGGTTATCAAATCGACCTTGCTCCAAACGACCTCATAGCACTCACCCAAGGACAATGTGCCGATATTGTAAAGGAAAGCAAATAGATTTTTACCGTACAAATCAAAGCATTGACACCCGTTTTGCCTGATGTTATAATTATGACAATGTGTCATATTGCAAAAGAGGTGTGTTTATAATGATAAAAAAGACGTTTTACAATCTGCCCGAAGAAAAGAGGCAGAGGATAATTGACGCAATAGTCAAGGAGTTTTCAAACTCCGCAACCGAAAAGGTGAGCATAAACCGAATTGTAAAGGCGGCAAAAATTTCACGGGGCAGCTTTTATCAGTATTTTGACGACAAGGTAGATTTGGTTGAGGTTCTCACAAAATCGTTTGTAGATTTGTCTATCGACGGGGCAAACAAAGCCCTTGCAATTTCAAACGGCGACATTTTTTACACATACGAAAAGCTTTTTGATATAATCACAGATTTTGCAGAGGATAAAACGCAGAGAACAATCCTTAAAAACCTCCTCAAAAGCTTGAGGGCGAACGATGATTTGATTTCGGATTATCTGCTCAACAGGTTTAACGGCTTTGAGGAGCTTCGCAAAATTTCAAAGCAGTACAACACCCACAATTTGAAGTATAAATCGCCCCAAGACGTTGAATATCTTTCACAGATTTTAACTCAGCTTCTCAAAAACGCATTATTTAATTATTTTGTTGCGGAGGTTGGCTACGATACTGTCAAGCAATCCTTTTTGAGGAAGCTTGAAATTGTGAAAACAGGTGCTACCGTTAGTTTATAATTCTGAATTAGAATTATAAGCGTTGTAAAATCGGATTATTTGCAGCAAAAACCGCATTTTTTCAATAATTTGATTATGATACAACTATTTTACATTTTCTAAACAATAATTACACTTTCCGATTTATAATATAAGACGTCAGCTCTTGAGAGCGTAAAACAAATCGTATTTACTCGAATTTGAAAGAGTATAGATATGTGTGAAATTTATGTATCAAATATCTTGACTATATAGCAAATTAATAATATAATTGAGATATGTATGTATGCCGAATTATCGGTGTAATAATCTAAATTTGCGGAGGTATATCAGTGAATACATCTGTATTGAATTGGCTGGACAAAACTGTTGCAAAATATCCGCAAAAGACAGTTTTTTCCGACTCCGAAAGAAGTATCACATTTTCGGAGTTTGATAAATATACAAAGTCTATCGGCACATTTATAGCTTCTACGGTAAAGCCGAATTCTCCTGTTGTTGTAATGTCGGGACGTCACGTTTTGACTCCTGCCTGCTTCCTCGGAATCGTAAGAGCAGGCTGTTTTTATGCTCCGATGGACGCAACAATGCCTACTGCAAGGCTCAATCAAATCATCGGTGTTATAAAAGCCGATTATATGCTTGTTGACAAAGAGCATTTGGATATAGCAAAAGCCCTTGATTTTAACGGTGAAATCATAGTAATGGAGGATATTGCAGACACTCCCTGCAACGAAACACTGCTCAAAACAGCTTGCAAGGGACTCAACGAGCTTTCTCCGCTCTATGTTATCTTTACTTCAGGTTCAACGGGTGTGCCAAAGGGTGTTATCACTTCACATCATTCGCTTATGTGCTACATCGACGCCGTGGGTGAGGTGCTGAAGGTTGATGACAGCGATGTGTTCGGAAGCCAGTCACCGCTTGATTACATTGCGGCTGTCAGGGATATTTATTTTCCGATTAAAACAGGTGCGTCAACGGTTATAATCCCCAAAAACGAATTTGCAATGCCCACTCAGCTTTTTGAAACACTTAATAAAAACAAGGTAACCGCTCTTTGCTGGAGCGTTGCAGGAGTTGAGCTTCCCGCAAAGCTGCATGCTTTTGATGAGCTTAAACCCGAATATCTCAAAAAGCTCTGCTTCTCAGGCTCGGTAATGCCCTGCAAATATCTCAAAATTTGGCAGCAGCATTTGCCCGATGTTTTGTATGTAAATCAGTACGGCCCCACCGAATCTACCGCCTCCTGCACCTACTATGTGGTTGACCAAAAGGTGGATGACGACACGGTTCTTCCTATCGGAACGCCGTATAACAACTACACAATCACCTTGCTCAACGAAGATAACACGGAAACCGAATACGGCAAAACCGGTGAGATTTGCGTCAGCGGTCCGATTCTTGCCCTCGGCTATTACGGCAACGCCGAAAAAACCGCCGAATCGTTTATTCAAAATCCGCTTAATCCCAATTATCGTGAGCTTATATATAAAACAGGCGACCTTGGCAGCTATAACGAGGACGGCTTGCTTGAGTTCCACGGCAGAAAAGACCGCCAAATCAAGCATATGGGACACAGAATAGAGCTTGGCGAAATCGAGTCCACCGCAAAGCAAATCAGCGGTGTTGAAGATTGCTGTTCGCTTTATTACAAAGAAAAAGAGCATCTTTACCTGTTCTATACGGGAGAAGCACAGCCGAAGGAAATCACGATTTATTTCAGAAAGGTTTTACCCGGCTTTATGGTGCCGAGAAAGTTAGTTAATCTTGAGGCTTTGCCAACCCTGCCTAACGGTAAGGTTGATATGCAAACCTTGAAATCATATTTTAAATAATCGACAACGATTAAATGCGTGAAAACAAAGAATTACAGAAAGAGGTATTTAACATGGAAGAATTAATGGAAATCTTAAACGAACTCAGACCCGACGTTGACTTTGAAAGCGAAACAGCTCTCATCACCGACGGAATACTTGACTCATTTGACATCGTAGCACTTGTAGGCGAGCTTAACGATGCTTTTGACATTGAAATCAAGCCGAACAACCTTGTTCCCGACAATTTCAATTCAGCTCAGGCTATGCTCAAGCTTATCAACGAACTTCAGGATGAATAAATATGAATAAAGAATTACTTACAAACCTTCTCTCAAAAGTCAAAACTCCGTCTTATATTTTTGATATAGACGAGTTTGACAAGCGAGCAAGACTTGTTAAAGAAAGCTTTGGAGAAAAAACCTCGATTTGCTTTTCAATAAAAGCAAACCCGTTTTTGCTTGGAAATCTTCCGAGTATTTTTGAAAAAATCGAGGTTTGCAGTCCCGGCGAGCTTACAATTTGCGAAAAAACGGGTGCGGATGCGTCAAAGATTATCTTTTCGGGCGTAAACAAAACCAAGGCTGATGTAGAGCGTGCAATGGACGATAAGGTCGGCACTTTTACTGCCGAAAGCTATCTTCATGCCGAGCTAATCAACAACGCAGCCGTTGAACGCAATATAAAGGTTCCCGTGCTTGTCCGTGTAACAGGCGGAAGCCAGTTTGGAATGGACGAGGACGATGTAATTGATTTGATCAGCCGCAGAGATAAATTTAAGGGAATTGAATTTGTCGGTCTGCATTACTTTACGGGAACGCAAAAACGCAAGCCTGCAAAAATTGAAAAAGAGCTTGATTATATCACCGATTTTGCAAACAGGCTCAAGGCTCAGACAGGCTTTGAAACCGTGCGTCTTGAATACGGCACGGGACTTGCCGTGGATTATTTCAGTGATTGTGCAGACGAGCTTGAAAAAGAGCGTCTTGACGGCATCAGTGGCAAAATAAGAGAGGTTTCTCAAAAGTTTGAGCTTACCGTTGAAATGGGCAGATTTTTTGCCGCTCCGTGCGGATATTATCTCACAAAGGTAATGGACGTTAAGACAAACAGCGGAATCAACTACGCCATTGTTGACGGCGGCTTAAACCAGCTCAAATACGATGGACAAATCCAAGGAATGCAGATTCCGAAGATTGTTCACATCAAAGAAAACAACTCTACTGACGCAGAGCCTCAAAAGTGGACGCTTTGCGGCAGCTTATGTACAACAGCGGACATTCTTGCAAGAGATGCCGAGTTTAAAAGCCTTGAAATAGGCGACACTCTTGTGTTCTGTCGCACGGGTGCATATTCCGCAATGGAGGGAATGGCGGTATTCCTTAGCAGAGAGCTGCCTGTGATCTCGCTTTATTCGGAGAAGGACGGACTTAAAATTGTTCGTCAGCTTATCAACGCAGATATTTTCAACACGCCATAACGCGAATCAGGGGTAGATATTGTGAGTTATACGTCGCTAAATTTCTTGCTTTTTGTTGCGGTAACAATGCTTGTATATTTCCTTTTTCCTTTCAAAAAGCAAAAATGGACTGTACTGCTTGTTGCGAGCTATGTATTCTATATGTTCGCAAGCTACAAGTTTGTTGCGTTCATATTATTTACAACATTAAGTACATATTTTATCGGATTATGGATCGAAAAGTATTCGGGCAGTTCAAAGGCAAAGCTAAAGCAGAACAAGTCCGAATGGAGCAGGGAAGAGAAGAAAAAGTACAAGGAAAAGGTCAAGGTCAGAAAACGACTTATTATGTCGCTTGCACTTGTACTGAACTTCGGAATACTTGCGTTTTTAAAGTATTACAACTTTTTTGCGGGAAGCCTCAACGACATTTTCGGAACGTGGGGAATACAGCTTTCCGCACCTACGCTCAACCTGTTTTTGCCGCTGGGAATCTCTTTTTACACCTTCCAATCAATGGGTTACATTGTAGATGTTTACAGAGAAAAAACTCCCGCACAGCACAATCCCTTTAAATTTGCATTGTTTGTGTCGTTTTTTCCTCAAATTATTCAGGGACCTATCGGCATATATGATGACCTTGCTCATCAGCTCTATGAACCTCACAGCTTTGACTTCACACGCTTTAAGCATGCGTTGGAGCTGATTCTTTGGGGACTTGTCAAAAAAATGGTGCTTGCAGACCTTTCCGTAATTGCCATCAACACAGTTACGGCTGATTACAACAGCTACGGCGGAACAACTCTGACTTTCACCATACTTTTGTATGCACTCCAGCTTTATGCCGATTTTTCCGGTGGTATCGACATTTCACGAGGTGTCGCTCAAATCTTCGGTATTGATATGATGGAAAACTTCAAGCGTCCTTATTTTTCAAAGGACATCAACGAATATTGGAGAAGATGGCACATTTCGCTTGGTAATTGGTTTAAAAATTACCTTTTCTATCCGCTTGCAATGTCGTCGCTTTTTATCAACACCAGCAAAAAAATCAAAAGCACAAAGTTCGGGCAAACCGCAGCAGGTGCTCATATCGCAAAGGTTTTGCCTACAAGCATTGCGTCCTTTGTTGTGTTCTTTACGGTTGGTGTTTGGCACGGAGCAAGCTGGAAGTATGTAGGCTTCGGTGTGTGGAACGGCGGAATAATAATGATTTCCGTTCTGCTCAAGCCCGTGTTTGAATGGTGTATCAATAAGCTTCACATCAACCCGAAATCAGCACCCTATACATTGTTCCAAATTCTCAGAACCTTTGTTGTGGTTTTGGTCGGATATGTGTTCGATGTTGCTCCCTCGTTTAAGCAGGCTATGCGTACATTTTGGCTTTTCTTTACAGACCAAAGTCTGAGTACGGGTTGGTCTGAAATCAGCGAATTGGGACTTGGCAAAAAGCAATATTTGCTGATTTTCGCAGGCGTTGTGTTCATATTCATAATCAGCCTCATACAGGAGCGTCACGACAAAATCACCGTGCGTGAGATGCTCGATAAAAAACCGTTTATTTTCAGATGGGCGGCAGTGTTTATCGGCGTTATGGTTCTTGTTGTATTCGGTGTTTACGGTTCGGGCTTTGATGCCGCTGACTTTGTATATATGCAGTTTTAGAGGTGTATATGAAAAAAATAGCAGTTCGTTCAGTAAAAATACTTTCGCTTTTGCTTGCACTTGCAATCTGCATAGGCTTTCTTCAAACCTATGTTCTTTGCCACGCAGACCAAAACAGAGAGCGTGTGAGGGGATTTTATCTTGAGGACAAGGATTCTCTTGACGTCGTTTTAATCGGTGCAAGCGATGTATATGCAGGCTTTTCCTCGCTTTACGCTTATAAAAACTACGGATTTACAAGCTATCCCGTAGCAACTCAGTCAAATGTTGTTCTCAGCTACAAAACTCAGGTGAAAGAGGCAGTCGAACGCCAGCACCCCAAGCTTATTGTTATTGAAATCAACGGTGCACTTTACGGCAAAGAAAGCGATTTGACCAAGGAGGCTAATTTCAGAAATTACTCCGACAATATTCCTATGAGCTACAATAAGTATGAGCTTATTTCCGAAAACAAGGACTCAAATCAGCTTGAATATTATCTGCCGATAGTGAAGTATCATTCGGTTTGGAATGACTTTCCAAAGGGTCTTGCGTGGAGCTACACGCTGTTAAAGGACGATATTCGAGGATACAATTATCTTAAAGGCTCAAAAAGCCGTTCTGTTCAGTTTAAGCCTAAGGGAAAGACCTATAATGATACCTTGCTTAATGATGACGGAAAGGATGATTTTTCACCAAATTCCGAGAAGTGCTTCCGTGAATTGCTTGAATATTGCAAGTCCGAGAATATCAACGTTGTGTTCACACGTTTTCCGCACATTGTTGTCAAATCAACATATGCGAGATTTCACCGCAGTAACACAGCGGGCGATATAATTTCGGAATACGGCTTCAAGTATTATAACTTTGAAAGAGATTTTGAGAAAACAGGACTTGACATAAACAAGGACTTCTACAACTACGACCATCTCAATGTTTACGGTCAGCAAAAGTTCACCGATTATTTCTGCAAGATTCTCACCGAAGAACACGGAATCACACCGTCTGATTTAACAGATTCTCAAAAAGAAGAGTGGGATACCTGTGCCAAGTATTATGATGCTTATTATAAATACAATGTTGATTGTATAAATAATAAGCAATCTAAGGACATCAGCGAATACTTCAGAAACATTGAAGTGATGGAAGACAAGTATATGGATTAGTTTTCTTTCTGTATTCAAACAGGGGACAGCAAAAGCTGTTCCCTGTTTTTGCGTAAAGAAGTTCTTACAAAAGCATTATATTACTCAAAGTCTGTTTCCTCTTGTTATTATCTCACTCCACACCACGGGGCCGATTGCTCCGTTCTCTTCTATTCCAAGCTGTCTTTGCAATGCAATAACAGCATCTCTTGTTGCAGAATCAAATTCTCCCGTAACGCTCACGCTCGGAATACTCGGATCGCTCTGAGCTATAACGTTAATATATTCCTGAATTATTGTAACGTTTTCTCCTGTGTCACCGAGAACCAAAAACTGTCCGGGATAAGGCTCACCGATAGCAGATTGATAGTTTGCTGGCAAATCTCTGACGATTGCTCTGTATGCTTCGTCAATTCTGTAAAAGGTTTCAAAGTCCACCACTCCCGTAACCGGCAAACCATATGCACTTTGAAAGGAAAAAACAGCGTCCTGCGTTGCCGTGTCAAAAAATCTCGTAATCGGAATAGGGGGCAGCTCGTCTATAAAATATCCCAAAAACGCAAGATAATACTGCAATGCACTCACGTCAACTCCGCTGTCTCCGATTCTCAAATCTCTGACGTACCTGCGTTCTATCTCTGAAATCGTAAGTCCCTCGCTTGTAAGCTCCGAAAGCTGTTTGACGGCGGCATAGATTTGTTTGATTTTGTACCAAGTTGCTTTGCCGACGATTCCGTCAACGTTCAAATTGAAAATCTGCTGAAATGTTCTGACTGCTTCCTCGGTTTCGGCGTCAAATATTCCCGAATTAGCCGAAGAAATATAGGGGATAGCAGGATAGTTCAGCCTTATTCTGTTAAGCTCACGCTTCAGAATCAAAACATCATCACCGAACGCCCCACGCCTTATCGGAATACCGAGGTAGGAGGGGGTGTTGTTTGCAACGGGAGCGTTTAAGATTATTTCAATATTATCACCGTAATAATATTTCAAAATCTCAAGCGGATTAAGTCCTTGATTTGCAAGTTCAACAGTACCCCATTGTGACAGCCCGTTGCATTGCGTGTTTACGCCGTCGCAAAACTGTGCATAAAGCGGAACAACACTGCCCGAACGCACAATGTAATTATTAAATGCTTGGTCAACAATTCGGCTGATATTGTCAAAGGTTTCACCGTTGGGCGTAAATGCTTGGTCGATAACCGTGTTGTTTGTAATGTCAAAATCATACCCTCGACTGCGATAGTATTCGGTATAAATCTTATTCAGGGCAAACGAAATTTGAGCCAAAACATTGGCGATTATCGCATTTTCCGGCCAAGTTGGATAAATCTCGCTTGAGGCAACGTTTTTGATGTATTCGGTGAACGATACAGTCACGTTTGCGGCGGCTTCATCCGGTCTGCCAAGGTGAACGGTGATTGTTTCGGGAATGATGACGGGGCTGTCGGGCATTTAAGTGTTCACCTCATCTCTTGCAATCGGAATAAGCGAAATCGGCAAAATGGTTTCGATATTATCATAAACAGTCACCGCATAGTTGTTTACGGGATTATAGTACGGGCTGTAAAGCGAAACGAGGTACCTTGCTTCGTCAAAAGCAGTTTTTGAATTAAGCGAATCGGCTGAGGGACGGGCGGGAAGAACCATTTTGTCCACAATTCCCGAGCTGTCGGTTAGGTCATTATATATGGTATATCTCCTTCCCATATATTCAACGGCAACGTCAACCACCACATCTTTTATCGGAAATGCTTCTCTTGCGGTGCTGACCTGTACCTTCAGCGAGCCTCTGCCGGGATTGAGCTGAGTGAATTCATAATATTCGGGCTTATACGGACTCTCTCCGCTGACAAATTCTCCGGGGCGTGGTGTGGGTGCTGAGCTGTTTAAAAATGAAACAATAGTATTTTCTGGCATCTTCAAGCTCCTTTCATCTAAAGCATTATATTCAGTGTGAAAGGATAAGATAACCTTTTATAACTTTGGCAAACAAAAAGGTCGGTTGCTTTCACAACCGACCGTGCTATTTTGATTAATTCCCGCAGGAGCAGGAAGTACATTCGGGTACAGAACCGACGATTGGGTCGGGATCAACACCCTTTTTCTTGTAATAATCCGAAACAGCGGCTTTTATGGCTTGCTCAGCCAAAACCGAGCAATGAACCTTAACCGGCGGAAGTCCGTCCAATGCCTCCATAACAGCTTTGTTTGTAAGCTTGAGAGCCTCCTCAATGGTTTTTCCTTTGATAAGCTCGGTAGCCATACTGCTTGTTGCAATAGCCGCACCGCAGCCGAAAGTCTTGAATTTTACATCGGTGATAACATCGTTATCAACCTTGATGTACATTTTCATAATATCTCCGCATTTTGAGTTGCCGACCTCACCGATTCCGTCGGCGTTTTCAATTTCACCTACATTGCGGGGATTTGCAAAGTGGTCCATAACCTTTTCCGAATAAGCCATATATAAAACCTCCTGTATTTGTTATGCTTTCTGAGCAGCTTCACGTTTTTTGATGTCCTCCCAAAGCGGTGACATTGCTCTCAGATAATTAACGATTTCGGGTACTACATTCAAAATGTAGTCAATATCTTCCTCTGTGTTTTCGTCTGAAAACGAAAGACGCATACTGCCGTGAGCGATTTCGTGAGGCAGACCTATTGCAAGCAAAACGTGGCTTGGGTCAAGACTGCCCGATGTGCAAGCAGAGCCTGAAGAAGCGGCAATGCCGTTAAGGTCGAGCTTTAGCAAAAGGCTTTCGCCCTCAATTCCCTCAAAGCACATATTAACGTTTCCCGGCAAGCGATGTACTCGGTCGCCGTTTATTCTTGAACGTTCAATTTTAAGCAATCCGTCAATCAGCCTGTCACGCATCTTTGTTAGCTTTGAACATCTTTCGTCCATTGTATCAACAGCAAGCTGTAATGCTGCGTCAAGTCCGACAATGCCCGCTACATTTTCGGTGCCGGCACGCTTGTTTCTTTCCTGTGCTCCGCCCTCAATAAGATTGTCAATCTTAATACCACGTCTTACATAAAGCAGTCCGCAGCCCTTAGGACCGTGGATTTTGTGAGCTGTCATCGACAGCAAATCTATGTTTTGCTCAACAACGTCAATTTTAACAAAGCCGGCAGCCTGAACAGCGTCCGTGTGAAAAAGCACCTTGTGTCTTTTGCATATTTCACCGATTTCCTTAATAGGCTGAATAGTGCCGATTTCATTGTTGGCGTACATTATCGAAACAATGGCTGTGTCCTCTCTGATTGCGTTTTCAACATCCTCGGGACGAACAATGCCGTTTTCGTAAACATCAAGATATGTTACCTCAAAGCCCTCTTTTTCAAGTGCGTTGCAGGTGTGCAAAATCGCATGATGCTCAAATTTTGAGGTTACAATGTGCTTTTTGCCCTTGGCTTTAAGTGCGTGGCACACACCCTTTAAAGCCCAGTTGTCGGATTCGCTTCCGCCGGAAGTAAAAAATATCTCGCTTGGATGTGCGGCACCAAGGTTTTTGGCAATGTTGACTCTTGATTTTTCAACAGCCTCCTTAGCTTTTCCGCCCACTCTGTAAAGGCTTGACGGATTACCGTAATATGTGGTGAGGTAGGGCATCATCTTGTCCAAAACCTCTGGAGCAAGCTTTGTAGTAGCCGAGTTGTCGGCATAGATTTCTCTCATATATATCACCTTCGCATATAATTTATGAAAATCGCTGAGCTTGTGCAACAGCCAGCCTGTCACAACGCTCGTTTTCGGGGTGCCCTGCATGACCTTTTACCCATTCAACCGTAACCGAATGAATATGGTACAGTTCAAGCAGCTTCTCCCAAAGCTCAGGATTAAGTGCAGGTTCTTTTTTGTTTCGCATCCAACCGTTTGCCTTCCACTTTTCAGCCCAGCCGAGCTTAAGTGCGTTGCAAACATACTGAGAATCGCTGTAAAGCGTGACTTCACACGGCTCTTTAAGCGATGCAAGAGCATTAATAACGGCGGAAAGCTCCATTCGATTGTTGGTAGTGTTTTTTTCTCCGCCCGATAGCTCCTTTTCGTGACCGTTATAGCGTAAAATCGCTCCCCATCCGCCAGGACCGGGGTTGCCGCTGCACGCACCGTCGGTAAAAATGTCAACGTGTTTCAAGCAAATTCTCCTTAGCTGCATAACATTCAACACCTATTATAATACTCAGCGTTGATAATTGCAACCTTTATTTCATATTATCGGCAATTTTGCCTGAATAATACAGTTAGCTCAAACTAACTGTATTTTATTACTAATAAAGCGTGTTGTCAAGCGTTTTTAAAGAAAACCTATAAAATTAATGTGAATTCTCGGAAATTTGAAATAAATTTTTTATAATTCTTTTTGTGTATTGACACAAACGCCGAAGTTGAGTTACAATATAATATCTGAATATATCATAGGCAAGGTATATATTCAAATAAAAACGGGAAAAATTCCGTATATTGATGTGCATACGGATTTATGTTGAAGTGCTTTTTTTGCTCTGAATATGTTCGTTATATATTTGTGTCTTTTGACAACAGCAAATGCAGATGCTTCAAGCTTATATATTATTATGAAATACGGAGGAAAATTTGTGAGTACACAAAATAAAAAGAAAAGTAACAAGTCAAATCAGAATTGGTACTCAAAAAACAAAAATTTTACGTCAAAGCAGCCTCAAAGGTCTGCAAATCAGCTTGGAAAGCTGAATACAACACGAGAGTTTCCTGATTTTGAAAGCTACCAAAAAAGTCAAAGCGAGGGCTTTAAGTATAACGGAAATTACCACCGTGGAAGCAATCGAAAGAACGCCCACCAAGGCAATTCCAAAAATCACGTAAAAAAGCCGTCTGTCAAAATCTCATTTTTGGGCGGACTTAACGAAATCGGCAAGAACATAACTCTCATCGAGTGCGAAAACGATATAATCCTTGTTGACTGCGGAATGGCATTTCCCGACGGCGATATGCTCGGTGTTGACCTTGTAATCCCCGATTTTACTTACATTGAGCAAAATGCCGATAAGGTGCGTGGAATCATTCTTACTCATGGTCACGAGGATCACATCGGCGGACTTCCGTTTTTGCTTTCAAAGGTAAACATACCGATATACGGCACTCCGCTGACGCTCGGACTTGTTGAAAACAAGCTCAGAGAGCATAGCCTCAACGGTTCGGCAAAGCTCAACGTGACAAATGCAGGCGAAATAATCAAGCTGGGTTGTATGAAGATTAAGTTTATTCACGTTAATCATTCAATCCCCGATGCAGTAGCCTTTGCCATAGAAACTCCGGCAGGCAGAATAATTCACACAGGTGACTTCAAAATTGACTGCACGCCTATAACAGGCGATATGATTGATTTGTCAAGCTTTGCTCAGGAGGGCGACAAGGGAGTTTTGGCTTTGCTTGCTGAAAGCACCAACGCCGAACGTCCCGGATACACCTCGACCGAAAGGCTGATTTCCGCAAGCTTTGACAATCTGTTTAAGAAAGCCGAAAAATGCAGAATTATAATCGCAACCTTTGCGTCAAATGTAAACAGAGTTCAGCAGATTATTGATTGTGCCGAAAAGTACGGCAGAAAGGTTGCGTTTTCGGGCAGAAGCATGGTCAACTATATGGCGGTTGCCCAAAAGCTCGGCTATCTTCACGTTCCCGAAAATATTTTGATTGATATAGATATGCTCGGCAAGTATATGCCCGAGCAGGTTGTGCTTGTAACAACGGGCAGTCAGGGCGAGCCGATGAGTGCGTTGTCCCGAATGGCTTATTCCGACCACCGCAAGGTTGTAGTGGGCGAGGGCGATTTTATCATCATTTCCGCTAATCCGATTCCGGGCAACGAAAAAACAGTCGGCAATGTTGTTGACGAGCTTCTCAAGCGTGGCTGTAAGGTTATTTACGAATCAATGTACGAGGTTCACGTTTCGGGACACGCTTGTCAGGAAGAGCTCAAAATCATCAACAGGCTTGTTAAGCCGAAGTATTTTATCCCCGTGCATGGCGAACAAAAGCATTTGAGAAAGCACGCCGAGCTTGCCGAATTTCTCGGAATGGATAAAAAGAACATATATATCGGTGATGTCGGCAGCACGGTAGAGATTAATCAGGATTATATGAAAGAAGTCGAGCCTGTTCCGGCAGGCAAGGTGTTTGTTGACGGTCTTGGTGTCGGTGACGTGGGAAGCATTGTGCTTCGTGACAGAAAGCACCTCGGTCAGGACGGACTTATCATCATAGTTGCTTCTCTTGATGTTTACGACGGTCACGTTATCAGCGGTCCCGATATTGTTTCACGAGGCTTTGTTTATGTGCGTGAAAGTGAAAGTCTGCTTGAAGAAGTCAAAAAGCTTGCTTTACAGATTCTTGAAGAATGTGCTGACAACAACATTCATGAGTGGGGCATAATCAAAAACCGAATCAAGGACGAAATTTCAAAGCTGATTTCTCAGCGTACACGCAGAACACCTATGATTCTTCCGATTTTACAGGAAGTTTAATACAACGCACTTCTGTTTTAAAAGGAGTTAATTATGAAACGAAGGCATTGGACGCTTACGCCTTGGTTTTTAATCTTCGGCATTGTAATGCTGATGATGACAATGGCGACGTACAGCTACAATTTAATACTTTGCTATGTTGAGCTTGCAATTACCGTTGCGGCGTTCGCCGTTGTAATAGTAATATCGCTCAGATTTCGCAACTACATCAAAAGCATCGTTCGCAGTACGACCGAAAAAATCAAGGGGCTGAATTCCGAATATCTTGAAAAGTACAAGTATCCCGTTGCAATCGCAGGAGAGGACGGCGGAATACTTTGGTGCAATGCACGTTTCAGAAAATCGCTTTGCGGTGGCAAAAGTCCCGAGGGCGAGTCAATTAACTCATACCTGTCTGGCTTTGATGTTCTCGACATTTGCGACGGAGAAGGTGCCGAGGTTGCCGTTGACGGCAAGGAGTTTACCGCTTTTTGCATTTCGGCGGGCGACGGAATCATCTGTCATTTTATCGAAAACACCTACTACAAAAATATTGTGCGTGAATACCATTCCACAATGCCGTGCATTGCGTTAATCACATTTGATAACGCCGAGGATTTTGTAAACGACTCCGATGAAACCTATTCGGGTGTTGTAATCGAGGTTGAAGCCGTTTTGCAAAAATGGGCGGCTGAATACAATGCACTTTTTAAAAAGGTTGGCAACAACCGATATATGGCAATCTTCAAGGATTCCGATGTTGAAAAGATGACGGCGGCAAAATTCCCGATTCTTAAAGCTGTTCGTGAAATAACGGTGAATAACCACGTCGCAACGGTATCAATCGGCTTGTCAAGAGGAGTAAAGCTTGTCAAGGACAGCGAGCTTAACGCACGCAAAGCTCTTGAAATGGCACTTGGCAGAGGCGGCGATCAGGTTGCGGTGCTGAGCAATAACAGCTATGAGTTTTTCGGCGGAAAAGCTGCTGCGGCAGAAAAGGTCAGCAAGGTTCGTATGCGTGTAATTGCAAACGCTTTGAGCCGTGCGGTTTATGATGCCGACAAGGTCTATATTATGGGTCATCGTTTTTCCGACCTTGACTGTGTCGGTGCGGCAATCGGACTTCAGTGTATAATGGAAAAGTCCTTCGGCAGATATTGCAAGGTTGTTATTAACAAAGAAACCTCAATGGCAAAACAGCTCATAGGATATGCCGAGGAAAGGCTTGACGAGGATATATTCATCACTTCCGAGGAAGCCGAGCGAGGTGTTACTCTCAAAACACTTTTAATAATCGTGGACACGCATTTGGAGCAGTCGCTTGAAAATCCGGCTCTATACCAAAAATGTAAGCGTGTTATTGTTATCGACCATCACCGCAAGGCGGTGAATTACATAAACAATGCACTTGTCTTTTGCCACGAGCCGTCTGCATCCTCTGCATCGGAAATGTGCAGTGAGATTATAAGCTGTCTTGATGACAAGCCTCTCGGCTATGTTCAGGCAGACGCACTTTTGTCGGGAATTATGCTTGACACCAAGAATTTTGTACTCAAAACAGGAGTCAGAACCTTTGAAGCGGCGGCATATTTGCGAAAAAAGGGTGCAAACACACTCACTGTCAAAGAAATGTTCTCAGGCAGTATTGAAACCTACCGTGAAAAGGTAGAGATAGTTTGCAATTGCAAGGTTTACAGAGGCTGTGCAATTTCATTTTCAAAGCACAATTCGCTTGATGTTCGTCTTGCGGCTGCTCAGGCGGCAGACGAAATGCTCACGCTCAAGGATATAAGTGCGTCGTTTGTAATTTTCAGCGACAAAGATAAAATCAACATTTCCGCCCGAAGCTACGGACGTGTAAATGTTCAGATAATTATGGAAAAGCTCGGCGGCGGAGGTCACCAAACAATGGCGGCAACCCAGCTTGAGCAAAACGCAAGGGATACGGTTTATCATCAGCTTACACAGGCGATTGACTCCGTGCTTGATGATGCGGATAATTCCTAAGAAAGGACAGATTTTATGAAAGTTATTTTATTGCAGGACATTAAAGCATTAGGCAAAAAGGGCGAGCTTGTAGAAGCCTCCGACGGCTATGCACGCAACTATCTTTTGCCCAAAAAGTTAGCCAAAGAAGCAAACGCTCAGGCAATGAATGAATATAAAAATGCAGAAAACTCAAAAAGCTACAAGCTTGCAACCGCAAAAGCACAGGCAGAAAGCCAAAAGAAAGCTCTTGAAGGCAAAAAATTCCAAATGACCGCAAGAGCAGGTCAGGGCGGAAAGCTGTTTGGAAGCATAACAGCAAAGCAGGTTGCAGAGGAAATCAAAAGACAGTACAACATCCCCGTTGATAAGCGTAAGGTTGTACTTGAATGTGACATCAAAGAATTCGGCACATATTCAGCCGAAGTAAAGCTGTTTACGGGAATTTCCGCAAAAATCGACATTCAGGTTTCCGAGCAGAAATAATAAGCCTACAAACGGGCAACTTTTGCCCGAATAAAATACATACATTTGGAGCATAAAATGGCAGATTCCGAATTTACAAGCACATATGATGTTGCAAATATGCCGTACAGCCCCGAAGCCGAGCAAGCGGTGCTTGGTGCGATAATTCTTGACAGCAATGCGTTTGACAAGGTTATTGATTACATCAAATCACCCGATTATTTCTATGTTTCTTTGCACAAGCTGATTTTTTCGCAAATGCAGGAAATGATAAACTTCGGCAAGGCTGTTGACTTTGTAACCTTGCTTGAAAAACTAAAACAGAATAATGCTTTTGACGATGCAACGGGCAAAACCTATCTTATGGATTTGGTCAACAACTGCCCCTCAATTTCAAATGCCTCCGCATATGCTCAGTTAATCGCAGATAAGTATAAAATCCGCAGATTGATTACTGCGGCAAGAGAGATTATCGACGATGCCACCGCAGGCGAGGAGGATACCTCGGTTTTGATTGATTCAGCCGAGCAGAAAATTTTTGACATTCGCAACGGCAACCAGCGTTCGGGACTTGAGCGAATCGACTCGGTCATTATGCAAACCTTTGACCGCCTTGACGCACTTAACAAGGATGCCGACGATAGCATCAAGCCGATTCCAACTGGCATCGGTGACCTTGACCGAATGATTACCGGACTTAACCGAAGCGACCTTATTTTGCTTGCGGCTCGTCCGGGTATGGGTAAAACCAGCTTTGCCCTCAACATAGCACGCCATGCCGCCTGCACCTGCAAAAAAACCGTTGCCTTTTTCTCATTGGAAATGTCAAAGGAACAGCTTGTAAGCCGTTTGCTCTCCACCGAGGCTCTTGTCAGCGGTACAAAGCTCAGAACAGGCAAGCTGAGCAAGGAGGAGTGGAGCAGGCTGATTCCGGCAAGCGATGTTTTGAGAAAGGCAGACCTCTATCTTGACGATACTCCGGGAATCACCATCACCGAAATGAAGTCACGTTTACGCAGACTTAAAAATCTTGATTTGGTTGTAATCGACTATTTGCAGCTTATGGCAAGCGGCAGAAGAATCGACAACCGTGTACAGGAAATTTCGGAAATCACGAGAAATCTGAAGATTCTCGCAAAGGAAATGAACGTTCCCGTAATCACTCTGTCACAGCTTTCCCGTGCTTCGGAACAGCGAACCGACCACCGTCCGCAGCTTTCGGACTTGCGTGATTCGGGTTCTATCGAGCAGGATGCCGATATTGTGCTTTTCCTTTATCGAGAGGGCTATTACTCCGACAAGAGTGCAGATAACACAGCCGTACCCAATGCCGATATGAATTCGGGCGAGTGTATTGTGGCCAAAAACCGACACGGTGAGGCAAGCAGTGTCAAGCTCCATTGGCAGGGCGAATTTATGCGTTTTTCCGGTACGGAGGACAGGGATGAATAATCAGCTTATTCGTACCGTTGAAAAATATCAAATGTTAGATTGCAACGACAGCGTAGTTGTTGCGTTGTCGGGCGGAGCTGACTCGGTAGCTTTGCTTGATGCTCTTATTTCTCTTAAAGAAAAATACAATCTTACAATTTATGCCGCTCACATAAACCACGGCTTGCGTGGGCTTGAATCGGAGCGTGACGAAAGCTTTTGTAAAATTCTATGTGAGAATTATAAAATCAAGCTCTTTGTTAAAAGAGCAAATGTCAGAGAAATGGCAAAAGCTCAAAAGCTTAGCGAGGAATTGTGCGGACGCAACGTTCGATACAGCTTTCTTGACGAAACAGCAAAGCGATTTAATGCAAAAATCGCCACGGCACACACAGCCTCGGATAATGCCGAAACCCTGATTTTTAACCTCACACGGGGAGCCGGCATAAACGGTGCGGGGGGAATAGCTCCTGTTCGCAGTAACATCATCAGACCTTTGATTGAGGTTACCCGCTCTCAGGTTGAGCAATATTGCTTAAATAATAAGCTTGAATATGTTACCGACAGCACTAATCTTTCCGATGACTACACTCGCAACAGGCTTCGACACCGTGTGATTCCAAATCTCAAGGACCTGAATCCGCAGTTTGAGCTTGCGGCACTTCATTTTTCACAGTTTGCAAGAGAGGCATCACAGTACCTTGAAAATCAAGCTGCCGCCGCACTTGACGAGTGCAAAACCGAGTTCGGTTATAGCTGCCGAAGGCTGCTCGGTTATGACGAAATAATCACAAAAACCGCCCTTGCAGTTCTTTGCAAACAAAATGCTAAGACAACGCCTGAGCATAAGCACATTGAGCTGCTTCTTGACGCAGTAAAAAACGGCGGTGCTGTTGAGCTTTCAAAAGTATGCACGGCTGTTTCAAAGCAAGGTGTTTTGAGGTTTGTCAATACAAACATTCAAGCTGATAGTATAAATATACCTTTAAACAACAGGGTTGAAATTTCTTTAAAAGAAAAATTATATATTGCGGAACTAAATTCTTTCGATGTTACGGAAAACACTTTCGTATTCAGATTTCGCAAAAGCGGAGATGTGTTTTCGCCGCAGAAGCGAAAAATTACAAAGTCGTTGCGAAAGCTGATGAATGAGTTAAAAATCCCATCGGAGCTTCGTGACAATCTGCTTGTTCTTGCAGACGGTTCAACGATTCTTTGGTGTGAAAGCATCGGCTTTTCATCGGAAGGAGCGGCATTGAATAAACAAAACAAATTGAAAATTCAAGTAAAAAACAGGGGGAATAACAATGCATAAGGACATAGAATACGTGTTGTATTCGGAAAAAGAAATTGAAAATATTGTGAACTCGCTTGCAAAACAGATTGAAAAGGATTATAATGGCAAGGAATTTGTTATGGTCGGACTTCTCAAAGGCAGCGTAGTTTTTATGTCCGATTTGATGAAAAAGATTGGGCTTGATTTTTCAATCGACTTTATGGTTGCGTCAAGCTACGGAAGCTCAACTGTCAGCTCGGGAGAGGTAAAAATTAAAAAAGATATGTCAATGCTCGTTGACGGCAAAGACGTATTGATTATTGAGGATATTATTGATACGGGCAATACACTCAGCTTTATTGCAAAGTATCTTAAATCAAAAAATGCAAATTCTGTAAAAATATGCACACTGTTTGATAAGCCCGAACGCAGAGTAATAGACATCAAGCCCGATTATATCGGCTTTACCATACCCGATAAGTTTATTGTCGGCTATGGTCTTGATTATGACGAAAAATACAGAAACCTGCCATATGTAGGTGTATTAAAGCCGTCGGTATATTCGTAATAATTTTCAGGCACATTCAGAGCATACTATACAAAGAGGAGTGAAAGTATTGGATAATAAGAAAAAGGTACGCAATCTGGTTCTTTATTTGGCAATTCCGATTTTGATTATTTTGGCTGCGGCAATGATTTTTATGTCAGGTCAAAGCGAGCCGCCCAAAACCTCGGAGCTTGAGCAGTATTTTATTGACGACAAGGTTGAAAGCTACACAATCAATTACGGAACAGGTGTGATTGAGCTAACCCTCAAAGAGGGCGAAAAGGCTTATCCCTCGTCAACGCATAAAACTCAGGATACAACCGATCAGGCTGCAACAGAAGCTCAAACAACTCAAAATCCGACAATTACAGACAGCAAAAAGTCAAATAATGTTGTTGTAACGGGAACACTTGCAGATATCGAAAGGTTTATTGACGACATCAAGCCTTATCAGGCTTCTGCCGATGAAGCAGGCGACCCGATAACCTACAACTATGTGCGTGCAAGCGACAACACTCTTCTTTTTGATTTAATACCTATTCTTATTGCCATAGTAATTTTCATTGCGGCTTGGGTGTTCTTGATGAAGCGAATGGGCGGAGCAGGACTCGGCGGCAAGGAAATGAGCTTTGGCAAAGCAAAAATTAAAAATACAAACGACGAAAAACGTAAAACCACCTTTGATGACGTTGCAGGTGCAGACGAAGAAAAGGAAGAGCTTAAAGAGGTAGTTGAATTCCTCAAAAATCCAGAAAAGTTCAACAAGCTCGGTGCAAGAATCCCCAAGGGCGTATTGCTCGTAGGCCCTCCCGGTACAGGTAAAACCTTGCTTGCAAGAGCTGTTGCAGGCGAAGCCGGCGTTCCGTTCTTCTCAATTTCGGGTTCTGATTTTGTTGAAATGTTTGTCGGCGTAGGTGCGTCACGAGTTCGTGACCTCTTTGATCAGGCAAAGAAAAACTCACCCTGTATCATCTTTATCGACGAAATCGACGCTGTCGGTCGTCAGAGAGGTGCAGGCTTGGGCGGCGGCAACGATGAACGTGAGCAAACGCTCAACCAGTTGCTTGTTGAGATGGACGGCTTCGGCGTAAACGAAGGCGTTATCCTCATTGCCGCAACCAACCGACCCGATGTTCTTGATCCTGCACTTTTAAGACCGGGAAGATTTGACCGTCAGGTTGTTGTAAGCTATCCCGACGTCAACGGCCGTGAGGCTATCTTAAAGGTTCACGCACGCAAAAAACCGCTTGCTCCGGATGTAAAGCTTAAAACTATCGCAAAAACAACAGCGGGATTTACAGGTGCAGACCTTGAAAATCTGCTCAATGAAGCGGCATTGCTTGCTGCTCGTGCCGACAAAAAAGCAATCACAATGAAAGAAATCGAAGAAGCTACAATCAAAGTGGTTGTAGGTGCAGAGAAAAAGTCAAAGCTGATGAGCGACAAAGAGAAAAAGCTGACCGCATACCACGAAGCAGGTCACGCAATCCTCTTTGATAAGCTTGAAACACAAGACCCCGTACACGAAATTTCCATTATTCCGAGAGGAATGGCTGGCGGATACACAATGCCGCTTCCTACCGAGGATAAATCCTACAATTCACGCAATGAAATGATTGAGGACATCGTTGTATCACTCGGCGGACGTGTTGCAGAGGCTCTTATCCTTGACGATATTTCCACAGGAGCTTCTAACGACATCGAAAAGGCAACCAAAACAGCCCGTGCAATGGTTACAAAGTACGGTATGACCAAGGAGCTCGGTTGTGTAAACTACGGCTCAGACAACAACAGCGTGTTCCTCGGCAGAGATATGGGACGCACTCAGGATTATTCCGAGGCAACTGCCGCCAAGATTGACGAGCTTGTGCTTAAAATCGTTAATGACGCTTATGCTCGTGCCGAAACCGTGCTTAGCGAAAACATCGACAAGCTTCACGAAATTGCCGCTTACCTTATCAAGCACGAAAAAATGGGAAGCGAAGATTTTGAGGCTGTTATGAACGGAACCTATGTTGAACCCGTTGAGCCTGTCGAAGCCGACGATGCTGACGATATGCAGTCAACAGAAAACACTAACGAAGATAATTCTTCAGAAGAATAATAACCTACGGGCATACGGTTAAGTATGCCCGTATTATGTCTTAATGGGGGAGATATATGGGACTTGACAAAATCATTGTAAAAGGTGCCAAAGAGCATAATCTGAAAAATGTTGATGTTGAAATACCCCGCAACAAGCTTGTTGTAATAACAGGGCTTTCGGGTTCGGGCAAAAGCTCGCTTGCGTTTGATACAATATATGCCGAGGGACAGCGTAGGTATGTTGAAAGCCTTTCTTCATATGCAAGAATGTTTCTCGGTCAAATGGACAAGCCCAATGTTGAAAGCATAGAGGGGCTTTCTCCTGCAATATCAATCGACCAAAAAACCACATCCAAAAATCCACGCTCAACCGTGGGAACAGTTACCGAAATATATGATTATCTGCGTTTGCTTTATGCTCGAATCGGTGTTCCGCATTGTCCTATTTGCGGCAGAGAGATTCGCCAGCAAACCGTTGACCAAATCGTTGACAAAATTATGTCTTATGAGCAGGGTACTAAAATCCAGATTTTGGCACCCGTAGTCAAAGGACGCAAGGGCGAACACGCCAAGGTGCTTGATAATGCACGAAAGTCAGGCTTTGTGCGTGTGCGTGCAGACGGAGAAATTTATGACCTTTCAGAGAAAATTCCTTTAGAGAAAAATAAAAAGCATAATATCGAGGTTATTGTTGACCGTCTTGTCATTAAGCCCGAAATAGCTTCAAGACTTTCTGACAGCATCGAAACCGCCTCAAAGCTTGCAAACGGAATCATTGTTGTCAATTTTTCGGGCGGAGAGGACATTACTTTTTCGCAAAAATATGCTTGTCCCGAACACGGAATAAGCATTGATGAGCTTACTCCCCGTATGTTTTCGTTCAACAATCCGTTTGGTGCTTGCCCCAAATGCACCGGACTCGGTGTGTTTATGAAGATTGACGAGAACAAAATAATTCCCGACAAGAATAAAAGCATAAAAGACGGAGGCATAAAGGGCAGCGGTTGGGCACTTGAAGGTAGCTCCATTGCCGCAATGTATTTTGAAGCCCTTGCCGAAAAATACAATTTTTCGCTAAGTGAGCCTCTCAAAAACATTCCCGACGAGGTTATCCGAGTTTTGCTTTACGGAACAGGTGAAGAACCGCTTAAAATCCGTCGAAAATCCGTTTACGGAAGCGGAACATACGCAAAGCCTTTTGAAGGTATAATCAACAATCTTCAGCGACGCTACAACGAAACAAACAGCAATTGGATAAAGGACGAAATCAGAAGTTATATGACTGAAATTCCCTGCGATGCCTGCAACGGCGAGCGACTTTCACCCGAAAGCCTTGCTGTTACGGTCGGCGGAATCAATATTTCGGATTTCTGCAAAAAATCGGTGATTGACGCACTTGATTTTGTATCTGCCTTAAACCTGAGTGAAAAAGAAAGCATAATTGCCGAAGAAATTATCAAAGAGATAAAGGAACGTCTTAATTTCCTCAAAAGCGTCGGGCTTGGCTACCTCACGCTTTCACGCAGCTCGGGTACACTCAGCGGCGGTGAAAGTCAGCGTATCCGTCTTGCAACGCAGATCGGAAGCTCCCTTATGGGCGTGCTGTATATTCTTGACGAGCCGAGCATTGGGCTTCATCAGCGTGATAACGAAAAGCTGCTCAATACACTAAAGCATCTCAGAGATTTGGGCAACACGGTAATAGTTGTTGAACACGACGAGGATACTATGTATGCCGCAGATTACATCATTGATGTCGGTCCCGGAGCAGGCAGAAGCGGAGGACAAATTGTTTGTTGCGGAAATGTTGAAAAGATTAAGTCCTGCAAAAAATCAATCACAGGTCAATATCTCAGCGGAAAACGCTGTGTACCCGTTCCCGAAAAAAGACGAAAGGGCAACGGAAAGCACCTTGAAATAATCGGTGCAGCCGAAAACAATCTTAAAAATATTAACGTCAAGCTCCCATTGGGTGAGTTTATATGTGTAACAGGCGTTTCGGGTTCGGGCAAAAGCTCGCTTATCAACGAAATCCTTTACAAAACACTTGCCCGTGAGCTTAACGGTGCCAAAACCGTTTCGGGCAAGCATAAAAGAATAAAGGGCATTGAAAATCTTGACAAGGTAATCCAAATCGACCAAAGCCCAATCGGAAGAACTCCTCGTTCAAATCCCGCAACCTACACGGGCGTTTTTACCGACATCAGAGCGTTGTTCGCTTCAACACAGGATGCAAAAATGCGTGGATATTCACAAAGCCGTTTTTCATTTAACGTTAAGGGCGGACGTTGCGAGGCTTGTCAGGGCGACGGCATAATCAAGATTGAAATGCACTTTTTATCTGATGTTTACGTTCCGTGCGAGGTCTGCAAGGGAAAACGCTACAACAGAGAAACACTTGAGGTTAAATACAAGGGCAAGTCAATAAATGACGTGCTTGAAATGTCTGTTGAAGAAGCAACGGAGTTTTTTGCAAATCAGCCTAAAATCAGCCGCAAGCTTCAAACCCTTTGCGATGTAGGACTCGGATATATCAAGCTTGGACAATCTGCAACCACGCTTTCGGGCGGAGAAGCACAGCGAGTTAAGCTTGCTACCGAGCTTTCAAAGAAAAGCACGGGCAGAACGATTTATATTCTTGATGAGCCAACCACAGGCTTGCACATTGCTGATGTTCACAGGCTTGTTGATGTTCTTCAGCTTCTTGTTGATGGAGGCAACACCGTGGTTGTAATTGAGCATAACCTTGATTTGATAAAAACCGCCGACCATATCATTGACCTCGGTCCGGAGGGCGGAGATATGGGCGGAACGCTTGTTGCTCAGGGTACTCCCGAACAGGTTGCCGAAGCTCACGAATCGTTCACGGGGCAATATCTAAAGCCTTTGCTTAAATAAAATTTTGAGAAATTGCATACTTTTATGCAATTTCTCTTTATTTTTGCCCACAAGCGGAGGTGAAATAATGAACGAACAAATAATAGTAGCACTGCTTTCCTTTGCGGGAACACTTGTCGGGGCATTTGGTGGTGTAATTACAACCTCAAGACTGTCAAATTACAGAATCGAGCAGTTGGAAAAGAAGGTGGACAAGCACAACAACCTTATTGAACGTGTTTATATGATTGAACAGCGTGAAGCGGTTCTTGACAACAGACTTAAAACCGCCGACCACAGAATTTCCGATCTTGAAAACGAACAGGCAAGAGTTTTGCAGTAAATCAAAATATAACAATTACCGAAAATTGCCCAAAATGTTTGAAATCGGTTGTATTATGTGATATAATATTTTACAACGACAATTTTTAGCAAATACAGAGGCGATTACTATGCAAAAACGCAAATTCAAATTATTTAGGTCATTTTTGTCAATATTTCTTGTGGCTTTATTGATAATCTCAACGCAAGCCGTCACAACTTCTGCGGCAACCGCAACCGAGGATGAGGTGTCTGCAAGCAAAGTTTATACAGTCGGCGTCGCAACGGAAATTCAAAAATTCCTTACAAATTCAATCGTGCTGTCCGAGGAAAAGCAGCTTGAATATGACTTTAATCTTGACGGAAGGCTGACGATTTCCGATTCAACAATTATTCAAAAGTACATAGCAGGTGCTATTGACCAATTACCAACGCAAGGTACAGAGCCGACCACTGTAACCGAGCCGATCGAAACCACAGAGCCGACCACCGCAATTTTGCCCGAACAGCTTACTCTTGAGCAAAGCTCATTTGTTCTCGGTGCAGGCGAGAGCGTCAGCTTGAAAATCACAAGCGATACAATGGGACAGCCGGTGCAGTTTACATCATCAAACGAAAGCGTTGCAACCGTTGACCGAAACGGAAAGATAACAACTCAAAAACGAGGTGTTGCCGACATCGTATGCACACTTTCCAAAAACAACTTTGTTGTGTGCAACCTTCTGGTAAAATCATTGCCGACAGAGTTTTCTCTTAATTATGACTCTGTGGAGTTGGGAATAACTGAATATTTGGTGCTTCAGCCTGTATTTTCAGCAGGCTATACCGCATACGCACCCACATTTATATCATCTAATCCAAATATCGTGTCTGTTGACAGCAAAACTGGCTACACCGTTGCCAAATTAGCGGGAACGGCAAAGATTTACTGTACTTTGGCAAATGGTGCAAAAGCCGAGTGTGCCGTTACAGTCAATCCTCCCATAACCTCACTTTCCTTGAGCAAATCAAGTGCAAGCCTCAAGGTGGGGGAAAACGCTTCGATTACTGCTTCTGCAAACTGCAACGTCAGCGATGATAAGCTTGAATGGAGTAGCAGTAATACATATGTTGCAAAGCTTTCCGCAACTAACGGCAAAACCGTTCAAATCATTCCTATGTCGCAAGGCTCGGCAACAATAACCGTAAAATCCTTCAACGGCTTAAAGGCGACTTGCAAGGTCACGGTTAAGGATTCGGTTGTAAAGTGTATTGACGTTTCATCGTGGCAGGGTGATATTAATTTTAAGTCTGTTAAAAATGCAGGATATGATTATGTTATTCTCAGGGCAGGCTTTGGCAACGAAATCAGCCAAAAGGACAACAAGTTTGACGCATATTATAACGCCGCAAAGTCGGCAGGCCTAAAGGTGGGTGCCTATTGGTATTCCTATGCCGTAGACAACGATGATGCCTTGCTTGAGGCGAAAACCTGCCTAAAGGCTATTGACGGAAAAGCTCTTGATATGCCGATATATTATGATGTTGAGGACAACACTCAAATGTATTATTCAAAGAGCAAGCTTTCGGGAATTTGCAAAACATTTTGCGATTACATATATGATAATTCCAAATATTACACGGGAGTATATTCCTCAATCGGCTGGTACAATCAAATTGACCGCAGCTATATCGGCAGCAGACATTCATATTGGGTAGCTCAAATTGACGGCGATATGTCATCTGCTTTGGATTTTGACATTCACCAATACACATGGACGCTCTCTGTTAACGGAATAAGCACCGACGTTGACGGCGACAAAATCTACAACCTGAATATCGTAAGATGAAAAAATCTCCTATGACGTTTGTTGTCTTAGGAGATTTTCTTGATTAAAATTACACATAGCTTAGCAAAGTGCTTATTATGGGACAATCAATGTGTTAATATATAGGTGAGTTAAGTGAGATGAAAGCTTTAAGAGGTGTAATTGCAATGGACGATTCACAGCAGTATATAATATTGTTTCCGTATTATCAAGAGCTTAAAGAAAAAATCGAGAAAATGAGAACAGAGCTTTCAATGCTTTTGCTTGAAAGAGATGAGCTTAAGCTTGTGATTTGCAAAAATATTGAATCTGCATACTGTATAAAATTCGGTGCCGCGGAGTACAAGGCATATCAAGCCTATTGTGATGCAATGCGGTTAAAGCGAAAAACGGAGATGATACAAGCGAGATTAAATCGTCAGGAAATAATTGATATTTCAAATATTGAAGAATCTCTTGATGAAGAATTTTCGGAGTATCAAAAAAAGCTTGATGAACAAATTGACAAAATAAGTGATGCTCTCGAACGCAGTAAACTTGAGGTTCTTTCTTCCGAAGAAGCCAAGGAATTTAAAAAAATGTATCGAAAGATAGTCAAAGCTCTACATCCCGATTTAAATCCAAATGCTACCGAGGCTCAAATAAGGCTTTTTCAAAATGCAGTATCGGCATATGAAAACGGCGACATTGCATCTTTGCGAGTCATTGAAACAATGGTTTTAAGTATTGAAAATTCAGAAAAGTCACAAGATGCAGTTGCCGAATTGGAGGGGGAGTGCAAACGTCTTGAGCAAACACTAACCTTTATCAAAGAAAGTATTGCACAAATAAAATCGTCATTTCCGTATACGATAAAGGAATATGTTGAAGATTCTGAAAAAGAGAAACAATATCTCAAAGAGCTTGAAGAAGCAACAGAATATTATAACTCATTGATACATCAATACAAGGAGAAATTAGGTGAAATGCTGAGGTGATTAAATGAACAATCTGACAAATAACAATAACGGCAATTTTATTAATTTGTTCCACGGTAACGGTTCAAATTTAACCCTTCCCAAACCGTTTGAAAAGGATATATTTCTTTTCGATACCCACATTGCCGGCACTACACACATTGAAGGGATTCACGAATTAGAGCCTTTTTTGAACGTTGGTGACAAGTTAGATTTTTTTCGCGAGCCTGACAATCGTTATGATAAAGATGCTATTATGATTAAGACACAAAACGGTGTAAAAATCGGATATGTTCCACGAGTAGATAACGTTATATTTGCCAGACTTATGGACGCCGGTAAGCTATTGTTCGGACGTATTTCAGATAAAGAAATCCAAGGCAATTGGGTTAAAATTAATATTAAAGTGTTTTTACACGAATAAGGAAGAATTATAATGAGTTTTGATGAAATTATGAAAGAAATAACATCCGGTCTGACGGGTGACAATGAAAAAGAATTAAGAATACCTGTCAGCCAATTAATCAAAGTTTTTGCACATTTCT
>CAZYGJ010000018.1:0-30758 GCA_964646975.1 uncultured Ruminococcus sp.
TTTTTATTTTTTGTAGGCTCTATTTGTTCTTACCCCAACTTTTATTATAGAGCCGTAAAAAAATGTTTAGTTACTTGTATCCGAGTAGTTCACTTGGAAAATGAAATGCACACAAAAAACACCCCACACTTGCCGAAATTTAGCCTGTGTGGGGCGTTAATGCTTTCATCAATAAAGAACACTGCCAAGGTAGTTTGTAGCGAAGCAGCCCCAAAAGGTTATGCACTTGACAAAACTGTTCACAAGTTTAGCGACTCCGGTGTAACGGCTTCTGACGGATACAAAATCTATCGTGCCACAAGCGTAGAAACACCGCTCTCTGACCCTGTATCATTGATGCTGCAAAAGAAAAGCACAACAGGCTTAGAAGCAGAAGCAGGAGACCTTGAAGGAGCAGAGTTTGAGGTAAGTTACTATGATGTAGACCCGCAAGAGGTAACAAATCTAAGTGCATTGAAAGCAACAGGAAAAGCACCGCTCAGAACTTGGGTGTTTAAGACTGATGCAGACGGTGATTTACTTTATGATGATGAACACAAAGTATCCGGCGATGAGTTGTATTACGATCAAAAGAACATTCCAAACGTTCCAATCGGAGCGATAACGTTCAAAGAGCTAACAGCCCCGACAAGCGGAAAATACTTGGTAAATGAAGAAACGTTCTTCACAACGATAACAGGAACAGAGTCAAGTCAAGTAGTAGACCTTGAAATCATCATACCTGAAGTACCTGCCAACGCAGGACTGACGATACAAAAATCCTCGGAGGATAAGATAGTTGAGGACTTGTGGTTCAGAGTAGAATCAGACAACGGCTATTCCAATGACTTTGCTACAAACAACCTTGGTTCTGTTTCTGTTAATGACTTGCAAGTAATATAAAGAAAACCTCAGAGAACCTTTGCTCTCTGAGGTTACGTGTTATCTATTCTATTGTTTTAGTACCAACCGGCTTCTCTGACAAGCACTTTTTCGTCATATGCTTCTTTAATAACTCTTGTTTCATAATGTCCCTTTTCAGGAACGTTTGCTGTTTTGGTGCCAACTGCTACGTCTATGACTGTACCGTAATAACCACCTTTGCCGCCATTGTGTAGATGTTCTTTTATGTGAGCGGAACGTTCAGAATTTGACATAAGGTCTATTCTTGCTCCGCAGTCTTTACAGAGGTCAACATATTCCTGTTCATATATCGTTTCCTCATACGAATACGCCTCTTGGTCTACTACCCATACCTGTTCGGTTTCAGCTTCGTGATGTATTGTTTTGTACTCTGCTTCGTGATAGGTCTTTCCTGCGTGTGGGTCGTTAGCTGAAGAACCGCTGTTTGAAGAACCACCTGAAGAAGAATTATTATTCTTGTTTGAGCTTGAGCTGTTGTTGCTTGAAGAACCATTGCTCTTATTGGAATTGCTGTTTGAGCTGTTGTTCTTGTTAGATGAGCTGTTGTTCTTAGAAGAATTTGAATTGCTACTCTTATCTGAAGAACCGCCACTATTACCCGAACCACCGTTATTAGCACTCTGAATTATAGCATTTGTAGTTTCAACGTAGGTCTTGTTGGTGTTAGCTGTCTTAACTGAGTCTGTGTCAACCTTGATTTCCTTGCCACTTGCGTCCTTGATTGTAACCTTACCGTCCTCGGAAGGCTCAATCTTCTTGCCGTTCTTATCAACAATGTCGCCCTTTTCGTTTACGGTTAAGCCGTTGTCAACGATTGCTTGGTCTTTATTACTCAAAGTAGCGAGTGTCGCTATCTCATCAGCGGTTGCTGTGGTAGGCACGGTTGTTGCCTCGTCCGGCGTTGCTGTATCGTTATTGTCGTTGCAACCTACAAGCAGCAATATCAAAATGATGATTGCTACAACTACAACCGATGCTGCTGTTCCTAAAATGATGTTTCGCTTCTTGTTGTTAGATGTCTTTTCAATAGCTGTCTGTTCGTTGTTCACAGCATTGCTAATGTTTGTGTTTTTCATAAAATTCAACTCCTTTTTGGGTACCAATTAGTACCCTAAATAATATAAAATAGTGTAATTTGCGTTTCTTATTTTCATTGTAGCCGATTTTTAACCGTTGTCAAGCCGATATTTGCATATTTCGCTCATTTTTATGTTATTCGTGAGCGTTCGCAGATTTGTAAACGTACAAAAAATGCCCCACATTTGCCAAAGCAGGCTGTGTGGGGCGTTATTAATTAACAGCTATACGCTTATTAAAAATTCATCACTTTTATTCTGTTTTAAATATCAATATCCACATCTATTTTCAGGGTGAAATCGGGATAGCGGTCGTTGATTTCGTCATAAATATGAGAATACATTTTTTCTCTGTCCTTTGAAGCATAATCAATAATTATGTCAAAGTATATTGTCTTTTCCTGCAAATCAACATAAAAGCCGTGAATTTGTAACACACTGTCGTGAGACATAACGATGTGCGAAATATCGGTTCTCATCTTCTTTATTTCATCGTCGGCAGTATTCATAGAATATATGCCGATTCCCGCAAGAATAACGCCGTGCTTTTTATAAACCCTGTCTGCAATTCGCCTTTCCATTGCATCAATTTGGTCTGCCGTCATAACATTCGGTATTTCAACGTTTACCGAGCCGATATAATTGTCTGTTCCGTAGCAATGCAAAATCAAGTCATACGCCCCGAAAACGCTTTTGTCCTCGCAAATTGTTTGCTTTATGTCTGCAAGCAAATCCCGATCTATTCGCTTGCCCAAAATTTCGTCAAGAGTGCTTTTCATCAGCTTGTATCCGGGTCTTATTACAAACACGGAAATGACAACGCCGAGGTATGCCTCAAGGCATACGCCTGTCATCAAATAAAAAACCGCCGACAAAAGCACGGAAGCCGAAATGACCGCATCAAAAAGAGCGTCAATTCCCGATGCGGTCAGAGTGTTTGAATTTACCTTTTTGCCTTTTGAGCGAACAAACAGCCCAAGCACAATTTTAACCGCAACAGCAGCCGCAACTATCGCCAAGGTTGCGGGAGAATAATCGGGCGTAATCGGGTTGAAAATCTTTTTTACCGATTCTGCAAACGCCGTAAAGCCTGCATATAAAACGATTGCCGCAACAACCATTGCACTTATGTATTCAATTCTGCCGTGACCGAGCGGATGTTCTTTGTCGGGCGTTCTGCTCGCAAGCTTTGTGCCGATAATGGTTATTACAGACGAAAGAACATCGCTCAAGTTATTGATTGCGTCAAGCAAGATTGCAAGCGAACCTGACAACAAGCCAACAATGCTTTTAAACGCCACCAAAAGAATGTTTGTTGCTATGCCGACAACACTTGTGCGAACAATTACCTTTTCCCTGTTCAAATTCACATTGCTTTTATTGTCGGTCATAATTGACGCCTCGCAGTCAGATATTATTTTTCATCAAAGAATGAGTAAAAGGCTCTGTAAGCCATATAAACATCGGTTTTAGATATAATTTCAAACGGTGCGTGCATCGAAAGCACAGGCACACCCAAATCCACAACGTCGACGTTCATATTTGCAACATATTTTGCAATAGTTCCGCCGCCGCCGAGGTCTACTCTGCCAAGCTCTCCGATTTGCCAAAGAACGTTATTCTTTTCAAGCAAGGAACGGATTTTTCCCATATATTCCGCAGAAGCGTCCGAGGTGTCGTATTTGCCGCCGTGACCTGTATATTTAGAAATAACTACACCGTTATTCAGATATGAGCTGTTTTTGGCTTCGAACGCAGAAGCATATGTCGGGTCGAACGCCGCATTCACATCAGCCGAAAGACAAGTGCTGTTTGACAACGCTCTGTATCCTTCAACGCCGTCCTGATTTGCAAGGTCATAAATAAAGTAACGCAAAAAGTCGCTCTGCATACCCGTGTTGCCGTCACTGCCGATTTCTTCCTTGTCTGTAAGGTAGGTAATGCAGGTGCTTTCGGGAGCTTGCACATCAACTGCCGCCATAAGTGCCGGATATGCACAAACCTTGTCGTCATGACCGTAGCCACCGATAAGACTTGAATCGAAGCCGACATCTCTTGATTTGAACGACGGAATAAGACAAAGCTCAGCCGAAAGAAAATCATTTTCGGTGATACCGTATTTTTTGTTGAGAATACTCATTACATTCAGCTTTACAAGGTCAGACTCCTTATCCTCGGTTTTGTATGGACGTGAGCCGACAAGAACATTGAGATCCTCGCCCGTAAACGCCTTTGACATCGGCTTGGTCACCTGCTCCTGAGCAAGATGCGGAAGAATGTCGCTTATGCAAAAGCACGATTCCTCAGGGTCGTCACCCCAGCTTATGTTGAGAGAGGTTCCGTCAAGCTTTACTATTGTTCCGTGAAGCGACAGCGGAATTGTTGTCCATTGATACTTTTTGAGTCCGCCGTAATAGTGGGTTTTGAACAAAGCAAGGTTGTTTGCTTCATACAACGGATTGGGCTTTAAATCTATTCTCGGTGAGTCAATATGAGCTATTGCAAGCCTTGCACCTTTTTTTACACCGTTTTTGCCGATTACGGCAAGTGCGAGTGCTTTGCCTCGGTTAATATAATAAACCTTGTCGCCTGCGTTGTAGCTTGCGTCAGCGTCAAACTCGACAAAGCCTGCTTTCTTAACAAGCTCTACGCTGTAACGAACAGCCTCACGTTCTATGGGTGAGGAATCAAGAAATATTTTGTAGCCTACGCAAAATTCATCGGCTTTTGCAATATCTTCATCGGACAAAGCTTTTATGCCCTCCGATTCTTTCATCATTATCTGCTCTTTAAGCTCTGCTGTTTGTGATTTTTCTTCAGCCATTATTATCTTCCTTTCGTCTTTTGTTTATTTTATGAATAATAAAGATTTATATACATTTGTTTTGCCGATTCAACCTTTTCGACATAGCTTTCGGTTTCGGGATAAGGAATATTTGTAAGCGTTTTGCCGTCGCTGCTGTATTCCTCGTTTTCAAGCCATGTGCCGACAACAAAGCCTGCGTTGTATGCCGCAACTGCACACCGCTCATCCTCATATGTATCATAAAACAGCCTGAGCAAATAGCAGCCGTAATCAATACATATTTCGGGATTAAACAAGTCTTCCGTTGTGTACTGACCGCTTGTTCCCCGCTTTTCCATAAGCCATTCAAACGATGACGGCATCATCTGCATAACTCCGCAAGCACCTACGCTTGATTCTGCACTTGCATCAAATCCGCTTTCTGTGCGAATTACGGCATATATAAGAGCAGGCTCAAGATCATATTCTTTTGCTGCTCGGTCAACATATTCGCTGTATTTTTGAGGGTAATTAACAATTTGCAGATTTTCCGAAGTGTTATTTCGATAATTAATTATAAAAATCAATGAGGCACCGCAAAAAATCACAAGTACGATTGACCAAATTACAACATTTGCCAACAGGCTTTTGCCCTTCCTTGCCTTTCTGCGGTGTTTTTGTACAGCCATTCAATCACCTCTGCATAAGTATTTCTTTAAGCATTTGAAGCTGCTCCTTGAGCAGTTTGAGGTCTGCGTTATTTTCAATTATATAATCGGAATTTGCTCTGAAAAACTCCTCGTCAAGCTGAGCGTTCATACGCTCTCTTGCCGCTTCTTCGCTGATATTATCACGACTGCAAATTCTTTTGAGTCGCACCTGTCTGTCGGCAACAACGCTGATTATGCTGTCGCAAATCAAATCGGAATTGCTCTCAAAAAGCTGAGGTGCGTCATAAATTATCAGCTCAGCTCCGTTTTTAAGCTCTGTTTTTATCTGCATAAGCAACTCATACATAACAAAGGGGTGTACCACCGAGTTGAGCAAAGCAATGCTTTCTTTTGACACAAAAGCTCTTTCGGCAAGGAGCCTTCGGTCTACGCTTGAATCGGGATTTAAAATATCACTTCCGAAAACTAATGCAACGGACCTTGAACAAACGGTATTTTCGCCGTAGAGCTTATGCACCAAGCTGTCGGCATTGATTATTGCCGCTCCGCTTTCTTCAAGAAAATGTGCAACCGTGCTTTTGCCTGCACCCGTTTGACCTGTTAAGCCGATTATTTTACATTTTTTCAAGGTCAATCACCTCAAATCCCGCCGCTCTGATAAGACGGTTATAAAGTGCCATACCTACTCCGTCGGTTGAGGGGAGGCGTGAATATACGGTTGTGACATCACCGCTTTCGTCGATTTTTCTCAGCTCGTCAAACAATCTGTGAGCTTGAGCGGAATAATCGTTTCGTTTGCCCAGAGTATAAGCGGGAACCTTTAAAAGCGGAATATCCTCGTCACAGCACAAAGCCGCAACACCTGATTTTGCTTTATGATTTACATAATCAATATACTCGCTGTCATCGCATTTAAGAAGTATCACATTCGCTTTGGGGGCATAATGCTTGTACTTCATTCCGGGGCTTGAAGCCTTGGCGTTATCGGCAAGGCCGTGCAAAACCGCATCGTCAACCTTTACCTCGCCCAAAACCTCTTTGAGCATTTCAAGTGTTATTCCTCCCGGTCTGAGTACACAGGGAGTGTTGCCTGCAAGCGTGATTACGGTGCTTTCAAGACCAACATTGCACGCTCCACCGTCAAAAACCGCATCAATTCTGCCGTTCATATCATCTATAACGTGATTTGCGGTCGTTGGGCTGGGAGAGCCCGAAAGATTTGCCGACGGTGCGGCAAGTGGAACATCAGCGGCTTTGATAATTGCCTGTGCCGCAGGATGGCTCGGAAAGCGAATTGCAACCGTGTCAAGTCCTGCCGAAACCTCATCGGGAATTATGTCTGATTTTTTCATTATAATTGTAAGCGGTCCCGGCCAAAAGGCGTCGGCAAGCTTTTGGGCAGCTTTTGGAAGCTCTTTTACAAGATTAAATCTTTTGATGTCATCAAAACAAGCTATGTGAACAATCAGCGGATTGTCCATCGGTCTGCCCTTTGCGGCAAAAATTGCGGCAACCGCTTTTCCGTTGAGTGCATTTGCCGCAAGCCCGTAAACAGTTTCGGTTGGAATACCCACAAGTCCGCCGTTTTTAAGAATTTGGGCGGCTGTATTAATATTTTCGGGAGTGTTTTTTAAATACTGAGTTTTCAAAAACTTCACCTTAATTACTGCATCATATTTTCTTTTAGCTTTTCGGCACGGTCAGCGGTAATCAAAGCGTCGATAACCTCGTCAAGGTTGCCGTTGACTATGTCTTCAAGCTTATACAAGGTCAAGCCGATTCTGTGGTCGGTCAGTCTGCCCTGAGGATAGTTATAGGTTCGAATACGCTCGCTTCTGTCGCCTGTGCCAACCTGAGATTTGCGGTCGGCGGCAATCTCGCTTGCCTGCTTGTCCTGCTTTTCCTTGAGCAATCTGCTTTTCAGCACTTTTAATGCCTTGTCCTTGTTTTTGTATTGACTTCGCTCGTCCTGACACTCAACCACCGTACCTGTGGGAATGTGTGTGATTCGTATTGCAGAGCTTGTTTTGTTGATATGCTGACCGCCTGCACCGCTTGAACGGAAGGTGTCGATTTTCAAATCGTTCGGGTCAATTTCAAGCTCAACATCCTCTGCTTCGGGAAGCACGGCAACTGTGGTGGTTGAGGTATGCACCCTGCCCTGACTTTCGGTTTCGGGAACACGCTGAACACGGTGAACACCGCTCTCATACTTAAAGCGAGAGTATGCACCCATTCCCTCAATCATAAATGAAATTTCTTTATAACCGCCAAGCTCAGTTTCGTTTGCGTTTAAAACCTCAACCTTAAAATTGTGCTTTTCGGCATACATCGAGTACATTCTGAACAAAACCGCACTGAACAAAGCGGATTCCTCTCCGCCTGCTCCGCCTCTGATTTCGATTATAACGTTTCGCTCGTCATTCGGGTCTTTGGGAAGAAGCAAAATCTTCAGCTCCTCGGAAAGTCTTTCGATTTCACACTTTGCATCTTCAAGCTCCGCCTGAGCAAGCTCCTTTAGCTCGTTGTCCGAGGTTTCTCCGAGAATTTCAAGGCTTTCTTTCTCGGTGTTTAGTGCCGCCTTATAGCTGCGATAGGTCAGCACTATTTCCTCAATCGACTTTATCTCCTTCATAAGCTTTTGATATTCGTCGGGATTTGCGGCAACAGACGGCTCGTATAATCTTTGCGAAAGCTCGCTGTATCGTTTGTCAAAAATTTCTATCTTCTCAAACATATCTATACCTTATTTTTCTATGATTTTTTTGATGTTCTTTTCGATTTTATTGCGTGGAACCATAACTTCTCGTCCGCAGTTCTCGCATTTTATTTTAAAATCCATTCCCACACGCAAAATGCAAAAGGTTTTTCCTCCGCAGGGGTGCGGCTTTTTCATTTCAACACGGTCGCCTACATTTACGTTCATAAAAGCTCCTCCGTGACTATACTTCATAATATCATAAGTATACTACAATTTTCATCAAATATCAACCGCACATATATGAATACGCCCCTCCGAACGGAGAGGCGTAATTTGATTAAAGATTTTTTAAAAGCTTTTTGATGCGTTCAACTGCTTCAATGGTGTTTTCTCTGTTGCCGAAGGATGTTAGTCGGAAATATCCCGCACCGTTTTCACCAAAGCCCTCGCCCGGCGTTCCGACAACATTTGCCTCTTTAAGAAGTAAATCAAAGAACTCCCAGCTTCCCATATTGTTGGGACATTTGAGCCAAACATATGGTGAGTTTTTACCGCCGGTGTAGTATATTCCCAGCTCATCAAGAGCAGACGAAATAATTTTGGCATTTTCTTGATAATATGCAATGTTCTCTTTTATCTGACGCTGTCCTTCTTTGCTGAAAACTGCGGCAGCGGCACATTGCACGGGCCACGACACACCGTTGAACTTGGTTGCTTGGCGGCGATACCACAATGCGTAAATATTGTGACCGTCACGCTCAAGCTCCTTTGGAATTACCGTATAACCGCAGCGTGTGCCTGTAAAGCCTGCTGTTTTTGATAGAGAACAGATTTCAACTGCACATTTTCTTGCACCCTCAACCGCAAAAATCGAGCGTGGCAAATCTTCGGTTATAAACGCTTCGTATGCACTGTCATAAATGATAATCGAGTCATTTTTTATTGCATAATCAACCCATTTTTTGAGCTGATCGTAGGTGTATACCGAGCCTGTGGGGTTGTTGGGCGAGCAAAGATAGATTATATCCGCCTTTACGCTTTCATCGGGCATAGCGGCAAAACCGTTTTCTTCGTTTAAAGAAGCATATATGATTTTCCTGCCCGACATAATGTTTGAATCAACATAAACGGGATATGCAGGGTCGGTGACAAGAACAACGTTGTCTTTGTCAAAAATATCTCCGATATTTCCGCAATCGGACTTTGCACCGTCGGAAACAAAAATTTCATCAGCCGCAACCGTAACTTTGAAGCTTTTGTAGTAATCAGAAATAGCTTCTCTCAAAAATGCGTAGCCCTCATAGTCGGGGTAACCCTTAAAGGTTTCCTTGTGTGCAAGGTCCTCGGCACCCTTTTTCATAGCTTCAACAACAATCGGTGCAAGGGGCAGGGTTACATCGCCTATGCCGAGCTTAATAATCTTTTTGTCGGGATTTGCCTTTGCAAACTCGGCAGTTTTTTTGGCAACGTCCGCAAACAAATAGTTAGGTATGAGGTTGTCAAAATTCTTGTTTATCTTCATATGCAAAAGTCCTTTCGCTTAGTTATTTTTCAAGAGAAGCTTTGATAAATTCTCTGAAAAGGGGATGTGCACGATTAGGACGGGACTTGAACTCAGGGTGATACTGTACGCCGACATAGAATCTGTTTTCGGGAATTTCAACAGCCTCAACCAAAAGTCCGTTCGGAGATGTGCCTGTGATTTTCATTCCTGCGTTTTCAATTTCTTCTCTGTAATCGTTGTTAAACTCATAACGATGGCGGTGACGCTCCGAAATTTCCTTTTCGCCATATGCCTTTGCCATCATCGAATCGTCCTTTATTACACAAGGATATGCACCCAAACGCATTGTGCCGCCCATATCCTCAACACCGAGCTGTTCGGGCATAAGGTCAATAACGTTATGGCTTCCGTCGGGCGTAAATTCGCCGCTGTTTGCGTCTTCGTAGCCCAAAACATTTCTTGCATATTCTATAACGGCTGTCTGCATACCAAGACAAATTCCGAGATACGGAATGTTATGCTCTCTTGCATATTTTGCCGCCATAACCTTGCCTTCAACTCCTCTGTTGCCGAAGCCGCCGGGAACAAGAATTCCGTCAACGTCGCCTAACAGCTCGTCTGCCTTATATTTGGTAATAAGCTCGCAGTCAACCCACTTGATGTCAACATCTGCTGAGTTTTCAAAGCCTGCGTGACGAAGTGCCTCTGCAACGGAAAGATAAGCGTCGTGCAATGCAACATATTTTCCGCAAAGTGCAATCGTGCATTTCTTTGTGCGGTTGTTAATACGCTCAAGCATTTCTTTCCATTCGGTCAAATCGGGAGTTTTATCAACTGCAATATTAAGCTCACGACAAACAACATTTGAGAAGTTGCTTTCCTCAAGCATAAGCGGAGCTTGATAAAGCGTGGGCAATGTGATGTTTTCAATTACACAATCGGGCTTTACGTTGCAGAAAAGTGCGATTTTTTCAAAAATGCTCTTTTCAAGCGGCTCGTCGCATCTCAACACAATGATGTCGGGATTGATGCCAAGCGAACGAAGCTCCTTAACAGAGTGCTGAGTAGGCTTTGATTTGTGTTCTTCACTGCCCTTTATGTACGGAACAAGTGTTACATGCACAAAAATGCTGTTTTCTCTGCCAACCTCAAGCGATACCTGTCTGATAGCCTCCAAAAACGGCTGGCTTTCAATATCGCCTACCGTACCGCCGATTTCGGTGATAACAACGTCTGCGTTTGTCTTTTCACCTACATTATAAATAAACGACTTGATTTCATTTGTGATGTGCGGAATTACCTGAACGGTTTTTCCGAGATAGTCGCCGTGGCGTTCCTTTTCAAGAACATTTGAGTACACCTTGCCCGTTGTAAGGTTTGAGTACTTGTTAAGGTCCTCGTCGATAAAACGCTCATAGTGACCGAGGTCAAGGTCGGTTTCGGCTCCGTCCTCAGTAACATAAACCTCACCGTGTTGATACGGACTCATAGTACCGGGGTCAACGTTGATATAGGGATCAAGTTTTTGAGCCACGATTTTCAAGCCTCTTGCTTTAAGCAAACGTCCGAGTGAGGCAGCGGTGATGCCCTTGCCCAAGCCCGAAACAACGCCGCCGGTTACAAATATATATTTTTTATCTTTTTTAGTATTATTAATTTCCACTTTTACACCTCAATTTCGCCGTCAAATACTTTTTCGGCATTTCCCGTCATATAAACTGTATCGTCTGTATAATTAATAATAAGATCTCCGCCGATGAGCTTGATTTTTATATCTTCGCCCTTTTTGCAGAAGCCGTTTTCGCAAGCCGCAACCGCAACCGCACAAGCTCCTGTTCCGCAAGCCCAGGTTTCGCCCGAACCACGCTCCCAAACACGCATTTTGATTGTATGCTCGTCAAGAACGGTTACAAATTCCGTGTTTACTCTTTCGGGGAACAGAGAATCAAATTCAAATTCAGGACCGACCTTTTCAATATCAAGGTTATCAATGTCGTCCATAAACACAACGCAATGTGGGTTACCCATTGAAACGCAGGTTATATTGTACTGCTTATCACCGATAGTCACCGGCTCGTTTACAATTTTATCCTTGCCGTTTAAAGCAACGGGGATTTCCTTCGGAGCAAGAATTGCCTTGCCCATATCAACACGCAGACGTGTAACCTCACCGTTTGTAGTATAGGCTTTGAGCGATTTGATTCCGCTGAGGGTTTCAACGGTAATCTCGTCCTTTGTGTTGTAATCTATCATTCCGTGGTCATAGAGGAATTTGCCTACGCAACGGATGCCGTTGCCGCACATTTTGCCCTCAGAGCCGTCACGGTTATACATCTTCATCTTTGCATCGGCAACCTTTGACGGGCAAACAAGGATTACACCGTCACCGCCGATTCCGAAATGCCTGTCGGAAAGTCTTACGGCAAGAGCCTCGGGATTGTTGATTTCTTGGTCGAATGTGCTGAAATAAACATAATCGTTGCCGATTCCCTGCATCTTCGTAAACTTAAGCATTTGGTTTGCTTCCCTCATATCGTTGATATTCACAAGCTCTGTGCTGTGCTGTGAATAACGACTCTTTAGGCAATCCGCAAGAGCGTTTGCCGTATCAAGAGAAGTAAGACACGGAATATTGCGTTCAACTGTTTTTCTGCGAATCTTAACCGAATCTCTTGATGGTATTCTGCCCTTTGCCGAGGTAGAAATAACATACTGAATTTTGCCTGATTCAATGAGAGTAAGCGTATTTCGTATATTTGACTCGTGGATTTTCTTTACGCAAACCGCATCAATTCCGAACTTTTTAAGAACCAACGCAGTTCCTTCGGTTGCATAGATGGTAAAGCCGAGGTCATAGTATTTCTTTGCTATTTCACCGATTTCGGCTTTGTCGGAATTACGAACGGTTATAAACACGCCGCCGTTTTTCTTCATCTTGTAGCCTGCGGCGATAAGACCCTTGTAAAGTGCTTCCTCCAAAGTTCCTGCAATGCCCAAAACCTCACCTGTTGACTTCATCTCGGGACCGAGGTGGTTGTCAACGTTGATGAGCTTTTCAAAGCTGAATACAGGTACCTTTACCGCAATGTACGGACTCTTTCTGTAAAGTCCCGTGCCGTAGCCCATATCCTTGAGCTTTTCACCGAGCATTGCTCTTGTTGCGAGATCAACCATCGGCACACCCGTTACCTTGCTGATGTACGGAATTGTTCTTGAAGAACGCGGATTAACCTCAATAACATAAAGCTCGTTGTTATAGATGAGGTACTGAATATTGACAAGACCCTTTGTTTTCAGCTCAATAGCAAGGTTGCGTGAGCTTTCGATTATGGTTTTTGTCATTTCGTCTGAGATATTCCAAGCAGGATAAACAGCTATTGAGTCACCTGAGTGAACTCCGGCACGCTCAATATGCTCCATAATACCGGGGATAAGAATATCCTCACCGTCGCAGATTGCGTCAACCTCAATCTCGGTACCCTGCAAATATTTGTCAATCAGAATCGGGTTTTCGATGTTTTGAGCAAGAATAATCGCCATATATTCTTCTACGTCGGCTTCGTTAAAGGCAATTATCATATTCTGTCCGCCAAGTACATAAGACGGACGCAAAAGCACGGGATAGCCGATTTTTTCGGCAACAGCAAGTGCTTCTTCGGTCGTCATAACCGTTACGCCTCTCGGACGCTTGATGTGATACTTTTCAAGCAGCTCGTCAAAACGTTCTCTGTCTTCAGCCATATCAATGGCATCGTATGATGTTCCGAGAATGTTTACACCGTTGTCGCTAAGGAATTTTGTGAGCTTGATTGCTGTTTGACCACCAAACGCCACTACTACGCCGAAGGGCTTTTCGGTTTTGATTATGCCCATTACATCTTCGGTTGTGAGCGGTTCAAAATAAAGTCTGTCGGCGGTATCAAAGTCGGTTGACACCGTTTCGGGGTTGTTGTTTACGATAACAACGTCGTAGCCTGCCTTTTTCAAAGCCCATACGCAATGAACTGAAGCGTAGTCAAATTCAATTCCCTGTCCGATTCGGATAGGACCTGAGCCGAATACGATTACCGTCTTTTTGCCGTCGGCACGTTCTTTGATAAATTCCTCTGCCTCGTTTTCTTTGTCAAAGGTCGAATAGAAGTACGGTGTTTCAGCCTCAAACTCGGCAGCACAGGTATCAACCATTTTATATACGGGAACAAGCGGATTTTTAATTTCTTTGCCTGTCAATTCCTCGATGGTTTTATCAAGGAAGCCCTTATTCTTTGCTCTGACATAAAGCTCCTCGGTAAGCTCGCCGCTTTTAAGCTCGTTTTCAACGTCGATGATATTTTTGAGCTTTTCAAGGAACCATTCGTCAATAAGTGTGATTTCGTGGATTTGTTCAACTGTTATTCCACGCTTCAAAGCTTCGTAAACACAGAAAATTCTTCTGTCGTCGCACACGCTGAGTCTGTCGTAAACAGATGCGTTTGAAAGCCCTGCAAACTCCTTGTCGTCAAGAGTGTTGTGAGAAATCTCCGCACCTCTTACGGCTTTCATAATTGCCTGCTCAAAGGTGGGAGCTATTGCCATAACCTCGCCCGTGGCTTTCATCTGAGTGCCAAGGTTGCGTTTTGCATATACAAATTTATCAAACGGCCATTTGGGGAACTTTACAACCACATAGTCAAGTGCCGGCTCAAAGCAAGCGTAGGTTGAACCCGTAACGGCGTTTTTGATTTCGTTGAGTGTATAACCGATTGCGATTTTTGCCGCAACCTTTGCAATGGGATAACCCGTTGCCTTTGACGCAAGTGCCGAAGAACGTGAAACACGGGGGTTTACCTCGATTACGGCATATTCAAAGGTTTCGGGATTGAGTGCAAATTGGCAGTTACAGCCGCCCTCAACCTTGAGTGCGGAAATTATGTCAAGAGCCGCCGATCTCAGCATTTGATATTCCTTGTCGGCAAGCGTAACTGTCGGAGCAATTACGATTGAGTCACCTGTGTGAACGCCGACCGGGTCAAAGTTTTCCATTGAGCAAACGGTAATAACGTTGCCGTCGTGGTCACGCATAACCTCATATTCGATTTCTTTCCAACCCGAAATACATTTTTCAACAAGCACCTGAGTGATAGGAGAAAGCTCAAGTCCGTTTGAGGTTATTTCGATAAGCTCCTCCTCGTCGTTTACAATACCGCCGCCTGTACCTCCGAGAGTAAATGCAGGACGGATGATTACAGGATAGCCGATTTCATCGGCAAATTTAACAGCCGATTCAACGTCGTTTACAACAAGCGAAGGGATAACAGGCTGATTGATTTCAAGCATTGTGTCTTTAAAAAGCTGTCTGTCCTCTGCCTTGTCGATAGTTTCGGGATTTGCACCGAGAAGCTGTACGTTGTATTTGTCAAGGAAGCCCTCTTTTGCAAGCTGCATTGACAGTGTAAGTCCTGTTTGACCGCCGAGGGTCGAAAGCAAGCTGTCGGGACGCTCCTTTTTTATGATACGTTTTACGGTTTCAAGCGTAAGCGGCTCAATGTAAACCTTGTCCGCCATAGCATTATCAGTCATAATAGTTGCAGGATTTGAGTTTACAAGAATAACCTCAAGTCCTTCTTCTTTTAATGCACGGCACGCCTGAGTGCCTGCATAGTCAAATTCGGCTGCCTGTCCGATTACAATAGGGCCCGAGCCGATTACCATAACTCTTTTAATATCCTTTTTCAGTGGCATACAATCATTCCTTATACTATATTTCGGTTATGTTTGTTTTTATTACTTGTTGTCTTTCATAAGTTTGATAAATCGGTCAAACAAAAACGCCGTGTCGTGCGGACCTCCGCAAGCCTCGGGGTGGAATTGCACCGAAAACGCAGGCATATTTGTATATGAAACGCCCTCGCAGGTATTGTCGTTGCCGTTTACAAAGCTAACCTTGCCGTTTGACGGCATACTGTCGCTTACAACCGCATAGCCGTGGTTTTGTGAGGTTATGTAAACCTTGCCTGTTTCAAGCTCTTTTGCGGGCTGGTTTGCACCTCTGTGACCGTATTTGAGCTTCTCGGTCTTTGCCCCCTGAGAAAGAGCAAGAAGCTGATGTCCCAAACAGATTCCGAAGGTAGGAATTTTGTATTCGCTCAGCTTTTTAAGCTCGGCAATAATCTGTGTGTTGTCGCTTGGATCTCCCGGTCCGTTTGAAAGCATAATTCCGTCGGGATTCATTGACTTGATTTCCTCGGCGGTTGTATCAGCCGGCACAACGGTTACGTTGCAGCCTCGTTTTACAAGCTCTCGTCCGATGTTGTGCTTTGCACCGAAATCCATAAGCACAACGTTAAGGTCACCGTTTTCAGCCTTAAACTCCTGCTTTTCGTTTATGGTTGTGCTTTCAACGGCACCCGTGATTTTATAAGCTTTAATTTCTTCAAGCTCTTTTTCGCTTACGTCGCTTGAATAAGCGATTTTGCAGTTAAGCACGCCGTATTCACGCACAATTCGTGTGAGTGCTCGGGTGTCGATTCCGTAAATTCCGGGGATTTGCGAATCTTTTAAAAAGGTGTCAAGGTCACCCTCGCAACGGAAATTTGAGGGAGCTTGGCACCATTCTCTAACAATATATCCTTTTAATGACGGCGAATTGCTCTCAAAATCAGAGGGAATAACTCCGTAGTTTCCAATCAAAGGGAATGTCTGAATAACCACCTGACCATAATAGCTGGGGTCGGTGAGTGTTTCAAGATAGCCTGTCATTGCAGTTGTAAAAACAAGCTCTCCAGTAGTTTCTTTTTCGGCACCGAAGGCTTTGCCCTCAAACACAGTACCGTTTTCAAGAATTAAATACGCCGCACGGCTCATAAAAGCACTTTCCTTTCAGAAGATTATAATGCAAATCAGTTTTCATAGGTCTTGATGACCTGCATGGCAACCTGAAGCTTGCTTACACGCAAGTCCATTGCCTGTTTTTCAAGATAGCGATGTGCCTGCTCCTCCGACATATTAAGGCAGGTCACAAGCAAAAGCTTTGCTCTGTTTATGACCTTCATATCCTCCACCATATGCTTTAGACGCTCGTTTTCTTCGGCAACTCTGAACATTCTCATTCTGAAACATTCGGTAAACTGAAGAAAATGGTGAAACAAATGACGGTTGACAGGCTTTGCGATAACCAAAACTCCGTGCTTTGTCAGCAAGTCGTTTACATCATCGGCATTTTTTTGCGGCACAATGATTACAACGTTTGATCGTGTTGACCTCGCAAAATTCTCCGAAAGCTCTATTCCCGTTTCGTCGTGGAGCGGAGCGTTTATGCAAATCAAATCATATTCCTCTGATTTGACATATTCTCGGGCGGAGTCGGCTGTGTATGAAACAGAAATCTTAACATAGCCCTCGTTTCTGAGCAACTGTGCAAGCGAAGCCGCACTTTGCTCAGAGCGTGAAACCAATAAAGCTTTTTTCATAACACCACCACCGCTATACTGTTCCATTCAACATAATATTGTACAAGATTTAGCAGAATTATAATTTACATAAAGGAATTATAAAAGATTTTTATTCTCATAAATCCCTTTGTTTCATCAAAAATCTATTTATGTCGTTTCAAAGCACGCAAATACGCCTTGGTTTTATCGTCAACACGCCTGCTTTCGACACATTTTTGCACGGTTCTGTTAAAGGTAATATCATCAAGTGAGCTTGATTCGAGATACTCCATCGTTTTTTCACGGCATTTTGCAACCGCCGTTGCAAGCAGCCACGCCTGAGCAACGCTGACATAATAAGCCTTGCATTTTACTCTGTCGCACCTTTTCAAAACCTCGTCGATATATTCCTCGTCAAGGTAATAATCAAGCATAATAACAAGTGCAAAGCGAAGCTCCCATTCGTTATCGCTATTAAGAAATTTGTTTATGTATTCAAAAAATTCGCTCTTGTATTTTTTTACCTGCTTGAGCGAAGCACAAAAGCCGTCGCACACCGCCCAATTGTTTATACTGCCGACAAAATCACCGCACAGACTTGCAAAAGCTTCAAAGCTTTCGGTCTTTATTTGTCCCGTTACATAAGCCTTGAGCATACGAAGCTCATAATAAGCATCGGAGGCTGTTTTTACAAAGCCTTTTGCATCACCCTTTGAGATTTCCCGACTGATTTCACGCAGGCGAGGTGCTCTTATGCCGATAAATGTATTTTTATCATTATCAGGCACAAGCGAGGTGTGAAAATCACGATATTTTAAGTCAGCCTCGTTTTTCAGTACGGCAACAAGCTCTTCGCAATCGCTTTGCGTCCAGCTTTTGCGATTAAAATTCATCAACTGTGTTTCCTCTTTTTATCGTACTCAATACAGGGCGTGTTCAAATCAAGATAGGCAATGTCGTGATGAGGTACACGCTCCTCCTTTGGCGGAAGCTGCATATAATCACCGAAAACTATCGTAAGATATTCGTCATAGCCAGACATACACGGCATTCTGAGTCCCTCAAAGGTAACGTAGTCAACTCCGCTGTAAATTCGCTTTGGATATTCCTTTGTCATCCAATGAGGTCCTGCACAAAGCTCGGTTATACACTTGTTTTCACCGAGCTTGTATTTGGTCATATGACGTTCGGCACAACGCCATATTTTGTTGCGGAGCTTTTTGCCTCTGAAAACAGCAAGCAAAACCTTGCTTCCCAAGCCCATAATTCCGCCGTGCTTTTCGGGTACGACCTGAGCCAAAAACAAAGAATAAAGCATCGTCCAAATATACTGCATTTTGCGTGCAAAGCGACTGTCGGGACACACATCAAGCGGAAAAACGTCCAGCACCAAGCCGTGGGGAATATCTACCTCTGTTTGATTGGTTTTTACCATTGTATAATTTGTGTCGGTTATTGTTATAAAAATGTTGCCCGTAAACATCTCGTCATCGGTTTTGAGAAGTTTAAAACGGCTGTTTTGGCTCTTTTCACGCCAAACGGTGACAAGCCTTTCGTAATCATCTCTCGGCATAAGCACATCAACATCATCGTCCCACGGAACAAAGCCGCCGTTTCGCAAAGCACCGATAAGAGCACCTCCGCAAAGATAAAACGTAAGACCGTTTTCTTCGCAAAAATCTCTGAAATACTCCAGCATATCAAGCTGTTTGAGCTGAAGCTCACGCAAAAGCTCTGATGACAAATTAACCTTTTCCGACATTTTATTCACCGTTTTTCACAGGAAAAGAACCTGTGTGTTTTGCAACCTTTCGTTTAACTTTTTCTATGTGAGCCTGTGCAGAGCTGTTTTTGATTTTCTTCTTCCAAAACGGAATCTGCAAAAGTCCCACTATCGTACCTATACCGTAAGCAACGTGCAGCAGCGGAAAAATAAATGGCAAAAGGAAAAACTGTGGCTGAATGTTTTTGATTGTAAAACACGCCACCGTATTAACTGCGTCAAACATTCCGTACAGTATCAGAAAAATATACATAAACAGCGGTGCTCCCAAAACAGCCGCAACAGCACACGCAATTATCATAAGCACAAAGACAAACGGCACAAAATGAAAGTATGAAATACACCCCGGACATACCGATACGGTAAGCCCTATCCAGCGACCGTTTGAATATTTTTGACGTATCATAGTCTTTAGATTGTTTCGTGAATGTTGATAGGAAATTATATCGGGGCAACAGGCAAGCTTGTACCCTGCTTTGCGTATTCTGTAATGAAATTCGTTGTCCTCGGTTCTTCCCAAATCCTCGTTAAAGCCACCCACTGTTTTGATAACGTCACGGCGATAGGCAGCGTGAAAAAGGCTGTCAAGATATTCCTTTTCCGCTGCGGGACGCCGATAGCTCGCAATAGAGCTTCCAAACAGCGAATCCTCGGCGGCAAGCAGAGTGAGCTTCCACGGCGAAACGTTTGAGCTTATGTTAGGGCGTCCTCCGCCGACAACATCCTCTCCCTGCCTAAGATTATAAACATTTCTGGAAACAAAGTTTCTCGGTATTCTTGCGTGTGCGTCAACTCTTATGATTACATCGCCTCCGGCGGTCATAAGTGCTGCATTCCACGAAAAAGCCTGATTTCGCTTGGCACATTGAACTATTGAAACCTTTGCAAATCCGAAATCCGTATTTTTAAAGCGTTCCATTTTGTCATAGGTTCCGTCTGTTGACATACTGTCAACAAAAACTATCTCTATTTTTTCGTGCGGATAATCCTGAAGCGAAATATCCTTAAACAAGCCGTCAAGAGCGTCGACCTCGTTGTAAGCTATCATACATAATGAAACCTTCATATCAATCTCCTGTTTCTGTCAAGAACAATCAGCCAGCGAGTTGAACTGATTGCCGACACAAGGTAATAGGGCAGAACATAAATTGCAGGCACAACAAAAAAGCACGACAAAAACCAAGCGAAAAAGCTAAAGAACAGCTTTAGCGATTTGCCGAAATGTCTGAAGGAAAACGGAATAAATCCAAACATATATTTTCCTATTCCTCTGCTGTCATCAATGGCGTATGCGGCAAGCGGATAATAGAGAAACAGCAGGAAAACAACCACCTTGACAGCTATGGATATTACGCCGGCAAGCAAAAGCATCAGCGTTAGCGTTGTTTCCGCCGAATTTGCAAAAAGGCCGTCCGAAAGGCTTACCTCGGTAAATGATGCAACATAGTTGTAAACATCTAAAACATTGACAAGCACGCTGTAAACATAAATCAAAACAACATCAAGAAGAAGCGTTCTGAAATAACGGCCTTTATCACGAAAATAATAAAACAAATCGGTGATTTCGGTTTTGCCCGTCAGGACTACGTTTGAACACATTTTCAGTACACCGTTAAAAGCAGGAGCGGCAAACGCCAACACCCCCTCGGCACAAAGCAATACAATCAAAAATGCTAAATCGTTCAACAGCTCGCCGGTGTCGGTATCAAAAAAGTTGAATGCGGTTCCCGCCGCATAAATAAAAAACAAAGCCGTGATAAAAATAACGCATACAGCCGAAATTGCGGCAATTATCTGCACCCAATTACCGTTTAACGATTTTCTTGCTTGCTTTTTAACAATTTTTTCGCTGTTCATAATTAATCAATCCTTTAATCTGAGGTATAAAACCTGTACATTGCTTCAAGGCAAATTTGAGCGTGAGTAAAGAAGTTATTTTCGTCAACGCTTTCATCGGCATTGTGCATACGAATATCGTCGGTTTTGAAATTCGGGCCAAAAGCAACTCCGTTGCCGCCAAGCTTGCGGGCATATGTTCCGCCTCCCGTTGAATAAAGCTCGGGCTTTTCTCCGACAACCGCCTCATAAGCCTCGCTAAGCAAGCTGACAAGCTCGGTGTCTTTTTTTACATACAAAGGCTTTTCGTGATGCAAAACCTCTGCCTTGAGTCCGCTTATCTTTGCCGCCTTATTAAACTGCTTTATAACCGTATCGCCGTTTACGGTAACGGGATAACGTATATCAAACTGAGCATAAGCCTTGTCGTCCTCAATATGCACGGTGGAAAGATTCACGGTAAGCGAACCTGAAACGGAGTCGCTCATTTTCAAGCCGAGCGAACGACCGTTTGTTTCATTATTAATAGAGTAATCAATAAACGAGCAAATCAAACCGATTTCGGGAACGTCGTAGGCGTTTGAAATCAATTCCACAAGGTTTGCCGCAGCATTTTGTCCTTTTTGCGGTTCACACGCATGGGCTGCCCTGCCTCGGCTGATTATCATAAGACCGTCAATAGTGTAGTTAAACTCAAAATCGCCTTCGCTTGCATCTGAAAGACGCATAAGCAGTTGTTCGTCGTAGCTTGAAGAATCAAGCATTACATACGCCATATCCGGAACGGCGTTGAGTGCGTTTCCGGAATGAAACTGTGTGAGGGTTTTTGCATCGTTGCGTTCGGCTGCAACCTGAATGTGAAGTATTCCCTTTTCGGCATAGCAAATACCGTAGTCGCTGTCGGGTGTAAAAGCCATATCGGGAAGCGGCATTTTTTCAAAATATCCGTCAATATCGTCCATTCCCGTTTCCTCTGATGTGCCGTAAATTGCACGCAAGGTGTTTTTGCCGCTTATGTTATTCTCTTTTATTGCTCTTAGGCAGTAAAGATTTATGAGTGCCGCTCCCTTATCGTCGGCAATTCCTCTGCCGTAAAGCCTGCCGTCCTTTTGAGTAAGCACATAGGGGCTTACGCTCCAATTACTGCCTGCCGGAACAACATCAAGGTGCGACAAAACTCCACAGAGCTTTCCGCCGTTGCCAAGCTCAACGTGTACACTTTTTTCGGTTACACGGCTTGACGCAAGCCCGAAATCCTTTGCCTTTTTGAGTATAAATTCAAGTGCCTTGTCACACTCGTCATTCATTTCCCCGTCAATGGACTGAATAGAGATTAATGTATTCAAATCCGCAAGAATTTCATCTTTATATTTTAAAATTTTATCTCCAAACAACATTAAATCAACTCCGTTCACAAGATTTTTGCTTTTTTGCCGTGCGATAAGCTATAACAACGGTGATATAAACCGCAAACGCACCAAGCGAAACAAGGCTTATTATCAAGCCAGCGTTGAAGCCCGGTGTTTCATAGGTAAATTCAATCGTACATTCGGTCATAGCAGGAACTTTTACCGCCATAAAGCCGTAATTCACCCTTTCAATCTCAACACTCTCTCCGTTTACCGTTGCACTGAAGCCCGTGCTGTAAGGAACGCTGAAAAACAGCAGGTTTTCGTCGCCTTTGTTGTCATACACAGCCGTAAACCCGCTGTCGGTATACTCAAACCTTGAACAGCTTGAAGCCGCCAGCTTTTCGCATTGGCTTTTGTATTGATACTTGCTGAAATGATAATCGTCAACAACGCTCTTGAAATTTTCGGGTTCACTTCCGTAAAGCTCACTGTATTTATCTTCGGAATAACCTGTGATATTGGAATACTTTTCCATAAGCTCACGACTGAGGACCATTGCGTTTAAAATCCCCTGAGATTTGCTGTCATCTCTGAGGCGTTCAAATTCTTCCTCGGTCACAAAGCTGTCATATGCAAAGCCCATCGGAATATAGCACTCATTTTCGTAAATATCAAAATTGTTGCAGGTTTTAACATACTTCCAATACGGCATTTTTGTATTATTATTATCATCGAGAAACGAAAGGTCGCTGTCGTCATCATCGTTATCCTTGTTGTAATCGAAATAATACTTACAGCTTAACAAGGCTCTCAGGCCGTATGCCGAAAAATTCGGTCTTGACGCAACATCTCTTGTGATTCCCATAGCTTCATAAAACTGCATTATCGAAGTAGAAACCGAGCTTTGAAAGCAGTTTATGCTCGGCACGTTCCAATACATTGCCGTGTTATCAACGCATTTGTAAAAATCACTTCGCACATATTCAAGGTCGGGAATTTTAATATCCTCCCTTGCGTTGATAATATCGTTGCTTATCTTTTCGGTTGACGAGCTTGAAAAGACACCCGTTCCGATTATAAAATAAGAGCTTAACAGCGTAACCGTCAACATTCCCGAAATCGAAGCAATCGCAAACAGACGCTTATTTTCGCTGAACTTTTTGTATATCAAAATAAATCCGAGCAGGCTCAAAAGAGCAATAAGAACATAAATCCAAAAGCGTTCAAAGGTTGCTTCTACGCCGAGCGACACCGTTTCTTCGTCATTTTCGCCCCTGGTGATTTTCGGCATAAGTCCGATTAGCAATGCCGCTCCTACGGTGAGAGATACCGACCACACCACAGCTCTTTTCCAATCGGCAGAATTATCTTCAATAGCCCTCAGCGTTGCAAGAACAAACATAAGGACTATCATATAGTACCAGCGAGTGTAGTATATAGAGCTGTTCATAAGCTGGAACATACTGTTCAAAACGGGAACAAAGGCACACAGCATCAAAAGCGTGATGAGCTTTTTAAGCCAATCGCGTTTTCGCATTTGCAAAAACGCAATTACGCCCGTCATTCCCACAAGCGGAAGCCAACCGGCAACCGACGCCCATTTGCAATTTGATTCGGGCGTAAACACCGGCATTGCGGGCATATCGGCAGGAAACAAAAACGCAAGCACGCTGAGCCAATATCTTTGGGGTTTGGAATTAACAAGTGCTTCCCAGCCGTTAGGATAGGTTGAAAGCCTCGGATTGCCCATCAGCCCGATTACCGACGGCAAAAGGATAAAGGCTGAGGCGGCAAAGCCGATTAAGGTTTCGAGTGCGAGAAGCAAAAAATCTTTGATTCTGAATTTGTAGGTCTTTGTAAGCGTTATCATAAGAAAGTACATTATTACAAACACTACCTGACCTACAAAAAAGTAGTAGTTTATTGCACAAGCCACAAAAACAGCGGCAGCAAAAACTCCCCTGCGTCTGTCGTAAATAAATGCGTCAAGTGCCGCCAAAAGCAACGGAAACACTATCATCGGCTCATGAAAATGAAAGAAAAACACGTTATAAATCGAAAAGCCGGAAAACGCATACAAAAGTCCCCCGAACACGGCAAACATTTGGTTTTTAACATATCTTTGCAGATAAATATGAGCCGAAGCCGCCGCACAAGCGAATTTAAGTATTAGTAAGGGACAAATTAAATAAGGCACAAATTCATTGGGAAACGGAATTGTCAGCCAAAAAAACGGACTTCCCATAAGATAAAAGCTGTAGCTTGACAAAAGGTCTGAGCCGAGGTCGGTTGTGTGGCTCCACCCAAGCTCACCGTTTTGCACGGCATTATGCACCATTTGATAAAAGGGGATTTCTTGAACGTTAAAATCGCCGTAGTAATAAAAAATTCCTCCGTTCATAACTGCAAACGGAACAAAAATTGCCGCCGCTGTAATCAAAGCAACTGCAAATGTCAATAAAATATAATTTCTTTTTTTGGAGCCGATACGCTGAAGCCTTGATGTCATTGGGATTCTCCTGTCGCACAAAATGCCGAAGCAATGTTGTAGTATATAAAATAAATTATTCTTTGACTTTTTATTGAAAAATAGTATAATTATCAATATATTATATCATATTTACTTTTTATTTGCACTACTTTTGTAAAAAATCAGGAGGTTTTTTATTATGTCTTATCATTTTTATGCAATGATGTCAAGAATGAAGTATATTAACCGCTGGGGTTTGATGAATAATACTAAAAATGAAAATATCAGCGAACATAGCCAGCAGGTTGCGATTATTGCTCACTGCCTTGTGTTGATTCACAACAAACGCTTCGGCGGCAAGCTTAACGCCGACAGAGCAGCGGTTTTGGCGACATTTCACGACGCAACCGAAATTATAACAGGCGATATGCCGACACCGATAAAATATTATAACCCCGATATAATCGAGGCATACAAAAGGATTGAGGATATTGCCGCAGACAGGCTTATTGAGATGCTGCCTGACGATTTTAAAGATGATTTTGAAAAAATAATAAAAATTAACTCCGAGGATGACAAAGAGCTAAAAAAATATGTTAAAGCTGCGGACAAGTTTTCGGCTTTGATAAAATGTATTGATGAAATCAGAATGGGTAACGACGAATTTGCAAAAGCTAAAGAAAGTATAGAGAAAATTATTCACAATATGAATATGCCTGAGGCTGAAATTTTTGAAAAAGAGTTTTTACCGTCATTTTATCTACCGTTAGACGAGCAGGACTGACAGCTTTGTGAAAAACATAAAAAAGTACATTTGCGGACAATATGTGAGCTTTTAGTTCTTTATTAGAATTAAAACATCGTATTATATGTTATAATGTTAAAATAATCGCAGTATGCCTTGTGTTACAAGACATACTGCTAACAAAAATCAAAAATATTGCTTAACTTAACGGAGGTTCAAAATGTCCAACGATACAAGAAGCAATCTGGTTGATATAAGCTCAAACACGCAGGTTATTAAGCTGTATAAGAAGAAAGGCAGAGCAAAACGAATTATCTGCATCATTCTTTCGGTTATTTTCCTGATTTCGGGCAGCGGTCTTGTTTATTACTATTCACTGCTCAATTCGATGAACTTTGTTGATTTTTCCGACAACGCCGACGACAAAAACAAGACGGGTTCAACAACACCCACAACAAGCGATGTGTTCGGAGATCAGCTTTCAGACAGTGACCTTATTCAACACTCAAAGGTTCTCAACGTTATGCTGTTTGGTGAAGATAACAGCGACGGAGACGAGCATGGCAGAACCGACACGATGATTATGCTGTCGATTGACAACAGCCACAAAAAAATCAAGCTGACATCGTTTCAGCGTGACACCTATGTTTATATCCCCGATTACGGATACAACAAAATCAACGCTTCGTATTTTTACGGCGGTCCAAAGCTGGCAATCAAGACTATTGAAGCTAACTTCGGCATAAAAATCGACCGTTATGCGGTTGTTGACTTTGAAAGCTTTATCAAAATCATTGATACCTTGGGCGGAATTGATATGGAGGTTACTCAGGACGAAATCGACTATATCAATTATCAGATGTACAAAAACGGTCAGGTTGACGAATACACAACCATCAAAGACGCACCAGGAGTTGTTCACCTAAACGGTCAAGAGGCTCTTTGGTACGCAAGAAACAGAGGTCTTCAAAAGGGTGAGGACGGAAACGAAATCGGACTTGACGGTGACGATTGGCAGAGAACCTCAAGACAAAGAAAATTACTTGAAACCTTGTTTGAAAGTATGAAAAATGCCGATTTGACACAAATTGTTTCAATTGTAAGCTCAATCGGTCCGTTGATTACAACCAATCTTAAAAAAGACGAGATTACGGCGTTGGTTTCAAATTCTTTGACTTATCTGAAATATGATGTTGTGCAATACAATGTTCCGGAAAAAGGATATTGGTATTATGATGACAACACGCCTGTCGGCTCAGCTATCAAGTTCTCAGATTTGCAAGGACAACGTGTTGCCTTTGCACAATTTGTTTATGAAGATTTGATTTCAACAGGCTCAAGCACAACAACAGCGGCATCAAATTAATAAAAATGCTTTTCGGCAGCTACCGTTTGGTGGTTGCCGAATTTATTTTGCAAAAAAGTATTGACAACTATATCGATATATGATATAGTTATATCGTAATCCGATATATCGCCGATTGATGTATCGTGCTTTGATATATTTTATTAATTGAAAGAGGTGCTAATTATGGGCAAATCAAAAAATCAACCATTAACAGAACCTGTATATTACATTCTGTTATCTCTGCTCACTCCTCTGCACGGCTACGGTATTATGCAAAATGTAAATGCCGTTACCAATGGCAGAGTAAACATAGGAGCAGGAACACTTTACGGTGCAATCAACACTCTGCTTGCGAAGGGATTTATCGTTGAAGCAGGAGGAGATGCGTCAAAGAAAAATTATGTGATTACCGACGAAGGCAAGGCTGCACTCAACGCAGAGCTTGCACGTCTTAAAGAGCTGGTGCAAAACGGCGAAGCAATACTTGGGGAGACAAATGTATGAGCAAAAGCAAAAATCAAATAACAAGGTTAAAATTATTTTTAGATGTTGACAAGGAGATTGAATACATCAATCAGATGAACAAAAAGGGCTGGAAGCTTGTGTATATAAAGCTCGGCTGTTTTTATACCTTTGTAAAAACCGAGCCCGACGAATACACCACGATTATATATTCGGACGAAAAGCAGAACATCGCAAGCATTACGGCATTTGCCGCTCAATGCGGTTATGAAAGTATTCCGCACACCAACGACGGTATGGGTGAGCTTGTGTATTTTACAGGCAAGAAATCGGTTGTATCAAACGAATTTGTGTCCGAAAGCAAAGAAAAAGCAAGCGTGTACAAGCGTATTTACAAAAAGTATCTTGTCTGCACCGGCTTGTTTTACGGCATACTGCTTATCTTGTTAGCTGAGCTGTTCTACACTTGGTGCTTATGCGGTTTTGACACAATTTTTCAGGAATCACCGTTGCTGTTCATATCTATTTTCGGCACAATATTTTTCGTTTTTTACTTTTTTGTATGCCTGTTCGTAACAAAGGCGTGCCTGAAGCTTCGCAAAAAAATCAAAGGTTTTAAAACAGACCAAAATATTTATGAGTAACCTTAACGGAGTTGTCTTGCTTTAAATGCGGCAACTCTGTTTTTATTATAAATGTTCATAATATTACTTGATAATTCAATCACCTTTGTCTGCTTACTCTTTTGAGCCTTAACAAAGCAACAAGTAAAATCAGAGCAACGGGAACTGCATAAAATGATGATTGTTCTATAAATATCCGTGTCTGAGAGCTTTCAAAATCGGTGATTGCTTCATCGCTATCAGCGACTTGTTCAGTCTGCACATTTTGGTTATCATCAGCTTGATGCTCCGAAACGTCGGAATGTGTCCGTGTGCAAAGCACAGCGTATCTGTATGTACTTGCCCAATACGGATGGCAAGTAATGAGCGTCACCATATCCTTATTCTCTTGGATTAAAATTTCATCTATCTCATCAGGTTGTATGATTTTAATATCGCTTACTTTGTATGAAAGTGTTGTCCAAAGGTTGTCAATGTATACCTCATCGCCTATCTCAAGCTGTTCAATATCTAAAAAATACCTTGCTCCGTTCCATCCTCTGTGTCCGGCAATGACGCAGTTTGTGTTGTTGCCTCCAACAGGCATTGAGGTTTGTCCGAGCTGAGCCGCTCCCTTTGCCATATTACTGTCTGAGGCACCAAGGTATATCGGCATTTTCAAATCGTTCATATTCGGCACTCTCAAAATGCCTGCCACGCCGTCATACAGCCCAAATTCATACAAATCCACACCCGTCTGTTCATATGACCACGCATCTCTCAGACCTTTTTGCCCGTCATTGAAAATTTTATAATTATATTCCTTCATTTTCTTATACAGCTCACCGTAGCTCACGCTCTGCTGAGGCTCAATTTCTTCGGGATTGTTTTCCGCCAACGCCTCATTGCTTGAAACAATATTTTCGGATTGAAAATCATCCCGAACGGATTTTCTGATGTTTTCAAAATTTTCAATTATCGCTTCTGTATTCTTTTCCGAAGCATATTCCGAAAGCAATGGATACACAAATATAAACATTCCGATAACAAATAATGCTCCCGATAAAACATATAAAGAAATTTTAATGCTTTTTCTTTTCATTGTTTTTTCTCTTTCTTACTGTATGTAATACAAATCTAAAGATAATATAAGCAAGTAATATTCCGAACATTATCGACGCACCTATTGCAACAGCTCTTATATATTCCTCGTTGTATGTGCTTTCCTTTAAGTGAGCTTGCTGAAGGTCTTTTTCGGAGTCAGCATATGGTATTCGAGTTCCTCTAACCAATAATCGGTGCGTGTTAAGTCCGTATGGGGTGCAGGTTACAAGGGTTACATAGTCATTATCCTCGTCGATTTTCAAATCAGACGTATCCTCAGGCTCAACAACCTTTATTTGGTCAACAGAATAAGCGAGCGTTTGATTCATAACATATATATAAAAAACATCACCCTGCTCAAGCTTATCAATATCAGTAAAAAGCCTTGCACCCGAAAGTCCCGTATGCCCTGTCAAAACGCTGTGTGTTCCCTTTCCGCCTATCGGCAATGATGTATTCCGCATATGCCCTATTCCTTTATTCAAAACCTCATCACTTGTGCCGTGATAAATCGGATAATTGATTTGGAGTGCAGGTATTTCAATGCAAGCCATAACAAAAGTACCGTCAAAATTAAGCAAATTGTTATATTCCTCATCATTTGTGAAATCATTTTCAAAAGGGTCTCCGATAACAACGTCGCCCTTAAGACTGTCGTTATACTCTTGAGCAGAAGCATAATATTTGTCATATTCAGCGGTGTCTAAATCAGATACCGTATCCAGATATGTCTTAATTTCGCTGTCTGAATTCATACCCATTAAAATATTGCTTACAAAAGTATAACCTACAATGCCCATTCCAACCATTAGCAATACAACAAAGATAATAACCGATATTACTTTTTTCATAACGTCTGCCTTTCAAAATCACATCAATCTGTCTTGTGTTTTCTCGACTTGTTTTTGTTCTTTTTGTATTTGGAAATCAACAATTTAATCAAAATAAAAACTATTATTACAGCAACAAGGGCAATTGCTCCGATTATGAGTGCATTTTTATATTCAAGCATCCATGTGCTTTCTGAGGGAGACATAACTTCAACAAGCGTTTCCGCTTCTTCATAAGGTATTCTTGTGCCTCTTACCAGCAATCTGTGAGAATTAACTCCGTAGGGCGTACAGGTTACAAGCGTTACATAATCCTCATCCGAGTCAATCCTTAAATCACTTGTATCCGTTGGGTCTACCACCTTGATTTGGTCAATCTGATATGCCAAGCTTCTGTTCAACACATAGATATAAAACACATCGCCTTTTTCCAGCTTATCCAAATCCGTAAAAAGTCGTGCAGTAGAAAGTCCGGTATGTCCTGTAATAACAGCGTGAGAACCCTTGCCGCCGATTGGTAGTGATGTTTTTTGAAGATGTCCCAAGCCGTTTAAAAGTGTGTCCTGTGACGTTCCGTGATAAATCGGCAGCTTTACATTGATTCGCGGGATTTCAACAGAAGCCATAATTGAATCGTTGTTTATATTGAGCAAGCTCTCATACTCAGCGTTGTTTTCCGATTGAAATCCCGGATCAAACGGATCTGTCAATATAACATTTCCCATTAAATTTTTATAATAGAAACTTCCTACGACTTAACCACATCTAAAAGCCTTTATTTACACGGTTTTCGGAGTGGTTAGGAGTGTGAAAAAGCCGAGAAATGTAGGCAATTCGTGCATTATTTATACACCACTTCTATACATATATTCCTACACAAAGTTATGCCTCCTCGTCACGACGAGGAGGCATAACTTTGTTTATAGGACAGTTTCTACAAGCTATTTTATTTTTTCTATTTCTTGTTTGAGCCATTCAAACTCTCGTTGTGTATACACCTTTTCGGTGATATCCGAGATCTTATGACCTACCATATACTTGATCGCATACTCATCAACACCATACTTTTTAGCCATCGTAACGAAGTGCTTACGACCGTCATGAGGTCTATGAGCAGGATTAAGATTCAACTCGTCTCGAATCATGCTAAAGCCTTTTTGGTATCGTGCGTAGGACA
>CAZYGJ010000019.1:0-28808 GCA_964646975.1 uncultured Ruminococcus sp.
CAAAAACGCTTTCAATCCCTCCGTCAAAAATCTTCGATTTTTGCCACCTCCCTTTGCACAAGGGAGGCTTTGATTTTACAGAAACGCTCAACTATAATCTAAGGTTTTATTGAACAGAAAACTTTTTCACAGCTATCATTGTTATTAAAATATGAACGCTTCCAAGGCTCCCGCTTGAGGGGAGCTGTCAGCGAAGCTGACTGAGGGGTGGACACTGCATTACTTCCGTGATTATGAAGCTTTATTCCCTCAATAATGTTTTTGAAAAAATTTTAACTCCATTCTCTCAACTCACCCTTCCGTCACGACTTCGTCGTGCCACCCTCCCTCAAGTGAGGGCTTGGTGCGTGTGGAAGCTTTGGTTTTAAATTTTAACGTTCATATAACATAAATGCTTTCAATCCCTCTGTCAAAACCGGAATGAGCAAAGCTTGAAAATCAAAAACGAATAATAATCAACCCCGCACCTTGATTGGTGCGGGGTGTTTAATGTCAGTCTTTTCTTTTTTTGATAAATTCGCAAATGCTGTAGTAAACGGGAACGGTGAGGAAGATTATCCACATCGGGTGCCACAGCGACCACACAAAGCCTGTAATCAGGTAAACCGCCACCGTAAACACGGGATAGCAAAATATGCTTGGGTTTTTCTTGATGATAGCCTCAACAAGCGTGTAGTACAAGGGAATTGTCAAAAACACAATCCACCCGAACGCAAATCCGCCGCACACGTCAAACACGCCGAACAGCAGATAGGCTATTATGACGATAATCGGAAACGGGAACGCAAGGAAAAAGTTTTTCTTTTTTGACTTTGCCTTATCCTTAAATGCGTGCCTTTCTTCGTCGATTTCCTTGCTGTGAAACACTCTGCCGTTTTCGTCGGTATAAACCTTTGTTTTGCCGTTTTCGCATATGTTCACACCACTGCGATTCACGCAAACCTTTGAGCCGTCGCTGTCCTGAACGTTTACGCCGTCTTTAAAGCTAATGTCAACCTTGTCGCCGTCCTTAGAGTGAATGTGAATTCCGTTTTTAAAGCTGATTCTGTCGGATTCAACATACTCCTCGTCGGGTTCGGGCGAAAACTCCGAGCTGACCGATTCCGAGCTCTCGGCTTCGGCTTGGTCGGTGCTTGGTGCGGACTGCTCTGCCTTGCCCTGCAAAAGCTCGTCAAGCGTAACGCCGTAAAGCTTTGCAAGCAAAATCAAATTATCCGTGTCGGGCGACGCCTCTGCTCGCTCCCACTTTGAAACCGCCTGACGGCTCACGCCGATTTTTGCGGCAAGCTCCTCCTGCGAAAGATTGTTTTCTTTTCGATACTGATAAAGTCTGTTTGCAATTTCTATGTTCATAAAATCCCTCCGTCATTTGATGATTAAATTATAGACAAATCGCTTGTTTTTCGCAATACATTTTAGTTTTCAATTCCGCAACTATCGGTTGCACCCCCGATTATTACTGACAATTCAAGGTTCAACAATGCCGAGGGGGTGAAAGCTTTGGCTTGCAAAAAGGGCAGACGAATGAAAGCTCAGCCGTCCGCCCGTATTTATTAAAACCTTGTGTGCAAAATTATTTTTTAATCATTTTTCCGTTTACAAATACATAGTCGCTGTCCGAGGTGTCGTTGGCGGCAATTTCGGCTTCCTCTTTGAGCTGTTCCTCCAATTCTTCTTCGGCAATTTGCTTTGAGTTGAAGCTTCCCACGGCGTCCTGCAAGCCCTTTGAAATAATCGAGCTTGAAATGCTGCAAAACAACAGCGGATAAAGCATAGTTGACAATGCGACAGTTACAAAAAACATTGCTCCGTTTGAAAACGCAAGTGCCAAAATCATTCCCACGGTGATTGCGGCGATTGCAACAAGAGCGATGAGGTTGCGAAGAATTTTTCCGAACACCAGCAAAAACGCATTTTTGTATATGTCTAAGAGCCTCAGCTCATATGTGATGTCCATAATCGGAACGTAAAACATCACCACAACAAGCACAGCCGAAAACAACATATATATGGTAAGAATCGAGCTGAACACAACGTCGGTTTGGGCGAGGGTGTAGTAATATATGATGGCAAACGAGCCGAAAGCGATTATCATATACAGCACAACACCGTGAATCAAAAATCTTTTGAAATTTTGCTTTACCGCTGTAAAAAATGTTGTGAGGAGCTGTGGTTCTTGCTTTTCAAGCAGATATTTTTTTACCGTTGCAACAAGTCCCGCATAAAGCGGAAACGACGGAATCAACCCCAGCCCCCATAATATGATGTTGTTGAAGCCGGAAAGATAGCTTATCAGCACGAAAATTCCCGTGCAAGCAGCAAGTGCGGCGGAGTATACCAGCCCTGCGGCAAAGAGCTTGGGGAAAAATCTGAAAAATCGTGCAAAAGCCGATTGAGTTAATTTGTTCATAGCTAAAATGTCCTTTGCATAGTTATTGTTTAAATTTTACCAAACCGACGGTGATAATGCAAGAGCAAATCGAGATTATTTTTTTAATAATGAATGTAAGCAAATAGCAGAATATGCCAAAAAACAGCCAAAAACCGCAGTAAACAGGAGGTTTTGAGTGTAAAGCGTATTTTTACAAAAAACAAGGACGATTTGTTGAATTGTTGTTACAAATTTCGTTTTGTTACGACAATGAAATTATATTTACATAAATTTCTCTAAAAAATAATTGCAAAACTATTGCACTTTTCTAAAACTTATGTTATCCTTAAGGTGATAACGAAAGCAATTGAATGTTGTTTTCGCTGCATACCCGAAATAATATTCGGGCAAAATCTATGAAATAAGGTGAAACTAATGAAAAAGAAAAACATCAAAAGAATTTCAGCACTTGCTCTTGCAGGTTTGATGTCAGCAACAGCTCTTGCAGGCTGCGGCGGTACAACAACTGAATCTTCAAATTCAAGCTCGGCTGCAGGCGACGCTTCAAAGGGAAAGGTTTATTACCTCAACTTTAAGCCCGAACAGAATGACGCTTGGCAGAATCTTGCAAAAGCATACACAGAGGAAACAGGCGTTGAAGTAACAGTTAAGACTGCTGCCGAGGGTACATATGAAAGTACTCTTACCGCTGAGATGGACAAGAACGAAGCTCCTACTCTCTTCCAGGTAAACGGCCCCGTTGGTCTTGCAAACTGGAAAGACTACTGTCTTGACCTCAGCTCTGCTGATATTTACAGCCAGCTCACAACTCAGGACTATGCTCTCAAGGACGGCGACGCTGTTTACGGCATTGCTTATGTTATTGAGTCATACGGTATCATCTACAACAAGGACCTTCTCCAGAAATACTGCGATTCTGATTTTGCAACAGTAAAATCAATCGACGAAATCAACAGCTTTGATAAGTTAAAGACTGTTGCAGACGAAATTCAGGCTAACAAGGACGCTCTCGGCGTTAAGGGTGCGTTCACATCAGCAGGTATGGATTCATCTTCTGACTGGAGATTTAAGACTCACCTTGCTAACCTCCCGATTTACTTCGAGTACAAGGATGACAACATTTCTTCAACAGACGCTATCAAGGGTACATACCTTGACAACTACAAAAAGATCTTCGACCTCTACATCACAGACTCAACTTGTGACCCGACAGCTCTTGCAAGCAAGACAGGTACAGACTCTGAAACAGAGTTCACAAGCGGCGAGGCTGTATTCTTCCAGAACGGTTCTTGGGAATACGGTGCAATCACAGAAGCAGGCTTCACAGATGACCAGATCGGTATGCTCCCAATCTATATCGGCGTTGGTGACGAAGCTAATCAGGGTCTTTGCACAGGTTCAGAGAACTATTGGTGTGTAAACAACAAGGCTTCTGCTGACGATCAGGCTGCTACACTCGACTTTATGAATTGGTGTGTAACAAGCGAAGCAGGCACAAAGGCTATGGCTGACGATATGGGCTTTGTAATCCCGTTCAAATCAGCAAAGGCTGCTACAAACAAATTCGTTCAGATTGACAACGAGCTTACAGCAGCAGGCAAAACTCCCGTTAGCTGGAACTTCACAACAATGCCGAGCGAAAACTGGAAAAACGGCGTTGGTACAGCTCTTACACAGTATGCAGCAGGCACAGGTGCTTGGGACGATGTTGTAAAGGCATTCGTTGACGGCTGGAAAACAGAGTACGCTGCAAACAACGCAGAGTAATAAATAGAAGTAAAAAGCTATTCATATTGGCAAATGTTCGGTAGGGGAGCGGCTTTCGCTCCCCTTCTTTTTCAGAAAGGCTAATTATTATGTTTAAAAAACCTTCAAGAAAAATATATTCACTTATATTTGTGCTTCCGACAATTGCTGCTTTCATCATTGGCTTTGTATATCCGTTTTTTAAAGGATTTTATCTGTCATTTTTCAAATTCAGAACAACAAGCGACGCCGATCCGTTTAAAAATCCCGACTCCTTTGTAGGCTTTGACAACTACATCAAAGCATTTCAGGACGAGAGCTTTTTGCACGCGTTTTGGTTCACGGTGCTTTTTGTTGTGGTTTCGGTTGTGCTGATAAACCTAATCGCCTTTTTTGTAGCTTATGTTCTCACTTTGGGCATAAGAGGCTCAAACATCTTCAGAACAGTATTCTTTATGCCAAACCTCATCGGCGGCATTATCCTCGGCTACATTTGGCAGCTCATTTTCAACGGTATTCTTCAGAACTTTAATTCCAATATCAGACTTGATTCCACATACGGATTTTGGGGCTTGATTATTCTGATGTGCTGGCAACAGGCAGGATATATGATGATTATTTACATAGCCGGCTTCCAAAGTGTTCCCGGTGATTTGTATGAAGCAGCAAGAATTGACGGTGCAGGCAAAAGACAGGTGCTTACAAATGTAACTCTGCCGATGATGATGCCGTCAATCACAATCTGCACATTCCTTACACTCACAAACTCATTCAAGCTGTTTGACCAAAACCTTGCACTCACGGGCGGCGACCCCGGTGTTGTATCTTCCACAACCGGCACGGTGATTTATCAAACAGAGATGCTTGCACTCAACATCTACAACACATTCTATGCTAACCAAAATTCACGAGGCGTAGGTCAGGCAAAGGGTGTTATCTTCTTCCTGATAGTTGTAGTAATCGCACTTGCACAGCTCTACTTTACAAGAAAGAAAGAGGTGCAGCAGTAATGTCAAAAATCAAAGCAAAAGAAAGACCTGCTAAAAAGAAGCAAACGGTCGGAATGAAAATTCTCACGGTGCTTTTTACAATAATTTCGGTTTTCTATGTTGTTCCTGTTTTTGTTGTTCTGATGGACTCTTTCAAAACAAATCAGGGCATCAGCAAAAACGCATTTGCGTTCCCCACAGCCGAAACCTTTAACGGACTTAACAGCTACATCACAGGTATGTTCTACGGCAACTTTCCGTTTTGGAAAACTATCGTTTGCAGCCTTTTCATCACCGTCGGCGGTGTTGTTTTGATACTCATTTGCACATCAATGTGTGCGTGGTATATAAACCGCTCAAACACAATCGTATGCAAAATAATCTATTATTTCTGTATATTCTCAATGGTTGTGCCGTTCCAGATGGTTATGTTTACGCTGTCAAAAACAGCCGATACGCTGCATTTGAACACACCTTGGGGAATTCTTATCATTTATCTCGGCTTTGGTGCGGGACTTGCGGTGTTTATGTTCTCGGGCTTTGTAAAATCAATCCCGATTGAAATTGAAGAAGCCGCAGACGTTGACGGAGCGGGTCCGCTCAGAACGTTTTTCGGAATCGTTCTTCCGATTATGAAGCCAACCTTCATTTCGGTTGCAATTCTTGAAACAATGTGGATTTGGAACGACTATCTGCTTCCGTATCTTATCCTTGATAAAACATACAGAACAATCCCGATTCATATCCAGTACCTCAACGGCTCATACGGCCACACCGACACAACAGCTATTATGGCTCTCATCGTGTTGAGCATCGTGCCAATCGTAGTATTCTATTTTGCTTGTCAAAAGTATATTATCGAGGGCGTTGTTTCGGGTGCTGTAAAGGGATAATTAACTATCCAAGCAATTCACAAAAGCATATCTGAAAAGTCGGAGCATCACGGTGTTCCGACTTTTGTGTTATTTAGCAGACCGCCAAAAGCTCAGCACAGTTGAATAGGCACTTTGGCGATAGCTGTGGCAAAGCCGACATTTATTACAAAGCAAACAAAACCGCACCAAAAAGCCGAAAGTGGCTTTCTGATGCGGTTTTGATTTGGTGCACCAACAGGGACTCGAACCCCGGACCGACCGGTTATGAGCCGGTGGCTCTAACCAACTGAGCTATTGGTGCATTTTCAGTTGCAAAAATAATTATATCAGAACTTTGACCGACTGTCAATAATTTATTGTACAATCAAAAAATTTATGATATGATAATCAGTGAACAGCCGTGAGAACACGGCAAATGTTTTAACGTTTGCGGATTTTAACATATTATGATAGTGAGGGGATTATTTTGGCAACGATAAAACCGTTTAAGGGAATGAGATTTAACACAGAAAAGGCGGGCGAGATTTCAACGCTTTGCTGTCCGCCGTACGACATTATCAGCGAGGCTCAACGCAAGGAGTTTATTGCCGAAAACGAGTACAACGTCATCAGGCTTGAGCTTCCCAAGGAGGGCGAGGATGTGTACAAAACCGCTGCCCGTGTTCTTGAGTCGTGGCGTGAAAGCGGAGTTTTGGTTTATGAGGACAAACCTGCGATTTATATTTATGAAGAAGAATTTTTTGCACATAATAAGTGCAAAAGCATCAAGGGAATCATTGCCCGTGTGAAGTTAGAGGAGTTTTCAAAGGGCGTTATTTTGCCGCATGAGTTTACTCTTTCAAAGGCAAAAGAGGACAGGTTTAACCTGATGAAAGCAACAAATTGCAATTTCAGCCAGATTTACGCTTTGTATATGGACGGCAGACACAAGGCTCTGCGTGCGATTGAGCGTTTGTCGGCAGACAAGCCCGAGCTGGAATTTACGGATAACGACAAGGTTACGCACAGGCTTTGGGTAGTGACCGACGAAGCCGAAATCAGCGAGCTTGTGGCGGATTTCAGCGACAAGAGGCTGTATATTGCCGATGGTCATCACCGATATGAAACCGCACTCAATTATCGCAACTATTGCCGTGAAAACGGCATTTCAGCCGAGGGCGACGGACACGATTATCAAATGATGTATCTTATGGATATGGAACATTCGGGGCTTGTGGTGTTCCCAACCCACAGAATGATTCGCTCCTTGCCCGATTTTAACAAAAACCGTGTGCTTGACGGCTGCAAAGAGCTTTTTGACATAACAAAATTCAATTCAGCCGAAAACATCGAAGCAGAGCTTGAAAAGCAGTACAAGCAACGCAAAAAGGCGTTTGGATTTTACTGCGGACAAGGCGAGTGGTATATGCTGGTTCTCAAAAATCTTGATGTTATGGACGAGGTGCTTCCCGACGTCAGCACAGCCTCACGCAGTCTTGACGTCAGCGTTTTGCACACGCTTGTGCTTGAAAAGATACTCGGAATCGACAAAGAAAATATGGCAAAGCAGATTAACCTCACCTACACCAAAACCATTGATGAAGCGGTTGGCGAGGTTGACTGCGGAGAATTTCAATGCTCGTTTATTTTGAATCCCACCAGAGTCACCGAAATTCGTGACGTTGCCGCCGCAGGCGAGAAAATGCCGCAGAAATCAACCTATTTTTATCCCAAGATGATTACGGGCTTTGTTATGAACGATTTGGAGGTTTGAGATGCTCGACCGAAAAATGCGTAGAATAAGCCTGCAAACCGACGAGCAAACGGCAAGGCAAATTCTTTTGGAGGCAAGCTTCGGCGTGCTGTCAACTGTGGGCGAGGATGGATTTCCTTACGGAATACCCGTAAATTACGCCTATGACGGCGAGAAAATTTACTTTCATTGTGCCAAAAGCTCAGGTCACAAGCAGGAAAATCTGAGCTTTTGCAACAAGGTTTGCTTTACTGCGGTGACCGAGGGCGTGGTTTTGCCCGAACAGCTTGATACAAAATACAAGAGCGTGGTTGTTTTCGGGCTTGCAGAAAAAACCGAGAGCAACAAGGAATACGGCTTGAAGCTGATTTCTCAAAAATACGCTCATAGCTTTGCCGAAAAAATCGAAAGCGAAATTAAATCGGAGTGCAAAAACGCCGACGTTTACGAAATTACTCCGTTTAAAATCAGCGGCAAGCAAAAGCACCAATAATTGCAATCGGAGGACGGCAAAATGAAAATTCTTGTGGCTTTTACAGGCGGAACAATCGGCAGTGTGCGAAGCAAAAGCGGAATCGGCACAAACGCCGACGCCACAAAATCTTTGATTGATATGTATGAAAAGTCGGGCGGCAAAGCGGAGCTTGTCACCGTTCAGCCGTATAATATTCTCAGCGAAAACCTCAGCGGCAAAAACCTCTTTGTGCTGTACGAATGTATAAGCTCAAGGCTTGACGATGAGGTTGACGGGGTTGTTGTTACCTGTGGCACGGACACCCTGCAATACACCTGTGCCTATCTTTCCTACTCCTTTGGGCTTTGCTCAAAGCCGATTGTGGCGGTGTCGGCAAATTATCCGCTTGAGGACAAGCGTTCAAACGGTTGGGCAAATTTTTGTGCCGCAGTTGATTTTGTTGAAAACAACCGAGGCAACGGAGTGTTTGCCGCCTATCAAAACGACGGCGAAACCACCAAGCTTCACCGTGCGTCAAGGCTGTTGCCTCACCTGCCGTACAGCGACAGGGCTGAAAGCGTGCTTAACAGCGTTTACGGTGAATATTCAGACGGTTGCTTTGTGCCGAATTTGAGCTTTTCACAGCGGGAGGACAGCGACGAGTTTTTGCCAAAGCTCGATTTGGGCGAAAGCTCACGGGTTTTGTACGTTCAGCCCACGGTGGGAATGTCGTATCCGATTTTGACCGACAAAACCAAGGCAGTTTTGCTTGCAACCTATCATTCAGGCACGCTCAACACGGCTGACGGCAGGCTAAAGGAGTTTTGCACTTTTGCAAAAAGCTCAGGCGTTCCCGTGTTTTTGACGGGTGAAGCAGAGGGCTTTGAATATGAGAGCAAAAACGCCCTAAGGGAGCTTGACGTTCATATTCTTCCGACAGCATCGCCTGTTGCAATGTATGTAAAGCTGTGGCTTACGGGCGGCAGAGCCGAAGATATGTACAAGCCGTTCGGCGGCGACTTTATAGGTGAGTGAATTTGTCCGTCGCCTTTGAAGCGGCGGATTGTTTTTGAAATTTACGCAAAAAAGCACCGTATTTCTACGATGCTTTTGACTTGCTTGAATTGTTGAATTACAAAAGGTACGGCAGAAGATTGTTTTCAAAAAAGTCTAACAACGCTCCTGTGTCGTCGGTATCTCGCCACATAAAAAAGTTTTTTGAATAGCCCTGAAACCAATATGCAATTTCTCTGTTTCTTCGTGGATCTCTTGTGATGTCACCCACAAAGATGAGCCAAAACGGGAGTATTTCATCAGACACACCGCTTGTTTCTCTGATGATTTTCATAAGTCCCGGCGTAAAATATTTACAGCATCGTTCGTGGGCATTTCCTCTGCCGGCAGCCATAGTTGTTGACTCAACCCAGCCGTCCTGTCGTTTGATTTCACCGAACAGGGTTTTGCCGTTTTCTTTGTTTCTGATGGCAAAATCCATACTGATTCCCCATTTGTACTTTGCGTCGCCGTTAGCTTTCTTTTCCGAAACGTTTATATCATAGATTTTTTCCCTCTCGTTTTGTGACAGCGGATAGGTTGAATAAATATCTCCGAACTCTTTGGGGTGTTTGTCTATGACAAACTGATTAGGATATACTTCGTTCAACGCCGACTGCAACGATAATTGGAATAGCTCCTTGGTTTGAAGTGCCTTTGCACCGCTGAGTGTTTGCCAATTAGCTCTATTTCGCAATTGTTGAGTTGCCATAACATTCCCTCGCTTTATTAAACGAATTTTCTTATATTTTATCACGAATTGTCCTTTTAGGTCAACGGTTTTAAGCAACGATTCAAAAATTGTTGACTTAAAGAGTAAAACGGTTATAATAACATAGATAAAGGAGTGTGCTTTATGACAGATGAAAAAAAGGTCAGCGGCTATTCTAAATATAACCCCGAAGCGAAAAGACGAAAAAAGATTAATCCGCTTGACGAGCTATATCCGACGCTGCCAGACAAGAAATATGATGTCATCTATGCCGACCCGCCTTGGGATTACGGCGGAAAAATGCAGTATGATAAATCAAGCATAAAATCCGAAAATGTCGGCTTTGAAAAAAATGTTTTTATAAGTGCCGCAGATTTTAAATATCCCACTGTTAAGCTGAAGGATTTGAAAACGCTTGACGTTGCCTCGATTTCTGCGGATAACTGCATTTTGTTTATGTGGACAACCGGACCTCAGATGGCTAATTCTATTGAGTTGGGCGAAGCGTGGGGCTTTGAATACAAAACAGTTGCTTTTGTTTGGGACAAGCAGGTGCATAACCCCGGACGATATACCCTGTCGCAAACAGAGTTTGTGTTAGCGTTTAAAAAAGGAAAATTCCCCTCACCCCGCGGAGCCCGCAATGTTCGCCAGCTTGTTTCGATTCACAGAGGAAAGCACAGCGAAAAGCCCGCTGACATTATCGACGGAATCACAAAAATGTTTCCCACGCAAGAGAAGATAGAGCTGTTTGCCAGAAACAACTACTACGGCTGGGATAATTGGGGGCTTGAAATCCCTGATTCTAAGATTGAAATTACAACACAGGGCGATTTGAATAAATGAACAAGAGGACAATGCTTCGGCACTGTCCTCTTTGTGTGTTACCGTTTAGCGAAAAATTTTCGTTAAATTGACCTTTCGTATGCGTAATCAAACCTCATCAGCATAAACGGCACGACAGCCGCCGATGTATTTCGGGCGTGTGCGAGCTGCAAGCAAAAGTGCATTGCCGACTTGCTTTACGCTCAGTCTTGTTGGCACGGCAACTCTTTTGAGGTGCATACCAATCAAGGTTCCGCCGATGTCAAGTCCTGCGTCGGCTTTGATTTCTTCAAGAGCAACGGGCTGTTCAAAGCTTTTGTAAGCGGTGGTTGCAAAAGAACCGCCAGCCTTTGGCTGAGGCACAACACTCACGATTTCGCTGTTTGGAACGGCACGGCGTTCAACGATAATCGCACGGTTGAGATGCTCACAGCATTGAGCCGCAAGGAAAATCCCACGCTCCTGCAAAACCTCATAAATTCCGCCAAACACAGCTTCGGCGGTTTCAACGCTTGAATTTTTGCCGATAGTGCCGCCTGCCACTTCGCTTGAAGAACAGCCGACAACCATAATGTCACCCTTTTTCAGCTTTGCAACCTCACAAAGCTCAAGAGCCGCCTGCTTTGCCTGATTGTATATTTGTTCGTACATAAAAGCCATCTCCGTTTGTTGTATGTTTTGTCAAATCCTCAAATGGATAATTTTAATTATACCACAACTGAATAAAAAATAAAGAAGATTGCATAGTTTTATGCAATTTTTTTGATTTTCGGGGTATAAAAAACGAAACCTTTTTCGTTTTACAGCATATGATACAGTACAGTGCATTGCACTTTGTATCAGGAAAGGACTGAATAATATGAAAAAATACAGGGAATGGGCAAAAGCGGCAGGAATCAGAGCAATCAAAACAGTAGCTCAAACAGCTATTGCAACAATCGGCACAACGGCAATGTTTTCTGAGGTGCAATGGGCTGTTGTAGGCTCAGCGAGCTTGCTTGCAGGCTTGTTGTCGGTGCTGACCTCGGTTGCGGGCTTGCCCGAATTGAAAGGAGACCAAAATGAATTATAAAGGCAAAAAGGGTGTTGACATCTCATCGTCAAACGGTGATGTTGACATCAAAAAAATCAAGGACGCAGGCTATGACTTTGTGATGATACGCTGTGGCTTCGGCTCCGACATCAAGTCGCAGGACGATTCGCAGTTTGAAAACAACGTGCGAAAATGCGAAAAAATCGGTATGCCGTGGGGTGCATATCTCTACTCCTACGCCTTGAACGTTGACGAAGCAAAAAGCGAGGCCGAGCATACCCTGAGGCTTCTCAAGGGCAAAAAGCCCACGTTTCCGATTGCGTTTGATATGGAGGACGCCGACGGCTACAAGGCAAAAAACGGTATGCCGAGCAACGCACGGCTTGTTGAAATTTGCAAAGCCTATTTGAGCAAAATCAAATCAGCAGGCTATTATCCAATGCTCTACGCAGGTCTGAGCTGGCTCAACAACAAGCTCAACGACCGCTCTCTGCTTGACAGCTACGACGTTTGGGCGGCTCAATGGAATTCAACGTGCGACTACGGCGGCAAAACCCTCGGAATGTGGCAGTACGGCGGTGAGGTCAATTACCTTGAAAGCAACAGCATTGACGGCGTGGGTGTGATTGACAAAAACAAAAGCTACAAGGATTACCCTGCAATCATCAAGCAAAACGGTTGGAACAACCACACGGGCGGCAGTACGCCTGTGCAGAGTGAAGCTCCAAGCGTGACCTACTGCGTGAGGACTAAAAAGCGTTGGTTGCCCGAAGTGCAAAATCTCAATGACTACGCAGGAATTGAGGGCAGTGCCGTGACAGACGTTGCAATCAAGGTGTCGAGCGGCTCGGTTAAATATCGAGTGCATACCAAAGGCGGAAGCTGGCTGCCGTATGTCACGGGATATTCGACAACGGACACAAGCAAATATGCAGGCAACGGAACTGAAATTGACGCTGTTGAGGTGTATTACTTCACAAGTCGGGACGTTGCAAGCAAAGGAAAATACTACAAGGCAAAGTACAGGACAAGCAGCGTAAGCTCATCGGGTTACTACGATTGGCAGTACGATGACGAAAAAACTAACGGTCAGGACGGCTATGCAGGCTCATTCGGCAAGTCGATTGACAAGCTGCAAATAGTAATAGAATAAAAATCACCCCGTAGCTTCTTGTTGAGACTACGGGGTTTATAATAGCATTTGTAAATTCAGAGCTTTATTTTATCAAGAAGCTCGCCGACGTTTTGGTGATAAATCAAATCGGCGTGCGAATCAAACGGGGTTTCATCACGATTTATCAGCACGATGTGTTCTCCTTTGAAAAACCTGACAAAGCCTGCGGCAGGATAAACCGTAAGGCTTGTGCCGGCGATAATCAGGGTGTCTGCACGGCTGATTGAGTTGACAGCACCGTTGACGGTGTTATCGTCAAGCCCTTCCTCATACAGCACAACATCGGGTTTTATCACGCTGCCGCACTCGCAAAGGGGAACGCCTGTTGAGTTTTTGATATGCTCGGCAGAGTAAAATTTTCCGCATTTGCGGCAATAGTTTCTCAGCACGCTGCCGTGTAGCTCAAAAACATTTTTACTGCCTGCCGCTTGGTGCAAGCCGTCAATGTTTTGCGTTACCACGGCACTCAGCTTTCCAGCTTTTTCAAGCTCGACAAGCTTTAGGTGAGCCTTGTTCGGCTTTTTGTCAAGGCAAAGCATTTTGTCACGATAAAACCTGTAAAACTCCTCGGTGTTTCGCTCAAAAAACGTATGGCTCAAAATCTGTTCAGGCGGATAATCGTATTTTTGGTTATACAGCCCGTCAACGCTCCTGAAATCGGGGATTCCGCTTTCGGTGCTTACCCCCGCACCGCCGAAAAATACAATGCTTTGGCTGTTGTCAATGAGGTTTTGAAGCTGTTTTATTGTGTTCATAAATCCACCTGCTTAGCCGATACTGTTGTTTAAACCGAAAGCTCCGATTACATCTCCGTGATTATCTCATCAACCGTTTTTCCCGGCGGAATCATCGGAAGAACATTCACATCGGGGCTGATTCTGCAATCAACAACCACAGGCTTTTCAAGCTCAAATGCCTGCTTTAATACGGGCTTGATTTCTTCGGGCTTTGTAATACGCATACCTTCAACTCCGAAAGCGTTTGCAAGTGCAACAAAGTCGGTTGCACGGTGAGGGTCGGTTTGTGAAAAGCGACTGCCGTAGAACAGCTTTTGCCATTGACGCACCATACCCAATACGGTGTTGTTCATAACCACCACAACAACGGGCAGGTCGTATGAGTTGAGCGTAACAAGCTCGTTTAGGTTCATATGAAAGCTTCCGTCGCCCGTAACAAGAACAACTCTTTTGTCGGGGTGAGATACCTGAGCACCGATTGCCGCTCCCATACCAAAGCCCATTGTACCCATTCCGCCTGAGGTGAGCAGGGTGTTTTTGGCTTCAAATTTGCAATATTGAGCAACCCACATCTGATGCTGACCTACGTCTGTTGCGATAATGTCGTCGTCTGCCTTCAGCTCGTTTATCGCTTCGAGAATTTCCTTTGGCTGAGGGTAACCGTCTGCCTTGGGCGTTGTCAAAAGTGAGTTTTTCCAAGTATTGATTTGCTCTAACCAATCGGGGTGGCTTTGCTTTTCAAGTCCGTTTGAAAGAGCCGACAAAATGCTCTTTACGTCACCGAGTATGTATTCGTCAACATTGACGTTTTTGTTTATTTCATTTTCGTCGATTTCAAGCTGAACGATTTTTGCCTGTTCACCGAACCTTTGACGGTCGCCGGCAACACGGTCGGAAAATCTTGCTCCGCACACAATCATCAAATCGCAGTCCGAGGTTATCTTTCCTGTTTCATACGCACCGTGCATACCGATGTTTCCGATAAAAAGCGGGTGGCTTGCCGGAATTGAGCCGAGTGCCATAAGCGAACAGCAAACGGGGGCGTCAATAAGCTCGGCAAACGCCGTAAAATCTTTGCTTGCGTCCGAGCTGAGTATTCCGCCGCCTGCGTAAATCATCGGACGCCTTGCGTTTTTAATCATCTCCCTGACTGTATCTATGCTGTCGGGATTTTTTATTTCTGTGGGTTGTGAGGCTTTTGGCTCAATCGGTGTAAATTCGGTTTTGCTTGATGTCAAATCCTTTGGAACATCCACCAAAACAGGGCCTTTTCTTCCTGTGCAGGCAAGCTCAAACGCCTTGCGAATGGTGGGGGCAAGGTCGGCTGTTTCTTTAACAAGAAAGGTTGCCTTTGTAATCGGCTTTGCAATGTCAACAATGCTTACCTCTTGAAAGCTGTCACGGCCGAGCAAATCAACGTTTACGTTGGCGGTAATCGCAACAATCGGAATACTGTCGATGTTTGCCGTGGCAAGACCTGTCACAATGTTTGTAGCTCCCGGTCCCGATGTTGTGATAACAACGCCTGTTTTGCCTGTTGAACGAGCGTAGCCGTCGGCAGCGTGAGAAGCTCCCTGCTCGTGAGCTGTCAATATATGTTTGATTTTGTCGCTGTATTTGTAAAGAGCGTCATATGTATTCAAGGCCGCACCGCCCGGATAACCGAACACCGTGTCAACGCCTTGCTCAAGCAGACATTCACAAATTATCTCTGCACCTGTAAGCTCCATTTTACCTACTCCTTTTATCTTTTGCTTATCTGTATTTTATTATTTTAACGCTTTAAAGCGTCGTTGTCAATAGCTTGTTAATACTCTTTGACAAATTCCGTAACCGCAGTAACGGTTTTTTGACTTGCAAGCTCACAAAACTTGACAAAATCCATACCCTCGTTTTCGTCAAGGTCATCGGAAATTGCACGAATGATTGCATACGGCACACCAAAGCAGTAGCAAACGTGGCCGATTGCCGCACCCTCCATTTCGCAGGCGATAGCCCCGAAGCTGTCGTTGATTCTCATACGCTGTCTGCGTTCAGAAACAAAAATATCACCGCTTGCGATTATCCCCTGAGCAACGGTTGTGTCGGGCAGCTTTTTGCAAATTGAAGCAAGCAGGGTGGATGCCTCCTTGTCACATTCAAACAAGGTCACCTTTCCGCTCGGAAACGAAATTTCGCCTTGCTTATCTCCGAGGGCGGTGGTGTTCATATCGTGTTCAATCGACTTTGTGCCGATAACAATGTCACCGATGCTTACAAGCGGAGAAAGCGAGCCTGCAACACCGCTGTTGATGATGATATCGGGACAGTAGCGTTGGATTAGCACAGACGTGCAAATTGCGGCGTTGACCTTGCCCACTCCGCAAACAACGATTACAACGCTTTTGTCGTGCAGCTTTGCACTGATAAATTTCATCCCCGCAGCTTCTTCAACCCTTGATTGCTCACAGCGGGCAATAATGCCGTCGGCTTCGATTTGCATAGCACAAATAATTCCTATCATTTCAATCTTCCTTTTATATGTTATATGTTGATTCAATCAAAATTGTCGGTTTGATACATTATTATCGACAGAGCGGCAAGAGGAGCGGTTTCCGCCCTCAAAATACGCTTTCCGAGCGTTGCGGCAACAGCACCGCTTGAGGTGAGCCTTTCAACCTCGCCTGCTTCAAATCCGCCCTCACTGCCAATGAACATACCCACGCTTTCGGGCTTTTCGGCAAGGAGCTTTTTGACGGAGTCGCCGCCCATTTCATAAAAAATCAGAGTTTTGTCGTTTTGCATGGTTTGCTCTGCGGCTTTGTCAAAGCTTAAACAATCACACACCTGAGGTATTATTCCTCGGCGTGACTGCATTGCCGCCTGAAGAGCGATTTTTTGCCAGCGTTCACGTTTTTTGGCAAGCGATTTTGTGTCGGGACGAGAAACACACCTTGCCGACATCACGGGAACAATGCGGCTGACTCCAAGCTCAACGCATTTTTGAATAATATATTCCATCTTGTCGCCCTTTGGAAGCGATTGATACAGAGTTACAAAAACATCGGGTTCGTTTTTGCACGGCATTTTTGAAACAACCTCAACCGTCACGCAGTCGGAGCCTACGCTTGTGATGTTGCAGGTGCATTGTATGCCGTTCGGCGTAACCAAGGTGAGTGCTTCTCCGACTTTCATACGCAACGCCTTTGAGATGTGCTTTGCGTTTTCGCCCGAAATCGAGTATTGGTTGCCGTTTATTTCGTGTTCACTGAAAAACCAAGCCATAATAACCTCTTGTTGATTTCATAATACTTTATAATATTATATAATACCAAAATTAAAAAATAATTGCAATAAGCAATCTATGGTGTTAAAATAAGTAATGCAGTTTTTTACAGTAACAGGAGATGATTTTGTGGTAACGCTTACGGATACGGATATAATTCAGTTAATCAGAAAAAACAACCTCAATGCCGACACGCTTGAAGAAACGGTTGTACAAATGCTTCAAAAGCACGGCTTGCATTTGGCAACAGCCGAAAGCTGTACGGGCGGACTTTTGAGCGAACGAATCACCCGTGTGAGCGGTGCAAGCGAGATTTTTGATTGTGGAGTGTGTTCGTATGCAAACCGTATCAAGGAAAAGGTGCTGGGCGTTCACGGTGACACCTTGGCGGTGCTGGGAGCTGTGTCTGCCGAAACCGCAATTCAAATGGCAGAGGGCGTAAAAAAGCTTGCAAATGCCGACATTGCCGTGAGTACAACGGGAATTGCAGGGCCGACAGGCGGAACAGCAGAAAAGCCCGTGGGCTTGGTGTTTGTGGGAGTTTGCACAAGCAACGGCTCATATGCACTGAGGCTGAACCTCGGCGGCGAAAACACGCACAATTCACGAAGCACCATAAGACGGTTTACGTCCGATGCGGCGTTGTTCGCTGTTATTAACGAGCTTCACAAGCTGAGCTGAAAAGCTGTACAGAGCGACAAAGAAATCGGGAAGGCTTAAAAACAAGGCAAAGACAATAGGAGGTATATTATGAACAAGACTTTGGATACAATACTTGCGATTCTGCTGGTTTGTGTGTTTGTAGGACTTTTTGTATTGTTTGCAGTACTGATTAAAAAGGGTAAAAAAACATACAAAGAAGCTGTTAATAACGCAAATGAAGAACAGAAAAACAGATTGGCTTTAACAAATATAGAATTTATTGAGGGCAAAAACGAATGGTATCAAGAAGGTATGATTGCCGCAATGAACGATAAGGGCGACAAGGTTGCAACGGTGGTTTTGTGGCACAACAGAGTTATTCAAAACGCAACATACAACACTCTGCAATATGCAGAAACATCTTTGGCAAAAACAGAGGTTGAACAGCATAACTTGAAAATCGGAGATTTTGTTAAGGTATATATTGCTCCCGAAAAAACCTTCGGAGGTTTTAAAATCATTTTTTAATAATTGAGATTTTGTGCTTTCTCGATTCTATTGTCGCTTATAATCATTTTGCATACCAAAGGAGAATTTAATGGACACCAAAGCTGAAATAATTCAAAGCATTATCCGAAAATACAACCTGAATTTGCGTGAGGGCTTTTCTTATGTGGGAGCAACAATAATTCAACGAATCGAATTTCCTCAGGCTACGGAGATTCTTTATTGCGAGGACGGATTTTGCGACGAAAACGGAATACCGTACATAATGAAAGCACTTGTTTCCAAGGGTGTTTTTGAAAAAGACCGAATGATTGTTTTTTACACCAAGGATTTGGAGCGTTGCTTGATTCCCGTGGACGGCGAAAACTTTACTCTGGTGGGAATGGGCGTGCCTGAAAATGTGCAAAATATTAATTACGGCAAGGCACAAAATATCATTCACAGAAAAGCGTTGACGCTGAAAAAAGAGCCTGTGATGCTGTCAAAGGCAGAGATGAAGGACGTGTGCAAAAGCTATTTGAAGCGTTCTCCCAAGGGCAGAATGATTTTTGCAGGCTGTTTGTCGTCTTTTTTGTGGTTGATGATTGTTTTTATCGCTTTTGTTATAACACTCAGCTCTGTCGGCTATGTTGACGATTTAACCACAATGGCGATTTTGTTCGGCTTCTTAGCCTTGTTCATTGTCGGCACAATATTTATCATTCGCTTTTTCCTGCACCTGCCCGCAATCTTGATAAAGAAGCTCGTTTACAGAAGCGACTTTTTAATTCTCAACTACGAAATACTGTTGAACGTGGCAAGCGTTTACGGTGCGTCATACGAAAACGGCAAGTTCAAGGTTGCACCGTATTCGACTTCTGCTGTTGATTATATCTTTATCAAAGACGCAAACAGCTTTGAAATAGTACATCGCTACTCCAAAGTAAAATCCCCCACAGAAAATAACCGTTGCTTCTTTGACCGAAAGCTGTAACACATTTATAAAATCAAACGGACTGCTCACCTTGCAAGTAAGCAGTCCGTTTTTACTTTTGTGTTTTTGTGCGTTTCAAAGCAATTAAGTTTTGTGTGATTTGCGTTTTTTAACCGGAACGGTGCCAAGCTCAAACCAGAACGTACTGCCCTCGTTTTGCTTGCTTCGTACTCCGTAGTGAGCATTGTGAGCGTCCAAAATACTCTTTACAATCGAAAGTCCCAAGCCCGTGCCGATGATTCCACGCTTGTGTTCCTTGTCAACTTTATAATATCTGTCCCAGATATACTCCAGCTTGTCGGCAGGGATTCCCTCGCCGTGGTCGGTCACTTCAATTCTCACGGTCTTGTCCTTGACCGTTTGAGCTACGATAACTGTTTTGTCGTCGCCTGCGTGATTGATTGCATTGTTCACAAGGTTATAAATAACCTGCGAAATTTTCAGCTCGTCGGCGTTTACATACACGTCTTCACCGCTTTCAAAGCTGATGTTGTAGCCGTCTTGCTCAATCAGCTTTGCATAACGCTGAAAAATATCTCTTATGCTGTCGGTCAGACAAAACTCGTGCTTTTCGGGCTGAATTGCTCCCGATTGAAGCTTTGAAAGGTCAAGCAAGTCGTTGACAAGCGACGAAAGCCTGCTTGCTTCGTCAATGATAATCTGTATATTTTCAGGTGTGTTTTCGCCCGGCAAATCACGCATAACCTCACCGTAGCCTGTTATCATCGTCAGCGGAGTTCTCAGGTCGTGAGAGATGTTTGCAATCAGCTCTTGCTGAAGCTTTTCCGTTGCGGCAAGCTCGGTTTTTGCATAATTAAGGGTGTCGTTAAGCTCCTCAACCTCAAGATAGCCCGTGGCGTCAAAGTTTACGTTGTAATTTTTCTTTGCAAGCTCCTTAGCCGAGGTGTTTGTTTTTGAAATCGGCTTTGCAATTCTTCGGCTTGCATAAATCGAAAACAATATCGACAAAAGCAAAAACGCTACCGACACCATCAGCAGTTGTCCTTTGATTATCTCAACGGTGTTGCTCAGCGGCGTGATAGACGAGGTGATTATCAAAAAACATTCGCTGTTGCCGTCAAGCTCAATAATATCGGCATAAATCATATTTTGAGTGCGGTTTGAAGCGTCAACATCTTTTTTGTAATGAATTTCGGGCATAACGCTGTCGTTGCTTGATTGCCCCGAAAACAGCGTCAAAAGCCGTTGGCTTGCAATTCTGCTGTTGTTGTTTGTGGTGACGCACATATACGTTCCGCCGTTGCTTGCGGCTTCGTTATAGTAATTGTAAACCTCGTGATATTCAAAGCTGAGTGCCGTGGAGGGGTTGTCGTATTCACAGCCGTACACCAGCCTGAACAGCGAGTTGGAATCGTAAACATACACCGAAAGGTTGTTGTAGCTTGCAACATTTTCAATGGTTTCCTGAACATTTTTGTTGCTCTGAATCGACCTTGAAATCACGGCGGCGTTGCGTTCAACCTTTGACGAGCGTGACATCGTGTAGAACGATTCAAGAAAAAACGTTTGGAATATCCACAAAACAATCAAAATTATTCCGCCGAACAAAAGAAAATACGTCAACAGCTTAAACCTCAGCGGTATCAGATTTTGTTTTGAATTAAAGCGTTTCAAACCTATATCCTACTCCTCTTAACGTAACTATACATTTGCTGTATTTGCCGAGGCTTTTTCTCAGCAGCTTAATGTGAGTGTCAAGTGTACGCTCGTCACCGAAAAAGTCATAGCCCCAAACCTCGCTGATGAGGCTCTCTCTTGTCAACGCAAGGCCCTTGTTTTTTACCATATAGAAGAAAAGGTCGTATTCTTTCGGCGTCATTTCGATTCTTTCACCGTCAACGGTAACGATTCTTGCGGAAAAGTCCACGGAAAGCCCGTCGTATGTAAAAACATCGTTTTTGTCATCGGCTTTAGCCTTGCCCGTGGTGCGTTTGATGACAGCGTTTACCCTCATCATAAGCTCCTTCGGTGAAAACGGCTTTACAACATAGTCGTCGCTGCCAAGCTCAAAGCCGTGGATTTTGTCGTACTCCTCGCCCCTTGCCGAAAGCATAATTATCGGGGTGTCGGGCTTGAATTTTTTGATTTCTCTGCAAGCCGAAAATCCGTCAAGCTCAGGCATCATAACGTCCATAATAATCAGGTCAAAGTCGTTTGAACGGCAAACCTCAATTGCCTGCATCCCGTCAACCGCTTCTTCAACGGTGTAACCCTCAAACTCGGCGTATTTTCTGATGATTTGTCTTATTCTGAATTCATCGTCAACTACAAGTATTTTATACATATTAACACTTCCTTAAATTTATTATAACACCCTTTTGTGACAGGGATATGAATTTTTGTTCATTTTTGTGCATTTCATCGTAGTTAGGTTTGATGTATTTTCAAAGCTGTGAACACGTCTTGACACTGCATTTAATTCAAGCGTTTTTGTGCATTTCATCGCAGTTAAGTTTGATGTGATTTCAATGATGTGAACACTTCCTAACACTGCATTTATTTAAAGCGTTTTTGTGCATTTCACCGCAGTTAAGTTTGATGTGATTTCAATGATGTGAAAACGTCTTGACACTGCATTTATTTCAAGCGTTTTTGTGCATTTCACCGCAGTTAAGTTTGATGTGATTTCAATGATGTCAACACGTCCTAACACTGCATTTATTTCAAGCGTTTTTGTGCATTTCATCGCAGTAATGATTTATTTGATTTTAACGTTGTGAACACGTCATAACACTGCATTTGATTCAAGCGTTTTTGTGCATTTCATCGCAGTTAGGTTTGATGTATTTTCAAATCTGTGAACTCGTCCTAATACTGCATTTAAGTTATAATTTAGATGTCACTTTCCAAGGCTCCCTTGTGCAAAGGGAGCTGTCATTTTGCCTGCAAAATGACTGAGGGATTGCCTGTCGCAGTAGCGTATTATTTAAATATAACATTTCTTCTATATCACTTTAGGGAACGGTCGTACCGTTACGAATACGTTACTCATTTACTCAACTTTTCCGCATCTATCATTGTTATCAAAAGCTGTCAATGTGATTGAAATATGCTCTGTATGTATAGCTTTTGTTTTCGCAAACTCAATCATTCGTGCTTTTTTCAATAATTCTGTAAACCTTTTCTGACCAATCCCATATGTCTTTGCAATCGTTGTCAACATAAATCACTCTGTCTGCAAGGTTACCTGGCACATACGGCTCAAGCCTTGCCTTTAATGTGGTCGGTATCACAATTTTGTAAACCCAATCGTCGAGTATAATTTCATCCTTGACTTTCATCGGCAGAACACCATCACATATTGCGTTGGGATGAGATAGTAGCTTTTCATACTGAAAATAGAACCGTACTCCCGGCTTGAAGCCGATGCTCAAATCGTAATCGTCGGGGAATCGCCCCAAGCTGCGTTCCATAACCAATCTGTCACCTGCTTGGCAGTTCCCCCAAGCAAACATAATATATTCAAAATAGTCCGCAGGGTCATTGGCGGCATTTCTGTTTTCTTTCATCAGCGTTTCAACAGGGACATTTCGGGCGTTTAAGGCTGACAGTAGTTTTCCGCACGCAAAAATTTTTATTGTATTCTCCGCTGATGTTGTATGGCATACATAATCTGTAACGCACCCCTTTTTGTACGGGCATGCAGTACATTCTGTCAGCAATTTCGGGCGAACTGCAGAAAGATATGTTTCTTTTTGATTTATACCATTCAAAATTATCTGCAACGTGTGGTCATTGTCACATTCAATGTTGCAGGTTCTACCGTATTTCTTTTCGTATTCTATGAACTCAATAATGGTCCTGATTTCCCAGTCGGATACCTTTGGATAGTTGGAAAGCTTTTTATAAAACACGCCGTCCCAAACTTCTGTACATTCAAAATTACCGATTTTTATCAGCATATCTTCACCCGCAATTACAAATTAAACTTCAATATTACATAGAGCAATACAATCCTCCAAAGCAGAGAACACGTCCGAACACCACATTATTTCCTTGGTTAGGAAGCTTTATTCTCTAAATGACGTTTTTGGGTAGCTGATTAACGTTATTTTCTCAGCTCACCCTTCCTCAAGTGAGGGCTTGGTGCGTATAGAAAACTTTAAGTCAAAAAACTACACTTTCATCTATCAAAAAACTTTTTAACATCTATTATATTTACCGAATTATGCTACTTTCCAAGGCTACCATTGTTATCAAAAGCTGAACATTTCCAAGGCTCCCTTGTGCAAAACGACTGAGAGATTGCTTTGTCGCAGCGTTTTATCCGATAAACCTTGCATTTATTATATCATATCGTCTTTCCTATTGAAATACTTTAAAAAAAGTTTTATAATATTTTGTGTTATCAGTGTAGCAACGTATACAATAAAAACAAGCCTGATTCAGCATAGAAACGTAATCACATTTTTGTGTTATCATTGTATCAACACGGGAATTAGTACAATCAAGCCGAAAGGATAATATATATGAATATACGAACGATAGACGCACAGGTAATCACCGACGCCGTAAAAAAGCTGTTTACAGACTGCAATTATTACATCGGTGATGACATTATGACGGCACTTGAAAACGCCGAAAAAACCGAAACCTCGCCCGTGGGCAAAAGCGTGCTTTCGCAGATAATCGAGAACGACAAAATCGCCGCAAAGGAGCAAATTCCTCTTTGCCAAGACACGGGAATGGCGGTTTTGTTTGTTGAATACGGTGACAAGGTTGCAATTGAAAACGGTTGCTTTGACCAAGCCGTAAACGAGGGCGTTCGTCAGGCGTACCGTGACGGATATTTGCGAAAGAGTGTTGTCAGCGACCCTGTTTTTGATCGTGTAAACACCAAAGACAACACCCCTGCCATAATCCACACCCAAATCGTCGGCGGTGACCGAATCAGAATAACAGCCGGCGGCAAGGGCTTTGGGAGCGAGAATATGTCCGCAATAAAAATGCTCACCCCGTCCTACGGAATCGACGGAGTAAAGCAATTCATACTCGACACCGTGCGTGCGGCAGGTCCAAATCCGTGCCCGCCCGTTGTGGTTGGAGTGGGAATCGGCGGAACGTTTGAGCGTGCCGCACAGCTTGCCAAAAAAGCCACCTTCCGTGCAATAGATACACATAACAACGACCCAAGATATGCCGAGCTTGAATCTGAGCTTTTGACCGAGATAAACAAAATGGGCTTCGGCCCTGCAGGACTTGGCGGAAACACCACCGCCCTCGGCGTGAACATAGAAACATCGCCCACCCACATCGCAGGTATGCCCGTTGCGGTAAACATTTGCTGTCACGCCGCACGCCACGCAAGCATTGAAATTTGACGGAGGAAGTGCAATGGCAAAAAGAATTAATCTTCCGATAACGGGAGCAGACATACAAGACCTCAAAGCAGGCGACAGCGTCCTGCTTTCCGGAACAATCATCACAGGGCGTGACGCTGCTCACAAAAGGCTCTTTGAGCTTATTGAGCAAAACAAGCCTCTGCCCGTTGACGTCAGCGGAGAGCTGATATATTATGTAGGCCCTGCTCCTGCAAAGCCCGGCTATGCCGTAGGTCCGGCAGGTCCGACTTCAAGCTATCGAATGGACAAATATGCTCCCGCCTTGCTCGACCTCGGCTTAAAGGGCATGATTGGCAAGGGTGCAAGAAGTCCTGAGGTGATTGACGCCATAGTACGAAACAAGGCGATATATTTTGCCGCCATAGGCGGAGCGGCGGCACTTATAGCCAAAAGCATAAAAAGCGAGGAGCTTTTGTGCTATGAAGATTTGGGTACGGAGGCGGTCAGACGATACACAGTTGAGGAGTTTCCGTGTATTGTTGCAATAGATTGCCAAGGCAACAATGTTTATGAAACCGAACCTCCCAAGTATCGCAAAAATTAATAAAACCAAGGGCTGTTTCACTTACGTTAGCGAAACAGCCCTTTAAATATCTGTATTAATTATTTGTAAAACGCCTGAAAATCCGCAATAACTTCTTCACGGTGCTTATAGTTATTAGCTTCCGTGTCGGGCTTTTCTTTGTCAATGCTGTTGTCTGTGTAAATCAGCATATACTTGCCGTTATCCGACAAATAAGCGGTGACGGGTTCAAGTCCCAAAATCGTAAAAGTGCCGTCTTTTTCAACCGATTCAATAACGCCCTTTGCGGTGTCGTTGAGGTTATCCGTGTCAAACGAATAAAGCTCAATCGTAATCTGCTTGCCGTTATATGTGTTCTTATATTTCTTGCCGTCCTTTGCACCCACAAGCGAAGAATCCATCGTTACTTCCTTTGAGGTGTCAATTTTACCGTCGCTCACAGCTATATATCCAAGCTCGGCAAAGTAGCTGCAAAGTCCGTCAAAGCTATCGTCAAATTCAGTTGCTTCGGGTTTTGGAACGGTGGTTTCCTCAACCTGATCCTGAGTTGCCTCACTGGCTCTTTGTGTGGTAAGTGCGTCCTTATATCCACAGCCTGCAAACGAAACAGCAAGCAATCCCGTGCATAAAACAGCGGCAAAAAATCTTTTCATTTTCCAAAGTCCTTTCAAGGGCAAATTTTAGGTCGGCAGCCTGCCGAAAAATCAAAACAAAGCGGCAACTGCCTTGAAGTCATCATTCATTATAACGCATTTTTGCCGATAAATCAATACCATTCGCAAATTTAGCACTTTCGCTCCGCGTTAAAACAGCAAAGGCGGACAAAAGTCCGCCCTGAATTATCCGAGTACATAAACATTAACGTTACGTCTGCCGAAGTTTACACATTCGTCGTAAGTGTTATAGAAGCAATCTACAATTGCCGTACCGCTCATAAGTGCCCCGCCTGTGTCAACAGCGGTTGCATAGCCGTAAACGAAGCTACCGTCGGTTGATTCGATGTAGAGCTTTGAGCCGTATGGAATTATGTTCGGGTTTACCGCAACACCGCCGTGATAAGCGGTAACGCCGGTTGCCGTGCAAGCACCTGCGGGAGCGGTATAAGCTGTTCCCGAACCGGTGAGAACCTGAGTGTATCCGACCACGGTGCCGTTTGAGTCGGTAAATGTGCCTGCCGCACCGCTTGTTGCCGCACCCTTTGTGCCTACAAGTACAACCTCGTCAACAGGCTCTTTGATTATCTTTGTGTCAACAACCTCGCTGTCGGCTACTTCGCCGTCAATGTATTTATAAGTTGTCGTAACCGACATTTCGCCGTTTTTGCCATCGGTTTTAACCTTGGTCTCGCCAAGCTCAACCTCGTCGGAATTTTCTCTTACGCTGTCATAAGCAATCGCTTCAACCGTTGTTTCGGTTTTGTAGGTCACACGCTGAATTACAACCTCGGTGTTGTCCTTTGATGTGCTGACAATATCATCATCGCCTACCTCAAAGCCTGCGGCGTTGAGAGCCTCTCTGATGTCGCCCGTAGCCAAAAGTACGTTTTGTGTTTTGCCGTCTGCTGTCACTTTTGCGTAAATTCCGTCGTATATCGTAACCACGGTGTCACAAGTGATGACAGTGTTTTGTGCGGGAACGGTAACTTGGTTTTCGTCAAGAACAATGTTTGCCGCATCAAGAACCTCGGCAACGGTCTCGCCGTTTGCAACCGCCTTTACGGTGTTGTCGCCGTTTACTATTGTAACCTCGTATGCGGTCAGAACGTGATAGCTTTCGTTGCTGTTCAAAATTTCAAATGCGTGATTTTCCTCGATTATTCCATCGCTTGAAATTTCATCTGCGTTGTTCTCAGGGTTCACCGCAGACTGTACAGCCGCCGCAACCGTAAAGACCGAGCTCAGTATCGTTATACTCGCAAGTGCCATAGCACAAATTGAGCGTGCAATACTGAATTTGCTTGTTGAAATATTCATAAAAATCTCCTTTGATTTTGAAGCTGTGCAAAGCAAATTTTGCATCGAACTTGCAAGACGTGCTTTGTATGGTTAGTCATTATATCGACCTCCTTTGTTGATGTCAAACGAAACGACGGGTTAAAAACTGTGCAAGTTGCACAACGAAATTACCAATATTTCTTATTAAGCATTAAAATCGAGGCTTGCTTGCGGTAGCTTTCCTGCAAAAATATGTTCACTTTGCAAGAAATTCAAATGTTTCGTTTTTGTTTCCTTTTTATTTCCGATTTGTTTCATATATATGTCATAAATTACAGAGGTATTACAACACTTTTATTTGCGTGCTGTTTTCAGGCAAAACAAAAGCGGCTCTGTCGAAAAAATTCGGCAGAACCGTGTCCTTAAATTCGTGTTATTTTTACGCCCATATAATAGTATAGGAGTTATTTGTCAATTTTGTCTTTGTTCGGGAAGATTACGTTAGGGTTAGAATTGTCTGCAGAACGCCCCGACCTTTGCGACATAATATACGGCTTATCCCAAAGCTGTAACACCGTGTCACCGCTGAAATCATAGTCACCGGCTTGATTATTCGGAGCAAACTGAGGATTCGGAGCAAATCTTACTTTGTTGTCACTGTTTGCAAACCTGTTAATTTCCGAAATATCTGTGTAAAAATTATTCTTTACTTTTCTTATAAACACATTATATTTTATTGCGAGGACTGCAAGCAAAGCAAAAAACGCCGTCAGCAGAACACAAACAAAAATATCAGATATAAACACCCCGTGACTTGAAAATTGCAGAGAGGGGTTAAACGTAGTCACGGCAAAGCCCTCCGAGCCAAGCAAAAGCTTGTTGTTTGTGAGTAGCTTAAAAGCAATAGTGCCTGCTGTGAGCAAGGCGTTTACAGCGGAAGTGACAGCAAAAAATATCGAACCGTTGCTTTTCAGGTATATCGAAGTTGTGCTTTTTCTGATTGACAGCATCCAAATGATGCCCGAAACCGCAAAAAGAATTTGTGCAAGCGGAATCAGAATATAAGCAGCAAGCAGAAGCATACGCTCGTTTGTCGGAATTACAGCCGTTGCAAGCACACCCGAAAGAATTTGTGAGTCGGGCGACACGGGCAGATACATATATACATATTTCAGCCCGAACGTGTACACAAGCCACACAACAATATTAAACGTCGATATTACTATCAAAGCTACAAAATACACCGTCAGCAAAATCACAGGAAGCTTCGGCGGAGCGGAGTCGCTGTTTTTGTAGGCGGCAAATTCAAATATACCGACCGCAGCAAGGATGTTTAACAAAGAAATGATTGTGAAGCTGCCTGTAAAAGCTCCGGCGATAAATTCGCATACTATAATAAGCGAAATTAAAATCGCACTTATCAGCAGAAGCGGCTTTGAACAAAAATCTCTGATTATCCCGCAGTTTTGCCTGTAAGGATTGAATAGATTCATAATACAATTAAGCCTCCGAGTTATTAATCTCAAAACTTATCAATAATATAATTATATCAAAACTGTCGAAAAATACAATATTTATGCCGAAAATAGTTTCTGTAAAAAGCGGTGGCAAACATTTACAGAAAACAGATACTATATATTGTGTCCAAAATAGGAAAAAGCAGGCAAAAACCACAAGTGAAAAATTTTTTAAAAAATTTTGAAAAAAGGCTTGACTTTTGTCGCTCAAAGATATATAATAGCAAATGTTCGACACGACAAAACAACAAATTCTCAGTGTGAAACATCACTAAAGAATGACGGTTGTTCTTGTGAGTATTGAACAACAGGACCTTGAAAATTAAACAACGAGAAAAAGAAACAAGGAACCCGTAATGACT
>CAZYGJ010000020.1:0-27282 GCA_964646975.1 uncultured Ruminococcus sp.
TAATTTATCTATTCATTTTCGGATTTACCCCAACTATTGACATTGAGCCTTTTTTGCGTAAATTAGAAATTTTAGGGCTTAAATTTGATTGTCTAAAATTTCCGCTTGCATTTATTGCATACTTGAGTTGCAAAAAATATATATCCCAAAATTAAATACATCTTGAAAACGAGTGCCTTTTATGATAGAATTATCTACAATAACAGTACATTTTTTGAGTTTAACACGAAAGGACAGAGGCTCAATGTATAAAATTGTTAAGAAAAAAGTTCTTAACCCAACTGTCACATTAATGGAAGTTGACGCTCCGCTTATTGCAAAAAAAGCAGAACCGGGTCAGTTTATTATTCTTAGAGTTGACGAAAACGGTGAGCGTATTCCGTTGACAGTTGCAGGCTATGATAGGGAAAAGGGAACAGTAAGAATTATTTTCCAAATCGTAGGTGCTACAACAAAGCTTTTAAATTCGCTTGAAGAGGGCGATTATATTCACGATTTTGTCGGACCGCTTGGTCAGCCTACGCATACAGACGGACTTAAAAAGGTTTGCGTTGTAGGTGGTGGCGTCGGCTGTGCGATTGCACTTCCCGTTGCTGAAAAGCTCCACGAAATCGGCTGCGAGGTTCACTCGATTGTCGGCTTCAGAAACAAAGACCTTGTAATTCTTGAAGATGAGTTCAACGCTTGTTCTGACAAGCTGGTTGTTATGACCGACGACGGCTCCTATGGCAGAAAAGGCGTTGTTACAGCTCCGCTTGAGGAGTTTATCGAGGGTGGCGAGGATTATGATATGGTTATCACAATCGGTCCGCTCATTATGATGAAGTTTGTTGTCAAAACAACAAAGCCGCACAACATTCCGACAACGGTTTCAATGAACCCGATTATGATTGACGGAACAGGAATGTGCGGAGGCTGTCGTCTTACCGTTGACGGACAAACAAAGTTTGCCTGTGTTGACGGCCCCGATTTTGACGGCTTTAAGGTTGATTTTGACGAAGCAATGAAACGTGGTGCTATGTACAAGGAGTTTGAACGCCACGCATATGAAGAAACCTGCAATCTGTTGAACAAGGAGGTTGAGTAAAATGCCGAATATGTCGCCTAACAAAGCTCCGATGCCATCGCAGGAGCCGAACGTAAGAAACAAAAACTTCCTTGAGGTTGCTCTCGGTTATACTCAAGAGGTTGCAATCGAGGAAGCTCAGCGTTGCCTTAATTGCAAAAACAAGCCTTGTGTTTCGGGTTGCCCCGTTCACATTCAAATTCCCGATTTTATCAAAGAGGTTGCAAACGGCAACTTTGCAGGTGCTTATGATGTGATTTCGGAGTCAAGCTCACTTCCTGCTGTGTGCGGACGTGTTTGCCCGCAGGAAAGTCAGTGCGAGTCCAAGTGCGTAAGAGGCATCAAAACCGAGCCTGTCGGAATCGGCAGACTTGAACGCTTTGTTGCAGATTGGCACAACGCTCAGGAGGATGCCACTGTAAACAAGCCCGAATCAAACGGACACAAGGTTGCCGTAATCGGCTCGGGTCCTGCCGGTCTTACCTGTGCGGGCGACCTTGCAAAAAAAGGCTATGACGTAACCGTTTTTGAGGCACTTCACCTTGCCGGCGGTGTGCTTGTTTACGGTATTCCCGAATTCAGATTGCCGAAATCAATCGTTCAAAAAGAGGTTGATACCCTCAAAAAGCTCGGCGTCAAGGTTGAAACCAATATGGTAATCGGCAGAGTAATTTCTATTGATGAGCTTATGGATGATTACGGCTTTGAGTCGGTATTTATCGGTTCGGGTGCAGGTCTTCCCAGATTTATGAATATCCCCGGCGAAAACTACTGCGGTGTATATTCAGCCAATGAATTTCTTACAAGAACTAACCTTATGAAAGCATACAAGGACGGCTCAACCACTCCGATTATGCACTCCAAAAAGGTTGCGGTAGTCGGCGGCGGTAACGTTGCAATGGACGCCGCAAGATGTGCAAAGCGTCTTGGTGCTGACGAGGTTTACATAGTTTACAGAAGAAGCGAGGAGGAGCTTCCTGCTCGTAGAGAAGAAGTTGAGCATGCAAAGGAAGAGGGCATTATCTTCAAGCTGCTCAACAACCCTGTTGAAATCATCGGAAACGAAGATGAGTTTGTAACAGGTGTGAAGTGCATAAAGATGGAGCTTGGCGAGCCTGATGCAAGCGGCAGACGCCGTCCTGTTCCTGTTGAGGGCAGCGAGTTTGTGCTTGACGTTGATTCGGTAATCATTTCTATCGGCACGTCGCCCAATCCGCTCATCAAATCAACAACCAAGGGACTTGAAACTCAAAAGTGGGGCGGAATTATTGCCGACGACAACGGTGCAACCTCTCGCGAGGGCGTGTTTGCAGGCGGTGACGCAGTAACAGGTGCCGCAACCGTTATTCTTGCAATGGGTGCTGGCAAAACCGCTGCTACGGCGATTGACGAGTACATTCAAAACAAAAACAAATAAATTTTTATCGAGAAGCGGCTTTTGCCGCTTCTTTTTTGTGTTGAGCCGAATTATATGTGACTTTAGCATATTAAAAGGATTATTTTCCGTAAATGAAATAAAAGTCGATAATTATGTGTTATGATACTAATGAATATGATTTATTCGGGAGGCTGAATTTTATGTCAGAAGTAATCAGAATTTTTGTTGAAAAACGTGACGGCTTCAATGTTCTTGCAAAGCAGACCCTGTGGGATATTCGCCACAATTTGGGAATGAAGTCTGTTACCGACCTGCGTTACATCGTTCGTTACGACATTGAGGGATTGTCAAAGGACGAGTATGACAAGGCAAAGACTATTGTACTTTCCGAGCCTAATGCAGATGTTATTTATGAAGAAACTTTGCCTGTTGAAGATGGCTGGCAGATTTTTGCAATGGAATATCTTCCGGGTCAGTACGACCAGCGAGGCGATTCTGCCGAGCAGTGTGTGCAGTTGCTTACTCAGGGAGAAAGATGCAAGGTGCTTACAGCCCGTGTAATAGCATTAAAGGGCGAGATTACAACTGATGAGCTTAAAAAGGTTGAAGAATATCTTATCAACCCCGTTGAGAGCCGTCTTGCCTCTCTTGAAAAGCCGAAAACGCTTGATATGGAAACTCCGATTCCCGAAAACGTAAAGCGTGTTGACGGCTTTATAAAGTGGAACGATGATGAAATGGCTGACTATTACGGCACTATGGGATTTGCAATGACCTTGGACGATCTCAAATTCTGCCGTGATTATTTCCGTGACACCGAGCATCGTGACCCAAGCGTTACAGAGCTCAGAGTTATTGATACATATTGGTCGGACCATTGCCGACACACCACATTCCTTACAAGATTAAGCGAAATTGAAATAGAAAAATCCGCACTCGGCAAGGTTATTGAGGACGCACTCAGTGAGTATTATCAAACACGCAACGAGGTTTACGGCGAAAACACACAGAGAATCGTATCGCTTATGGATATGGCTCTGATTGGTATGAAATCGCTCAAGAAAAAGGGACTTATCCCCGACCTTGACGAAAGCGACGAAATCAACGCTTGTTCAATTGAAGTGCCGGTAACCATTGACGGAAAAACCGAAAAGTGGCTTGTTCAATTCAAAAACGAAACTCACAACCACCCAACCGAAATCGAACCGTTCGGTGGTGCGGCAACCTGCTTGGGCGGTGCAATCCGTGACCCGCTTTCGGGCAGAGCATATGTTTATCAGGCTATGCGTGTAACAGGCTCAGGTGACCCGACGGTTGCGTTTAAGGACACAATGCACGGCAAGCTCCCGTCAAGAAAAATCACAACGGGTGCCGCTAACGGTTACAGCTCTTACGGAAACCAAATCGGACTTGCAACGGGTCAGGTTACAGAGCTTTATGACAAGGGCTATGTGGCTAAGAGAATGGAAATCGGTGCTGTAATCGGTGCTTCGCCAAAGGAAAACGTAATTCGTGAGGTTCCGCTTCCCGATGATGTTATCGTGCTTTTGGGCGGCAGAACAGGACGTGACGGTTGCGGCGGTGCAACAGGCTCATCAAAGGCTCACACCGAAAGCTCAATTGAAACCTGTGGTGCTGAAGTTCAAAAGGGTAATCCGCCCACAGAACGCAAAATTCAGCGTTTGTTCAGAAACCCGAAGGTTGCAAAGCTCATCAAAAGATGTAATGACTTCGGTGCAGGCGGCGTTTGTGTTGCAATAGGCGAGCTTGCAGACGGACTTACCGTTGATTTGGACAAGGTAACAAAGAAATATGACGGACTTGACGGTACAGAGCTTGCAATATCCGAAAGCCAAGAGAGAATGGCTGTTGTGCTTGACAAAAACGATGTTGAAAAGTTCATTGCCGAGGCACAAAAAGAAAACCTCGAAGCTACCGCTGTTGCCGTAGTTACCGAAAGCCCCAGACTTACAATGAATTGGCGTGGCGACAAAATCGTTGACCTCAGCCGTGAATTTTTGAATACAAACGGTGTAACTCAGGTTGCAAAGGCGTATATCACAGCTCCCAAGGCAGAGGATTGTTACCGTGAAAAATGCCCGCAGGCTCTTGAAAATCTGCCGTTTGACGAAGCAGTTAAGGAGAATATGTCAAGACTTGAGGTTTGCTCACAAATCGGTCTTGCAGAGCGTTTTGACGCGTCAATCGGAGCGGCAACGGTAATTATGCCGTTCGGCGGCAAAAACCAGCTTACTCCCCAAGAGGCAATGGCTGCGAAAATTCCGCTTGAAAAGGGCGAAACCGATGACGCAACCGCAATGAGCTACGGATATATTCCGGGAGTTTCACGCTGGAGCCCGTTCCACGGCTCGGCTTATGCTGTTGTTGAATCGCTTTCAAAGCTGCTTGCAATCGGTGCAAATCCGCTGACTGCACGCCTCACCTTCCAAGAATATTTTGAAAGACTTAAGGATGTTCCCTCACGCTGGGGCAAGCCTGCCGCCGCACTTTTGGGTGCAATGGAGGCTCAGCTCAAGCTCGGACTTCCGTCAATCGGCGGCAAGGACAGTATGTCGGGTACATTTGAAGATATTGATGTTCCGCCCACACTTGTCAGCTTTGCAGTTGCAATGACAAAGGCTTCCAAGACAATTTCGGCAGAATTTAAAAATGTCGGCTCAAAGGTTATCTATGTGCCGATTCCCGAAAACAAAGAAACACTTATGCCCGATTGGGATAAGCTTATCGCAATGTACAAGGCTGTTTTTGCTCTTGCCGAACGCGAACAGATTTTGTCGGCTTCGGTTGTAAAAGAGGGCGGTGCCGCCGCAAGCGTTTGCAAAGCCTGCTTCGGAAACGGCTACGGCTTCAGCTTTGCAAAAGAGCTTACAAACAAAGAACTATTTGCTCCGCTTTCAGGCTCGCTTGTAATTGAGCTTGCAGACGGTGCAGAGCTTGACAGCAACGTATTGAGCTATGATTTGGGTGTGATTACAGATGACGGAAAAGTTTCGATGGGCAAAGCTTCTGTTGCTCTTGCTGACATTATTGACAAGTGGACTGCTCCTCTTGAAAAGGTGTTCCCAACGCAGGCAGAATGTCCGAAAATGGCAGTTGATGCAGGATTATTTACAGAAAGAAATCAACACTCTCCGATAATCAAAACCGCAAAACCAAAGGTGTTTATCCCCGTGTTCCCCGGTACAAACTGCGAGGTTGATACAGCCCGTGCGTTTGAAAAAGCAGGTGCAGAGGTTGAAATGCTCATAGTAAAGAACCTCAGCACAAAGGGAATTGAAGAAACCATTGATAAAATGGAGGAAATTATCAAGTCCTCACAGATGATTATGCTTCCGGGTGGTTTTTCGGGCGGTGACGAGCCTGACGGTTCGGGTAAATTTATCGCAACAACATTCCGCAATCCGAGAGTTGCCGAGGCGGTAAATGAGCTTCTCAAAAATCGTGACGGTCTTATGCTCGGTATCTGCAACGGCTTCCAAGCTCTCATCAAGCTCGGACTTGTACCTTACGGCGAAATCCGTGAGCTAAAGCCGTCTGACCCGACGCTGACCTTTAATACTATCGGTCGCCACATTTCTCATATGGCATACACAAGGGTTACTTCGGTTAAATCTCCGTGGTTTGCCGGTGTTAATGCAGGCGATGTGTTTGCCGTACCCGTTTCTCATGGAGAGGGCAGATTTATGGCTGACATCGAAACCGTAAAGCAGCTTGCGGCAAACGGTCAAATTGCAACTCAGTATGTTGATTTGAACGGAAATCCGAGCGAGGATATTGCATTTAACCTCAACGGCTCGATTTGTGCAATCGAAGGTATCACTTCTCCCGACGGCAGAGTGTTGGGCAAAATGGGACACAGTGAAAGAAAGGGCGAAAATCTTTACAAAAACGTTCCGTTTGAAAAGGATCAAAAAATCTTTGAAAGCGGCGTAAATTACTTTAAATAATATCAAAAAGCACCGCATACAATTTAAGTATGCGGTGTGTTTTTTGCCTTAAAAACTTAACATAATGGTATGTATTGAGTTTGCGATTTTTGAACAAACAGACAAACATGTAAAATTTCGTTGACTTCCAAATGAAAAAAATTTATAATTTACTTGGTTAAAACCAAATAATTTTTAAAGGGGTAAATAATTATGGCATTTTGCAGAAATTGCGGAACACAGCTTTCCGACCAAGCTGTTTTTTGTCCTTCATGCGGCACACAGGTGAACGCACAGGCTGCCCAGCCTCAACAGCAGGCTCAACCTCAGCAACAGGCTCAGCCCACAATGAACGCTCAGCCGATGGATCCGAATTTTGACGTACAAAACAACAAGGCAATGGGAATCCTTGCTTACATCGGTATTCTTGTTCTTGTTCCTTTGTTCGGTGCGAAAAATTCAAAGTTTGCACGCTTCCACACAGGTCAGGGCTTGACACTTGTGGCGTTTGAGGTTGCATACATCATCACAGAAGTAATCATTAACGCTATCGTTAATGCAATTTTCCCGTGGTATACTTTCAGTTCAGTTCCGACAGTAGTGGCAACTATTTTGAATCTCGGTTATGCATTCTTTACAGTAATGGCTGTTCTCGGAATTGTGAACGCTGCAAAGGGTACATTCAAAAGGCTTCCCGTAATCGGCAGCGTTGATTGGATCAGCAGATTTTTTGAGAAATAATATTTTTGTCCGTAAATCAAACATAAGCTTCAGGCGACAGCTAATGCTGTCGCCTGATATTTTTAACTTATTTTTGTTTTGAAAGCAAGGCTTTTTTTGCGAGCATCAAAGCGGCAATCACGACAACGGCGGCAACGGCTATTATCAGCAGAGCGGTAAGGTTTGAATTTGCAATTCCTGTAATTGCAAAGCTTCCTGTTTCTGCGTTCTGCAAATTAGGAAAGATAATAACCGAAGCGGCGGTTATTGCGGCAAGCAACACAAGACCTGCCACTCCGTTCAAAACATACGAGACAGTCGGCACGTTGCCCTTTTTTGCAGGAGCAAGCTTTGGCTTTGAAAAATCAATTACAAGTGCTATGTAGCCTGCGGCAAGCACGGTGATTATGGTTTCGGGAAGCATATATGTTGCGTTGTATGCAAGCGAATACACAAATCCGTCGGAGGACGGAACCGAAACTCCTGCCCAAACGGTACAGCCCGAAATTACGTGAAAAATATACCGCACAAAGCAGGCGGCAAACGCACCGTAGCTCATTGCGGCTGACGGGCTTTTGAGATTTTTGAATATGCCTGCAAGTGAGGTTGAGGCAAATGCAAGAAGATAATCAAGAAGAATTATTGCGACGGCGGCAACAAGGCTTGTGGCGTATGACAGGTTGTTCAAGCCGAAAAGCATTTGAACAAGTCCGTAGACAAATCCCGTGAGTGCTCCCCACGAAAAGCCGTAGCGATAGGCAATGATTATCAGCGGAAGCATTGAAGCAAAGGTAACGCTTCCTCCATAGGGCATATCAATGACCTTTACAAGGCTGAGAATGGTGGCAAGTGCAATCATAATCGCACTTTCGCAGAGCTTTTGCAGCAGTTTTACGTTTTTCATAAAAAATCCCCTTTCATAAAGCATCATCCTTGCCGCCAAACTGTAAAACAAGCAGGTGTTGAGCTTTATTGCAATAAAAAAACACCACACAATCGTATGGTGCCAATCTGTTGCAAGGATTTTCCTGCAATCAGAAAATATTGCTCCCTACGACGGCATTATCCGTATCAGGTTGAAGGGTTCTGAATCCGTTAATTCAATCTCAGCCGACTTGCGTCAGCACCCCTGTGGTATTTTTCAAAAATATAATACAACTGTTTTTCAGAGTTGTCAAGTACAAATTTTGTTTATTGTATATTGAACAAAGCTTTGTTTTGATGTATAATTTAATTTTAGGAACGCATTGTTACCTTGCGTTCTGAAATATTATTAACATAAAAGGGAAGTAATAATATGGCAAAAAAACAGTTTAAATCCGAGTCAAAACGTCTTCTTGACTTGATGATTAACTCTATCTACACACACAAAGAAATTTTTCTTCGCGAAATCATCTCAAATGCAAGCGATGCCGTTGACAAGCTCTGCTTTATTGCTTTGACCGATGACAAGCTCGGTATGACACGCAGTGATTTTAAAATCACTCTCAAGCCCGACAAAGAAGCACGCACGCTTACAATTACCGATAACGGTATCGGAATGGATAAGGATGACCTCGAAAACAACCTTGGCACCATCGCTTCTTCGGGATCGTATAAATTCAAGCAGGATATGACCGAGAAAAGCGATGACGTTGACATCATAGGTCAGTTTGGTGTGGGCTTTTACTCTGCATTTATGGTTGCAAAGAAAATCACCGTTATCACCAAAAAATACGGCTCCGACATTGCTTACTGCTGGCAATCAAGCGGTGCGGACGGTTACACAATAAAAGAAGTTGAAAAAGACTCTATCGGTACGGAAATCATACTTGAAATGAAAGACAACACCGATGAGGAAAACTATGACCAATATCTTGAGCAGTACAAAATTCAGGAGCTTGTCAAGAAGTATTCCGACTACATTCGCTATCCGATTGAAATGGATATGACCCACAGCAGAGTGACCGAAGAAACTAAGGATAGCGACAAGCCCGAATATGAGGATTACACCGAAACCGAAACTCTTAACAGTATGGTTCCGATTTGGCAAAGACGTAAAAAAGACGTTGCTCAAGAGGAGTACGACAAGTTTTACAGCGAAAAGTTTATGACTATGGACAAACCGCTTCGCACAATCGTAACTTCGGTTGAGGGTGTGGTTACATATAAGGCTTTGCTGTTTGTTCCGTCGTCAACTCCGTATGACTATTACACCAAGGAATACAAAAAGGGACTTCAGCTTTACTCAAGCGGTGTTCTTATCACAGACAACTGCGAGGAGCTTGTGCCTGAGCATTTCCGCTTTGTAAAGGGAATTGTTGACACGGCAGACCTTTCGCTTAACATCTCTCGTGAGATGCTTCAGCACGACCGTCGACTTTTGACGATTGCACAAAACATTGAAAAGAAAATCAAAAACGAGCTTATGTCAATGCTTGAAAATGAGCGTGAAAGCTACGAAAAATTCTTTGCCGCTTTCGGCAGACAGCTCAAATACGGCGTTGTTTCGGACTACGGTATGCACAAAGAGGAGCTTCAGGATTTGCTGATGTTCTATTCGTCAACCGAAAAGAAGCTTGTAACGCTTTCGGAATATGTTGACAGAATGAGGGAGGAGCAAAAGTTCATCTATTTTGCAACGGGTGAAAGCACAGACGCTATTGACGCACTTCCTCAGACCGAGCTGCTTCGTTCAAAGGGCTATGAGATACTGTATTGCACAGAGGAAACCGACGAGTTTACTTTCCAAACCCTTATGCAGTACAAGGACAAGAGATTCTGTTCTGCCGCAAATGATGACCTCGGAATTGAGGACAGCGAAACCAAGGAGGACGAAAAAGACAGCTCTGCGTTGCTGACATTCGTAAAGGAAACCCTCGGTGATAAGATAAGCGAGGCTGTTGCCTCCAAAAAGCTTGTTTCTCACCCTGTTTGCTTGACTGCAAAGGGCGGAATTTCGTTTGAAATGGAAAAATATTTCAATGCCGTTCAGCCTGATTCGGGAATGAAGGCTCAGCGAGTTTTGGAGCTTAATATGAGCCACTCCGCAGTTAAGGCTATGGAGGAATATATACAAACCGACATTGAAAAGGCAAAGAAATATGCCGAGGTGCTTTATTGTCAGGCACTTTTGATTGCAGGCTTGCCGATTGAAAACCCGTCGGAATACACGGACTTGGTTTGCTCGCTAATGTAAAATTAAAACGGACAGTTTTCGCTGTCCGTTTTTATTATGGATTTACAACGTTTGTCGGGGTGCCGTCAAGAAAGTGTTGAATGTTTGATGTTACGATGCCCATAAGTCTTTGGCGTGTTTCAATTGGTGCCCAAGCGATGTGCGGAGTGATGATGCAGTTTTTGGCTTCAGTAAGAATACAGCTCTCCTCCATAGGCTCAACCGCAAGGGTGTCGATGCACGCACCGCCCAAATGATTGCTTTGCAATGCGTCATACAAAGCTTGCTCCGACATAACTCCGCCTCTTGCCGTGTTTACAAACAACGCTCCCTGCTTCATTTGCGAAAATGTGTCTTTGTTAAACATATTTTCCGAGTCCTTGTTGAGCGGACAATGCACGGTTATAATGTCGCTGCTTGCAACAAGCGTTTCAAAGTTGACAAACTCAACGTTTTCTGCGGATTTTTCGGAGCGGTTGTATGCGATAACATTCATCTCAAAGGCGTTTGCGATTTTTGCAACAGCCCTGCCTATGCTTCCGAATCCCACAATGCCGATGGTTTTGCCTGCAAGCTCACTGAGCGGATAGACAAACGGCGAGAATGTTTTGCTGCGTTTCCACAAGCCGTCCTGCACATATTTGTTGTAGCGAGAGGTGTTGTTAAAATGCTCCAAAATTAGTGCAAAGGTGTGCTGGGCAACGGCGTTTGTTGAGTAAGAGCCTGCGTTGCACACGGTGATGCCGTGCTTTGAGCAAAATTCCAAGTCGATGTTATTGTAGCCCGTTGCAAAAAGCCCGATGTACTTGAGCTTTTTTGCAAGCCTGAGGGTGTCCTTGTTGAGCGGAGTTTTGTTGCAGACTATCATATCCGCATCGGCAACGGCTTGTGCGATTTCTTCGTATTTCAGCAGTCCGTAATCTGTTACCTCACCGAATTTTTTGAGCGGCTCTGCGGTGATTTTTTTGTCAAAAACAGTTTGTGAATCTGTTAAAACAATTTTCATATTTTACCTCCGTGGAGTTGATGCAACCATTATATCGCAAAAAGCTCTTACTTGCAATTATTATGACAATAATATATAATATAAAATGAATTAAGACTAAAAGCAGTGGTGAAAAATGTATAAAAATTATCTTTTTGACGTAGACGGAACCTTGCTTCCGATGGATATAGAAAAATTTTCCGATTTGTATTTTAAATCTCTCGGCAAAAAGGCTTCTCCTGTAATCGGAGTAGCTCCCGATGTGCTTGTAAAGGGTGTTTTGTGCGGCTTAAAGGCAATGTCGGAAAACGACGGCAGTCAAAAGAACTACGACGCCTTTTGGAGTGCCGCATCACAGGTCTGCAAAAAGAACTTGCTTGAATACTCACAGGTGTTTGAGGATTACTATAATAACGAATTTGAAGCCGCACAAGCCGGAACTTGGATTACGCCGTATGCCAAAAAATCGGTTGATTACATAAAACAGCACGGCGGCAGGCTTATTGCCGCAACAAATCCGATTTTCCCGTTTATTGCAACAAAACGCAGGCTTGAATGGGCAGGGGTTTCTCCCGACGATTTTGAGTATATTACCGTGTATGAAAATTCAGGCTTTTGCAAGCCTAATTTAAAATATTTCGAGAACATTTGCAATGAGTGCAATATTTTGCCCGATGAAAGTATTATGATTGGCAATGATGTTGATGAGGATATGTGTGCCGCAGAGCTTGGCTTTGACACATATTTGGTTACGGATTGCGTGATTAACAGAAAAAACAGGGATGTTTCTCAGTTTAAACACGGTAGCTTTGAGGATTTTTACGGCTTTCTGACTGAATAAGCTCGGTGTAATAAGGTGTAGGAGTGAAACAATGAAAAAGCAGACGCTTGCGGGCAACTTAATCTATTATTTGTTTTGCGGATTCAGCGGAGCGGTAATTTCGGTTATTGTTTGGACATTTTTAAAGCTGATGTCGTACGGCGTGGAGTTGATTTGGGAGGTTATCCCGTCATATCTTGACTTTGCATATTATCCGATCGTTGTTTGTACGGTAGGCGGTGTGTTGCTTGGAATCTATCAGCTTGTAACCAAGGCAATACCCGACGAGCTTGACGAAGTTATGCTCAAGGTAAAAAAGGATAAGTATTATCCATATAATAAGGTTTTGCTTCTTTGCGTTTCGGCGTTGCTACCGCTGATTTTCGGCGGAAGCATAGGACCTGAGGCCGGACTTACGGGAGTAATTGTCGGGCTTTGCTATTGGGCGGGAAGCCATATGAAGGACGCTCAAAGCAGGATTCCCGACCTTATGCAAACAGGTATAAGTGCAACGCTGTGTGCGGTGTTTTATGCACCGTTGTTTGGACTTGCCGCCGCAAACGAGGAACGCTTGGGCAGTGAGGAAAAGTCAAGCGACATTCGCACAACAAAGCTTGTGTCAAACATAATCGCCGTTTTGTTTGCTGTTGGCACTTTATTTTTGCTGAATACGGTTTTCGGTGGTGCAATGGGACTTCCGAGAATAGGCGGATATGAAATCACCAACATGGAAAGGCTGTGGGGAATACCGCTTGCCTTGTTCGGAGCGTTGCTCGGATTGATTTTTACGGCTTCATCAAAATTATCGGATAAAATATTCGGCTTTATCAAGGGCAAATGCGGTATTATTGTCAGTACAACGCTCGGCGGCTTGATACTCGGTGTTATCGGTACATATTTGCCGCTTGTTATGTTTTCTGGCGAGGACAGTATCACCGAGGTCAGCGAGGGCTTGGGCGAATTTGCCCCGTGGATACTCATAATTTCCGGTGTTATAAAGCTTGTTGTTACAAATGTTTGCATTAAATCGGGCTGGAAGGGCGGACACTTCTTTCCCGTGATATTCTGCGGAGTTGCCATAGGCTACGGAACGGCGTTGCTTTCGGGACTTGACGTTGCGTTTTGTGCCGCTGTTGTTACGTCCGGATTGCTTGGCACAACAATGAAAAAGCCTCTTACGGTTACGCTTTTGCTGTTGCTTTGCTTTGATGTAAGGATAATTCCGTGGATACTTCTTGCTTCGTTTGTCGGAAGCTTGATTCCGAACGGAATAAAAAGAAAGCCAAAACCCGAAAAGGCTTTGGCTGATGAATAAACTGAAAAAGACATCTCACGACTCAGCATCGGAGATGTCTTTGCTTTGCGTTTTTATTGATTACTGAAAGTTGATTTCGCCCTCATATTTTTGTTTGAAAATCTCAAACAGCTTTTGGAGCAAGTCTTCGTCCTCAATGCTTGTGTATTCCTCGGTGTCGTCATCAATGGGGTTGATTTTGAGAATTACAACCTCGTCGGCATCCTCGTCGTTTTCGATAAGAACGATGTATTCCTCGCCCTCGTACTCAACAACGTCAAGAAATTCAAACTCAACCTCGTTTCCCTCGTCGTCAACAAGAGTAATCAAGGCGTCCTCGTTTTCAAATTCTTCGATGTTATTTATGTCTGCCATAATATGTCAGTCCTTTCCGATATTTCAAAAATATATCTAAAGTATAACGGCAATAACTCTAAAAGTCAAGCGGCAAGGGGACAAAAATTGTATTGCCGCCGATTTTGGTCAGATTTTCTTTTCAAATTCACTGCCGCAACGTGGGCAACGTACAATGTGCGTGCCTTTTTTGTTTTTCACCCTAAGCTGAGCCTTGCAAACGGGACATTTCAAGTATCGAAAGTCCTTGCGGTCACGAATTTTTTTCCAAGTCAGCTTAACCTGTGCCTGTATCGGGTCGTAAATGGCGGAAAATCTGCGGTTTTCAAGGCTTCGCATTGCGATGTTGCGTGAAAGAGAGCGGAAAATTACAAGTGCGAGGATTCCGCTTTGAATCAAAAACAAAATCAATGAGGCGATTCTGTTAAACACAAACAGATTTGAAAACCATATCAGAAAAAACACCACAACCAAAAAGTTATTTAGCTTGTCGGTGCCGTATCTGCCCTGCATAAAAATTGAAAATCGCTGCAAAAAATTACGCATATTTATCTTCCTTTGTTATTTTTAATAGGGAAATCTGCGAAAGCTGTTATTCACGTTAAACTGATTGCGACGTTACTCTCAGCTTATGTAGTCGGCACAAAAATACACATACTTCAGGTCTGCGATAACCGCCGAATGAGCGGTTTTCACAACATAGGTTTTGCGTTCGTTTCGGCTCAGCTCTGCAATACATTCGGCAATGCTGCAGGAGCTTGGCGAATAACCTGTTTTTTCAAAAAACTCCTCTGTTGTCATAACACAAGAGCCGTACCCTTCAAAAAGGCTGAGATGCTCAAAGTCAATCAGCTTGTATTCTTCCCTGAGGATGTGTATGCCTATATCGGCATTTGTCAGCTTGTCGATATAATAAGGTGCGTCGTTTAAAAACATTCCGGTTTTGTAAGCACCGATTGAAACGGTCAAATCCGAGTTGACGGCAATGTCAGCGACTCCTGTGTCGCCGTTGATACCGCTGTTTATGTCAGCACTCACAACAAAGGCGTTTGAAAGGTTGATAAGCTCAATAGCTTCTTTCATTTCTCCCGTTACAGCTCCCGAAAATCCTGTACCCAGCAGACAGTCCACCACAATGTCAAAGCCGTTGAGAGCGGCAGGTGCAAAAAGCGTGGCTTCCTCTGCACCGAGCGACATTGCCGTTTTGTAGTAATAAAGCCCGTCTGAGGAAAATTTGTCGGAAACTCTGAAAATTGTGGGCGTGATGCCATGCTCAAGTAAGATGCACGCAAGTGCATAGCCGTCGCCGCCGTTGTTGCCCTTGCCGCAAACTATTGCAACCCTGCCCTTGAATTGCACGGCGTCAAAAATCCCGTGAGCAGCTCTGTGCATAAGCTCAGCCGAGGTTGTATGCTCGGCTATTGTGTGGGCGTCGCTTTCACGCATATTTTTAACGGAAATAACCTCTGATAAATTCATATAATCATTCCTTTGCTGAGTTCACCGCATTATATGCGGCTTCTGCCGCCGAAATGTCGGTGTTGCATTTTAATCTGTAAAGCTGTGTTGACGAAAAAAATTCATCGAACAGCGAAAGGAGCTTTGCCATATTATTTTTCTCGGAAAAAACAAGAGTTGCTTTTAAAAGCTCTGCAAATACATCTGCGACCGGAACACGTTCAACGGAATTACGGCTGTCCCTTTCAAGGACAAAAACCGCTTTTATCGGAGCCTTGATGTTGTTTCCGATTTCCGATTTGCCCATCCACGGTGTTCCGTAGATGTAAAACCTGCCGTCGTGCTTGCGGATAATCGGCTTGTCGTCGTTAATCATTTCAACCCTGCTTCCGTAACGCTTTCGCCAAAGCGAGGTGTGGGTGGATTTGCCTGTTCCGCTTGCGGCGGTGAATATATATGCTTCATTATCCATCACAAGGCTTGACGAATGAAAGAAAAAGCCGTCGAAATCTTCAAGGATTTTTTTGCAAAGCAAATTAAAAATCACAATACCCTCGGCTTCCTCCAAATTGCAGGCAACAGGCGAGGTGTTTGCAAAGCATTGAATTTCCGCCTTTGTCACAACAAGCTCAAGGTCGGCTGTTTTTTCATCTGACAAATACGGCTTGAGCCTATTCAGCGTTGTTTGATATTCGGGATTAATTTTTACATTTAAGTCTGCAATTTTATACAGTCCCATAGCTGCTCCGTTAAAACATATTTATTAAAAATTATATCATAAATTATATCATAAAACTTAGGCTTTGTAAATGAAAAACAGGGAATACGGGCTGTGGCTTGCAATATAAAGCGTTTTAAATCAAAATGGCAAATTTTTGATTTGTGTGTTGACACGAAGCGAGCGATATGCTATAATGTTTTCTTAGTTAGCCGTGTCTAACTCGAAGACGCGGCTATAATCAGAAGTAAGAGTTAGCATAAGCTAACCGATAAAGCGACAGCAATATGCAATCGGCAAACCGAAATTATCCACAGTTTTCTTTGCGGATTTTGCGGTGAGAACAGCTTTTGATTAAATATAACCGTTTAGATTCCTTGAAGTGCTTTTTCAAGGGGCAAAAAATTGCTGAAATATCATTGACTTTTTAAATAAAGCGTGGTATATTAATATAATCATATGAACATATAAGCATATGAACAAATGAAATTATGGAGGTAATGAAATGAAAATTGCAGAATTTAAGGATGTGACACGAGTTTACAAAGCCGGCGAACATCTGACAAAAGCACTTGACGGGGTTAATTTTTCCTTAGACGAGGGCAAGTTTGTGGTTATCTTGGGTCCATCGGGTGCAGGCAAATCCACACTCTTAAATATGCTGGGCGGACTTGACAGCCCGACAAGCGGAACAATCACCGTAAACGGCAAAGATATTTCTTCTTTGTCAAACAATGAGCTTGCCGATTACCGTGCTTCAACCGTGGGATTTGTTTTTCAGTTTTACAATCTTGTACCTACCTTGACTGTTTATGAAAATGTGGCACTTGTAAAAGATATTTCAAAAAATCATCTTGACCCTAAGAAGATGCTTTCGGAGGTTGGACTTGCCGACCATATGCACAACTTTCCGTCTGAGCTTTCGGGCGGCGAACAGCAGAGAGTTTCCATTGCAAGAGCTCTTGCAAAGAATCCCAAAATCTTGCTTTGTGACGAGCCTACGGGGGCACTTGATTCCGAAACAGGTGTGATGGTGCTGAAGCTCTTGCTTTCAATGGCAAGAAATTACGGCAAAACCATCGTAATCGTAACGCACAATCAGAATATTGCAAAAATGGCAGACGTGGTTATTAAGGTTAAAAACGGAAAAATCAAATCGCTTGTTGAACAGGCGACTCCGTTAAGTGCAGAGGAAGTGGAGTGGTAATATGCTGACAAGAAAGCTGTTCAGAACTGCGTGGCAGTACAAATCGCAGTTTATCTCGATGATAATAATGATATGCTTGGGCATTGGCGTTTTTCTCGGCTTTAACATTGAGTGGAAAAGCATTGATGACAGCACGTCGGAGTTTTTTGAACAGACAAATTACGCTGATTTTCGTATTTATTCGGACAGCGGTTTTACCGTTGACGATGTAAAAAAGATACAAGACATAGACGGTGTTGATGCGGCAACACGTTATCTTTCGGTTAATGTTGGAATCAAGGACGCCGAAAAGACCCTGACGCTTAATGTTTCTGAAAACTACGAAGTGTCAACTATGGTTGTTACGAGCGGTGATGAATATGACGAAAGCTCCGACGGAGTATGGCTTTCCGATCGTTTTGCCGAAGAAAACGACATAGAAATCGGTGACACCCTGAGCTTTGTGTATCAGGGAATCCAAGTTGACGGCGAGGTTGCTGGACTTGTTAAAAGCAGTGAAAATATGATTTGCGTTGCGGATTCAAGCCAGCTTATGCCGGACTTTAAAACTCACGGCTTTGCATATATCTCTCCCAAAAAGCTCGAAAAAAGCCTTGGCTTTGCATTTTATCCGCAAATCAACTTGATTTCAGACTTAGACAAATCGGAGCTTGAGGAAACCGTAAAGGCTACCCTCGGCAAAACCTTGCAGATAACCGACAAAGAGATACACAATGCGTATGCAGGAGCAAAAAGCGAGGTAGAAGAAGGACAAACCATGTCAACGGTTTTGCCGGTTCTGTTTTTGCTTATTGCGGTTTTGACAATGATAACAACAATGCACCGTATTGCGGCAAACGAAAAGGTACAAATCGGAACGCTCAAGGCTCTCGGCTTTAAGGACAGCAGGATACTTCGCCACTACACCTCATACGGCTTGTTTATCGGAATTCTCGGCTGTGCGGTCGGAATTGCCGTGGGATATGCCGTGGCGGCGATTATGGTGTATTCGGGAATGTTGTCAACATATTTTGACTTGCCGAAGTGGAGCTTGACAATGCCTGCATTTTGCGTTCCCGTTATAATATTGACGGTTGTACTTTTGACATTTATCAGTTTTCTTTCCGTCAAAAAAATGCTTGTCGGAACTGCGGCAGACGCACTTCGCCCGTATGCTCCTAAAGCTATGAGAAAAAGCAAAATCGAAAACCTCAAAGCGTGGAATAAGCTCTCGTTTTCAACAAAATGGAATTTCAGAGATATTCTGCGACACAAAACCCGTTCGGCAATGACCTTAGTGGGAGTGTTCGGCTGTATGCTGCTTATTGTCGGCGGCTTGGGTATGAAAGACACAATGACCGAATTTCTCAAAATCATAGGCGAAGATGTAAGCAACTACACAACCAAGGTTACGCTTTCCGAAACAAGCAAAAACGACGAGGCACTTTCGCTTTGCAATGAGCTTGACGGCGATTGGCAGGCTTCATCGGGTGTAAGCTATAACGGCGACACGCTGAGTCTTGACGTTTACAGCGTTGATAATGATAAGATTGGATTTTTGACAGAGGACAGCAGGACGCTTGAGCTTGGTGACGACGGAGTTTATCTTTGCCTGAGATTAAAGGATACAGCCAAAATAGGCGATACCGTGGAGTTTTCTCCCTATGGCAGCGAAGCAACCTATAAAGCAAGGGTGGCAGGCTATTATCGCTCGGTTGTGGATAAAAGCATTGTTTTAACGCAGGCTTATGCCGAAAAAATAGGCTATGATTATAAAATAAGCACAATTTACACGGATTTCAAATCCGACGAAATCAGCGATTCACCGCTTATATCAGGTAAGCAGGATAAGGATGCCGTTATGGATAGCTATGACACCTTTATGGAGCTTATGAATTTGATGGTTGCGATTTTGATTGGCGTGGCAATAGTTTTGGGCATAGTTGTGTTGTACAACCTCGGAATTATGAGCTATGTGGAACGCCGCAGAGAGCTTGCAACGCTCAAGGTACTGGGCTTCAGAGATAAAACAATCGGACGATTGCTTATCAGCCAAAATTTGTGGATTACGGTTTTGGGTATAATCTTAGGCTTGCCCGGAGGTGCGGCTGTGCTGTACATATTGATTACGGCACTTGCAAGCGAATACGAAATGGCAATAACCTTGGGCCCGATAACCTATATTGTCAGTATTCTTCTGACATTTGCGGTGTCAATGCTTGTGGGACTTATGGTTGCCGCAAAGAATAAGAAAATTGATATGGTAGAGGCTTTGAAATGCTCGGAATAAAAAGCATTGACGCTTGCGTGACAATTTAAGATAAAACGCTGTTTACAGCGACAAAAATATCCGTTTGATAGTATTGATACCAATGACATTCAAACGGATATTTGTTTTGCAAATCTATACACGCAGTCGGGTGGTTCTTTTTGAATAAAAAAATAAACTTTCAAAGAAAATTATTCTTTGAAAGAAAATAAAACCTCAAAATATTAAAAAATGTTAAAATTCTGTAAATTTCCATTAAAAAGTACTTGACAATTACCCTACGGGGATATAAAATAGTAAAATGTACCATAATGGGGATATATACCGACGGTATGCGAAAATTTTAAAAAAATATCATTCAACAAAGGGATATTATCACAAAATATGCTTTGTGTCAAGATGTTTTTTTATAGTGTTTTCAGACGGTAAAAATCCTGTTTGTTCAAAATATTTAAGGAGTGATACGCCTATGGTAAATGTCAAACCCGTAAAGCTTGGCAACACCGAACGAATGAGCTTCGGCAAAATCGAAGAAGTTATTGATATGCCGAATCTTATCGAGATTCAAAAGGAGTCTTACAGATGGTTCCTTGAAGAGGGACTTAAGGAAGTGTTCAAGGATGTTTCGGGCATAACGGATTATCAGGATAATCTGGTGCTTGACTTTATTGACTACGAACTTGATGTTGATCATCCGAATTACAGTGTTATTGAATGTAAGGTGCGTGACGCAACGTATTCGGCAGCACTCAGAGTAACAGCACGTTTGCTCAACAAATCAACAGGTGAAATCAAGGAAAGCAATGTCTTTATGGGCGATTTCCCTCTTATGACTCCGAGCGGCACCTTTGTTATCAACGGTGCTGAGCGTGTTATCGTATCTCAGCTTGTACGAAGTCCCGGTGTTTACTACAAAATGGACCACGACAAAACAGGTAAGGAGCTTTACTCAACCACAGTAATCCCAAACCGTGGTGCGTGGCTTGAATATGAAACAGATGTTAATGACGTTTTCTATGTTCGTATCGACAAAAACAGAAAGCTACCCGTAACTGCATTTATCAGAGCGTTGGGACTCGGCACAAACGCTGAAATCCTCGATTATTTCGGTGACGATGAGCGTATGAAGGCTACCATCGAAAAGGATTCCGCAACCAGCATTGAAGAAGGCCTTATCGAGGTTTACAAAAAGCTTCGTCCGTCAGAGCCTCCGACGGTTGACAGTGCTCAGACACATATCAACAACCTTTTCTTTGACCAAAATCGTTACGATATGTCAAGGGTAGGCAGATATAAATACAACAAAAAGCTCGGTATAGCAAACCGCCTTGCAGGTCAAACGCTTGCAGAGCCCGTTGCCAATCCACGCACGGGCGAGGTTATGGCTCTCAGAGATGAAAAAATCACAAAGGAAAAGGCTCTTGAAATTGAAAACGCAGGCGTTAACGTTGCTTATGTAAAAGCAAGCGACGACACGGTTGTTAAGGTAATTTCAAACGGTATGGTTGACATCTCGAAATATGTTGACTTTGACGCTGAGGCAGAATGTGGAATAAAAGAGAATGTTTGCTTTGATGTTCTTTGTGAGATTCTTGATTCCGCAAAGGATGAAAGCGAGCTTAAAGAAATGCTCACTGAGCGTGAACATGAGCTTGTTCCCAATCACATCACCGTTGAAGATATTTTTGCAACAATCAACTACCTCAACTGTATTGCTCACGGCGTAGGCAACACCGATGACATTGATAACCTGGGCAACAGAAGAATCCGCTGCGTAGGCGAATTGCTCCAAAATCAATTCAGAATCGGTTTTTCAAGACTTGAAAGAGTTGTAAAAGAGAGAATGACAACCCAATCTCAGGATATGGATTCGCTCTCACCGAACTCACTTATAAACATTCGTCCCGTAACTGCGGCAATCAAGGAATTTTTCGGTTCTTCGCCGTTGTCACAGTTTATGGATCAGACAAACCCGCTTGCAGAGCTTACTCACAAGCGTCGTCTGTCGGCTCTCGGTCCGGGCGGTCTTTCTCGTGACCGTGCGGGATTTGAGGTTCGTGACGTACACTACACCCACTACGGACGTATGTGTCCTATCGAAACTCCGGAAGGTCCGAACATCGGACTTATCTCATATCTTGCTTCTTTTGCTAAAATCAACAAATACGGCTTTGTTGAAGCTCCTTACCGTAGAATTGATAAGGAAACAGGTATTGTTACAGACGAAGTAACCTATATGACTGCCGATATGGAAGACAACTTCTATGTTGCTCAGGCTAACGAGCCGCTTGACGAAAACGGCAGATTTGTACATTCAAGAGTAGTAGGACGTTATCGTGACGAATTTGTTGAGCTTCCTGCCGACAGATTCGATTATATGGACGTATCACCTAAGATGGTTGTTTCCGTTGCTACCGCTATGATTCCGTTCCTTGAAAACGACGACGCAAACCGTGCACTTATGGGTGCTAACATGCAGCGTCAGGCTGTTCCGCTTCTTACCGCACAGGCTCCGATTGTCGGCACAGGTATGGAATACAAGGCAGGTACCGACTCCGGCGTTTGTATCATCGCAGAGGACGACGGTGTTGTTATGAGCGTTGATGCACGCAACATTCGTGTTCAGTATGATTCGGGCAAGGTTCAGGATTACGAGGTAATCAAGTTCTTGCGTTCCAACCAAGGCACTTGCTTTAACCAGCACCCGATTGTATCAAGAGGACAGCGTGTTAAGAAGGGCGAGGTTCTTGCAGACGGCCCTGCAACCGAAAACGGTGAAATCGCTCTCGGTAAAAACGCACTCATCGGATTTATGACTTGGGAAGGTTATAACTACGAGGATGCTGTACTTATCAACGAAAAGATAGTACGAGATGACGTATATACTTCAATCCACATTGAAGAATTTGATACAGAGGCAAGAGATACAAAGCTCGGCCTTGAAGAAATCACAAGAGATATTCCGAACGTTGGCGAGGATATGCTCAAATACCTTGATGAGGACGGTATTATTCAAATCGGTTCCGACGTTAAGGCGGGCGACATTCTTGTTGGCAAGGTTACACCTAAGGGCGAAACAGAGCTTACTGCGGAAGAAAGACTTTTGAGAGCAATCTTCGGTGAAAAGGCAAGAGAGGTAAGAGATACTTCTCTGCGTGTGCCTCACGGTGAATGCGGTACGGTTGTTGACGTAAAGGTATTTACACGTGCAGACAGCCGCAACGAGCTTCAGCCGGGTGTAAACAAGGTTGTAAGAGTTTATCTTGCACTTAAGCGTAAGATAAGCGTAGGCGACAAGATGGCAGGTCGTCACGGAAACAAGGGTGTCGTTTCAAGAATACTCCCTGTTGAAGATATGCCGTTCTTGCCGGACGGTACTCCGCTTGACATCGTACTCAACCCGTTGGGCGTACCGTCACGTATGAATATCGGTCAGGTGCTTGAGGTTCACCTCGGTTATGCTGCAAAGGCACTTGGCTGGAAGATTATGACACCTGTATTTGACGGTGCTCATGAGCAAGACATTTTTGCGGCACTCAAGGACGCAGGATACAGCGAAGACGGTAAGACATGGCTTATCGACGGCAGAACGGGCGAACGCTTTGACAACCCCGTAACCGTAGGTTATATGTATTATCTCAAGCTGCATCACCTTGTTGATGAAAAAATCCACGCAAGAAGCACCGGCCCATATTCACTTGTTACTCAGCAGCCTTTGGGCGGTAAAGCTCAGTTCGGCGGACAGCGTTTCGGTGAAATGGAAGTTTGGGCACTTGAAGCTTACGGTGCGGCATATACACTTCAGGAAATTTTGACAGTTAAGTCGGACGACGTTGTAGGACGTGTAAAGACATACGAGGCAATCGTAAAGGGACAGAATATTCCCGCTCCGGGAATCCCCGAATCGTTCAGAGTTCTTATCAAAGAGCTTCAGTCATTGTCGCTTGATGTTCGTGTGCTTGATGCAGACGGCGAGGAAATCGACATCAAACAGAGATTTGATGAGGACGAGGATCTTGCAGAGGCAACAGCACCGTCTGAGTTTGAAGAAGAAAGCGTAATGACCTCAATGGAAGGCTACACCCTTGACGAGGGCGGCGAAGAAGGCAATATGTTTGACGATTCGTTGGCTGACACAGAGGCAGACGATGATATGTTTGACTTTGACGGCGATTTCGGCAGCGACGAAATGTAAGGAGGCAGCACAATGATAGATAACAATGTTTTTGATTCAATTAAAATCGGACTTGCTTCCCCTGAGCAAATCAGAGCGTGGTCATACGGCGAAGTTAAAAAGCCTGAAACCATAAACTACCGCACATTAAAGCCCGAACGTGACGGACTTTTCTGCGAGCGTATTTTCGGACCCACCAAGGACTGGGAATGTCATTGCGGAAAGTACAAAAGAATCCGTTTTAAGGGCAAAATCTGTGACCGCTGCGGCGTAGAGGTTACAAGAGCAAAGGTAAGACGTGAGCGTATGGGACACATCGAGCTTGCTGCCCCTGTATCTCACATCTGGTACTTCAAGGGTATTCCGTCAAGAATCGCTCTTATGCTTGACATCTCACCCAAGGTACTTGAAAATGTGCTTTATTTCTCACAATATATAGTAACAGACCCCGGCGATTGCCGTGACCTTTCAAAATATCAGTGTCTCAGCGAAGCAGAGTACAATGATATGCGTGAAAAGTATGAGAACGATTTTCAGGCGGGAATGGGTGCTGAGTCCATCAAAAAGCTGCTTGAAGAAATCGACCTTGAGGCACTTTGTGCACAACTCAAGGAGGAGCTTGACGCAGGTGCAACGGGACAAAAGAGAGTAAGACTTCTCAAAAGACTTGACGTTGCAGAAAGCTTCAGAATTTCGGGCAACCGTCCCGAATGGATGATTCTTGACGTTGTTCCGGTTATTCCGCCGGACATTCGTCCTATGGTTCAGCTTGACGGCGGACGTTTTGCAACCTCCGACCTCAACGACCTTTATCGCAGAGTTATCAACAGAAACAACAGACTTAAAAAGCTTCTTGAGCTTAACGCTCCCGAAATTATTATCCGCAACGAAAAGAGAATGTTGCAGGAGGCTGTTGACGCACTTATCGACAACGGCAGACGCGGCAGACCTGTAACAGGTCCTAACAACCGTGCACTCAAATCTCTTTCCGATATGCTCAAGGGTAAGCAGGGACGTTTCCGTCAAAACCTCCTCGGTAAGCGTGTTGACTATTCGGGACGTTCGGTTATCGTTGTAGGTCCTGAGCTGAAAATGTACCAATGCGGCTTGCCTAAGGAAATGGCACTTGAGCTTTTCAAGCCCTTTGTTATGAAACGCCTTGTTGAAACAAAGGCAGAGCAAAACATTAAATCCGCACGAAAGGCTGTTGAACGTGCCAAGGACGATGTTTGGGACGCACTTGAAGTTGTAATCAAGGGTCACCCCGTGCTTCTCAACCGTGCACCTACGCTTCACCGTTTGGGTATTCAGGCGTTTGAGCCGGTGCTTGTTGAAGGTCGTGCTCTTAAGCTTCATCCGCTTGCTTGTACAGCATACAACGCTGACTTTGACGGCGACCAGATGGCTGTTCACGTTCCGCTTTCCGCCGAGGCTCAGGCTGAAGCAAGATTCCTTATGCTTGCTGCCAACAACCTTTTGAAGCCCTCTGACGGTCAGCCTGTAACAGTACCGACACAGGATATGATTCTCGGCTCTTACTACCTCACCCTTGACAAAGACGGCGAGCGTGGCGAGGGCAAGGTGTTCCGCAATATTGATGAAGTTATGATGGCTTACCAAACAGGCGTAATTGAGCTTCATTCAAAGATTAAGGTTCGCCGTGAGGCTGAAATCGACGGCAAAATTGAGTCGGCACTTGTTGACACAACAATCGGAAAAATCATCTTCAACAATCCGATTCCTCAGGATCTCGGCTTTGTTGACAGAACAATTCCGGAAAACAGATTTAAGTTTGAAGTTGATTTCCTTGTAGGTAAATCAGGACTTAAGAAAATCATTGATAAATGTATAAAAATGCACGGCACATCAAGAACAAGCGTAATGCTTGACGCAATCAAGGCACAGGGCTACAAGTATTCAACAAAGGGTGCTATCACCGTTGCCGTTTGCGACGCCGTTATTCCTCCTGCAAAGAAAGAAATCATTGAAAAGGCAGAGCAGGAAGTTGAAGAAATCCGTGAAGAATATATGATGGGTCTTCGTTCAAACGAGGAGCGTTATGAAGAAATACTTCGTATTTGGGAAAAGGCTACAAATGACGTAACCGACGCACTTCAAAAGAACCTTGACCGCTACAACCCAATCTTTATGATGGCTGATTCGGGAGCTCGTGGTAGCATGAGCCAGATTCGTCAGCTTGCAGGTATGCGTGGACTTATCGCCAACACCTCAGGTAAGACAATTGAAATTCCTATCAGAGCTAACTATCGTGAAGGTCTTAACATTCTCGAATACTTTATTTCTTCGCGTGGTGCTCGTAAGGGTCTTGCCGATACCGCTTTGCGTACCGCTGACTCGGGTTACCTTACACGTCGTCTTGTTGACGTTTCGCAGGAGGTTATCATTCGTGATGAGGACTGCGGAACAAACGAGGGTCTTGAGATATTTGACATCAAGGCAGGCGAAAACAACGTTATTGAGGGCTTGCACGAAAGACTTATCGGTCGTTATCTGCTTGATGATTTCTGCGATTCAAACGGAAATGTTCTTGTTTCAAAGGATAAGATGATAAACGAGCAAGACGCCGATATAATCGTTGGTTCGGGCGTTGAAAGCATTAAGATTCGTTCCGTACTTTCATGTCGTGCAAAGCATGGTGCGTGCAGAAAGTGCTACGGCTCCAACCTTGCAAACCGCCAGCCCGTTACCGTTGGTGAGGCAGTCGGAATTATAGCCGCTCAGTCTATCGGTGAGCCGGGTACACAGCTTACGATGAGAACGTTCCACACCGGCGGTGTTGCTTCGGCAGAAGATATTACACAGGGTCTTCCCCGTGTAGAGGAGCTGTTTGAAGCACGTAAACCAAAGAGTCTTGCAATTATCACCGAAATCGACGGTGAGGTTCGTTTTGAAGAAATCAAAAACGCACGTCACGCAGTTATTTATAACAAGGAAACAGGTGACGAAAGAGCATATCTTATCCCGTTCGGCTTCCGTGTTAAGGTGCAGGAGGGTCAGCAGCTTAAAAAGGGTGACAAAATCACCGACGGTGCTGTAAATCCGCACGATATACTCGATATTCTCGGACCGGAGGCAGTAATGAACTACCTTATTTCCGAGGTTCAAAGCACCTACCGCTTACAGGGTGTTGAAATCAACGATAAGCACATTGAGGTTATCGTTCGTCAGATGATGCGTAAGGTCAAGGTTGAAGACGCAGGCGACACCAAGTTTATGTCGGGTCAGGTTTATGACAAAAACGAGGTTCTCTATGAGAACGAGCAAATCAAAAAGCGTATTGCCGAGGGCGAAGAGGGACTTCGTGAGGCTGAGTTTACACAGCTTCTTCTCGGTATTACAAAGGCTGCACTTGCAACCGACAGCTTCTTGTCAGCCGCTTCGTTCCAAGAAACAACAAGAGTTCTTACCGACGCCGCAATCAAGGGCAAGGTTGACCCGCTTGTAGGTCTTAAGGAGAACGTAATTATCGGTAAGGTTATTCCTGCCGGTACAGGTATGCAGAGATATGCAGGAGTTCAGCTTGAAAGCAATTCTGCCGAAGCTGCTTCAACCGATGACGAGGTTGATTTTATCTGATAATAACAAAACCGGTAGGCACACGCCTGCCGGTTTTCGCTTTACCGTATACTGTATAACACAAAAGCCGACAAGGATTTAACCCCTGTCGGCTTTACGTTTTGTGGCTCAATGTCAATAGTTGGGGTAAATCCGAAAATGAATAGATAAATTACAAGC
>CAZYGJ010000021.1:0-20023 GCA_964646975.1 uncultured Ruminococcus sp.
ACGATTGGCAGTACGATGACGAAAAAACTAACGGTCAGGACGGCTATGCAGGCTCGTTCGGCAAGTCGATTGACAAGCTGCAAATAGTTATAGAATAAAATATAAAAGCCCTCACAGCTTCAATCTAAAAGTTGTGAGGGCGATTTTTAGCGATAATTTAATTGAGAAATAAAACGATTTAAAAATCTGCAAAGCCTTAAAGGTTGAGTAGAGTATTTAAATATTAGAATAAATCAGGTTGGTTCAAAATAGATTTTAAACTCAATGCTTTGAAAATACTGACTATGTTTGTCCCTGAGTTCAAATAACTAACTTGCAACTAACAATATGTTGACTATTGCTGAGAAAATCTAAATAGTCACGTTTCCAGCTCCAAGCCGTACAATCATTTAAAGATTGTACGGCTTTTTTCGTGTGTGTAATAAAATGTAAAATAGCTTTTTGTTTCTCGTAAAAATCCTAATTCAACATAAAAAAACTGAAAAATCATAAAATAAATTTGAAAAACTTTTATTTCAGCTCTTAATTTAAAAAAAGATTTTTGTGTCGATTCTTTTTAAAATTGCTCGTTCACAAAAGTGAGAACGATTCGATAATATCACGGTTTAGCCATTTATTTCAAATTTAAAAAATTGTACAAAATTTGTATCTATATCAAATAACAGCAAATAATAATTTTGGAAATTGAACAAAAAACATCGTGAACAATTAGCACAAGTGTAGAATTTTGCTGAAAAATAGAATATAATTAGAATAATTAATATAGATTGACGGGATGTGAATTTATGCCTAAAAGAAAATGCAGTAATGTTGATGCTTCTTTTGGAAAAAACATTACTGATTACCGCAAGCTTTGCGGATTGACACAGCAACAGGTTGCAGATATGCTTAACCTTAACCGCACAACCTACACAAAGTACGAAACAGGAGTGTCAGAGCCGAGTATTGAAATTATGAAGAAAATCGCTTCGATATTCGGAGTTGATATAAACGCTCTTTTTGATGTTCAGCCGTTTGAAATGACATTTGCTGATTCCGATATGCCTCTTTACAGCCTTTCTCGTGAAGAGCAGGAGCTTGTCGGAATATACAGAATGTTTTCCGAAGAAGAAAGAGAAAAGGTTATGAAGTTTATAACCGAGATGAAGGATGATAAAAATAATCCTTTCACTTAAAAAAACTCTTTACATTTCAAGGAAAGTATGCTAAAATGTAACAGTTGACCTATGCCACGGAGCAGGGGATAAGCCGCAATGCGGAGTTTCACAGCCCTGTCCTGAGACATAAGGCAAATTTTAAAAAAGGTGGAATAAAAATGTTAAAAGAAGAAAAGCAGGCTATAATTGCCGAATACGCTACTCACGAGGGTGACACAGGATCTCCCGAGGTTCAGATTGCACTTCTCACAAAGAGAATCAACGACCTTACCGAGCATCTCAAGGTTCACAAGAAAGACCATCACAGCAGACGTGGTCTTCTTATGATGGTTGGTCAGAGAAGAAGCCTTCTCGGTTATCTCAAGCAGGTGGACATCGAAAGATACCGTGCAATCATTGCAAGACTCGGAATCCGTAAGTAATTTTAACATTCAGGGCAAGCGAGAGCTTGCCCTAAATTTGGTTTTTTTCGGGATTTTATCTGATGCCCTTTAGCGGTAAAACGATTAAACAAAATTTGCTTAATGGTTTTATTGCTAAATCGGCGTAAAATCCCGATAAATAATATGTGAAGCTATGCTTCAGAAAGGATTTTACAATGAATAGATTAATGACATTCGACAAATACAGAGTGTTTGAGACTGAATTTGCAGGCAGACCTCTTAAAGTTGAAACAGGGAAAATGACCCAGCTTGCAAACGGTGCGTGTCTTGTGCATTACGGCGACACAACCGTTCACGTTGCAGTTACTGCATCTCCAAAGCCCAGAGAGGGTGTTGACTTTTTCCCTCTTTCGGTTGATTATGAAGAAAAAATGTATTCGGTAGGCAAGATTCCCGGTTCTTATCTCAAAAGAGAGGGAAGACCCTCCGAAAAGGCAATCCTTACAAGCCGTGTTATAGACCGTCCGATTCGTCCGCTTTTTGACAAAAGTATGCGTAACGATGTTTCAATCGTTTGCACAGTTATGAGCGTAGATCCCGATTGTCAGCCCGAAATTGTTGCAATGATCGGTGCTTCAATCGCAATCTCAATTTCCGACGTTCCGTGGAACGGACCTATCTCAGGCTGCTCAGTAGGTATGATTGACGGTGAATATATCATCAACCCCACAGAGGAGCAAAGAAAGCTTTCTCAAATGGCAACCACTGTTGCTTCAACAAGCTCAAGAATTGCTATGATTGAAGCAGGTGCAAACTGCGTTTCCGACGAAGATATGTACAACGCAATTATGGCTGGTCATGAGGCTAACCAAAAGATTATTACTTTTATCGAGGAAATCAAAGCCGAAATCGGCAAGCCCAAGTTTGAGTTTACAAGCCTTGAGCCTGATCACGATATGTTTGAGGCAATCAAAGCATTTGCCGAGGAAGATGTTAAGGCTGCTCTTGACACAGACGACAAAACAGTCAGAGATGAACGCTTAAAGCCGATTTACGAGGCTGTTCACGAAAAGTTTGACGAAATATATCCCGAAAGCGAAGCTCTCATTGATGAGTGCCTTTACAAAACTCAAAAGTTTATTGTTCGTCGTTGGTTGCTTGACGAGCAAAAGCGTGTTGACGGCAGAGGAATGGACGATATTCGTCCTCTCGCTTCCGAGGTAGCCGTAATTCCTAGAGTTCACGGTTCTGGTATGTTTACAAGAGGTCAAACTCAGGTACTCACAATTGCAACACTCGGACCTGTATCCGACAAGCAGCTTCTTGACGGAATCGACGGTGAAACAGAAAAAAGATATATGCACCACTACAACTTCCCAAGCTATTCGGTTGGCGAAACAAAGCCGAGCCGCGGCCCCGGCAGACGTGAAATCGGTCACGGTGCTCTTGCCGAGCGTGCTCTTGTTCCCGTAATTCCGCCTGTTGAGGAGTTCCCGTATGCTTTAAGACTTGTATCTGAAGTTCTTTCGTCAAACGGTTCAACCTCACAGGGTTCAATCTGCGGCTCAACACTTGCACTTATGGACGCAGGTGTGCCGATTAAAGAACCTGTTGCAGGTATTTCCTGCGGACTTATTACCGAGGGCGACCGTTGGATGACTATGGTAGATATTCAGGGACTTGAAGACTTCTTCGGTGATATGGACTTTAAGGTTGCAGGTACACACACAGGTATTACCGCAATTCAAATGGACCTCAAAATCAGCGGCTTAACGCCCGAAATGGTAAAAGAGGCTCTTGAAAAGACCCATAAGGCTCGTAATTACATTCTTGACGAAGTAATGCTCAAGGCAATTTCAGAGCCGAGAGAAGACCTTTCACCCTATGCACCCAAGATGTTCACAACAACAATTCCTGCTGACAAAATCAGCGAGGTCATCGGCAAAAGCGGTAAGGTTATCAAAGAGATTCAGGCAGAATGTGATGTTAAGGTTGACATCGAAGAAGACGGCGAATTCGGACAGGTATTTGTTTCCGGTCTTGATACTGAAAAGTGCAAGCGTGCAGTTGAGATTATCAATACTATCGCTGTTGATCCCGAGCCGGGTGCTATGTACCTCGGCAAGGTTACAAGAATTATGGACTTCGGTGCTTTTGTTGAAATTGCACCCGGAAAAGAAGGTCTTGTACACATTTCTCAGCTTGATGTTAAACGCACAGAAAATGTAACCGATGTTGTCAATGTCGGTGACATCATTCGTGTAAAGGTTTTGGAAATCGACGATAAAGGCAGACTTAACCTTTCACGCCGTCAGGTGCTTATTGATGTTGACGGTCTTACACCCGAAAACGACGCTGACGATTCAAAGCCCTCTCGTCCTCGTAAGCCAAGAGGTAACTTTAACCGCGGCGGCAGAAGATAATTTTCCGAATAATTTAACGGCAGTCGTAGCTCGGCTGCCGTTTTGCTTTATTTACAATATTTATGCAAAGGAAAACGGTCGGAGCGTTTATTGCTCCGACCGCAAATATTTGTGTAAAATTATTTGATTTCTTTTATCCAACCTTCGGGAGCTTCGAGCTTGCCCATTTGAATACCTGTAAGTGTTTCATAAAGCTTCTTTGTAACGGGTCCCATTTCGTCCATACCGCTTGGGAAGCAAATTTCCTCCTTACCGTGGTCACAAATTTTGCCCACGGGCGAAATAACGGCAGCGGTGCCGCACAATCCGCACTCTGCAAAATCCTTGACCTCATCAAAGAAAACTTCTCTTTCTTCAACCTCAAGACCAAGATAATGCTGTGCAACATACATAAGTGAGCGTCTTGTTATAGAGGGGAGGATGCTGTTTGATTTTGGAGTTACAACCTTGTTGTCCTTTGTTACAAACAAGAAGTTTGCACCGCCTGTTTCTTCAACCTTAGTGCGTGTTGCGGCGTCAAGATACATATTTTCGTCAAAGCCCTCTTGATGCGCAGTAACAATAGCGTGCAAGCTCATAGCGTAGTTAAGTCCTGCCTTTATGTGCCCCGTTCCGTTTGGAGCAGCTCTGTCAAAGTCGGAAACCTTAATTGTAATCGGTTTAGCACCGCCTTTGAAATACGGACCTACGGGAGTTGCAAAAATTCTAAACTGATATTCATCTGCGGGCTTAACTCCGATAACGGCGGATGAACCAAACATATACGGACGTATATACAGCGTTGCCCCTGTACCGTACGGCGGAACAAAGTCTGAATTGGCTTTTACAACTTGGCAAACGGCGTCAATAAATCTTTCCTTGGGAAACACAGGCATTTCAAGTCGTTTGCAGCTATCCTCCATACGCTGTGCGTTTAGGTCGGGTCTGAACACGACAATTCTGCCGTCGGCGGTTGTGTAGGCTTTCATACCCTCAAAACAGGTTTGAGCGTACTGAAACACTCCGGCACATTCGTTAAGAGTAACGGTTGCGTCCTTTGTCATAACGCCGTCGTCCCACTTGCCGTCCTTATAGTTAGCAAAAAATCTTTCACCTGTTTCAATATAAGAAAAGCCAAGATTTGACCAGTCGATATTTTGTTTGCTCATTTTCATAACTTCCTTTCAACATATGTACATCAATATTTTAGCACCGTAATGCAGGTCTTGTCAACAACACTTGCATAATTTAACGTATTTTTATATACCAAAGCACATAGGAGAGAGAAACGATATTTTTAAATTTAAATTAACGCAAAATCGGTTTAATGATTTTGCCGACATCAATCTACACGTTCCCAAAACATAAACACATATCAGTCAGGAACGAATGGCATTAAAAAAGTTCTTTTGTCTATTGACAAAAGAACTTTTTTGGCTGGGCCGGCGGGATTCGAACCCACGGGTGACGGAGTCAAAGTCCGTTGCCTTACCGCTTGGCGACGGCCCAATGTTTTAAAAGATAAGCCGCACAAAGAATAAATTGTGCGGCTTTTGGTGACCCATCGGAGATTCGAACTCCGGACACCTTGATTAAAAGTCAAGTGCTCTGCCAACTGAGCTAATGAGTCATATGGGGTGGAATGACGGATTCGAACCGTCGGTCTCCAGTGCCACAAACTGGCGCGTTAACCAACTACGCTAATCCCACCATATGGCGCGCCAAAAGGGACTCGAACCCCTGACCTACTGCTTAGAAGGCAGTTGCTCTATCCAGCTGAGCTATTGGCGCATCTCTGAACTACATTCATCTGAATAGGTCAGCCTTTATATTATAGCATATTGCAATTAAAAGTCAATAGCTTTTTACAAGTTTTTAAAATTTTTTTAATGATTCTCCAATTAACGCCCAAACTCAAGCTAAAAGCATAAAAAATATATTTCTTTAAAAAATTACTTGCTTTTTTTAAATCTGTATTGTATAATAATATTGTTTCGCCGGTGTGTTGGAATTGGCAGACGAGGTGGACTCAAAATCCATTGCCAGCGATGGCGTGCGGGTTCAAGTCCCGCCACCGGCACCATGCCTCAAAGGGTTCACCCTTTGAGGTTTTTTTATTTTAATGATTAAAGTGGTGATTTCTATGGAAAACTTCATTTATTCAAACAAAACAAAGGTATATTTCGGTAAAAACACCGTAAAAGAGCATCTTGCGTCTCTAATTAAAAATGTAGGAAATACAATTATGCTTGCATACGGCACAGGTTCAATCAAACGCAACGGCATATATGATGAAGTATCGGCGATTTTGTCGGCAGAGGGAAAAGCTGTTGTTGAATTTTCCGATATTATGCCTAATCCAACCTACGCAAAGGTTTTGGAGGGTGCAGAGCTTGCTCGACAAAATAATGTTGATTTCATTCTCGCCGTGGGTGGCGGTTCGGTTATTGATTGTTGCAAAATTGTTTCGGCACAGGCTAAGCTTTCTGAGGATATTTGGGATGCTGAAACCATTAATAATACATTTCCCACCGAATTTATACCAATGGGTGCAATTGTAACTGTTTTCGGCACCGGTGCCGAAATGAATGCAGGTGCTGTAATTACTAATGAGGTCAAAAAAATCAAACGCGGTATTTTCGGTGCACAAGCTGATTTTGCCTTTCTTGACCCGGAATACACACTCTCTGTTCCGATGAAACAGGTAATGTCGGGTGCGTTTGATACTTTCAGTCACGCTATGGAAACCTATTTCGGTAAGCCTGATGAAAACAATCTTTCTGATGATATTAACGAAGCTGTTATGCGAAACATAATAGCAAATATGCGTGTGCTTGTAAATGACAGCACAAATTATAATGCTCGAAGCGAGCTTGCTTGGGCTTCTGCGATGGCTGAAAACGGCATTTTGAAAATCGGAAAAATAACCGATTTCCAAGCTCACCAAATCGAGCATCAGCTCGGAGCATACACCAATTGTAATCACGGCGAAGGTCTTGCTGTCATTCATCCTGTGCTGTATCGCCATATTTACAAGAATGGTGCTAAGCGATTTGCTCGTTTTGCAAAAAATGTATGGGGAATAGAGGATAAAGAAACCGTCGAGCAAACCGCACTTGACGGAATTAACGCTTTGTCCGATTTCATCAAAGAAGTGGGCTTGCCTACAAGCTTTACGGAAATGAATATTTCGCCTGAAACCGACTTTAAAGCAGTCGCAGACTCAACAAATGTAACTGCAGGCTGTTGTAAGTCGCTGTCTAAGGAAGAAATTTTAGAAATACTCAAAGAATGTATTTAATTTAAGGAGGATAATTATGAGAAAAAATTTCGGTTCAAAAACGTGGATGTATCCGCTTCCTGTTTTAATTGTTGCTAGCTACGATGAGAACGGAAATGCCGACGCAATGAATGCCGCTTGGGGCGGAATTTACGAAACAAACCAAGTTGTTTTGTGCTTGAGCGAGGGGCATAAGACCACCCAAAACATTAAAGCTAACGGTGCTTTTACAATCAGCTTTGCCGATGCCGCAAACATTGCTGCTTGTGATTATGTGGGAATAGTATCCGCAAATAATGTGCCTGACAAGCTTGAAAAAGCAGGCTTTCACACAGTAAAAAGCGAATATGTAAACGCTCCCGTAATCACAGAGCTGCCTATGGCTCTTGAATGTAAGCTTATCAAATTTAACGAGGACGGCAATGTCATCGGAGAGATAGTTAACGTTAGTGCCGATGAAAAAGCTTTGAACGAGGACGGTACAATCAACACTCAAAAGCTTCAGATAATTACATATGACCCCGTTCACAGTGCATATGTCAAGCTCGGTGAACAGGTTGGAAATGCGTTTTCCGACGGAAATACACTCAAATAATGTTAGGATCTTCATAATGGAAAAAGTTACACTGAATAACGGTGTTGAGATGCCGATTGAGGGCTTTGGTGTTTTTCAGATTCCCGACCTCTCGCAATGCAAACAAGCTGTATCGGATGCTGTTGAATGTGGTTATCGTTTGATTGATACGGCAGCCGCTTATGGAAACGAACAGGCAGTTGGTGATGCAATCAAGAGCTGTGGTGTTCGCAGAGAGGATTTGTTTATAACAACAAAGCTGTGGGTTCAAGACACAAGCTACGATTCTGCAAAGCAGGCTTTTCATACATCATTAAAAAAACTCGGACTCGATTATCTTGATTTGTATTTGATTCATCAGCCGATGGGGGATTATACTGGTGCTTGGCGTGCATTAGAGGAGCTTTATGCCGAGGGGTGTTGTTCGTGCAATCGGCGTTTCCAATTTTTATCCTCACGTTCTCACGAATCTTTGTGAAACCGCAAAGGTTATCCCTGCTGTGAACCAAATCGAGCTACATCCGTTTTTTCAACAGGAAGACGCCCTTGCTCTTATGGAAGAATACGGCGTTATTCCCGAGGCTTGGGGACCGTTTGCAGAGGGAAATCACAGCATTTTTACACACCCGATTTTGACCAAGATAGGGCAAAAGTACGGTAAAACTCCCGCACAGGTTGCACTTCGTTGGAATGTTCAACGTGGCGTGGTTGTAATTCCTAAGTCGATTCACAGAAATCGTATTGAACAGAATATTGATATCTTTGATTTTTCATTAAATGAATCGGATATGGCGGAAATTGCAAAATTAGACATAGGACACAGCGAAATAGTAGACCATTTCGACCCGAATTTTGTAAAAAGACTTCATGGTATTAAAATACATTAACTAAAAACTAAAACAGCCGACAAACCAATGCAAGGATTTGTCGGCTGTTTTTTTATATTTTATCCTCGGTAAAAACGATTTCAGACGCTCCGCTCAGACATTTATAATTGCTGTGATAGGTTTCAAAACCTATTGTAATATCCTTACTGCAATTTTCAAGACGTAAATTTTCAATGTTTTTGATGTGAGCAAGCAGTTTTTCTTTTGGGAAAAGCTCACGACTGTGACCGCATAGGTAGGTAGAAAATTCAAGCTCATATGCCTTTTTGACAGTATTGTAAAGTTCATTCATTGTCAAAGAACCGTAATTAAACAGCCACAAAGATTCATTTAAAGAGTCACCTGCAATGAGCAGCTTTTCCTTTGTAAGCAAAAATCCCGTCGAGCCTTTTGTGTGTCCCGAAAGCGAAACAACTTCAATCTCGGTATTGCCCAAATTAATCCTTTGACCTATGTTAATTTCCTTTAAAGAATAATTATTCCGACAGTTGCCCTCGTAATATTTAATTACATCCCATTCTTCTTTTAATGCAAAGACTTCATCAAACCAATGATTTCCGCCGATATGGTCAGGGTGTCCGTGACTGTTAATTACCATATACGGAGTTGAAACGTTCTTTTCAATAAAATCTCGCAGATTGCGTTTTCCGTATCCCGTATCAATTAAAATCGCAAGCTCGGTTCCTTTTACAAGTGTACAGCAAACTCCGTCGTCATCTTCAATTTGCCATATGTTTTGTTCCACAGCAGTATAATCGTACTCTGAATTGTTCAAATCAATCTTCCTTAGCTTATCTTTGTTTTCTTCATTATAAATTTGTCAAATTGACCTGTCAAGCATTTTTGCAAATGTAGAAAACGGCACCCAACTATTTGGTTGAGTGCCGGATTCCGGTGTATTAAAATTGGAGGGTAGAAAGCGTTAATTAAAAATCAACTTCTGTGTCATAGTAGCAGCATTTAAGCAGCTTTTCCATTTCTTCCTGACTTGGCTGACGTGGGTTAGAGCCTGTGCAAGCATCACCAATAGCGTTTTTAGCAATTTCGGGAAGTCTTTCAAGGAATACTTCTTCGGGAACAAAGCCGTTTTCTGTCGGATAACTGTCAGCACCGTAATTTTTGATGCAATGCGGAATGTTAAGGTCGTCGTTCATCTTGCGTAATGCTTCGATAAGGAGCTTAACCTTTTCGTCAACCGTGCTTCCGCCGAGCTTCATATCATCGGCAATCTGAGCATATCTCTTTGCGGCGGTTTCGTCTTTTGCATTGAATGCGATAACCTTGGGCAAATACATAGCGTTAGCGGCACCGTGAATGATGTGAGCACCGTAATCGGCAAATGCAGCACCTGTCTTGTGAGCCATTGAGTGAACAATGCCGAGCAATGCGTTGGAGAATGCCATACCTGCAAGGCATTGAGCGTTGTGCATACTGTCACGTTTAGCCATATCGCCGTTGTATGACGGGATAAGGTTGTTTTGAATCATCTTAATCGAATATATAGCAAGGGCGTCTGTATAGTCGCAGTTAGCTGTTGAAACATACGCTTCAATCGAGTGTGTCATTGCATCCATACCTGTGTGTGCAACCAGCTTCTGAGGCATTGTTTCAGCCAAATCAGGGTCAACAATTGCAACATCGGGAGTGATTTCAAAATCAGCGATAGGATATTTAATGCCCTTTGAATAGTCTGTGATAATCGAGAAAGCGGTAACCTCGGTAGCTGTACCGGAGGTTGAAGAAATAGCACAGAAGTGTGCTTTCTGTCTGAGCTTAGGCAATCCGAATACCTTGCACATATCCTCAAAGGTCACATCGGGATATTCATACTTAATCCACATAGCCTTTGCTGCGTCAATAGGTGAGCCGCCGCCGATAGCAATAATCCAGTCGGGCTGGAATTTCTGCATAGCTTCTGCACCCTTCATAACCGTTTCAACTGACGGATCGGGTTCGATTCCTTCAAACAGCTCAACCTCCATACCTGCTTCTTTCAGGTAGTCAACTGCTCTGTCAAGAAATCCAAAGCGTTTCATTGAGCCACCGCCGACGCAGACGATTGCTCTTTTTCCTTCAAATGTTTTGAGAGCTTCAAGAGCTCCTTTACCGTGATAAAGATCTCTCGGTAATGTAAAACGTGCCATAAATAGACCTCCTAAATATTATTTGTGTATAAAAATTTATGCAATTCTTAATCATTTTTATCAACAAGCTTATAATAACACAACAAAAATCTTTTGTGTAATGCTTCTTTTACATAACCAAGTTGTATGTCTTGATATAACATAAAACAAAAATCGGCCGTTTTGCGACCGATTTTTGTATATATTAGTTCTTTCCAAAAGTATTTCGCTTTGCTTGCACTAACCTTTCAACAAACATTGTGTCAAAATTCGACAGTACATATTCCTTTTTATGAATAAGCATATCTTTATATGCTTTGTTGCTGTTTTCGCAGGCTTTCTGCACAAGCCCTCGCTGTTCCAGAATATCTTTTGAAATAGGAGAGCCCCACATATAGGCGTTTTTGTTTCGATTGAGAATTTCAAATTGGCTTGCACGTTCAAAAACAAAAATTCTCCTATCACAATCTTTTTGCTGTTCTTCTTTTTTAACTTCAGCAAACGGAAGAAACGGGACATATGCGTCTGTGTGTGTGATTTCAATATAATTTTTCAAATCCTCATATCGCACGTTTTGTTTTTGGGCAAGAGGGCAATCCTTGTTCATTATCAAAACATATTGGAACTCGGTTATCAGCTCGTATTCGATTCCTTTTTCATCCATCATTGACTTGTAATACTTGTCAAAAGCTTCGGCATATCTGATTATTCCAAGCTTGTAATCGCCTCGAAGTACCATTTTAACCGTGTTCATAGTGTCAGTTTCGTTGTACAACAGCTCTGCTTTTTCGTCGTTTTTAATCAGCTTTGAAAATTCAGCAAACGCTTCGGCAATGTAGCTTGCTCTCGGCACAGAAACAGAAAACCTTTTTTTGCTGTAATTGCCCTTGCTGAATATGGACTCAACCTCGTCAATTTGTTTAAGAATCGTTTTTGCATAGCGAATAAAAATCTCGCCGTCCGATGTAAGAAACATACCCTTTGCCTTGCGTTCAAAGAGCGTAATTCCCAGATTTGTTTCAAGCTCCTTTATGGCACGACTCAGGTTTGGTTGACCTACATATAGCTTTTCCGCTGCTTTGTTAATTGAATTGGTTTCGGCAATCACAACAGCGTATTTCATATGCAACAGATTCATAATATTCACTCCGGATTCAGTTTGCAAAATTTCTTTTATTATTATATCACAAAACAACACTCGATACCATACAAATATTATTTTTTTGTTGCATTTTATCCTTAATAAAGTTAAAATAAGTTTTATCAACTGTATAGGAGATTTTTATGATTATACTTGCTTCCAACTCACCTCGAAGAAAAGAACTGCTCAAATTAATAACTCCCGCATTTTCCGTTGCTCCGGCTGATATAGACGAAACCGTAGATTATTCAATTCCGCTTTTAAGTCGCCCTGAGTATCTTGCCGAAAAGAAAGCTCGTTATGTTTTTGAAGGCTCTGATAATAACGACATTGTTATCGGAAGCGACACCGGAGTTTTTGTCGATGACCTTATGCTCGGAAAGCCCAAAGACGCACTTGATGCACAAACGATGCTCAGGCTTTTGTCGGGCAGGACACATAAAGTTGTTACGGGCTGTTGCATAATTTCCAAGGGCAAATGCGAAACCTTCTCACAAATTACCGAGGTTGAATTTTATCCGCTGAGTGACAGCGAAATTGATTCGTACATATTAACACATGAGCCTGATGATAAAGCCGGAGCTTACGGAATACAGGGAAAAGGTGCGTTGCTTGTTAAAAAAATCAACGGAGATTATTTCAACATTGTCGGACTTCCCGTGGCTTTGCTTAACAAAAAGCTGAGAGAATTTATATAAATCATCGCCTCGATAACTGTAAAATTCTCAAATATTTTATCATTTTCGGTCATATTCTATATATTTTGTAAAAATTAAATTTTAATTGTAATTTTGTTGCTTATTTTTAAAAACTATATTATAATATAACCTGTATTGATTTTTATCTTTTAGGCTCTGAGCGACACCGAATTAGTCGGCACTTGCCCAAGCCGCAATGCAAGATGGAGGAATAAAAATGGAAAAGAAAGAGCTTCTTTATGAAGGAAAAGCAAAAAAAGTATTCTCAACCGAAAATCCCGATTACTGTGTTGTTTCATACAAGGATGACGCAACAGCATTTAACGGTGAAAAAAAGGGTACTATCATCGGCAAAGGCGTTGTAAACAACAGAATGAGCAACTATATGTTCAAGCTTCTTGAAGAAAACGGTATCCCCACCGACTATGTTGAGGAGCTAAACGACAGAGAAACTGTACTCAAAAAGGTTGAAATCGTGCCTCTTGAAGTAATTGTAAGAAATAAAGCAGCCGGCAGTCTTTCAAAGCGTCTCGGACTTCCCGAAGGCACACCTATGAAGACTCCTGTTCTCGAATTTTGCTATAAAGATGACGATTTGGGCGATCCAATGGTAAACGAATACCATATTCTTGCAGCAGGATTTGCAACTAAAGAAGAAATTGACGTAATTTCCGAGATGGCTCTTAAAATCAACCAAATTATGATTGATTTCTTTAAAGAGTGCAAGGTTGACCTTATTGATTTCAAGATTGAATTCGGCAGATTTAACGGTCAAATTCTTCTTGCAGACGAAATTTCTCCTGATACCTGCCGCTTCTGGGACATCGACACTCAGGAAAAGCTCGACAAAGACCGTTTCCGTCGTGATATGGGCGGCGTTGAAGAAGCTTATGCCGAGATGATGAAGCGTATTGGTCTTGCATAATTAAACTTAACAAAGGGTATCTACTAATTTTAACAATCGGATGGTGTAATTTTGAACAGTTCTTTTGATAATTTTGCAACAGAGGGACTTCACGAGGAATGTGGAGTTTTCGGCGTTTTCAGCGACGGTACGCTTAATCCTGCCTATGCCTGCTATAACGGACTTCTCGCTTTGCAGCACAGAGGTCAGGAAAGCTGCGGTATTGCCGTATCTGATGACGGTGTAATAGATTATCACAAAAATATGGGACTTGTAACCGAAGTATTCAACAATAACATTCTTGATTCTCTCAGCGGACAGATGGGCATTTCCCACGTTCGCTATTCAACAGCAGGCGGCTCTGTGCTTGAAAACGCACAGCCGCTTGTTATGCGTTATGTAAAGGGTACTCTTTCGGTTGCACACAACGGAAATCTTACAAACGCAATTGAGATTCGTCGCCAGCTTGAGCAGCGTGGTGCAATTTTTCAAACTACCATCGACTCTGAGGTAATTTGCTATGTAATCGCCCGTGAAAGACTGAAATGTCATTCTGTTGAAGAAGCTGTTGCAAAGGCGATGCAGGTCATCGAGGGTGCATATTCCTTGCTTGTAATGAGTCCGAGAAAGATAATTGCCGCAAGAGATCCTCACGGCTTTCGTCCTCTTTGTATGGGTAAATACAACAACTCTGTTGTGTTTGCAAGCGAAAGTGCCGCACTTGACGCTTGCGGAGCTGAATTTGTGCGAGATGTTGAGCCGGGCGAAATCGTTGTTGTGGATAACAACGGCGTCCGTTCAATGAAGCCTGATTTCGGTGAAACTAAAAAGTCACTTTGCATATTTGAATATATATATTTTGCACGCAGCGACAGCTTTATTGACGGAGTAAGCGTTTATGAGGCTCGTAAGCAGGCAGGACGCATACTTGCCCGCACATATCCCGTTGATGCCGATATGGTAATCGGTGTTCCCGAATCGGGAATCGACGCCGCAATCGGGTACAGCGAAGAATCGGGCATCCCGTATGAAAAGGCAATCGTTAAAAACAGCTACATTGGCAGAACATTTATTAAGCCGAGTCAAAGCGAACGAATGAAGAGCGTGCGTATTAAGCTTAACCCGATTGCCGAAAAGGTGAGAGGAAAGCGTGTTGTTATGATTGACGACAGCATCGTAAGAGGCACAACGGTTGACCGCATTGTTACAATGCTCAGAGAGGCCGGTGCAAAAGAGGTTCATATGCGAATCAGCTCGCCGCCGTTTTTGTGGCCGTGCTACTACGGAACCGACATTCCGTCAAGAGGAGAGCTTATCGCCTGCAATCATACGATTGAAGAAATAACAAAGCTCAGCGGTGCGGATTCTTTGGGTTATTTGCCCGTTGATTCGCTTCGTGAGATGATAAATTTTGCTCCCGTCGGTTTTTGCGACGGTTGCTTCACGGGAAAATATCCTGCCGCCACTACCAAAGAAACCTTCAAGGGCAAAGAACGCGGCGGAATGAATTTTGACAATAAAAGCAAGTGCTGACTTGTATTTGAAAGGAATTTAGATATGATAAAAGACACATACGAATCCCCGCTGTCATCACGCTATGCAAGCAAAGAGATGAAATACATTTTTTCTCCCGACAAAAAGTTTAAAACGTGGAGAAAGCTTTGGATTGCACTTGCAGAATCCGAAATGGAGCTTGGGCTTCCCGTTACTCAGGAACAGATTGACGAGCTTAAAGCACATGCAGATGATATTAACTATGATGTTGCCGAGGAAAGAGAAAAGCAGGTTCGTCACGACGTTATGTCGCACGTTTACGCTTACGGTGTTCAATGTCCCAAGGCAAAGGGCATAATCCACCTCGGTGCTACCTCTTGCTATGTAGGCGACAACACCGATATTATCATTATGACCGAGGGACTCAAGCTTATAAGAAACAAGCTGATTACCGTTATCCGCAATCTTTCTAAGTTTGCAGATGATTACAAAGCACTTCCCACGCTTGCGTTCACTCACTTTCAGCCTGCACAGCCCACAACAGTAGGCAAGAGAGCCACCCTTTGGATTCAAGAGCTTCTTATGGACCTTGAAGATGTTGAATATCAGCTTTCAAAAGCAAAGCTTCTCGGCTCAAAGGGTACAACAGGAACTCAGGCAAGCTTTTTGGAGCTGTTTGACGGTGACCACGCTAAGTGCAAGGAAATTGATAAGAAAATCGCTGAAAAAATGGGCTATCAATCATGCTTCCCCGTGTCGGGACAAACCTATTCAAGAAAGCTCGATTCTCAATTCTTAAACGTTCTTGCGGGAATTGCACAGTCTGCCGCAAAATTTTCAAACGACATCAGACTTTTACAGCATCTCAAAGAGGTTGAAGAGCCTTTTGAAAAGAAGCAGATCGGTTCTTCCGCAATGGCATATAAACGCAACCCAATGCGTAGTGAACGTATAGGCTCCCTTTCAAGATATGTAATGTGTGATGTTCTCAACGCATATTTCACATCTGCAACACAGTGGTTCGAAAGAACTCTTGATGATTCGGCAAACAAGCGTTTGAGTGTTCCCGAGGCATTTCTTGCAGTTGACGGTATTCTTTCGCTCTATGCAAACGTTGCCGACGGTTTGGTTGTTTATCCCAAGGTTATTGAGCAGCGTCTAAAAAAAGAGTTGCCGTTTATGGCTACCGAAAACATTATGATGGACGCTGTTAAGAAAAGAGGAGCCGACAGACAACAGCTTCACGAGAGAATCCGTGAACATTCAATGGCTGCGTCCGAGGTAATCAAAAAAGAGGGCGGCGAAAACGACCTTCTCCAAAGAATCGCAAACGATGAGGCTTTCGGCGTAACGCTTGAGGAGCTTGAAAACATCTTGAAGCCCGAAAAATACACAGGCAGAGCAAAAGAACAGACCGAAGATTTTCTTAACGAATATGTGAAGCCTGTTCTTGATAAATACAAATGCATTGAATCCGATAATCCGGAAATCAACGTTTAATTATCGGAAATTCTATTGAAGAGGAGTTTACCTATGGTAAAAGCTATTGTAGGAGCAAATTGGGGCGATGAAGGCAAGGGCAAAATCACTGACGTTCTTGCCGATAACAGCGATATTGTAATCCGCTTTCAGGGCGGTGCAAACGCAGGACATACCATCATCAACGATTACGGAAAGTTTGCTTTGCATCAACTTCCGTCAGGTGTTTTTCATCAGAACATAACAAACATCATCGGCAACGGCGTTGCGTTCAGCGTTGAAAATTTCGTAAAAGAAATGGAAGAGCTGAAGAACCGTAACGTACCACAGCCGAATATCATCATTTCGGATAGAGCCCAAATTGTAATGCCTTATCACGTTGCATTTGACTGCTATGAGGAAGAACGCTTGGGCAAGAATTCGTTTGGCTCTACCAAGAGCGGAATTGCACCGTTTTATTCCGATAAATATTCAAAAATCGGTTTTCAAATCAACGAGCTGTTTGACGATCCCGATTCGTTGAAAGAGAAAATCCGTCATGCTCTTGAAATCAAGAACGCAACGCTTAAAAACCTTTACAACAAGCCCGAAATCACAGAACAGGAAGTTTTTGACAAGCTTATGGAATACAAAGAGCTTCTTGCACCTTATGTGGGCGATGCGTTTATGTTTATACATAATGCGTTAAAAGAGGGCAAAAATATTCTTCTTGAGGGACAACTCGGCTCACTTAAGGACACCGATTTCGGAATCTACCCGATGGTAACTTCTTCAAACACCATTGCAGGCTACGGTGCGGTGGGAGCCGGTATTCCTCCGTATGAGATCAAAGAGATTATCACCGTTGTTAAGGCTTATTCAAGTGCAGTCGGTGCAGGAGAATTTGTATCTGAAATCTTCGGCGAAGAAGCCGATGAGCTTCGCAAGCGTGGTGGTGACGGCGGTGAGTTCGGTGCAACAACAGGCAGACCTCGCAGAATGGGTTGGCTTGATTTGGTTGCCACACGTTACGGCTGTATGGTACAAGGTGCAACTCAGGTTGCTTTCACTGTTCTTGATGTTCTCGGCTACCTTGATGAAATCCCCGTGTGTGTAGGCTATGAGCTTGACGGCAAAGAAATTGATTACTTCCCGTCAACAACAAAGCTCAAAAGATGCAAGCCTATCCTCAAAAAGCTAAAAGGCTGGAAATGCTCAATTTCGGGAATCAAGGAATATGACAAGCTTCCTAAGGAATGTAGAGAATATATTGAGTTTGCCGAGAAGCAAATCGGCGTGCCGATAACCATGGTATCCAACGGTCCGTCAAGGAGCGATATTATTTACAGATAACATAAAAGATACCGTACATTTAATGTGCGGTATTCTTTGATTTTGGAAAGGGTAAGAAAATGGGAAATAAAGAAACCGTAATTGTGCTTGATTTTGGCGGTCAGTATAACCAGCTTATCGCAAGACGTGTTCGTGAATGTAATGTGTATTGTGAAATTTTGCCTTATACTGTTGATATTCAAAAAATCAAGGATATAGCACCAAAAGGAATTATATTTACAGGAGGACCGAACAGCGTATATGACGAAGCTTCGCCTCATTATACCTCTGAGATTTTTGAGCTTGGCATACCGATATTAGGTATTTGCTACGGTTGTCAGCTTATGGCGTACACACTCGGCGGCGTTGTTAATTCTGCTGTTGATTCCTCATCAAGCGAATACGGCAAAACCATTACTGCCTACAATACAGATGACGTTCTTTTTAACAATCTGCCTGCAAACGGCGTTTCTTGGATGAGTCACCGTGATTATATCAGCAAAGTTCCCGACGGCTTTGTTGTGTCGGCAACAACAGCTTCCTGTCCTGTTGCCGCAATGTCTTGTGCAAAACGAAAGCTATACGGTGTTCAGTTTCATCCTGAGGTAAATCATACCGAAAACGGCAGCAAGATGCTTAAATCCTTCCTTTACGACGTTTGCGAATGTAAAGGCGAGTGGGAAATGGACAGCTTTATCGACACAACGGTTGCTCAAATCAAAGAAAAAGTGGGCGATAAGGGAGTAGTGTTGGGATTGTCCGGCGGTGTTGATTCCTCGGTTGCGGCAGCCCTCATCAGCAAAGCAATCGGCAAGCAGCTCACCTGTGTTTTTGTTGATCAAGGACTTATGCGTAAGGACGAGGGCGATTTTGTAGAACAAACTTTTACAAAGCTCTTTGATATGAATTTTGTCCGTATCAACTGTCAAGATGAGTTTTTGTCAAAGCTAAAGGGTGTTTCTGAGCCTGAAGCCAAGAGAAAAATAATCGGTGAAGAATTTTACAAGGTCTTTTGGAACAAAATCCGTGAAAGCTACGGTTCGGGTTATTTTGCACAAGGTACTATTTATCCTGATCGCATAGAAAGCGGAAAGGGAGATGCCGCAAAAATTAAAACCCACCACAACCAAGTTGGTGTTCCCGATGATATAAATTTTGAAGACATTATCGAGCCATTAAAGGATTTGTTCAAGGATGAGGTAAGAGCAGTCGGTGAAAAGCTCGGTTTGCCTCATGAGCTTGTTTGGCGTCAGCCGTTCCCCGGTCCGGGACTCGGAGTTCGTGTAATTGGGGAAATTACGGCAGACAGAATAAAAATTCTTCAGGAAGCGGACGCTATTTTGCGAGATGAAATGGATAAATGTGGTTATGCTGAGCAGTTGAGTCAATTTTTCGCTGTTCTTCCCGGCGTTAAAACCGTTGGCGTTATGGGAGATGCTCGCACATATGACGAGCTTGTTGCAATCAGAGCTGTTGCTACCGACGACTTTATGACAGCCGATTGGGCAAAAATCCCGTATGATATTCTCGGCAGAGTATCGAATCGAATTATCAATGAGGTTGATCGTGTTAATCGCGTAGTTTACGACATCACAAGCAAGCCTCCCGGCACTGTGGAATGGGAATAATACCAAAAACTGAAAAGCTTAGTATTTAGGAGAATAATTATGAGTGACAGCAAAAATTTATTGGAGATAATATACGTTCGTTGGACCGGAAAGAATGCATGTGCTGTTGTTGTAGCCGAGCAAGCAATCCAACAGTGGCAGGTATTTAGATCTTCCAGAACAGGGACGGAATATCACATTACGAACAGAGCTATTTATTTAGGTGATATGGAGCTTTTGCTAAATCCTGATTATCCGAAGCTCCTCTGTGATTATTATAAGTCACACAAAGATTTCGCAACAAATGTAAAGATGCAAGAGATATGTAAAAATATGAGAGGCTTTGGGCACGGTCCCATTCGTTTTGCTCAAATCGGCATAGCCCCGGTCAGTGAATACACGGATATGTGGAACTACGTTGATGCCCCCGAAAAAATGGATATCGAGGTTGGTGATAACCTCATATGCATTGATAAGTGATTCGTGTACTCCTTGTGGCTTAATTTTGATTGTTTTTAGGATATAAATAAAGGCTCAATGTCAATAGTTGGGGTAAATCCGAAAATGAATAGATAAATTACAA
>CAZYGJ010000022.1:0-16998 GCA_964646975.1 uncultured Ruminococcus sp.
CAGGCACCGTTCCGAGTGCAGATGCAGAAAACTTGCTCCGTGCTATCGGCGTTGAAATTGCCACTGTTGATGACGAAGGCGGAAATACCGATGAATACAAAATTCAAATTGCAGACGGTATTTCGATTCTGAATTCAGATGATTCCGACGGTATTGAAATAGCTCTTTACAACGGAGAAAACAAAATAACAGAAAATGTAACCTTCAGCCTTTCAACAACAAACGCAATAGTTGACGGCAACCTGTTAAAAGCGAACGAACCGACTATGACCGCACCGCTTGAGAAATATACCGTTACTGCGTATGTTGACGGAACAGAAGCCGCAACCGCAGATTTTTATATGAACGACGCCACAAAGCATACATATAAAGCTATGCTCAATTATGATGATCATATGGACCCGGCATATGACGTTAGTTCCGCATACACCGATGCCAACGGTGATGTGTGGGTATGCTTACCAAGCCCAACTTCCATTACACCGTCTGTGTATGCTTATAGCGACACTTGTATTTGGAAATACGGTGATGATGTAAGTAATATTTATTATATACACGCAGTAGGCTACAAGGATTGGCAAGAGCTGACCGAATTCGGCGTAAATATGATAGCAGGTACACAAGAAACAAATTCAAATGATTATTACAGAATTTGCGACCACCTCAGCTCCGACTGATAATCTGTGATTTACAAATTAAGAAATTAAACAAAAACGGTGCTTATGATTGTCAATTTCAAGACATCATAAGCACCGTTGCGTTGAATGTGTAAAATTCAAACGGAGATAATAAATTAAGCCAACGATTTTCCGAGGGTTTTGCAGGCTTCAAGAGTGTCGTCGTCGGGGGCATCGTTGCAAATTACAAAATCACACGCCATAACCGCACCGTCTTCCTTGCAGGTTTCCTCCCAATTACGCATCCATTCGCCGTCGCCCCAACCGTAAGAGCCGAACAGGGCGATTTTTTTGCCGCCGAGCTTGCTTTCGCAGGCTTCAAACATCGGAGCAAACTCGTCCTCCTCAAGCACTTCTGCTCCCATTGCGGGACAGCCGAACGCTACGGAATCAAACGAATCCATCATATCTGCGTCAAATTCTGCGGAGGTCAGCATTGTAACCTCTGCTCCCGCGGCTTTTGCACCCTCTGCAACCGCAGACGCCATTGCCTCTGTGTTGCCTGTGCCGCTCCAATATACTACTGCTGTTTTACTCATTGTTTATTCCTGCCTTTCGTAAATGTTAAAATCTATCAATCGGCCACGGTAAGCCGTTCAATAGGGTTTCCGTTGACGTACTGATTATAATAAATTTCGGTGCATTTTTTGTATTTTTCAAAGGTCTTTTTCGCCGCTTCCTCGTCGCCGTACACCTTCCAACAGCCACAGCATTTGCAGCAATGTGCCTTGTTTTTGATGAAGCCGTAGACATCTTCGGGCGGATAGCCCAAAAACAGCCCAACCTCATGCGGAAACTCACTGCACTCACTCATTCGCCGCACAAGCTGAGCAATACAGCGTTCAGGGGTAGACTGCTTGTATCCGCATTTGCGAAGAATTTTGCAAGCGGTTTTGTTTTGCAGGTCTTTTAACAGGAGCGTGGGACGATAAAGGTAAATCAACGCCTTTTTGCTGTCGTATTTCAACGGCAACGCCCTCAGTCCCTTTGACGACAAAGCCCTGTTCCAAAAGCGAACGGTGTTACGCATTTCGTCTGTGCTTTTGTATGAATAGGTAAACATATTGCCCGTTTTCATTCCCGCAAGCGTTGGTGAACAATGCTTGATTAGCACTTCTTCCGACACGCCGCACCTCCTTGCAAATTTCGGCTGAAAATTACCAATAGTTAGCAACCGCTAACCACTTATCAAAAAATAAAGCCTTTTTCTAAGCCGAGTAAACCTCTGTAAATCAAAGCCGGCAGCCAGAGCCTTTGCCGCTTCGATGTAATTTATTATGCCCGAAAAACAGCACGATGTTAGTTAGCCTGTGCTAACTGCTTGATATTATAATACAAACTTTCCCTTTTGTCAACACCTTTGAAGCTGCAAAAAACAAAATCGCTGTTCAACCGCCGTGTCTCTTAGCGATTTTCGCCTTTTGTTTAAAAAATTATGTTCAACTAATCTCACGTTTTCCCTCGTCAGACGAAGCCGAGAAAAGCTGCATATTACAGTTAGGTTGATAGCTGTGGAAATGCTACACGCAATACAAATTTGTGTCCCACGCAGGGATGTAGGGGTGATGTCGCAAAAAGATTTTGTAGTCGGGATTCAGCTTGTTTATCAAAAGCACAAGCCTGAAAATATCCTCAAAGCGGTGGTAAGCCGCAAAATTCAGCTTGGGCTTAAAGGTTTTTATTGTGTTTTTCATGCCCAAAAGTGTTTCAAAATCCGCACCCTCAACGTCTGCCTTGATGTAGCTTGCCGCAGTTCCGCAAAGCACGGAATCAACCGTGGCAACCCGAGTTTCGACCCCTGTTTGGGCAATGGCACTATTGCGACCTGCCTTGTTGTTGAACGTCAGCGTGGTGTTTTTACTGTATGAGCCAAGCTGCCACAGCTCAACGTTTTCAAGCTCGGCACAATGAGCCTTCAGCTTGGCAAAGTTTTTGCCGTTCGGCTCAAAGGCTACCATCTTGCGGTACGCTCCGCCCGAATAATACAAAAACTCGTCTATCGTATCGCCGTTGTACGCACCCAAATCAACATAAACCTCGTTTTGCGAAAGGCAAAGAATATTCTCAAACGCCTCACTTTTGTCGGTTGTAATGCTGTCCAAAAGTCGAATGTCACCCGTGTGATAAAAGTTGAGAACGTTTTTAAACACCTGCTTTGAGGTGCTGTCTGCCAAGAGCGAATACGCCTTTTGCATTGCCTCGCTGTTCTCAGCAACAAAAGCCCCGTCAAAAAGCCTGTTGCCAAACGCAGGCACGCTCGGCACAAGCAGGGTGTGGCGTTCGGCGGCGGATTTAATCAAAGAAATGACATCGGGAAGCTGACTTGCAAAGCAAAGTGCAAGCACAAAATCGCCAAGCTGATTTTCGGCGTCGCTGAGCTTTTGCACAGTAAAATCGTGAAAGCTTTGCCCACGCACAAATTCGTCGCTTGCAACAACTCCGCTTGCCTTTATTCCGAAACGCTCAAAGGCTTTCAGCACCTTGTCGGCTCCGTCGCCCATTCCGTAAAGCACTACGGGCTTTTGGGAGCTTTTCAGCACGCTCCACACGCTTTTTGAGTTGTCAAAATCAAAATCCAAACCGCTCACCTCTTTTTGGCATAAAAAAACGCCCACCCTGCTGGGTGGACACTTTTATGTGTTGGCATCTCCCTATTTTTCCGGGCCGTCGCCGGCCAAGTATTTTCGGCACCACTGAGCTTAACTTCTGTGTTCGGTATGGGAACAGGTGGACCCTCAGCGTCATCAACACCAACTTTTCAAGAACAATATTGATTATACCACCACATTCGCCGTTTGTCAACACTTTTTTTGAATTTTTTTAAATTTTATTTATCAATAGATTCTGTATTCGCATTTCAGGAACAAAGCCACCAACAACAGAACGAACGGTACAAAAATTATCGTTCTCAGCCAAATCCATATGCGGGGGTTTTCCTTGCCGAAGGTCGGCAGGTTGAATTTTTTTACAGGATTGTTCAGCACAAGTATGAGCAGCAGCGAAATGAACGCAACGCCCGAAAACAACGGCTGAAGCGAATCCAAAAGCGGAAGCTTTGCAATCAACAGCTCCTGCACGCTTGGGTGATATGCCGAAGCACCGTCTACGTTGAACCCAAACAAGCCCTGAACCAACGAGCCGTTTACGGAATCAACAAGGAAGAACCTTGAGCCTCTCAAAATCAGCTTCATCATTATCGCCGCACTGTATACGGTTTCCAAAATCACATTGTACTTTATAATCTCGCTGTTTTGCACCATAATCAAATACACAAACGGAGCGATGATAAATATGCGGTAATATGAGAACGGAGAGAACATCAGATACAGCGTGTAGGTCACGCCGATGATGTAGATAACATACTTTGCAAAATCTGCGTCGGTTTCCTTGAGCTTTCGGGTGTAGCAATAAAAATAGATAAGCACCAAAGCTATTGCAAAAAACGAAATCGGGCCGAATGAGGTGTTGAGGTTTTTGGGGAACATTTCCTCCAACAATTTGCTCGACGGACCTTTTTCCATTGACTCGGAATACATCGGAGCTCCCCAAAACAGCAGCTTTTGAGCAACTATACCCGACACGCTCAAAAGCAATTTGAGGAAAATTTTAGGAATACTCTTTTCAAACAGCATCAAAACAGCCAAAAACGCCAAAACGTAAAACGGCTTTATCGAAATTGCAACGATAGACCAGATGTAAAACGCTTTTTTGTTGCCCTTTAAGAGATAATAAACCGCCATAACCGACGGAAGCATCATCAAAATGTCGTTTTGACCTGCGTAGCACACCGACATATATGTGCCGACCGAGCTTGCTGTCAAAAATACGCAAAGCATTGATTTTGTGCGGTCGTTTGTAAGCTGCATACCTATCAAGTAGGTGTATCTGAGCATTATTGCTGTCAGAAAAACCAAAAACAGCTTTGACCACGCCAAAAGAAGCGGAGAGGTTATAATTTCGATTCCGCAAAAGCGTTGAATCGCCCAAATCGGCAAATTCCAAATCGACCACGGCAAAACCGACATCAGCTCACTTCCCATATAGTGGCTGTGAGTGTTGTGAATGTTTTGAGCCGTCAGCTCATACAAATGTCGAATATTGCTGTCAAGCGTAACATCCCAAACGTTGGTTGACCATATCGTAAGGGTTGCACCGTCGTCATATGCCGTGGTGATAAAAACCAAAACTCCCACAGCTATGGCAAGCACCCATTCAAACGCCAAAACGTTTTTTGAATTATACCTATCTCTCAATGTGTTCGCAATCTTCATATTTCGACAAAATTCCTTTCTGCCCGCTTAGTCCGCTGTCTGCGTCATTAAAAAATAAATCCGCCCAACGAAAACAGAGCAATTCCCACTAAAATAAGTCCCATACCGATGAGCTTCTTTTTGGAAAGCTTTTCGTGTAAGAAGAAATAACCCAGCACCGCCACAAAAATGTAGCCTGCACTTTCAAGAATCGGCCCCGATGACAGCGGAACGTATTTGTACGCAATCACCGTTACCACCGTTGAAAGAAAAAACAGTGCATAGGCACTTATTACCCTTGGGTTCAGATATTCTAAAATACGATTTTTGTAGGATTTGTTCGCACTTGTTTTCAGCATAACCTGTGAAATCGAAGAAATCAGCACCGACACCAAAAATATCAGCGAAAAAATCACCTGCATACGAATATTTTGATCACTCATTGTCCGACACCACCAACAGCACTCCCGCAAAAATTATGATTGAGCCGACAATCATATACCAATGTATGGTTTCCGAAAAAATCAACGCACCCCAAATCATTCCCCAAACAATGACAACCGCCTTGTTGGAAAACGCCGTGGTCAGAGGCATTTTTTTCAAAACCTGCTGCCAAAGCAACGCATACGCCGCCAGCACAACAAGCATCAGCCCGTAAAACGCAATAAACCAAAACGACAAAAACTCTTGGTCGGCGGCAAGCTTTGAAAACACACTGCAAAACGAATACATCAGCAGTATTATGTGAAGCAGAACAAATGATTTTATATCGGTTTTTTTAAACTTCTCTGTCATCTGTTTTCTCTCCGGTGTTCAAGGTTTGGCGAACAACAAACTGCGGTGCGTTGTTCAAACTGATGTAAACACGCCCAATATATTCGCCTATCATACCAAGCAACAGCATAATCATTCCGCCGACAAACAGAATTACAGCCATTGTTGAGCTGTATCCGAGCGGAGCGGCGGGGTTAAAAAACTTGTTGATAATAATATAAACGCCGTACAAAAATCCAACCAATGCGGTGATGATTCCGATAAAGGTTGAGATTCTCAGCGGCTTTACAGAAAACGACGTAAAGCCGTTTATCCACAGCAAAAAGAGCTTTTTGAGCGTGTAGCCCGACTTGCCCTCAAGCCGTTCGTGATGGTGGATTTCAACGTTCGCAATTTTGTTTGTTGTGCGAAGCAAAAGTCCGCTGATGTAGGGGTAGGGGTTTTTGTAGCAAAGCACCTCATCCACAACATATCTTTTGCAGGCAAAATAGCTCATTATTTTAAGGTTTTGCGGCTTGTTCAAAAGCCACTGAGCCATCTTGTCGTTCACCTTGCTTCCGAAGTTTCTGAAAGCAGAGTGCTTTTTATCCGTGTATTTTGCAAAAACAAGGTCGTTTTCGTCGAGCTTGTCTATCAGCTTAAACATCTCGTTTGCGGGGGTTTGTCCGTCATCGTCAAGACAAACGACAACATCTCCCGTAACGTAATGAAAGCCTGCCATTATTGCCGAATGTTGACCGAAGTTGCGTGACAAATCCACGCCCTTGATTTTCGGATTGTTTTCCGCAAGCTCTGTTATAACCGAAAAGCACCCGTCGGGCGAGCTGTCGTTTACAAGAACAATCTCGTAATCATAGCCGCCGTGCGTTGTCACGGTTTCGATAATCTCATCAACAACGGTTTTTATTGTGTGCTTTGAGTTATAGCAGGGAATAACAAAAGAAAGCTTTGTCATTTTTTCACTCTCCTTTTATCCATTCGTCCCTTAAAACTGCCATAAACACCATATCATAGGCAGTTTTGTCAATTATAACGTCCTGCTTAAACGTTCCTTCGTACCTGAAGCCTGCCTTTTCATAGCTTTTTATTGCACGCTTGTTGTCTGCAAAAACACGCAAAAACACACGGTTAAGCTTCAGCTCATAAAAAGCGTAATCCAAAGCCAGCTTTGCGGCAGCGGTGCCGAAACCCTTGCCTCTGCACGATTCTTCACCGATAAAAATGCCGTATTCGCATTTTTTGTTTTGCATATCTATATCACGCAGATACACCGAGCCTACGTCTGTTTTTGTGTCCTCGTCAACAATAACAAACTGTGCAACCTCACCCGTCATAACACGGTTGCGAAACCAGCTCATATGTGCTTTTTCGTCAAGCGGTGTACGAAAGATAAAATGCTCTGTCACCGACGGAGCGTTTCTCCATTTGATGATGTTTGCGGTGTCTTGCTCAGTCATCGGTCTGATTGCAACACCGTTATAGCTCATATTCATATTCATTGTCCTTATCTGCTAAAGAACTTCTTTATCTGATTTGTAACATACTCAACCTCTTGCTCCTCAAGTCCGTAGTACATCGGAAGTCTGAGAAGTCTGTCGCTGTCCTTGGTTGTGTAGTTGTCTTTTCCGCTAAGCACTCCGTATTCAAGTCCGGCAGGCGAGCTGTGCAACGGCACATAGTGGAACGCCGTGCCGATACCGTTTTGCTTCAAAAATTCAATCAAATCCGTTCTGGTTCTGAGGTCAGCGGTTTTGATGTAGAACATATGGGCATTGTGCTTGCACTCGCTTGGAATTGTCGGAAGCTCCAACACACCGCTGTCCTTCAAATCGGAGAGCTGTTCATAATACAAATTCCACGATTTAAGGCGGTTTTCGTTGATTTCGTCAGCCTGCTGAAGCTGAGCATAAAGATAAGCGGCGTTCATATCGCTGGGCAAATACGACGAGCCGGCAGAAACCCAAGTGTATTTATCAACCTGTCCACGCAAAAATCTGCTTCTGTTGGTGCCTTTTTCACGCATAATTTCGGCTTCTTCGATTTTGTTCTCGTCTTTAATGAGAATCGCTCCGCCCTCACCCATACTGTAATTTTTGGTTTCGTGGAACGAATAACAGCCGTAGTCTGCGATTGCACCCAAGGCTCTGCCCTTGTATTCTGCCATAACTCCCTGTGCGGCATCCTCAACAACCTTGAGTCCGTGTCTGCCTGCGATTTCCATAATTTTATCCATATCACAGCCGACACCTGCGTAATGCACCGCAACAATCGCCTTGGTTTTTTCGGTGATTGCGTTTTCAATCAGGCTTTCGTCGATGTTCATTGTGTCGGGTCTTACGTCAACAAAAACGATTTTGGCACCTCTGAGTGCAAATGCGTCTGCTGTTGACACAAAGGTGTACGACGGCATAATTACCTCGTCGCCCGCTTTTATTCCGAGCAGCAAAGCCGCCATTTCAAGTGCGTGAGTACACGAAGTGGTCAAAAGTGCCTTTGCCGTGCCTGTTTTTTTCTCAATCCATTCGTTGCATTTTTTCGTAAATTGTCCGTCGCCGCAGATTTTTTGACTTTCTATGGCGAGCTTGATGTTGTCGATTTCCGTTCCCAAAAACGGAGGTTTGTTAAACGGTATCATTTTCTTCCCTTTTTTCTGTTAGAATTTTACATTTTACGTCATATGAAATTATATCCCAACGCTTATGAAATGTCAAATAACAGCTATGTCATTTTTAACATTCGCAAAGCCCTTTGAGCTGTGAAATTGCCTCTTCTGCGTTTTCAGCCTTGAACACCGCCGTGCCTGCCACGCAAATGTCCACGCCTGCGGCGGCTGCCTTTGCAATGGTTGCTTCACCGATTCCGCCGTCAACCTCAACAGGCAGGTCTATACCCCTACGCTTGCACTCAGCCTTAAGCTGCAAAACCTTAGGCAGCATATCTTCCATAAAGCTCTGTCCGCCAAAGCCCGGCTCAACCGTCATAACAAGCACCATATCAAGCTTTTCAAGATACTCAAAAACCGCACTTGCCTCGGTTTTGGGCTTGATAACAAGTCCTGCCTTAACGCCCCTGCTTTTGATTTTGTCAATGGTTTGGTCGATGTCGGAATCACATTCAATGTGAAACGTGATTATATCCGCTCCCGCATCGGCAAAATCGTCGATATACCTAAGCGGCTCGCTTATCATCAAATGCACGTCAAACGGCTTGTTCGTAAACTTGCGAACGGTTTTGATTACGGGGGCTCCAAAGGTGATGTTCGGCACAAAATGTCCGTCCATAACGTCAAGGTGCATATAATCCGCACCTGCCTTGTCCATTCGCTCAATTTCCTTGCCCATCTGCGAAAAATCGCAGGATAACAGCGACGGAGCTATTTTCATATTACAACTTCCTTTCCTACGGCTTTTGAATTGCGGGGGCGATAATTGCCGCCACAGCCCAGAATAATGCAAAAATCAAAATCTCAAGCGTACCCATAACGCCCACTCCCGCATACAGCGACAGAGTAGCGGCAATCAAAATGCCCAGCACAATCGCAATAAGCTGAATTACAATCGCAAGCGAAATGTTGTGCTTTATGCGAACGCTTCCCGACACCGCCCTTGCAAGCGAGGAAACCTTGCCCTGTGTGATAAGATAAGAGCGTGACGCCTCCTCTTTGGTGCTTTGAGCCTCCTTAAGCACATTGCCCAAGCCCGTGGGCAACACCTTGATACTGCGGTAAAACAAATTGTACAGCGACGCCACCAAATCGTCGGTGATGTTGTAGTCTGTTGTGCGTATCAAAAAGCTGATGCCGTTAAACTCGGCACGTTGCATCTCGGCCTTGAGCTGAGGGTCAGCGTGATAGCGAGTTACCAGCATTGCAACAAGCATACCGGCACGGGAAATGTATGTAACCTGTCTGCCCTTTGCCGTGTAAGGCTCGTCATAGTCGGCAGACGGAATGTTTACGCTGTATTTTTCCATAAGGGAGCGTGAGCCGACAAGGATTCTTTCGCTGTTAATCCAGCCCACAAGCCCCATTTCGTCCTCATACAAAACGCTTTCAACCTCGGGGAGCTTTTCGTGAGTTTCGGCAACCACCGAATCAAACGCATTGGCAATCGGGTTTTGGGCTTCTTTCAAAATAGCAATTCCGCACAAAAGCGATTCGTCGGAATTGTAGTCCTCATATGTCTTGATTCCCTCCAGCTCAATGCTTTCGGCAGGAAAAAGCTCATTTGCGTCAATCATAATCGCCGTGCTGTCGCAAAACTGCTTGATTGACGGGTAGCCTGCAAGCATTGAACCAAACGAAAGCAGGGTTTTGCACAAGCGTCTTACGGGCAGGTTTACCGCAATAAGCGTGGAAATCGGAACGGAAATTGCCGTTATCAAGGCAAAGGTGTTTACTGCATCGGCAAACGAAGCCTTTATAATTCCGTAAACCACGGTGATTGCAAGGGATACAATCGTGGTTATCGGTGCAAGCTTTGAAGCAAGGTCCTCGCTGGGGTCGGGGGCATAAGAAATCTTGAGAAAATTTGACGGAAAATCCGTTTTGTGCTGATAAGCAATCAAAGCCTTGTCGGATGCAGTGCCGCTCAGCATTTTGCCCGCAACGTTCTCATTGTTGTAAATCTTGGCAGCGTACTTTTGTCCCTTTGACGAAACAAACTTAAAGTTATCCTTAACTCTAAGCACCATAAACAGCTTGCCCAAATTGTTGCAGAAAAACGCAAGCAAAATTATTACGCAATAATAGTTCACCTTAAACGACGACAAATCACCCAGACAGAAGAACGAAACAATGATTTGCAGCATCGCCGCAATTCCGCCCACGGCAACGGCGGTGTCGGAATTTCCTTTGAATTTCAGCAAGGGCGTAAGTCCGCCCATCATAGCCACACGGTTTATGAACAACGAAAAGCCCACAAGCAAAAAGTTAAACACGGCATATGCCGCAGGAGCAAACGCAACCGCCGAACAAAGAGCTTCGGGGAAAAACCTTGTTACAACGGTGAGAATAATCGAAAGTGCGGCGATTACGCCCGAAATAAAGCTGCGAACAAACAGCTTTTTTATGTTGTGATTAAGCTCAAGCAATATGCTTTTTTCGTCATTTTCGCCCGTGTAATCCTCAACGGGCTTTTCTTTTTCTTCGGGAACGGTGTCGCTGTCGTCGGATTCATCTCGTGAAAACACGCCCACAACCGCCGAAAGCAGCTTTTCTTGAAACGAACGCTTGTCCTCAACAGGCTGCTCCTCCTCAACCTCGATTTTCGGCTCTTGTCTGATGACGTGAGTGATTACCGACGGGTTTTTGGAGCGTACATATTCGTCATACTCGTTTTCAAGCACTTCGGAAAACCTGCCTGCCTTGACGTTTAAAATATCCCTCGGCTCGTCTTGTCGATAAACGGGAACCTTGGCAACCACCTTTTTAGGCTGTTGACCGTCGGGCTGAGCTTTGATTCCGAAAAGCTGTTCGTATTTGCTCTTTTCTTTTTCCTTTTCTTCTTCGGCGGACCTTTTGTATTCTTCCTCGTCCATATCTATGTCAATTGAGTTTATGCTCTCGATGTTTGACTCGTCCTTGAATTGGTCAATCTCTCCGATGACCTCGCCCGAAAACCTTGTGTTCTCGTCATATTCGGGTGCAAGGGTAACGATTTCAGGCTCGGCTTCGGGGGATTCTGCTTCGGGCTGCTCTGCCTGCTCGTCGGCTTGAGCCTTGGTTTGCTCGGCTTTTTTCTTTGCCTCGGCAACAGCCTCCTGCGGAGTTTGCACAAGCTCGTCGCTTCCGTCCATAATCAAGGCGGCTTTCATTGTTGTGGCTGTTTTATCGCCCACAATCGTGTTGGTTGTGTCAGCCTCAACCACCTCGGCGTCCATTCTGTCAACGTCAAGCGGATTGTTGTTTTTGAACCTCGGCTTTTGGTCGGCATTGCTGAAAATATCTGCCATCTTGGGCTTGGCACGGTATTTTTCGGCTTTTTGCTTCATCTGCTCCTGAGCCGCAAGGTTATGCGATTCGTCAAGTATGCTTTGTATTTCAAGCTCACGGAGCATATCCTCTCTGTTTTTATCTTCAGACAAGGCTTGCACTTCCTTTCATCATCTGCTTTTCAACGCATTGTACATCAGTATTCCTGCGGCAACCGAAGCGTTGAGCGAATTTATGCTTCCTTTCATCGGCAACGACACGATAACGTCGCATTTTTCTCTGACAAGGCGAGAAATTCCCTTGCCCTCGTTGCCGATAACTATTGCACACGCTCCCGAAAAGTCGCATTTGGTGTAGTCCTCGCCGTTCATATCGGCTCCGAACACCCAAACCCCTCTTTCTTTCAGCTCATCAACAAGGGCGGCGATGTTTGTCACCCTTGCCACTCTCATATATTCTACGGCACCGGCAGACGCCTTGCCCACGGTGTAGCTCAAGCTTGCACTTCTGCGTTTCGGCACAATAACGCCGTGAACTCCCGCACATTCGGCGGTACGGATTATCGCTCCGAGGTTGTGGGGGTCTTCAACCTCATCAAGCACCATAATAAAGGGCTTTTCGTTTCTGCTTTCGGCGTACTCAAAAATCTCGTCCACCGTGGAATACTCCTTAACGGCGGCAAACGCAACGATCCCCTGATGGGTTGTGCCTCCGCTGATATAATCGAGCTTGGTGCGGTCAACCTCTTTTATGGGGATTTTCTTAGCCTTTGCCTTTGCGATTATGCCCACAACGGCACCGCTTTTTTCGCCTTTGGCAATGAGAATTTTGTCAATCGGGCGGTTGCTTCTCACCGCCTCGCTCACAGGGTTTCTGCCCGAAATAACATCGGGCTTTTCTTCATTTGTTCTGTCATTCATATCTAAACCTCTTTATGTATGTTCTTTACCGTTTTACATAGTGCCTTTATATATTTTCAACATTGTGTACATATCCGTTCACTGCATTTGGCAGAATATTTCATCTGTATACGTAACCAATCCAAAAACGTTATTTAGAGAATAAAGCTTCATAATCACGGAAGTAATGCAGTGTCCACCCCTCAGTCAGCTTCGCTGACAGCTCCCCTCAAGCGGGAGCCTTGGAAGCGTTCATATTTTAGTAACAATGATAGCTGTGAAAAAGTTTTCAGTCATTCCATTGTAGGGAACGGTCGTACCGTTCCGCTTTTTTAGATGAATATTAGATTTTTCAAACCAAAGCTTCCTCACGCACCATGCCCTCACTTGAGGGAGGGTGGCACGACGCAAGTCGTGACGGAAGGGTGAACTGAGAGAATGTCGTTAATCAACTTCTCAAAAACAGCATTGAGGGAATAAAGCTGCATAACCAGAGAAATAATGCAGTGTCCACCTCTCAGTCAGCTTTGGCTTTAATAAATGCAATATTCGGACGTGTTTATAGCTTTGAAAACAGATAAATCGTCACTACGATGAAATGCACAAAAACTCCACTCAAGCAGGAACATGAAAAGTTACATATTTCGATTAAATTGATAAATACGGAAAACTTTTCTAAAATATAAAACTTTAGTATTTTGCAAAGTTTTATATTTTAAATAAGTTAATCTAAATTCTTTATTCTGCTTTTAATTTTAACATCTATATCTTCACAAACACCCCTAAAATTTTGTGATATTTCGAGATTTGTATATCTAAGAATGTCAATACCAAAAGATTTGATGTGATTTTCTCTGACTTTGTCTTTTTCAACAGCTTTTGTATCAAAATGCTGTGAACCGTCAAGCTCAATTACCAGCCTTGCTTTGTCACAATAAAAATCCGCAATATAATTGCCGATTATTTCCTGCCTGCGAATTTTAACAGGATAATCTCTTAAAAAATCAAACCATAGCTTTCGCTCCCAAGGAGTCATATTTTTTCTGAGATTTTTTGCATTGATAAGCAAATTTTTATTACGTGGAAAGTCCATTTCATTGCTCCGATGCGGTTTTTATTAATCGTTTAAACTCTGCTAAATGTTTATGTCATATTTTAAAACTTTGTCGTATTATTCATTTTTACGAAGCTATCTATCTAATTGAAAATTGAAACACGCCTAAAGCTCCTTCATCAGACAAATGTTTGGTTGGTGCAGAAATGCTCAAACCAAACATTCTGTTTTATTATAACATAAAATTACGAAATAATATATAGTTTTACAAAAAATAAATTGCGTCAAGTGCCGAAGCACCTTTGTCGATATATTCGGGGATAATCCCGTACAGCCCCGTTGCTCTGTCCTCAAATATAATATTGTGCGGCGGAAACGGCGTGAAGCTGCAAAAAAATGCAACAAACAGCAACAGCATAAACGCCAACGGCACAAAGAGCTTTTCAAGCTCAAGCAGCGAAAAATACAGCTTTTCCGACAAAACCGCTGCAAACACCAAGCAAACCACGACCGCCGCAAAATCTGCCGCACCGCCTCCCGTTGAAAACAGCGACAGCACAAGCTCAAGCCCGATAAACACTACGCCCGTGACGTAAAGGCAGATTATTTTTGCCGCCGCAAATTTGTGAAACCGTGGCTTTATGCACAGCACTTCAAGCATTGCCCAAAGCAAATACGGCAGTAAAAGCGTTTTCAGCGTTTCCCATATGCTGTTATTCACCGCTCCGAAAAGCACGCCGATAAGACCTCTGTCGCTGAGCGTATGTAGATTTTGCAAAAACAACGATAGCACCGCCCCGAAGACGATTCCGCCGATTTCCGTTGCAATTAGCTTTTTTTGCATAACTTTCACCTGTTACAAAATTGTATTTTATTTTCAGAGAATTAAAGCCCGAAATCAAATTTCGCATTTAGAATTTATACAATTTGTATATTTCTTTTTGCCAAATTATTATGTTGAAAACTCTGTGGAAAATGTTAAAACCATTATTGATTTAACGCCGTTCTGTTCAGTTTTTTACAGATTTTTCGCAATTTTTCAAAAAAATCAAGTTTTCCACACAAAAATCAATGTTAAGAAATGTTGAAATTGATATTACCAATAGTAATAATAATGTGTCAATATGATGTTTTTGTTTTTTAATTTGCTCCGAAAAAAATTCTCACGGCTATAACGCTGACAACAAACGCCGTAAAATCCGCCGCCAACGCCGCAAACAGCGTGTGACGGATTTTTTTGACCTTTACACAGCCAAAATACATTGCGATTGCATAAAACGTGGTTTCGCTCGACCCCGCAATCACCGAAGCCACCCTGCCGGCAAAGCTGTCGGCTCCGCAGTCCTCAAAAACCGAGGTCAAAAGTGCCGTTGAGCCGCTGCCCGACACCGGTCGCAAAAGCACCATCGGCAAAACCTCAACCGGAAAGCCGAGCTTTTCGGCAAGAGGTGAGGCAAAGCCGCACAAAACGTCTATCGCTCCGCTTGCTCGGAGCAAATCCACGGCGAACACAAGCCCGATTATCGTGGGTGCTATCGAATAAAGCACCCTGATTCCGTCCTTTGCACCCTTTAAAAATGCGTCAAACACAGGCACTCGCCGCACAAGCCCAAACACCACGATAAGGCAGGCAAATGCAGGCATTATAAGTTCCACGTTATCATCTCTTTCTCAAATTCAATCCGCACGCTATGCTCAGCCCCACCGCCAACGCACACACCGAGCTTATCCAAATCGGCACAATAACCTCAAACGGGTTTGAGCTGCCATACGCCTGTCGCAGGCTTGCCAAGGTGGTGGGCAAAAGCTGAAGCGAAGCTGTGTTCATTACAACAAACACCACCATCTCATTGCTTGCAATTGTGCTTTTGTTGTTCAATGTGTGAAGCTGCTCCATTGCCCTCAGCCCAAACGGAGTTGCTGTGTTGCCCAAGCCCAAAAGGTTTGCACTTATGTTCATCGTTATGCTGTTAAATGCGTCGCTGTTTTTGTCAAGCTTTGGAAACAGCGGTCTTAACAGTGGTGCGAACAGCCTTGACATCACCTGAGTAAAACCGCTTTCAATTGCAATATTCATCAGCCCCGACCAAAGGCACATTACGCCCGCCAAGGTCAAAATTAAATTTATCGACGAAGCTCCGCTGTCTATAAGAGCTTTTGACAAATCTCCCGTATTTCCGAGCAAAATTGAGCAAATTATGCTAATCACGACAATTCCGCTCCAAATGTAGTTCAACATATATCCTCCAAAATCGACATTAACGTTTTTTGTTCGACGCAAAACATCGGCAAATGTAAAATTTTTGTAAACCTCGTGGTATTTATTGACACGCCGACCGTTTTATGGTAAAATATAGAAAATTCAAAGAAAGAGGTGATTTTATGATTTTTACAAATTTTCGTGAAATCGACAAAGCAGGGCGTATCGTCATTTCAAAAGATATCAGAAAACACCTTAACATCTCTGACGGCGATACCCTGGAAATCAAAGCTGATGACAAGCAAATCACAATAAGGAGGGCAGAAAACAAATGTGTTTTTTGCAACACCCTTGAAGATTTGCACGAATTCGAAGGACAGCACATCTGCTCCGATTGTCTTAACAAGCTGAAAAACAACCTTTAACGCCACTCTCGGCTATACTAAATATATAGCTGAAGCAAGGCAAATATGAATGTTTGGTGCATAAAATGAAACTCTGTATTGCAGACATTAATCGGACAAGTCTTGACGACATCAGGCTTATTTCCGCCGAAAGAGCCGCAAAAGCCTTGCGGTTTCGCAAGCTTGACGACCGCAAGCGGTGCATTACCGCAGGATTGATGGTCAGGCACTTTTTGGGCAACACGGACATCTCAACAGGTGAGTTTGGCAAGCCGATTGCCGAAAACGGAACACAATTTAACCTTTCCCACAGCGGAAGATATGTTTTGATGGCGATTTCCGACAGCAACGTCGGCTGCGACATTGAACGCATTAAAATTGTTGATTCACAAAAGCTCGGAAAAATTGTTCTTTGCCAAAACGAAATGCAAAACATTCACTCTGCCACAGACAAAACAGGGCTGTTTTTTGAATATTGGACAAAAAAAGAAAGCCTGCTCAAATGCACGGGCGAGGGCTTTCATCGCAACGCTAAAAACGTTGACGTAAGCGGAGATTTTTTTGATGACAAGGACAAGCGGTATTATTTTAAGGTGTTTAAATTCTCTGATTACACCGTGTCTGTTTGCTCTGAAAAAAACAATTTCTGCAACACAATAGAATTTTATACTTAAAAAGGGAGCGTCTGCTCCCTTTTTTGTGTTTTTGTGCATTTCATTGCAGTAATCTTTGATATGTTTTCAAAGTAACGAACACGTCCGAACACTGCATTTAAGTTATAATTTAGATGTCACTTTCCAAGGCTCCC
>CAZYGJ010000023.1:0-12474 GCA_964646975.1 uncultured Ruminococcus sp.
GCAGCCTGAGCAGCAGCAAGACGAGCAATCGGAACACGGAACGGTGAGCAAGATACATAGTCAAGACCAATCTTGTGGCAGAATTCTACCGAAGACGGGTCGCCGCCATGCTCGCCGCAGATACCAACGTGGAGGTTGGGGTTAACCGGCTTGCCGAGCTTGATAGCTGTTTCCATAAGCTTGCCAACGCCTGTCTGGTCGAGCTTTGCAAACGGATCGTTTTCAAAAATCTTAGCGTCATAGTAAGCGTTGAGGAACTTACCTGCGTCATCACGGCTGAAGCCGAATGCCATCTGAGTAAGGTCGTTTGTACCGAAGCAGAAGAAGTCAGCCTCAGAAGCGATTTCGTCAGCAGTAAGAGCAGCACGGGGAATCTCAATCATTGTACCAACTTCGTACTTGATGTCGATGCCTGCAGCCTTGATTTCTGCGTCAGCGGTTTCAACAACAATCTTCTTAACGTATTTAAGCTCTTTAACTTCGCAAACGAGCGGAATCATAATTTCGGGCTTAACTGTCCAATCGGAATGTTCCTTCTGAACCTCAATAGCTGCACGAATAACAGCCTTTGTCTGCATCTTTGCAATTTCGGGATATGTTACTGCAAGACGGCAGCCACGGTGACCCATCATCGGGTTGAACTCGTGGAGAGAAGCGATGATTGCTTTGATTGTTTCAACGGATTTGCCCTGAGCATCAGCAAGCTTCTTGATGTCAGCTTCTTCTGTGGGAACAAACTCGTGGAGTGGCGGATCGAGGAAACGGATTGTAACGGGGTTACCCTCAAGAGCCTCATAAAGAGCCTTGAAGTCGCTCTGCTGATAGGGAAGAATCTTCTCAAGAGCAGCTTCTCTTTCTTCAACTGTATCCGAGCAAATCATCTCGCGGAATGCAGCGATTCTATCCTCTTCAAAGAACATATGCTCTGTACGGCAAAGACCGATACCCTCGGCACCGAGCTCTCTTGCCTTTTTAGCATCTGCAGGTGTGTCTGCGTTTGTTCTTACCTTAAGTGTTCTGTACTTGTCAGCCCAACCCATAATGCGACCGAATGTACCTGCGATCTGAGCGTCAACAGTAGGAATGATACCGTCATAGATGTTACCTGTTGAACCGTCGATTGAAATGTAGTCACCCTCGTGGAACTCTTTGCCTGCAAGAGTAAACTTCTTGTTTTCTTCATCCATATTGATGTCGCCGCAACCTGATACGCAGCAAGTACCCATACCACGAGCAACAACGGCAGCGTGTGATGTCATACCGCCTCTTACTGTGAGGATACCCTGTGAAGCCTTCATACCTGTGATGTCTTCAGGTGAAGTTTCAAGACGAACAAGAACAACCTTTTCGCCCTTAGCGTTCCAAGCTTCTGCGTCTTCTGCTGTAAATACTATCTTACCGCAAGCAGCACCCGGAGAAGCACCCAAGCCCTTGCCCATAGGTGTAGCAGCCTTTAATGCAGCAGCGTCAAACTGCGGGTGAAGAAGTGTGTCAAGGTTACGGGGGTCGATCATTGCAACAGCTTCTTTTTCTGTTCTCATACCCTCGTCAACAAGGTCGCAAGCGATCTGAAGAGCAGCCTGAGCTGTTCTCTTGCCGTTACGAGTCTGAAGCATATATAATTTTTCTTTTTCTACGGTAAATTCCATATCCTGCATATCTCTGTAATGGTTTTCGAGCTTGTTGCAGATTTCTGTAAACTTCTTGAATGCAGCGGGGAATTTTTCTTCCATCTGAGCGATAGGCATAGGAGTACGAACGCCGGCAACAACGTCTTCGCCCTGAGCGTTTGTCAAGAACTCACCCATAAGCTTCTTTTCGCCTGTTGCAGGGTCACGAGTAAATGCAACACCTGTACCGCAGTCATCACCCATATTACCGAATGCCATTGACTGTACGTTAACGGCAGTACCCCATGAATAAGGAATGTCGTTGTCACGGCGATATACGTTAGCACGGGGGTTGTCCCAAGAACGGAATACAGCCTGAATAGCACCCATCAACTGTACCTTAGGATCATCGGGGAAGTCTGTGCCGATTTTAGCCTTGTATTCAGCCTTGAACTGACCTGCCAATGTTTTGAGGTCCTCTGCGGTAAGCTCAACGTCCTGAGTTACGCCCTTAGCTTCCTTCATTTCGTCGATAAGCTCTTCAAAGTACTTCTTACCAACTTCCATAACTACGTCGGAGTACATCTGAATAAATCTTCTGTAGCAGTCCCATGCCCAACGGGGGTTGCCTGATTTTTCTGCCATAGTGTTAACAACGTCCTCGTTAAGACCGAGGTTAAGGATTGTATCCATCATACCGGGCATTGATGCTCTTGCACCTGAACGAACAGAAACGAGAAGAGGATTTTCTTTATCACCGAACTTTTTGCCGGTGATTTCTTCCATCTTTACGATGTATTCGCTGATTTGCTCCTGAATCTCATCGTTGATTTTGCGACCGTCTTCATAGTACTGTGTACAAGCTTCTGTTGTAATTGTGAATCCCTGAGGTACAACGTCTGCACCGATGATGTTGGTCATCTCTGCAAGGTTTGCACCCTTACCACCGAGAAGCTCTCTCATGTTAGCATTACCTTCACTGAAAAGGTATACCCATTTGTTTGCCATTTTGGTAATCCTCCTAATTATAAATATACGGCTGTGACAGGAGCTGTTAAATCCTGCCAGCTTGTATAAGCCTAAATCATATTATAGCAAATAAAAGTGAAAATAGCTACATTTTTTTGAAATTTTTTCTAATAAAAAACAGAAATTATTTTCGCCAATATTGTATAAATCGTTTAAAATGTGTATAAATGCCCGATTTTTGCAAAATCCTCTTGAAATTTGTAATTTTTATGCGATAATAATATTATGTCTTATTGTGCGGATTACCGTCACAATAACAATTCAGAAAACATAATACGAGGGGTTTTCAATGAGTAATTGTGCAATAATTCTTGCGGGCGGCGAGGGCAAACGAATGAAGTCCGACAAGCCCAAAACTCTTTCTGCGGTGCTTGAAAAGCCGATGCTTTTGTGGGTTATTTCCGCTTTAAAAAACGCCGGAATAAACGACATTTGCATTGTAAAAGGCTACAAAAAGGAATGTATTGACGAGTTTATTGCAGGGCTTGATTTTGAGCTTGAAAGCGTTTTTCAGGCTGAAAGACTCGGAACAGGTCACGCTGTAATGATGGCAAAAGACTTCCTTGCAAAGCACGACGGCAATGTGGTTATCCTCAACGGAGATGCTCCGTTTATGAGCAGCGACACAATCAAAAGGTCGCTTGAAAAGCACACGCAAAGCAAAAGTGCGGCTACCGTAATCTCGGCAAGGGTTGATGAGCCTGCAGGCTACGGAAGAATCGTAAGAGATGCAGACGGTTGCCTTAAAGCTATTGTTGAGCAAAAGGACGCAGACGAAGAAACACTGAAAATCAACGAGGTTAATTCGGGCGGATTTTGGTTTGACTGCAAAATGCTTTTGTCGGTGCTTGACAGAATAAAGTCCGACAACAACGCAAAGGAATATTATTTGCCCGACGCAATCAAGCTGCTTCTTTCGGACGGCAAAAGGGTTGATGCCTACACAGCCGATTGCAGTGACGCTGTTTTGGGAGCAAATGACCCTGCTCAGCTTGAACAGCTAAACGAAATCGCAAGGCAAAAGGGCTATGCTTGCAGCTTGTAATCTTTTGTGCAACTGCAAAATCAATATGTTAAACAACAATTCAACATAAACAATGCAAAGGAGTATGTACAATGAATTTTCACGGTAAGGACATCAAAATTTTCTCCGGCAACTCAAATGTTGATGTGGCTCAGGGAATTGCAGGCTGTCTTGGCTTGCCGCTCGGCAAAAGCGACTGCACTCACTTCTCTGACGGCGAAATTGCTGTTTCACTGCACGAATCCGTTCGTGGCAGCGACTGCTTTATCGTTCAGTCAACCTGCACACCGGTAAATGACAATCTTATGGAAATGCTCATAATGATTGACGCAATGAAGCGTGCTTCCGCTGCGAGAATCACAGCCGTTATGCCGTATTTCGGCTATGCAAGACAGGACAGAAAGGCCAAGGCAAGAGATCCGATTTCGGCAAAGCTTTGTGCGGACATCATCACAACCGCAGGTGCAGACCGTGTGCTGACAATGGACCTTCACGCAAACCAGATTCAGGGCTTTTTCAACATTCCCGTTGACCACCTCAAGGGTGCTTCTATTCTTGCAAACCATATGCGTGAGAAAATCGGCGGCAATCCCGACGATTATGTTGTAGTATCTCCCGATTTAGGCTCTGTTACACGTTCAAGAAACTTTGCTTCGAGAATCGGTGCAAGCCTTGCAATCATCGACAAACGCAGACCAAAGGCAAATGTTTGTGAGGTTATGAACATCATCGGTGACGCAAGAGGCAAAAAGGTTATTCTTGTTGACGATATGATTGACACAGCAGGCACACTTTGCAACGCCGCAAATGCAATTGTTGAAAAGGGCGGTGCAACCGAGGTTTACGCTTGTGCAACACACGCTGTTTTGTCGGGTCCGGCTATCGAAAGAATCAAAAACAGTGCAATCAAAGAGGTTGTACTTCTTGATACAATTCCTGTTCCGGAAGAAAAGATGATTGACAAGTTTACAATTCTTCCCGTAGCTCCGACATTTGCCGAGGCTATCGCAAGAATTTACAACGACAAGCCGTTTACTGCTGCATTCGGCTGATACTGAAAAGCGACAAATTATTCCGAATGTTTGGAATATAATATTGTAAAACAGGCGGGTTGTAAAAAACCCGCCATAATGTTTTGTTTAACTAAAGTGCAAGGGATATTTATGGCAGAAAACAACGAAAAAATATTCAGAGAATTTACCCAAGAGCTGATAAATTGGGGCAAAAACGGCGAAGCTCCCGATATTGCTTCGCTCGACTTGAAATACGCTATGGATTTGCAGCAAAAAAGGCTCAAAGCAAACGGCGTAACCGTGGATTATAAGTTCAAGTCACGAGGAGAGTGGCTTGACAACGTGCATAGCTTCGGTGGACGACAGGACAGCGGCAATTTTAAGAGCGTAACCTCGGATTCGCATTTCAAGCTGACCAAAACCTTTTACAAAAACGGAAGGAAATCGCAAAAACGCAAGAAAAACAGCATTTTCTACACGATGATTACAACCCTGCTCAATCAAGATGCAGACGCAACCTGTTGTTGCCCAAACTGCGGAGCTATCAGCAGTATCAAGGAATTGCTCGGTGGTTGTCCGCATTGCAAAACAAGGTTTATTATGAACGACCTTTACCCAAAGGTAACCAACTTTTATTTTGTTGACGACTATGCAGAAAACAACAGCAGTATGCGAAACAGACTCCTGCCTTGGGTGCTTATTCCCGCGGCGGCACTTGCCGTATATTTCGGGTTTGTAAACTTCGAAAGCCTCGGGATCGTTGCGTATATCATCAGCTTAATTGCGGCGGCAATCGGCGGTGCAATCGGAGGCTATATGCTGTGGGCGTTTTTGTTCCTTGCAAAGCTGATAGTCAAATCCTTTGCTTCAATTCCGAGTATGGGCAAGGTGATTGCGGTGAAGCGGAATTTGCCCAAATATATGAAGCAAATCGACAGCAATTTTTCGTATGAATACTTTATCGGAAAGGTTTTTGCCCTGGTAAAGATGATGGTTTTCAGCGACGATTACACAAACCTTGCTGTGTACGAGGGCAAGCCTATGCAAAATCCCTTTAAAGACATTGTCGACATCGAATTTACCGGAATAATCAGGCTCAACTCCTTTAATATAAACGGCAGCTACTGTTATGTTGATATGAATTTCCACACGGTTGATTTTGTTGCAAAAAACGGCTCGGTTCGCAAGAAAAACGACGTTTTTCACATAAAAGTCTGCCGCAATATACATACTCTGCAAAACCCAAACTTCTCTCTCAAAAGAGTTGAGTGCAAAAGCTGCGGTGCAAGCTTTGACGCAACAAGAGAAAGAAACTGCCCGTACTGCTCCAACCCGTATCACCTCGGTGATGACGATTGGGTAGTGCTTGAATTCGGAAAAGCATAAGCATAAAAATTAATGAAAAGCGTAGGAATATAATATGTTCGGAAACAAAAAATTCGGCGGCTCGATTGAATACCTTGTTGTAGGACTAGGTAATCCCGACAAAAAATACGAAAACACTCGCCACAACACGGGCTGGCTTGCACTTGATTACATTGCCGAAAAATTCGATTGCACGGTAAACAGAATAAAGTACAAAAGTCTGGTCGGCGAATGTAAAATCGGCGGCAAAAAGGCTCTTTTGATGAAGCCGACAACCTATATGAACAACAGTGGACAGGCGGTTGTTGAGGCGATGAATTTTTACAAAATTCCTCCCGAAAACGTTATAGTTGTGTTTGACGACATCTCTCTTGACGTCGGAAAAATGCGTATTCGCTCAAAGGGAAGCGACGGCGGACAAAAGGGAATGAGGAGCATCATATATCTCAGCGGAAGCGACAAGTTTCCGAGAATCAAAATCGGAATCGGTGCAAAGCCAAGCCTCGATTGGGATTTGGCTGATTGGGTGCTTTCAAAATTTTCAAAGGACGAGGGAAAGCTGCTTGAAAAGATGTTTGAAAACGCCTGCGATGCCGTTGAGCTTATCATCGGCGGAAAAATCGACCGTGCAATGAATCTTTATAATTAGTATAAATACAGAAACGAAAAGAGTTAAATAATGAGCGATAAAATGGAATTTCTGCTTGACGTTTTAAAGCATAACGAAACATTTAAAACTCTGCTGAAGAATACAAAAATCGGAAAATCGCTTTGCGTGTCCGGACTCACAGCCGTGAGCAAGGCGTATATAATTTACTCAATGTGCCGTGCCAAAAAGGTCACGGCTCTTTGCATTGCTTCAGATGAAAAAGAAGCCCAAACGCTTTGCAACGATTTGTGCTGTATGGGCATCAAAGCAATGTTTTATCCCGTCAGGGACTACAACTATATTGACGTTCAAAGCAAATCTCACGAATATGAGCATGCACGCCTGAAGGTGCTGCTAAAGCTTTGCGAAAACGACTGCGAGGTCGTTGTCACCTGTGCCGACGCCGCTTGTCAGCTCACCGTACCCAAGTCCGTGCTTTGCGACAGCACCCTTGTGCTGGAGGAGGGCAGAGAAATCGCCCTTGAAAAGGCTGTGAGGGCTTTGAGCTTGCTCGGATACGAAAGATTTGACGCCGTGGACGGCAGCGGACAGTTCTCCCTGCGTGGCGGTATTCTTGACTTTTTTATGCCCGACAGCGAATATCCCATCAGAGCGGAATTTTGGGGCGACGAAATAACGGATTTGAGTTATTTTGACCTTGAAACTCAGCGAAGGTTTAAAAAGGCGGGCAAAATACGGCTTACTCCGTCCACCGAAACAATTATTGACGACAAAGAGGCTCTTGCCGAAAAAATCACGCATTTGGCTGGGCTTTTGCGTGGCAAGGGAGCCCCGAAAGCCCGTGAAAAGCTGTATGCGGAGGCGGAGCTTTTCAAAAACGGAGCAATGCCCTCAAACAGCGACAAATTCATAAACCAAATATACGACAAGCCGCAATGTCTGCTTGAATATTTCAGCCGTAATTCTCTGTTTTTCGTTTCGGAATTTGCAAGGGTGCAGGAGAGGCTGAAATCAACAGATTTTCAAACAAACGAGATGCTTGCACGTTGCTTTGAGGAAGGCACGCTGTGCAGAGGCTTTGACCGATTTTCGCTTACCCAAAACGAATGTATTGATTTCTTAAATTCTCACGGAACCGTGGTGCTTGAAAGCTTTTTGCACGGCTCTGTTCCGCTCATGCTCGGTGCATCGGTCAGCTTTTCGTCCAACAAGCTTGCTCAATGGAACGGTTCATACAACCAGCTCTGCGAGGACTTGCAGGGGCTTTATTCACCCGACCGTTGCGGAGTTATCCTTGCCGGAACGGAAAAATCGGCAAAAAATCTTGTTCAAAGCCTTGTGTCCGACGGCTACAACGCCGTTTATTCCGAGCAAATCGACGACGTGCAAAAGGGCAAGCTGATTGTTACAAACGGTGCTTTAAGCTCGGGCTTTGAGCTTTTGAGCGAGAAATTCTTTTTGATAACCTACGGTCAGGCGGCATATAAGGTTGAAACTCGAAAACGCAGAAAGCCGAAAAACGGGCAGGAGATATACAGCCTTTCCGAGCTTTCGGCAGGCGATTATGTTGTTCACAGCGTGCATGGAATCGGTGTTTTCAGCGGTATCCGAAAAATCGACACGCACGGAATAACCAAGGATTATATCAAGATTGACTACGCAAAGGGCGACGTGCTGTATGTTCCCGTAACTCAGCTTGATATGGTTGCAAAATACATCGGTCCTCAGGAAAACTCACGCATAAAGCTCAGCAGGCTCGGCTCACAGGATTGGCAAAAGGCAAAGGCAAAGGTCAAAACCTCGGTCAAGGACATTGCAAAGGAGCTGATTGCCCTTTATTCGGCTCGAATGAAGTCCAAGGGCTATGCTTTTTCGCCCGACAACGAGTGGCAGCGTGATTTTGAAGCAAAATTCGAGTATGAAGAAACCCCCGACCAGCTCACTTGTGCCGACGAGATAAAAAAGGATATGCAAAAAAGCTCCCCAATGGACAGGCTTTTGTGCGGCGACGTCGGCTTTGGCAAAACAGAGGTTGCACTCAGAGCGGTTTTCAAGTGTGTTGCCGACTCAAAGCAAAGTGCAATTCTTTGTCCGACAACAATCTTGGCTTGGCAGCATTACCAAACGGTTGCAAAGCGTTTTGAGGGCTATCCGATAAGGGTAGAGCTGCTCTCTCGCTTTAAAAGTGCCAAAGAGCAAAAAGAGATTTTACAGCGGCTCAAACGAGGCGAGGTTGACGTCATAGTGGGAACTCACCGCCTTGTGCAAAAGGACGTTGAATTCAGAGATTTGGGACTTGCCGTAATCGACGAGGAGCAACGCTTCGGAGTTGCACAAAAAGAGCATTTTAAGGAGCTTTGCAAAAACGTTGACGTTCTCACGCTTTCGGCTACGCCGATTCCGAGAACATTGAATATGGCGATGAGCGGACTGCGTGATATGAGCGTAATCAACGAAGCTCCGCTGAACCGCCAGCCCGTTCAGACCTATGTGCTTGAACACGACGAAGCGGTAATAAACGAGGCAATCCGCCGTGAGCTAAGGCGAGGCGGACAGGTGTTCTTTTTGCATAACGATGTTGAATCCATCGAATCAACGGCTGATAAAATCCTAAAGGCGATTCCCGAAGCCAAAATAGGCATCGGTCACGGCAAAATGCGTGAAAATGAGCTTAGCGAGGTTTGGCGAAAAATGCTTGCTCAGGAGATTGACGTGTTGGTTTGCACAACAATAATAGAAACAGGCGTTGACTTGCCGAACGCAAACACTTTGATTATCGAAAACGCAGACCGAATGGGGCTTTCTCAGCTTCATCAGCTCAGAGGTCGTGTCGGACGAAGTGCAAGACGTGCATACGCCTATTTTACCTTTCGCAAAAACAAGGTGCTTACCGAAATCCAGCAAAAAAGGCTGGCGGCTATCCGTGAGTTTACCGAATTCGGAAGCGGCTTCAAAATTGCAATGCGTGACCTTGAGCTTAGGGGTGCAGGCAACATTATGGGTGCTCAACAGCACGGACATATGGAGGCTGTCGGCTACGATATGTATTTAAAACTGCTTGAAGAAGCCGTAAACGAGGAAAAGGGCGAAGTAAAGGCAACCAAGGATGTTGACTGCCTCATTGATATTTCAATGGACGCTCACATTCCCGAAAGCTATGTCGAAAGCCTTACTCTCAGGCTTGATGTGTACCGCAGAATTGCCGATATTCGCACCTCTGACGATTGCAAGGACGTCAAAGACGAGCTGAAGGACCGCTTCGGCGAAATTCCCGAATCGGTCATCGGGCTTATCGATATTGCTCTTATTCGCAACAAGGCAAACGCCGCAGGCGTTTATGAGATAAGGCAGAACGGAAATACGCTTTTGCTTTATGTAAAAGAAATCAAATCGCCCACCGTTGCCGACCTGCTCATCGCTCTCAACGGCAAAGCAATGCTAAACGCAGGTGCAAAGCCGTATTTGTCGGTAAAATGTCACAACGAAGGCTCGGCTGTCGAGGATTTGAAAAAAATATTTAAAATTCAATAAAATTCAAAGAAAATATAGACATTTGCAATTTTTTTGTGTATAATCATATAGTACGCATAATTATTCTGGAGAATAATGCAAATTATATTTAAGGACGGTATAAAATAATGAAACAGAGTTTAAAAATCGGTTCCTTACTGCTTGCAGTTGTTATGCTGATGTCGGCAGTATTTGTTTCGGGCTGCAGCCTAAACAAGGAGTGGTCCTACAAAACAAGCGACGAGGAGCTTGCAATCGGCGTTTATATCTATTCTCTTAACGTTGCTTACAGTCAGGCTGAAAGCTACGCAAAGGAGCTTGATGAGTACGACAGCTCAAAAAGCACTTGGCTTGAAATGGAAATCACAGACGAAGACGGCAACACTCAGGTTGCCAACGAGTGGATTAAAGAGCAGGCTCAGCTTATGTGCCTGAGCAACCTTGTTGTTGACCAACAGCTTGCAGAAGAGGGTGCAACCGTTGACGAGGCAGTTATGCAAAGTGCAAAGGAACAGGCTGAAACCTACTGGAATGTAGGTCAGTATGCTCAGTACGGCTACATTATGCCGATGAAGGATGAGCTTGAGCCTTACGGTGTTTCATTTGAAAGCTTTGAATACAGCACAACAGACTATTCCGTAAAGCAATCGGCTCTCTTTGAAAAGATGTACAACGAGGGCGGCTCAAAGGCTGTTTCTGATGACGAGCTTACAAAGTTCTTTACCGAAAACTATGTTGATTACTCATATCTTCCCGTAAACCTTTACACCACCTCCACCGATGAATCGGGCAACTCAACAAGCACCGCTCTTTCGGATGAGGATGCAAAAAAGCTTACCGACGAGCTTGACGGCTATGCAGCAGACCTCAACGACGGCAAGAGCTTTAATGACGACGTTGTAAAGGCGTATATGGCAAATCACGAGGATATTACAACTGACCCGTCAAGCAATGCAACAGAGGCACTTGAAAGCTTCTCGATGGGTGATGAGCTTAAAGAAGCTATTGAAAAGCTTGATAACAAAAAGGCAACAACCCTGAAGGTTGGCACAGGCGAATCGGCAATTTACTACCTTGTTTACAAGAAAGACATTGCCGAAACGGCAACAACCTATCTTGAGGCTGAAAACAATCGCTCAAGCGTTTTGGCTGCAATGAAGCAGGACGAATTTAACGACTATATCAAAGAGCTTACAAAGGAGCTTGAATACGAAGCAAACACTTCTGTGCTTGATTCATACAAGCCCAAGATGTTCTTTGTTTCCGTTGAGTCTACAACCGCTGCTCAAGAAGAAACCGCTGCAGACGAAGAGTAATTATTTGCAGGTTAAGTTTGTGGAAAGGAGATTTGTATGAAAAAGCATTACAGGCTGATAACAACATTATTATCGCTTACTTTCTGCATTTCCGCATTTAGTATAACGGCTTTTGCCGAGGATGAAATCCAAATTGATGAATCACAATTTGAAACTTCGGTTGTAGAGACTCCGACCGACGCACCGGTGGTAGATCCCGATTCTCAGGTGCCGGATTATACTCAATCATCCGAAAGCTATGAATCATCATATTATGATCAAAGCAGCTATGAATCATCATATTATGAATCGGATTACAACAACGATTATTACAGCGAAAGCTCATATGATTACAGCGACCAAAGCTCCTACTATGACAACGGTGTGCAATCTTCCTACGATGCTCCCGTCAGCACCTCACCGTCAGCCTCTGTATACAATGTTGACGACAGAAAAATTGACGACAGCGAGCTTTCAAGCAAGGATTGGAAGGACATTCAGGCTAATCTCAGCAATGCAAGCAACTCCGGTGGAGATGCAGGTGACTTTGCGTTTATCAAAAACAACGACAGCAAGAGTGACAACGGCTATTGGATGCTGATTTTGGGCGTTACGCTTATCCTTTTGAGTATTGCAGGCATCGTTTATGTAATTGCTTCAAATGTTGCAGGTCGCAAAAAAGCGACGGCAGGCGGAAGTCACAGCTCAAACGGCGGCTCAAATTATCGCTACCGTCCAAGCGACGACTATTCCGATGGCTTTAACCGCAAAAAGAGCGGACACAGCAGAAAATACGATACTGCCGATGTGCGATTGCCGAAATCATCAAACGGTAATCGCTACCAAAACAGTAACGGCAGACGCTACAAATAATCAGATAGAAAACTTTAACAAAAACAAAAACCGACCTAAGGCTTTCAGGTCGGTTTTTTGTATTTTTGTGCATTTCATCGCAGTTAATTCTGGCTCAATGTCAATAGTTGGGGTAAATCCGAAAATGAATAGATAAATTACAAGC
>CAZYGJ010000024.1:0-11667 GCA_964646975.1 uncultured Ruminococcus sp.
TTTTGCAAGCAAAATGACAGCTCCCTTTGCACAAGGGAGCCTTGAAAAGTGACATTTAAATTATAACCAAAATGCAGTGTGCGGACGTGTTTGCTGCTTTGAAAGTACATCAAACATTACTGCGGTGAAATGCACAAAAGCTTAATCTGTATCCAGCTTTAATACTGCCATAAACGCCTCCTGCGGCACTTCTACCGAGCCGAGCTGACGCATACGCTTTTTGCCCTCTTTCTGCTTTTCAAGCAGTTTTTTCTTTCGGCTGATGTCACCGCCGTAGCACTTGGCAAGCACGTCCTTACGCATAGCCTTTACGGTTTCTCTTGCTATAATCTTGCCGCCGATGCAGGCTTGAATCGGCACCTCAAAAAGCTGGCGTGGAATTTTCTCCTTCAGCTTTTCAGCCATTTTTCTTGCTCTGCCATAGGCTTTGTCCTTATGAATTATGAACGAAAGTGCGTCAACAACCTCGCCGTTGAGCATAATGTCGAGCTTAACAAGCTGACTTTGCACATAATCCTTCATTTCATAGTCAAACGACGCATAGCCTCTTGTGCGTGATTTGAGCGTGTCAAAAAAGTCATATATAATCTCCGCAAGCGGCAAAATATAATGCAAATCAACACGGTCGGCGTCGATATACTGCATATCAACAAAGGTTCCTCGTCTGTCTTGGCAAAGCTCCATTATGTTGCCCACATACTCCTTCGGAGTGTAGATGTGAGCGTCGGTAACAGGCTCTTCTGCCATTTGAATCAACGACGGGTCGGGATAGTTAGTCGGGTTGTCAATCATTTCAACCGTGCCGTCGGTGCGTGTAATTCGATAAATTACACTCGGTGCGGTGGTGATGAGGTCGAGCATATACTCACGCTCAAGTCGCTCCTGAATGATTTCCATATGCAAAAGCCCCAAAAATCCGCATCTGAAGCCAAAGCCGAGTGCGATTGAGGTTTCGGGTTCAAACGACAAAGCGGCATCGTTGAGCTGAAGCTTTTCAAGTGCGTCCTTCAGGTCGCCGTATTTTGCACCGTCAACGGGATAAATGCCGCAAAAAACCATCGGGTTTGCATCTCGGTAGCCGGGCAGAGGCTCAGCGGCAGGGTTTGCGGTGAGGGTTACGGTGTCGCCCACCTTGGCGTCGGCAAGCGTTTTGATTGAAGCGGCAATATAGCCAACCTCGCCTGCATAAAGCCCGTCTGTACTCTCCATTGCGGTGGCGTGCATAAGTCCGCACTCAACAACGTTAAAGGTACTGCCTGTTGCCATCAGCTTAAACTCATCGCCCGGATGAATCTGCCCCTCCTTGAGCCTTACATATATAATTACGCCCTTGTAGCTGTCGTAGTAGCTGTCAAAAATCAACGCACGCAACGGAGCGTCCTTGTCGCCTGTGGGAGCGGGAATATCGGTGACTACCTTTTCAAGCACCTCATGAATGTTGATGCCTGCCTTTGCCGAAATCTTGGGTGCGTCCTGTGCGGGGATACCGATGATGTCCTCAATCTCACCTATAACACGGTCGGGGTCGGCACTGGGCAAATCAATCTTGTTGACAACGGGAACAATTTCAAGTCCGCCGTCAACTGCAAGATAGGTGTTTGCAAGCGTTTGAGCTTCGATTCCCTGAGATGCGTCAACAACAAGAATTGCACCCTCGCACGCCGCCAAGGAACGTGACACCTCGTAGTTAAAGTCAACGTGACCGGGGGTGTCGATTAGGTTAAAAAGATATTTTTCGCCGTCGTCTGCTGTGTAAATAACGCTGACCGCACGGGCTTTTATGGTAATTCCACGCTCACGCTCAAGCTCCATATCATCAAGAAGCTGAGCCTCCATATCACGCTGTGACACCGAATTTGTGTGTTCCAATATTCGGTCGGCAAGCGTGCTTTTGCCGTGGTCGATATGAGCAATTATGCTGAAATTTCTTATTTTGTCTTGCGGAAAAGACATAGCCTCACCTTTTTCGGATTTAATCAGAACAATTATAACACAACACTTTGTTTTGCACAAGTACAAACAGTTGAAAAACACACCGCAAAATGCTATACTAATATGAAAAGGAATGATAATGTATGAGTAAAGGCGATATTGCAAAAAAAAATTTTGAAAACGGCTGCAACTGTGCCCAAGCGGTTTTGCTTGCGTTTTGTGAGGATTTCGGGCTTGAAAAAGAAACCGCACTTATGCTTTCCGCACCGTTCGGCGGCGGAATCGGCAGACTCAGAGAGGTTTGCGGTGCGTTTTCGGGAATGAATATGGCTTTGGGACTTGCAAGGGGCAAAAACACCGAATCGGACCGCACGGCAAAAACCGAGCTTTACAAAAGTGTTCAGCTTCTTGCGGACAAATTCAAATCTGACTGCGGCTCAATCATCTGCCGTGAGCTTTTGAGTCTTCGCACAAAGGGCAAAGACAGCCCCGAACCGAGCGAACGCACTCAAAGCTATTACAAGGCTCGTCCGTGTTCCGAGCTTTGCAGATATGCCGCCGACCTGCTCGAAGAATATTTGAACAACAATTAACCCTGCAAAACAAGGAGTACATACGAAAATGACGCTAAAGGAACTTGAAACGGGCAAAACCGCCGTCATAACAGCCGTGGGCGGCGAAGGCTCTCTGCGACAGCATTTTCTTGATATGGGCGTGATTCCCGGAGCAGAGGTCACGCTGATAAAATACGCACCGATGGGCGACCCGATGGAGCTGAGGATTCACGACTATGAACTGACGCTCAGGCTTGCCGACGCCGAAAAAATCGACATTTTACCCGTAACCCCCAAGCATAGCACGGCTGAAAAAAGGACAGCTTCGCCGGCACGAAAGCCTCACCCCGGTTTGGGCGAGGAGGGAAGATACCACATCAAAAAGGGCGAAAATCCTTTGCCCAAGGGAACAACGCTGACCTTTGCACTTGCAGGCAACCAAAACTGCGGCAAAACCACGCTGTTCAACCAGCTTACGGGGGCAAATCAGCACGTCGGCAATTTTCCGGGTGTTACCGTTGATCGCAAAAGCGGAACGATAAAGGGACATTCCGACACCCTTGTAACCGACCTGCCGGGCATATACTCACTTTCGCCCTACACAAGCGAGGAAATTGTATCACGGCAGTTTATTCTTGACGAAAAGCCCACGGGCATTATTAATATAGTTGACGCAACAAATATTGAACGCAACCTTTATCTTACAATGCAGCTTATGGAGCTTGACACTCCCGTTGTGCTGGCGTTGAATATGATGGACGAGGTGAGAGTCAACGGCGGAACGATACGGATTAACGAGATGGAAAGTATGCTTGGAATTCCCGTTGTTGCCATATCCGCCTCAAAGGGCGAGGGCGTTGACGAGCTTGTGCGTCACGCCGTACACATTGCAAAATATCAAGAAAAGCCGGGAAGAACGGACTTTTGCGACAAAAGCGACCATTGCGGTGCGGTTCACCGTTGCTTGCACGGAATTATGCACTTGATTGAGGACCACGCAAGGGCGGCACAAATCCCCCTGCGGTTTGCGGCAAGCAAGCTCGTTGAGGGCGACGAGCTTATTGAAAAGGCACTGAAGCTTGAAGAAAACGAAAAAGAGATGATTGAGCATATCATAACCCAAATGGAAAAGGAGAGGGGACTTGACCGCTCTGCCGCCATTGCGGATATGAGATTTTCATTTATAAAAAAGCTGTGCAACTCAACCGTTGTAAAGCCAAAGGAAAGCAAGGAGCATATACGAAGTCGAAAAATAGACAAGATTTTAACAGGCAAATACACCGCCATTCCGTCGTTTGTGCTGATTATGGCACTTGTGTTTTTTCTCACGTTCAATGTAATCGGAGCGTGGCTTCAAGAGCTGCTTGCAGGCGGAATTGACGCACTAACGCAAATGGTTGACAGCTTTCTTGTGTCGCTTAACGTAAACGAAATTTTGCGGTCACTTGTGGTTGACGGAATTTTCGGCGGCGTGGGAAGCGTGCTGAGCTTTGTGCCGATAATCGTGGTGCTATTCTTCTTTCTTTCAATGCTTGAGGACAGCGGATATATGGCAAGAGTTGCGTTTGTTACGGATAAATTGCTCAGAAAAATCGGACTTTCGGGCAGAAGCATTGTGCCGATGCTGATAGGCTTCGGCTGTACCGTTCCGAGCGTTATGGCAAGCCGTACCCTGCCCTCGGCAAGGGACAGAAAAATGACAATTTTGCTCACACCGTTTATGAGCTGTACGGCAAAGCTGCCGATTTACGGGTTTTTCAGCACGGCGTTTTTCCCCGAATACAGCGGACTTGTGATGATTCTGCTGTACTTTTTAGGCATTGCGGTAGGAATACTTGTTGCTCTGATTTCAAAAAGCACCGTGTTCAAGGGTGAAGCTGTGCCGTTTGTTATGGAACTGCCCAACTACCGTTTGCCGGGTGCGAAAAACGTTTTGCACCTGCTTTGGGACAAGGCAAAGGACTTTTTGCAGAGGGCGTTTACGGTTATTTTTATAGCCTCGATAATCGTGTGGTTTTTGCAAACCTTCGATTTTGGACTTAACGTTGTCAGCGGGTCAAACAACAGCATACTCGCACTCATTGCAGGCTTGATTTCACCGATATTCGTACCGCTCGGCTTTGGTGATTGGCGAATTTCCACCGCACTCATTGCAGGCTTTATGGCGAAGGAAAGCGTTGTTTCAACGCTCAACGTGCTTGTAGGCTCGGCAGGAATCGGCTCTGTTTTAACGCCGCTTTCAGCCGCCTCGCTCTTGGTGTTCTGCCTGCTCTACACACCCTGCGTTGCCGCAATTTCGGTAATCAAGCGTGAGCTTGGCATAAAATGGGCAATCGGAATCGTCTGCCTGCAATGTGCCATAGCGTGGGCTTGCTCGTTCGTTGTTTACGGCGTAGGCAGTCTTTTTGGGGTTGCGTGACTGATATGAGTATTGCCGACATTGTTCTGATTTGTATAATTGCCTTGTGCGTAGCGGCGGCGGTTTTGTTGATACGCAAAAACCGCAAAAAGAGTAACCGCAACGGCTGTTCGGGGTGTTGCGGTGATTGCAATAAATGCACCTGTGTGCCAAATGATAATAAATAACAAAGCAGAGGGATTGCAAAAAGCAAACATCCCTCTGCTTTTGCTTTTGCCTGTTTGGGAGCTTGTCATTTTTTTGAACGGATTTAGAGGGGGTATAAAATATTTTTAAAACATCATTGAGGGAATAATTAACGTTTTCGGAACGGTCAAGACCGTTCCCTACAGTGATATGGAGCCGAGAATGATTAAGTTGATTAGCTGTGGAAAAGTTTTCTGTTATTCCATTGTAGGAAAGTTATATTTAAATAATACGCTACTGCGACAGGCAATCCCTCAGTCATTTTGCAGGCAAAATGACAGCTCCCTTTGCACAAGGGAGCCTTGGAAAGTGACATCTAAATTATAACTTAAATGCAGTATTCGGACGTGTTTACGCCTTTAAAATCACATCAAAGCTTCCTGCAGTGAAATGCACAAAAACGTTTAAATTAAATGCAGTGTTTGGACGGGTGTAAACTTTGAATTTTTATCAAAGACAACTACGCTGAAATGCACAAAAAACAAAAAAACAAAGCTTCCGATAAACGGAAGCTTTTGATATAAGATATAAAATTATCTCTTTGAGAACTGCGGTGCTCTACGAGCTGCTTTAAGACCGTATTTCTTACGTTCTTTCATTCTCGGGTCACGAGTGAGGAAGCCTGCTTTCTTGAGTGTGCTTCTGAGGCTTTCGCTGTCATACTGGAGAAGTGCTCTTGAAATTCCGTGACGGATAGCACCTGCCTGACCTGTTACGCCGCCGCCTGATACTCTGCAAACAACGTCGAACTTTTCGTCTGTTTCTGTCAAAGCAAGAGGCTGTCTTACGATGAGCTTGAGTGTTTCAAGACCGAAATAATCGTCGATGTCACGGTCATTGATTGTGATTTTGCCTGTGCCTTGGTAAAGTCTTACTCTTGCAACTGAGCTTTTTCTTCTGCCTGTGCCGTAAAAATAAGGTGTCTTATCGTACATTATGTTCTGCCTCCTTCTTATGCTTCAACCGTCTGGGGCTTCTGAGCCTGATGGTTGTGTTCTGCACCCTCAAAGAGTCTTAATCTTAAAAGAGCTGCTCTGCCGAGTGTGTTTTTCGGAAGCATACCCTTAACGGCAAGCTCCATAGCCTTTTCGGGCTTTGTTGCCATAAGTGTATCATAGCGTGTTTCCTTAAGATGGCCGATATAGCCTGTGTGACGCTGCCACTTTTTCTGTGTAAGCTTGTTGCCTGTCAAAACAGCGTCCTTGCAGTTGATGATGATTACATGGTCGCCGCAGTCAACGTTGGGTGTAAATGTGGGCTTGTGTTTGCCTCTCAAAAGAACTGCAGCCTGTGCAGCAACTCTGCCAAGCGGCTTGCCTGCTGCGTCAATAACGTACCAGCTGCGTTCAACTTCGCTTTTTTTAGCTAAATATGTTGACATATTAAATCCTCCTGTCTTTTTCGTGCAGATATGATTATATTACATAAAAAGCATAAAGTCAACACTTTTTTGAAAAAATTTAATTTAGCTCCGAACAATCTTTGAATATCGCCGTTAATCTCGAAAATGCTCTTAAATGCTCACAAACGATTTTTAAATTTTATTCTTGCAAAATCCAAAAATTCACAATAAATTCACATTGCCGATATATGTTTTTCAAAAACATAGGTTAATATATAACCACAATAATCAAGGAGGTGATAACGATGATTGACAAAAAGCCGTCAATACTTGCCTGCGTAACAAGCCAAACCGAATGTGACCGAATAATTGAAGAAGCAAAAGAAATTGCCGACGCTCAGGACCGTGAGCTTAGGGTGTTGAGTGTAGTGAAGCCGAGTGTTAATTACGCCGAGATAAGTGATGCGATAGAATATCTTTACGCAATCGCCAAAAACGCAGGAGCTGATATGACAATCCTGTTCAACGATGACGCCGCAGGTGCCGTTGCTCAATTTGTCAAAGCTAACAACGCAGAACGCATTGTAACAGGTATGCACGACGGCGGTGACAGAAGCTTTCTTGTCAGATTTAACGAGCTTGCTCCCAACGTGTCGATTACTATGGTTGCAAAGGATAATCGAGTGTACAGTATGGAGCTTTGCAACGCTCGCTGACACCATTCGCAAGCAAACTAAACGTTACTTCATAATTTATATATTTGTTTTTTCCTTACTTTTTAATATAATCTCTCTCAATGACAAACGGGCCGACTTTCGTCGGTCCGTTTGCCGTTGTGTAAATTTATACAAGCTCTGCAAGCCTTGGAAACACGCCCAAGGTGCGTTTTAAAATTCCGTTCATATAAGCAATGGCTGTTCCGTAGTTTGTAAACGGAACACCGCTGTCCTCGGCAAATTTGCGGCGATATTGCATCTCACGCTCGTTAAGCATACAGCCTCCGCAATGAATCACAAGGCTGTACGGCGAAAGGTCATCGGGAAAGCCCTTGCCCGACGAGGTTTCGATTACAACCTCCTTGCCCGTGTATTTTTTCAACCACATAGGAAGCTTTACCGTACCGATGTCCTCGCATTGGCGGTGGTGGGTACAGCCCTCGGAAATCAGCACTTTGTCGCCGTCCTTAAGACCTTCAATTGCGGCGGCACCCTTTACGGCAGTTTCGAGAAAACCCTTGTATCTTGCCATTAAAATCGAAAACGAGGTAAGCGGTATGTCTTGCGGCACGATTTTTGACACAGAGGCAAAAACCTGACTGTCGGTAATGACGATTTTCGGCTGTTTGCCGAGATTTTTGAGCGTAAGCTCCAGCTCGCTTTCACGCACGACCACTGCCGACGCTCCCGCTTCAAGTGCGTCACGAATGGTTTGCTGCTGCGGCAAAATAAGCCTGCCCTTGGGGGCTGAGGAATCAATCGGCACGACAAGCAGGGCAAGGTCACCCTTTTGAAGCAAATCACCGCAGATTTTACGGCTTGCGGTTTCTGTTTTTACAAGACGTGCAACGGCTTCCTTTAGCAAATCAATATTTGTGCCGTTTAACGCACTTACAGCAATTCCGTCGGAGTAATTTTTTGAATTTGCAAGGTCGCTTTTGTTGTAGGCAACAACAAAGGGGATGCTTTTTTGAGCAAAAATCTCAATCAGCTCATTATCCTCGGAGGTTTTTCCCTTTGTTCCGTCAACCACAAGCACCGCCGCATCAACACGGTTCAGCACCTGCTTTGTGCGTTTGATACGCAGCTCACCCAAGCCGCCCTCATCGTCAAATCCGGGGGTGTCGATTATCACAACAGGGCCGAGCGGCAAAAGCTCCATAGCCTTGGTAACGGGGTCGGTGGTTGTTCCCAAAACCTCGGAAACAACCGAAATCTGCTGGTTGGTAACGGCGTTTACAACGCTTGATTTGCCTGCGTTGCGTCTGCCGAAAAATCCGATATGCACACGCTCCGACTGCGGAGTGTCGTTGAGTCCCATTTGAAATCCTCCTTTAAATTCAGCGTGGTTTTGGTTTTGTTAAAACCTGAAATCACGCTTGTTGTTGTTTGCAATTTCAAAAACGTGTTCGGTGGCGATTTTTCTGACCTTTTCGTTGGGGATTTTCAAAAGCTCCTTTTCGATAAGGGCATCACCGATTTTGCGGGTTTCGTCGCTTGCGTAATCCATCAGGTATTCCTTTAAGGTCATAAGTGCGTTGGGGTGACAGCAGTTTTGGATTTGACCGTTTTTGCAAAGAGCCATAAAACGGTCGCCTGTTCTGCCCTCACGGTAGCAGGCTGTGCAGAACGACGGAATGTAGCCCAGCTCCATAAGCCAACGCACAACCTCGTCAAGCGTTCTTGTGTCCGAAACGTCAAACTGAGCGGAGTTTTCTTCCTCGGCTTCGGGGTGGTCGTAGCCGCCCACGCTTGTGCAGGAAGCACCGCTGATTTGCGAAACGCCCAGCTTCAGCACCTGTTCACGCACCTTTTGATTTTCTCGTGTTGAGATTATCATACCCGTGTAAGGAACGGCAATGCGGATAATTGCGGTTATTTTTGCAAAGGTTTCGTCGTCGATTCCGTTGTCAAAGGTTGAGGGGTCGATGTCGTCGGCTCTTTTGATTCGGGGAACGCTGATTGTGTGAGGACCTACACCATGCACCGCCTCAAGATGCTCGGCGTGCATCAAAATACCTGCAAGCTCATAACGATACAGCTCAAGCCCAAACAAAACGCCCAAGCCCACGTCGTCGATTCCGCCCTCCATAGCTCTGTCCATAGCCTCGGTGTGATAGTTGTAGTTGTGCTTCGGGCCTGTGGGGTGGAGCTTTTCGTAGCTTTCCTTGTTATAGGTTTCCTGAAACAGAATGTATGTTCCGATGCCTGCGTCCTTTAGCTTGCGGTAGTTTTCAACCGTAGTTGCGGCAATGTTGACATTTACCCTGCGGATGGCACCGTTTTTGTGCTTGATGGAATAAATGGTGTCGATACATTCCAAAATGTACTCAATGGGGTTGTTCACGGGGTCCTCGCCTGCCTCGATTGCAAGACGCTTGTGTCCCATATCCTGAAGTGCGATAACCTCCTTTTTAACCTCCTCCTGAGTGAGCTTTTTGCGGCAAATGTGCTTGTTTTTAGCGTGATAGGGGCAATAAACACAGCCGTTTACGCAGTAGTTTGAAAGATAGAGCGGAGCAAACATAACGATTCTGTCGCCGTAAAAATCCTTTTTTATCTGCTGAGCAAGCTCGTATATTTCGTTGAGCTTTTCGGGATTTTCGCACGCAAGCAAAACGCTTGCCTCTCTGTGGTCAATGCCCTTTCTGAGCTTTGCTTTTTCGATGATTTTGTCAATCAGTTCAAGGTTGTCCTTGTTTTCGTCGGCAAATTTCAGAGTGTCTTGAATTTCCCCGTCGTTGATAAATTCGTCTGCAACAAGGGATTTTGGATCATACTTAAACATTTTTTACTTCCTTTCGGTCTTGTTGATAATCGCCTCTGTCGGTCACGATTTTGTAGCCGACGGAGTTCATTCTGTTTGATAAGCATTTTATACATTCAGCCGCCTCGTCGCCTGTGCAAATCTTGTTGTCATACAGCGAATAGTCGGCACGATGCTCGGTGGGAGAAAGGTTTGGCATCACCACGTTTGCCCCGTGAAGTATGCCCATTTCTCTGCCCTTTGGGTCGATTGTTCCCAATGCCGTGGTTGCAGGAAGCAACACATCGGGCAGCAAAAGGCGGACGATTGACAGCAGGGTGAGCGTAAGCTCAAGACTACCGCTTGCAAAGTCCCTGAAATCTGTGTCCTTGTGCGGAATAAACGGACCTATTCCGCACATTTGGGGGTTCAGCTCTTTTAAAAACAGCAAATCCTCCGCAAGCGTTTCAAGCGTTTGGTAGGGCGAGCCTACCATAAAGCCGGCACCGGTTTGGTAGCCGATTTCTTTAAGCTGAAACAGCGACCTTTTGCGGCTTTCAAGTGACATTTCGGCAGGGTGAAGCCTTGAATAATGCTCACTGTTTGCGGTTTCGTGCCGCAGAAGATAGCGGTCTGCACCTGCGTCAAAAAGCCGTTTAAAGCTCTCAAAGCCTCGCTCACCGAGCGACAAGGTTATTGCACAATCGGGGTAGGTGCTTTTTATCGAGCGGACAATGTCCTCCATAACCTCGTCGGTAAAAAAGCCGTCCTCGCCGCCCTGAAGCACAAAGGTGCGAAAGCCGAGGGTGTGGCCTGTTTTGCAACAGTCAAGGATTTGAGCCTTGCTAAGACGGTATCGCACGGCATTTTGGTTTGAACGGCGAAGTCCGCAGTAATAGCAGTCGTTTTTGCAAATGCTTGAAAACTCAATCAAGCCTCGGATAAACACCTTGTTTCCAAAGGTCGCAAGAGCGGATTTTTGGGCTTTTTTTCGCAAAATTTCACGCTCCTGCTCGGTTATGCTTTTCAGCAAAAACACAAGCTCTTGCTTTGAAGCCGAGTGCTGTGCTTCGATTTTTTCGATTATATCAATGCAGTTCATAGGTCACCGCCTTATTTTTTGGAGTAAGCCGTCTTTACTGTAACGCCCGACAGCCTGCCGAGCTTGCCCGACACCGTGCTGATTGCGTCAAGCTCAGCGTCTATAACAATGCTTATGATGCTGATGTTTTTTTCTTTGTAAGGAATCCCCATTCGCCCGATTATTTTATCGGCGGCGGAATGTAGGATTTCGTTGATTTGAGAAACGCAAGCGGGGTTTTCAACAATTATGCTGATTACCGCCACTCTTGTATCCGATTTTTCCATTTAACTTTCTCCTTTTCTTTTGCCTGTTTAGATACTGCTTTTCAAGGCTCCCTTGTGCAAAGGGAGTTTTTGTGCATTTCACCGCAGTAATGTTTGATATGATTTCAAAGGCGTAAACACGTCCTAACACTGCATTTAATTCAAGCATTTTTGTGCATTTCATCGCAGTAATGTTTGATGTGATTTCAAAGGCGTAAACACGTCCGTACACTGCATTTAATTCAAGCATTTTTGTGCATTTCATCGCAGTTAAATTTGATGTGTTTACAAAATAGAGAACGCGTCCTAACACTGCATTTTGGTTATAATTTAAATGTCACTTTCCACAGCCATCATTGTTATTGAAATATGCTACCTTTCAAGGCTCCCGCTTGAGGGGAGCTGTCAGCGAAGCTGACTGAGGG
>CAZYGJ010000025.1:0-9036 GCA_964646975.1 uncultured Ruminococcus sp.
CATCTTTTGATAACAATGATAGTCTTGGAAATGTAAATCCTCGGTTGTGTTTCTTACAATTCATCACCGTTAGCTCATATTGCTAATCAATACGGGCGTTGTCGGTATGAGGTTTCTGCCACCGAATTAAATTTCCACGCTCTGATATTTACTTCGGAGATTGACGTTCCGCAATAATCGCAGAATTTTACACCGAGGTTTTTGACGGGGGCACCGCAGTTGGGGCAGTTTATGCCCACTCCCTCAAGATGACTTCCCACCTTGTCAATATCCTGAACATACACAAGTCCAATTTCGTATATCGCCTGCGTTTTTTCTTCCTTACTGCCCTTGATAACATTTCCACATTCGTCGGTTGTGTAGTTATAACAGCCTGTTGATGCCTCAAAAATCACGGTTGCGGTTGCACCGTCTTTGAGATACCTTGCAATTTGTATATCGTGCATTAAAACCGCATCAAAATGTTGTGTATAATTTTGAGCGTTTAGGTTATCAATGATACCTTGCACATTGTTCTTGAGAGTGATTGTACATTCCTCGGTGAGTACTTCACACTTTTTGGTTGCAACGGCTGTAAAATAGCTTTGCAAAAGCGACCTCGCCTTATTTCTGTACACCTCATATTCAAATTCGGGAAAATCACGCAAAATTTGCGGCAAATAAACATCCGTCATTGCGTGCAACGAAAGCGGTGTTTCGTTGTATTCGTGAGTTTGATTTTTGTAGCCCTCCACAAGTGAATCCGTACCGAACAGCGAGCGTGAAAACATCCTGAGCTTGCTGCGAATCGAAAGTATCACGGAAATCACAATAATCAAAACAACAATCACAAGCACAAGTGCTATAATGAGCTTTGTGTCCAAGAGCGTCCCCCTTATATTATATATATACATAATTTGCCGAGGCGATAACCTCGGCAATTTTTATTCTTCGTGTGTTGTAACGGAAATTCCGAGAACATCAAGGCTCTCTTTGTCAACCGCAGCAGGGCAGGCAGACATAAGCTCACTTGCGTTTTGCACCTTTGGAAAGGCGGTAACATCACGCAGGCTGTCGGCACCGCAAAGCAGCATAGCCACACGGTCAAGTCCGATGCCCATTCCGCCGTGGGGCGGAGCTCCGTATTTGTAGGCTTCAACAAGGAAGCCGAATTTTGCTTCAATTTCTTCGTCCGTGAGCTTCAATGCCTTGAACATTTTTTGCTGAAGCTCCGAATCCGTGATACGCATAGAGCCACTCGAAAGCTCAACGCCGTTAAGCGTGAGGTCAAACGCCTTTGCGGTCACCTTTGACGGGTCGCTGTCAAGATATTGCAGGCAATCCTCCTTGGGCATTGTGAACGGGTGGTGCATTGCAAGCCATTCGCCGCTCTCGTCGTCATATTCAAAGAACGGGAAGTCAACAATCCAAAGGAACTTAAATTCATCAGGGATAATATCAAGCCGCTTTGCGATTTTAAGTCGGAGTGCCCCCAAGGTTGAAAGCACGGTGCTGTTTTTGTCGGCAACAATTAAAACAACATCGCCCTTTTCGGCGTTAAGTCTGCTGTATATCGCATCAAGCTCGTCGTCGGTCATAAACTTCTTAAACGAAGCGTTCGGCTCGTCAACCCAACGAACATAAGCAAGCCCCTTTGCACCGATGCCCTTGACGTATTCGGTGAGCTTGTCGATTTCTTTTCTGGTGTAAACCGAAGCGGCATTCTTTGCAACAATTGCCCTTACCGAGCCGCCGTTTTCGATTGCACCCGTAAACACGCCGAAGCCACAGTTCTTAACCAAATCGGAAATATCCTGTATCTTCATATCAAAACGAATGTCGGGCTTGTCCGAGCCGTAGTTTTCCATAGCATCCTTGTAGGTCATACGCTCAAACGGAGTTTTAAGCTCTTTGCCCAAAACTTCCTTGAAAATCCTCTTGAAAAGCCCCTCGTTTACCTCCAAAATATCCTCGACATCAACAAACGAAAGCTCCATATCAATCTGAGTAAATTCAGGCTGACGGTCGGCTCTCAAATCCTCATCACGGAAGCACCTTGCAAGCTGAATGTAGCGGTCGAAGCCTGACACCATAAGAAGCTGCTTGTATATCTGCGGTGACTGCGGCAAAGCATAAAACTTGCCGTTGTGGATTCTTGACGGAACAAGGTAATCTCTCGCACCCTCAGGGGTGGATTTTATCATCATCGGAGTTTCAATCTCAACAAAGCCGTTTTCGGCAAAATAATCCCTTGCTACCTTTGAGATTTTGCTTCTTGTCATAAGGTTGTTGAGCAACGGACGACGACGCAAATCAAGATAGCGGTATTTCAGCCTCAGCTCCTCGTTGGTTTCTGTGTTGTCCACAATTTCAAACGGAGGCGTTTGTGCCTTTGAAAGCACACGCAGGTCGTCTACAAGAACCTCAATGTCGCCTGTCGGTATCTCGGAGTTTTTGGCACTTCTTTCAAGCACCTTGCCCTTTGCGGCAAGCACAAATTCGCTTCTGCACGCAAAAGCCTTGTCAAAAATCTCTTTGTCGGTTTTATCGTTAAACGCAAGCTGAACAACGCCCGTGCGGTCACGCAAATCAATGAAAATAAGCTGTCCGAGGTCACGGCAACGCTGAACCCAGCCGCAAACGGTAACCTCTTTGCCAACATCGCAAATGCGTAAATCTCCGCAATAATGTGAACGCTTCAGACCTGTCATAAATTCTGCCATATAAAAATCTCCTCAAATCAAATTTGCTTAGTCGCCCGTTAAATCGGCAGCGAAAAATCCTCTGCTCCGTCCGAGAACGTCATATTCATAAACTCCTCAAAGAAGCTGTCGTCAAGCGGAAGCCTGAACTTTTTGCCGCTCTGCATATTTTTTGCCTCTGCAAAGCCCTCTTCAATCTCATTGTCACCGATTACAACGGTGTATTTTGCACCGATTTTGTCGGCATATTTCATCTGGGCACGCAAGCCTCTGCCCACAACGTCGGTTTCGGCATGCTCGCCGCACTCACGAATTGTCTGCAACAGCTCAAACGCCTTTTCTTGTGCCTTTTGTCCCATTGTTGCAATGTAAATCAGGCACTCGTCAAAATCGGGGATTTCAATGCCCTGCTTTTCCATAACCATCAGCAAGCGTTCAAGTCCCATTGCAAATCCGAGCGACGGCAAAGGGTTGCCGCCAAGCTCCTCGATTAAGCCGTCATAGCGGCCGCCGCCGCACACAGTACCCTGAGCACCGATGCAGTCGGTCACAAATTCAAACACGGTTTTTGTGTAATAATCAAGACCACGCACGATGGTCGGGTTTACAACATAGCTCACGCCCGCTGCGTTAAGATATGTTTGAACTGCATCAAAATGCTCCTTACACTCATCACAGAGATAGTCGGTGATTTTCGGGGCGTTTTCGGCAATTTTAGAGCAAATCGGACTTTTGCAGTCAAGTATTCTCATCGGATTTTTTTCAAGCCTTGAAAGGCAGGTTTCGCAAAGCTCTCCCTTGTACTGCTCAAAATACGCTTTTAACGCCTTGTGATATTCCGCACGGCAGGAGGGACAGCCGATTGAATTAATTTCAAGGTGCAAATCCTTGATTTGCAGGCGGTCGAAAATCGACTGAGCAACGCAGATAAGCTCGGCGTCGGCAACGGGAGATTGGGTGCCGTATTCCTCCAAGCCGAACTGATGAAATTCCCTGAGTCTGCCTGCCTGAGGCTTTTCGTAGCGGTAGCACGACACAAAGTAGCTTGCTTTAATCGGCAAGCCTTCGTTTGCAAGTGCATGCTCCAGAACAGCTCTTGCGGCTCCCGCAGTACCCTCGGGTCGAAGCGTTACGCTCTCGCCGCCCTTGGTGTCAAAGGTGTACATTTCCTTTTGCACAACGTCGGTGGTTTGTCCCACGCCTCTTGCAAAAAGCTCGGTATGCTCAAAAACAGGGGTGCGAATTTCCTTGAAGCCGTAGGTGCGTGCTTCTTCACGCATAACGCTTTCGATGAACTGCCAGCGATAGCTTTGCTTGGGCAAAACGTCCTCTGTTCCTTTGATTTTCTTAGTTATTAATGCCATAATTTCCTCCGCAATTTTTGATTATTTCTACACAAAAAGCGTCATAAAACACAACAATCGGGCGGCATAAGGCCACCCGATGCAAAAATTCGATGTTTTATTTTAAAACATTTCTCCAGTCAATGTCGCCTCTTTCAAGTCCGTGAATTAGCACCTCGGCAGTTGCAATGTTGGTTGCAACCGGAATGTTGTGCATATCGCAAAGTCTGAGCATATTCATATCGTTAGGCTCATTGGGCTTGGGGCTGAGCGGGTCTCTGAAGAAAAGCAGCATATCAATTTCGTTACAGGCAATTCTTGCCGCAATCTGCTGACTGCCACCCTGAGAGCCTGCAAGGAATTTTTGAACAGTCAGACCGGTTGCTTCGGAAACCATCTTTCCCGTTGTGCCGGTAGCGCAAAGGTTGTTGCGGCTCAAAACTCCGCAATATGCAATGCAGAACTGAACCATTAGTTCTTTCTTTTCGTCATGAGCTATAAGCGCTATGTTCATTTTCAAATTCCCCCTAAATAATCTAAATAATCTTGGTTGTTTTACAGTTATCCTTTATATGCAAGCGGTACACGCTGTCCCTCAAGTCTTAATGCCAGACAATCAAAAACAGAGCTTGCGGCACTCCAATTAAGCCCCGCGGCACCTCTTTGCATAATTACCGAAATGCGTAAATCAAACGGCACAAGGGCAATCAGCCTTGTTTGCGTTGCGTTGATAACGTCGTCCAAATCGTCATAAAAGCCGAGCTTTGAAAACATCTTGCGGTCAAACCGGTTGATTACAAGCCGAATGTCACGCACACCGAGAGCTTCGAGCTTTCGTCTTACCTTAACTCCGCCGCGAACACTTGTAGGCTCCGCATTTGCAACAATCAACGCACGGTCAGCCGGAGCTGCGGCTGTGACAAAGCCTGAGCCGATGCCTGCCGGCGAATCTATAATAATAAAATCAAAGCTGTCCTTTACGGAATCGACAAGCTGTTTAAACACCGACGGACTGAGTTCGTTTTCGGTGTCAAACGGAGCTGCCATAAGATAAAGACTGCTGTTGTTTTTGCTTCTGTAAATTGCTTCTTCAAACGAACAGTTTCCGCACACCGCATCCGACGCATCAAAAAGAATATCCTGCTCCATATCGAGCATAATATCAAGGCCTCGCATACCGCAGTCGCAGTCGATGAGCAAAACCTTTTTGCCTTGTTTGATAAGTGCAATCGAAAGACAAATGCAAACGGTAGACTTGCCTGTTCCTCCTTTGCCGGAAGCAACAACTATTACATTATCCATAAACACACTACCTCCTCATTATTTTATCATAAAAGCAACAAAAGAGCAATAAGGCTCTACAAATTTTTTAAACAAATTTTTTGCCGTTATTTTGGACAAATTAACCAACAAAATTCGCCGTAAGTTGTTATATTCTCAAACAATTCATTAAAAATCACAACCTTACCGGCAATAAATATCGTTGTCCGTCAAGCCGAAACGTCTTTGCCGCCAATACCGAAATATTCATCTAAAAGGTCCTTGGCCACCAACATCGGGTACTTGCTTCGTGCGGCATGCTCCACAACAACGGCTACGGCGACCTCTGGGTCGTCATACGGAGCATAGCAGATAAAGGTTGTGTGGTCCGAGCCTGAGTTTTCAGCCGTACCCGTTTTGGCGGCAACCTGTACGGCATAATCCCCAAACACCGAATATGCCGTGCCGCCGCTTTGGGTTACGGCAAGCATTGCGTTTTGCACGGTATCAAGGTTTTCCTGCGATATTCCACAGCTTTCAACAACAACCGTGTTGCTGTATTCGCTGATTATGTTTTCACGCTGATAATCGGTGATTTTGCTCATAACGTGGGTTTTGAGTCTTGTGCCGTTGTTGGCAATGGTTGCGACATATGTTGCAAGCTGAAGCGGAGTAAAGGCATTGTCGGACTGACCGATAGCCGCCTGAACCGTGTTGCCCGCAACCCAGCTTGTGCTGTCACGTCCTGCCAAAGTACCCTTTGACTCCTCAATTTCAACACCCGTGTATTCGCCCAAGCCGAATTTTTCGGCATACAGATACATTGTGTCAATGCCCAGCCGTCTGCCTGCTTCGGCAAAGTAATAGTTGCACGAATGAATTATGGCGTCGGTAACGTTGAAATTGCCGTGAATGTGCATACACTCAACCACGTTTGTGGGGTAGTAGTCGTAATATCCCGTGCAGTTTATGAGCGTGTCGCTGTCAACCACCCTTTCCTCCAAAGCGGCACAAGCCACGCACGGCTTAAAAACCGAGCCGCACGCAAAGCTGCCGACAAACGCACGGTTGTACATAGGTGAGGCTTCGTCCTCGGAAAGCTTTATGTAATAATCGCCGTATTCGCTGTATTTGTTAAGGTCATAAGTAGGGTAGCTTGCCGCCGCAAGCACAGAAAAATCCTTGACCGAGAGCATTACAACCGCTCCCGTTTCGCAGTCCTCGCCCACAAGCTTTTCTCCGCTTGACTTGCTCAGCTCCTCGCCTGCTTTTTTTGCCGCTTCAACCTGAGTCTTGAGCGAATCGGCGGCTACTCTTTGCAGGTCACGGTCAATCGTCAGATACAACGTGTTGCCGGGCTTTGCGTCAATGGTCTGAACGGTGTCAACAATGTTTCCGTCCGAATTTCGCTTGATTATTTTTGTTCCGCCTTCGCCCTTTAGCTGACCTTCAAAGGCAAGCTCAACACCGAATTTTCCCACGGTGTCCGACAGCTTGTATCTGCTGTCGCCTTTGCTGAGCTGAGCATACTCCTCGTCACTCATCGCTCCCAACGCACCGAGAACGTGGGGGGCAAGGTCGCTTTCCACCGCACCTCGCCTAAGGTAGGTTTGAACGTCAACTCCGCTCACGCCCTGCAAGGCTTCGCTTATCGGGCTGACCGATTTTTGGCTGATGTCCTCGGCAAAAGCATACGGAGTTGAGCTTGAAAAGCCCGTCAGCTCCATATTGTAGTGAATTGAAACAAGGTCGAGCAATTCCTTTTGAGAGTAGGCTTCGGCGATTTGGTATCGCTTTGCAAGAGCCGTCACACATTCGGCGGCTGTCATATCCTCGGAAAGCTCCTTGATGTCCGAGTTAAACAGCTTTTCCAAGTCCTCGGAATCCGACTGCTTAAATTGATATTCTCCGCTTGAATTTATTTCAACGGGCAATGCGTCCGTCCATTCTTCTCCTGTGGCTTCAACAGCGGAAACAAGCAACAAAAGCGTGGAATCAAGCTTTGACGAATCTATGTACAGCTTGTCGATAACCACCTTGTAGTGGGTGGTGTTTACAACAAGTCCCACGCCGTTTTTGTCGAGAATTTCGCCCCTTACGGCGTCGGTTTCAACCGTGTAGCTTGTAGAGCGACGGGCAAGGGCTTTGTATTCTTCGCCGTGCAAAAGCTGCCAATCAACAAGCCTTGCCGCAAAAATCGCAAAAATTATGACGATGACAGCTATGCAAACGGAATAAACCGATTTTTTGTGCGGCTTTTGTTTTTTGGGCATACAGCCACCGTCCTTTCGTTAATAATAAAAGCTCAGGATTTTCCGAGCTTTTTGTACAAAAACAGATTTATAAAATACAGCGGAAAAACCGCCGCAAACGTATATGCTATGCGAGAAATGTAGTGATTGATAAACAAAACTCCGACGTCGGGAATTTGTGCAAGCACCTTGAAAATTAAAAAATAGAGGCATATCAGGCAAGAAATTGCCACCGCCGAAATCACGGTGACGGGCAAGATTCCCGCAACAAAATATCGGTTGAAAATCTGTGCCTCAAAATAGCAAACCAACGTGAGCGTTATTGCAAAAAATCCCACAAATCCGCCAGAAGCGGCGTCGGTCAACGCTCCGCACACAGCCCCGAAAATCATCGACGTTAGCTGACTTTCCCGTGAGGCAATGACGATTGCAAGCGGCACAAGCAACAACGGCTTGCCGCCGAAAAGCTCCGGCATCAAATCGGGCGTGCTTTGCAAAACAGCCAGCAGTATAATTTCGAGCGAATATGCCAAATATCTGAAAAATGTGAGACGTCTTGTCATTGCTTTTCCTCACCCTTTGCTTTAAAATCGGTAATCACCGCTGCCGCTGTTACACAGCGTATGTCCTCATACGGTTTAATCACAGCATAGCGTGAATTGTCATAAGCGTCAAAGCTTATCTCCACAACCTCGCCCACAAGCAGGTTGCCGGGATACACTCCGCCCGTACCCGACGTTACAATCATATCGCCCACGCTGACCTTGTTGTCCTCGGAAAGCGTGTTAAGACGTGTGAGGTTTTCGTCACAAAGATATGTACTGCCGCTGATTATTCCGCTGTCACCCGAAGCTTTGTCAACCGCACCTGCTCTTGTGTCGGGCGAAAGTATGGTTTTGACACTGCAAGTGCCTGCGTCAACCCTGTAAACCCAGCCGACAAGCCCGTTTTCGGTAATTACGGCGTCGTTTTCACCAACACCGTCGGCAGAGCCTACGTCAAGCGTGAACGAATAAAAGTCGTCGTTTGCATCTCTTTTTATCACGTTTGCAGGGCGAATTTTGAACGACGGATTTTCCTCTTTGAGGTCATAATACTTTCGCAATCGGGCGTTTTCGTCCTTGACATCATAATAATCGACAAGCTGTTCTCTCAGCTCGGCGTTTTCCTGTCTGAGCCTTTCGTTTTCGGCTTTCAGCTCGTCAATATCGCCGCTGTCTGCGGTTGCCGTTGCCGCCGCACTTATCTGAAACAGCCCTCTGAAAGCACCGTTGATTGCTGTTGACACAATCGAATTGTTGCCGAGCGACATCACGCTTATTACAACGATTATAATAAGCGTAAGCATAAGAGCTTTTAAGTTTTTGTTTTCTATATGTCGCATCTCGTAATTCCTTTTTTCTATTCGGTGTAGGTAGGTTGTTTTATTTCAAAATTCGTCGCAGCAGCGAATAATTCAGAAGTAGCTTTTCCACAGCCATCAATTTAATCTAAAGATAA
>CAZYGJ010000026.1:0-7703 GCA_964646975.1 uncultured Ruminococcus sp.
CAACTGAACCCACAACAACTGTTCCTGTAACAGAGCCCACAACAGAAGCAACAGAACCTACAACAGCTCCGAGCAAGTGGACGGTAGCAGGTGACGAAGCACTCACAGGCTATATGTGGGATGCTGCACAGAACGAAATGACTCAGGGCGATTACACATTTGACGGTGCATCATATGACTATATGATTCAGTTTGACGATGTTGCAGCAGGCTCATACGGCTGCAAGGTTACAAACGGCACATGGGATGAGTGCTATCCTGCCGCAAACGTTTCAATTACAACAAACGGCACAGGCTATGTAAAGGTTTACTTCAACTCAACAACAAAAGAAATTGCTGTTGACGCAGAGTACGCATTTACATGGGAACTCGAATACATCACAGCGGTTGGTAACGGTGACGGAACTTGGCTCAACGGCGAAAGCTGGGCTGTTGATTCTGAAGACAACAGAATGACAGAAGTAGAGCCGGGCATCTGGGAAATCACATACGAAGATATGGACGAATTCGATAACTATCAGGTTAAGTTCGCTTGCAACGGCTCATGGCAGCCTTACAACTGGACAATCGACGGTATTCTCGACGGTCAGGATAATCCTTCAAACGAAGTTGAAATAGACGGTTCAACTGTAACACTCAGAATCAACGTAAACGGTTTTGACTTTAAGACAGGCACAGGTGCTGTTGTAACAGAGTTCATTGTAGTGCCTCCCACAATCCCCGATATTTACTTCGGTGATATGAACGGTGACGGCTTTATTACTATTGAAGACGCAACACTTCTTCAGAAAATTTCACTTGGCTTGCTTGAGCCTACAAATGTTCAGTTTTATTGTGCTGATGTAAATGGCGACGGCAACATTTCAATTCGTGACGTAACACTTGTTCAGAAGTATATTGCTGGTGGTTACACAAATACAGGCAAAACAGGTCAAATCGCTCCCAGAGGATAAACCGTAAGTGCTTGCAAAAATTAGTTTTTTCGAAAAGCTCCGCTTGTGCGGGGCTTTTCTTTATGTCGTTGAAGCTGTCGGTAAAATTTTTTTGTAAAAATACAAATTTTTCTTGACATAAGAAAAGTCGAATGATATAATAAACCTATAAAGTTGGTAGGTATCATGGATATTACTCCGTATCACCGAAAAATCTTCAACTTAAAAAGGAGAATGTTTTATGAAAGTATCGGAAAGAATAACAGACTTAATCGGAAAAACTCCGCTTTTAAAGCTCAATAATTATATGAAAGAAAACGAGCTTGAAGCGGACATAATCGGCAAGCTTGAATATTTGAATCCTGCCGGAAGTGCAAAGGACAGAATCGCAAGGGCTATGCTTGATGATGCAGAAGAAAAGGGATTGCTAAAGCCCAACGCCGTAATCATTGAGCCGACCAGCGGTAACACAGGAATCGGTCTTGCGGCTGTTGCCGCTTCAAGGGGCTACAAAACTATTCTTACTATGCCCGAAACAATGAGCGTGGAACGTCGCAATCTTCTCAAGGCGTACGGTGCGGAGATTGTTTTAACAGACGGAACCAAGGGGATGAAGGGTGCAATTGAAAAAGCCGATGAGCTTGCCAAATCAACGGAAAACAGCTTTATTCCGAGCCAATTTACAAACCAATCTAACCCTAAAGCACATTTTGAAACAACAGGTCCCGAAATTTGGGATGATACAGACGGCAAGGTTGACATTTTTGTTGCAGGTGTTGGCACAGGCGGCACGGTGTCGGGTGTGGGCAAATATCTGAAAAGTAAGAACCCGAACGTTAAGATTGTTGCTGTTGAGCCTGCGGGCTCTCCTGTTTTAACAAAAGGCACAGCGGGACCTCACAAAATCCAGGGCATAGGTGCAGGCTTTGTTCCCGAAACGCTTAATACTGAAATCTATGATGAAGTGATTGCTGTTGAAAACGAGGATGCGTTTGCAACGGGCAGAACACTTGCAAGAAAAGAAGGCTTGCTTGTCGGCATTTCTGCCGGAGCAGCAGTTTATGCGGCAACCTTGCTTGCAAAGCGTGCTGAAAACAAAGGCAAAAAAATCGTTGTGCTTCTTCCCGATACAGGTGACAGATACCTTTCAACACCGTTGTTTGTTGATTGATAAACTAAACTTAAATTCAAAAAGGTGCAGTCCCGATTAACAGGATTGCACCTTTTAATTTGTTATAAAGTCAAAAGCTTGGATGCTTAAGAGTTTTTATGCAGATGATTTTTCAGAGCTTCAAAGGTTTCGTTGCTGATAACATGCTCGATTTTGCAAGCGTCTGCGGCGGCAATTTCTTTGTCAACGCCCAAAAGCTCAAAAATCTGCGACAAAACCGTATGACGTTCGTATGTCCTTTCGGCAATTTCAAGTCCTGCGTCGGTCAAATTCAAAGAGCCGTCTGCTCCCACGGTCAGGTATCCGCCCTCTTTGAGTATTCCGACAGCTCGGCTGACACTCGGCTTTGAGTAATTCATTTCCTCACAAACGTCGATAGAACGCACAAACTTAGATTTTCGACTCAATACATATATAGTTTCAAGGTACATTTCGCCCGATTCTTTAAGCTGCATAAAATCACATCCGTTATCAGATTTCTATTCTATATAAAATTAGGATACCATATTTTTGCAGGATAATCAATAATAATTGTCGTGAATATTTTTATTATTAATAAATAATTATAGATTCTGCATAAATTTGCAAAAAAACTTGATTTTGCCTGCATATTGGTATAAAATTGTTTTAACATATTAAAGCAAAGGAAGATGTAGTATGCTCACACTTGATAAAATCTATCATGCGTCTTATGTATTAAAAGATGTAATAAGACCAACCCACATTGTAAAGGCTCCTGCAATTTCGGCAGATTGCGAAGTTTATCTCAAGCCCGAAAACTTGCAGATTACAGGCTCGTTTAAGGTACGTGGAGCAGGCTACAAGATTTCACAGCTTACCGATGAAGAAAAAGAGCGTGGCGTAATCGCTTGTTCGGCAGGCAACCACGCACAGGGTGTTGCTCTTGCTGCAACAAAATACGGAATCAAATCTCTCATTTGTCTGCCCGATGGTGCTCCCATCTCAAAGGTTGAAGCCACCAAGGGCTACGGTGCCGAGGTTTGTATGGTAAAGGGTGTTTATGATGACGCTTACAACGAAGCTCTCAGACTTCGTGATGAAAAGAACTATACGTTTATTCACCCGTTTGACGATGAAAACGTTATCGCAGGTCAGGGTACAATCGGACTTGAAATACTCAACGAGATGCCCGATGTTGACGCTGTTGTTGCCGCAATCGGCGGAGGCGGACTTTTGTCGGGTGTTGCGTGTGCAATCAAAAGCTTAAATCCCAATATCAAGGTTTACGGTGTTCAGGCTGAGGGTGCTCCCTCAATGGTGGAATCACTTAAGCAAGACAAGCCCGTTGAGCTTGACAGCGTTTCAACCATTGCCGACGGAATCCAAGTAAAGGCGGCAGGTCACACAACCTTTGAATACATCAAAAAGTACGTTGACGAGGTTGTAACCGTCACAGATGATGAGATTTCATCTGCAATTCTTTCACTTATCGAAAGTCAAAAGATGATTGCCGAGGGTGCAGGTGCCGCACCTCTTGCCGCAGTTATGTTCAACAAGCTTCCGTCGCTCAAAGGCAAAAAGGTTGTTTGCATAGTTTCGGGTGGTAATATCGATGTTACAATCCTTAACCGTGTAATCAAAAGAGGCTTGCTCAAATCAGGCAGACAGCAAACCGTTTGTATTGAGCTTCAAGACAAGCCGGGTCAGCTTCTTGCCGTGTCAAAAATCGTTGCAGAAAACGGAGCAAACGTTATTTCAGTTCATCACGAGCGTGCAAGCGAGGGTACTGATATAACCGCTTGTTATCTCAGAATTGTGCTTGAAACACGCAATTATGACCATGTAAAAGAGATTTCCGATGCCCTTACAAAGGCAGGATTTAAGCTAATATAATTAACGGAGGACTAAATTATGGAAAAGGTATACACAAAAAATGCTCCCGATGCAATCGGACCGTACTCACAGGCTATAAAAACCAACGGACTTGTTTTTACATCGGGCCAAATCGCAATCAACCCCGCAACAGGTAATGTTGAGGTTGACACAATTGAGGCTCAAACCGAGCAGGTTTGCACTAACCTAAAAAATCTTCTTGAAGCATCGGGAAGCTCACTTGAAAAAGCAGTAAAAACCGTTTGCTTCCTTAAAAATATGGAGGATTTTGCTGCTTTTAACGCTGTTTACGGCAAATATTTCACCGAAAAGCCCGCTCGTTCGTGCGTAGCTGCCAAACAGCTTCCAAAGGATGTTTTGGTTGAGGTTGAGGTAATCGCAGAGCTTGCCTGATTGCCGACATCCGAGCTTTCGGACAAGGTGATTTCCGCACAGATAATATTACAGCTTAGCACCGCTTGTATGAGCGGTGTTGTTTTTTTGTTTTTTAATATTAAAACTTTAGAAAACAAGCCAAAATTTGACTATGCTTTTGCAAATTGTATAAAAATAGCAAATAAACACCCTAAAAAATATTGACTTTTAAGCTGTTGTGTAGTAAAATAATACTGATAAATTAACGGAAATTAAAATAATTTGGTTAAATAGTTCAAGTAATATGCTTCGGAGGTGATTGTGTTGGAAGATAAGGAGTTTGACGAGCTGATTCAAGCTGATGAATCCCTTGAAAACAGCGATTTGCCGGAGGTACAACAAGTCATTGAGCCGAGCGATGACAAACAGCTTATGATGGAAATGCTTGCAAAGATGCAAGAGTTAACCGACGAGGTCAACAGCCTTCGTCAACAGCTTAAAGACAGCTCATCTCGCACAGCTTCCTTGTCAAACCAAGACGACCGTACCGAGGATTTTTATACTGGGCTTTCCACTGACGATGACGAAGCTTTGAAGGTTCTCCGAGAGCTTTCGGAACAGGAAAATACTGCAAAATCTAAAAACAAAAAGAACAAGGGCTTAACTGTTGTCAGCAATATAGTATTTTACACTCTTATTTTAGCACTTGTTTTCGGTGCATTTCTTATAAGAAGCAGCAAAAACGACAGCCCGTGGATGTTGGGCGGTTATTCCGCAATGAAGGTACTCACAGGCTCAATGGAGGATGTGTATCCCCAAGGCTCACTTATCATCACCAAATCGGTTGATCCCAAAAAGCTCAATATCGGTGATGATATAACATATATGACCGGCGAAACGACCTCAATCACTCACCGTATTATCGGAATAACCGAAAATTATTTGGATACGAACGAGAGAGGGTTTGAAACAAAAGGCGTGATGAATGAAAATCCTGACAAAGAAATCGTTTCAGCCGCTAACGTGGTAGGCAGAGTTGTTTTTTGCAGTAAAACCCTTGGTGATATTGCCACATTTATCACAAATAATTGGCCCTTACTGCTGTTTTTGATATTTGTGATAATAGTTTTGCTTGCGTTTCTCAAATGGAATTCCAGACGAGAAAAACACAGCTCAAAAGATAAAATTGAATCAGACGAATTTGATTCAAAATCGGAAAATATCAGAAAAACAGAGCGGAGTGATGCAGACAGTAATTAGTTCATAATATAACTCATAAATCAAAGAACAACGAGAGGAGTTGAAAGTATGCAAAAGAAAAAAGTCACGGCGGTTGCGGCAATAGCCACAGCAGCGGCACTCTTACTCGGCTCAACATTTGCTTGGCAGAGTATCAGCCAAACGGCTCTCAACGAAACCGATGACATCATCAACCCCGGCGGACGTTTGCACGACGATTTTGACGGCTCTAACAAGGACGTTTACGTTGAAAACTTTGCAGATAACCCGATTTTCGCCCGTATTCGTCTTGATGAATATTTTGAAATCACGATGAACAAAAACACCCCTGCCGAGGCCACTGAGGTTATCACAACAGGAGCGACAAAGGACGATACAAGCTCCTATTTAACCCACTATTTTGACCAAGAAAACTTGACCGATACATATTGGGATTGGGCAACAGGCGGCTCAACAACCTATATGCCGACGTTCAACAAGAACAAGGACAGCCTAAAGGCTGACATCAACGGCACATACGAGCAGAATTTTGATGATTACGTTGATTACACCCAGACGACAGAAAAAACAGATAATGCTGTTTATGACGCAGACTCAAACAGCGTTGAGGATGACGGCGTAAAAACAGTTGAAGAAACTCATCATGTCGCTACCACCGAAAGCGGTACGCTGATTAGCATTTATGATTGGCTCAATCTTTATAACAACGATGAGAACATTAGCAATTATTGGGTTTATGACTATGACGGCTGGGTTTATTGGTCATCACCGATTGAACCCAACACCGCAAGCGGACTTTTGCTTGACGGCATATCGCTGAAAGACAAAATGGACGACAGCTATTACTACGCAATCAATGTTATCGCTCAGTTTGTTACAGCAGATGACGTTGGCAGTCTTGACAACACAGGTTTTTACGACAGTTCTGCCGGACCAAAACCAAGCGATAGTGCAGTAACCTTGCTCCAAGCAATAGGTGTTGATGTTCCCGAAGAAACATATCCTGTCGGTGACGTAATTTACAGCCTGTATGCCACAAAGGATGACGGCTCATATGAAATGATTTTGTTTTCTTCCGATTCGTATATTTCCAAAACTCAGGCTGTAAATATTACCGGAGTTAATGAAGATGATGTCGTGACATTTTTTGAAATGACAGAAGATAGAAAAAATTATGCTGCGGCAAATTACAATGGAAATGTTTCCTCAGTACGCTTTGCAAACGAGGTTAAACCTGATAATATGAGTAGGTATTTTGCAGTAAGCAGTATTTATTCTGCATCCTTGCATGACATAACCTTTGATTGGACTAATCTTGATACATCTAACGTATATGATATGTCCGAAATGTTTGAGAATTGCGTAAAGCTGACCGAGCTTGACCTATCTTCGTTTGATACATCTAACGTATATGATATGTCTTCAATGTTTCTAGGTTGCTCCTCACTTAAATCAATAACCTTTGGTGAGAACTGGGATACTTCAAATGTATGCTATATGTATAGTCTGTTTTTTCTTTGTTCAGAGCTTACATCGTTAGATTTATCCATGTTTGATACATCTTCGGTAAGAGATATGAGCAGCCTGATGGATAATTGCAACAAGCTTACTTCAGTCACATTTGGAGACGGTTGGGATACTTCTAAGGTATACGATTTCAGTTGGATGTTTAGCGATTGCAATAATATTTCTCAACTTGATTTGTCAAAGTTCGATGTATCCTCGGTAACAAATATGAGGGGAATGTTTGAATATTGCTATAACCTTTCTTCAATTTCTTTGGGAGAAGGTTGGAATACATCTAAAGTAGAAAATATGGACGACTTATTCTATAATTGCAGAAGTCTTACTTTGGATTGTTCAAGCTGGAGTGTTGATTTAGTTACAACACAGAGCAGCTTTAGATATAATGCTGAAACTGCCTCTGATATTGAAACTATAATTGAACCCATATGGGTGAACGGATAATTTATTTTTAACACAGAAAGGAGACAATTATATGTCAAACAAAAAGAAAAAAGTCACGGCAGTTGCGGCAATAGCCACAGCGGCGGCACTCTTGCTCGGCGGAACGTTTGCTTGGCAGAGTATCAGCCAAACGGCTCTCAACGAAACCGATGACATCATCAACCCCGGCGGACGTTTGCACGACG
>CAZYGJ010000027.1:0-4653 GCA_964646975.1 uncultured Ruminococcus sp.
AGCATTTCCTCAGCTCACCCTTCCGTCACGACTTGCGTCGTGCCACCCTCCCTCAAGTGAGGGCTTGGTGCGTGTGGAAGCTTTGGTTTAAAACTTTAACGTTCATCTAACATAAACGCTTTCAATCCCTCCGACAAAAATCTTCGATTTTTGCCACCTCCCTTTACACAAGGGAGGCTTGGCTTTTACAGAAACGCTCAACTATAATCTAAGGTTTAATTTATCAGAAAACTTTTCCGTATCTATCTATTTAACCGAATTATGCAACTTTTCTCAGGCTTGGTTGTCATAAAAAATTTGCAACTCATCTGACGCTGAATTCAGCCCACAACTCAGTCGTTGTGTTCGTCAAAATACTCCTCTGCGTCATAATAGTCAAAGAAATCGTCATAATGGTCGTAATAAAAATCTTCTGCGTGATAATAATCCTTTGCATTATACTCATCTTCCTCGGAGGCTGATGATTTATTTTTCTTTGAGCTGTATGATGAGCTTTTACTGATGTATGATGAGCTTTTGCTGCTGTAAGCCGAGCTTTTTGATGTTGACGATGAAGACGAGTACGACTTTGACGAATAAGAGCGAGAGGTGTATGGCTTTGATGAATACGAACGATAGGAGTAAGCTTTACTGTCTTTATAGTCGGGGTCGTTGTCTATGCCACAGGCTCTGCACAGCAAGCTCAAAGCAATGAAAACCAAAACCGCAATAAAAAGCGGAACGAGAAACCAAAAATCAGAACCGCTGCTTTTGTCGGCCTTCGGTTCGGGACTTGTCGGTGCAGACTTTTCAAGGCTGTCGTGTTTATCAAGGTGGTCGTAATCCATAATAAGCTCCTTTAAAATAATAGGTGTGTTTCCTCTGTTATTAACAGTTTACCGCATTGATTGTCCCATAGAACGGACTTTAGTCCATAAATCTACGCCGTGTAGGGAAATGCGTTTCGCTGTGCGGACAAAAACGAACCAAATGGGCAAAAATACATATTGCAATTATTCACAAAAAATATTATAATATTAGCAAATGGTTTGCTGATTGCAAACATTAATTTACAATCTGATAATAAAAAGGAGATTTTATTATGGGTATTATCAAAGCTACTGTAAACGCTGTCGGCGGAGCACTTGCCGATTCGTGGCTTGAGGTCATTGAGCCTGCACCGATGGGTGAAAACACCTGTTTTGTTCCCGGTCAGCTCATCTCAAAAAACAACGGCAGAGGTCAGAATCAAAAAGGCTCTGACAACATCGTTTCAAACGGTTCAGTAATTCATGTTTATGACGGTCAATTTATGATGCTGGTTGACGGTGGCAAGGTTGTTGACTTTACTGCCGAGCCCGGTTATTTTAAGGTTGACAACAGCTCAATGCCGTCACTCTTTACAGGTCAGTTCGGTGATTCAATCAAAGAGGCGTTTAACCGTATAAAATTCGGCGGTGTGCCGTCGCAGTCACAAAGAGTTTTCTACATCAATATGCAGGAAATGAAGAACATCAAATTCGGCACGGCTAATCCTATCAACTATTTTGATAATTTCTATAATTCCGAGTTGTTTATTCGTGCTCACGGTACTTATTCCGTGCATGTTACCGACCCGATGAAGTTCTATGAGCAGGTTATCCCCCGCTCGGCTGTAACAAATAACGAAAGCGTTGAATTTCAGACACTCAACCAGCAGTACGGCGATGAATTTATCGAGGCTTTAAGCTCGGCAATCAACCAATATTCGGCTGACGGCAACCGTATCAGCTTCATTACCTCAAAGAGCCGTGAGCTCGGTAAATATATGAGCAACACGCTTGATGAAGAGTGGAACCAGCTCAGAGGTATGGAGGTTGTGTCTGTCGGCATCAAGGTTTCTTATGACGAGGAATCTCAAAACCTTATCAATATGCGTAACAAGGGTGCAATGCTCTCTGATGAACGCATACAAAAGGGTTATGTTGCAGGCAACATTTCCGAGGGCCTTAAGGACGCCGGCTCAAACGCAAACGGTGCAATGGCAGGCTTTATGGGAATGGGAATGGGAATGAACGCAGGTGCAGGTATTCTCGGCAGCTATCAAACTCAGCCTCAACAGCAGTATCAACAGCCTCAACAGCAATATCAGCAACCTCAGCAGGCTGCTCCGGCAGCAGGCGGCTGGGCTTGTGAATGTGGTGCGTCAAATTCGGGCAAATTCTGTTCAGAGTGCGGTAAGCCCAAGCCGGAAGCTCCCAAAAAGCGTTTCTGCACAAACTGCGGTGCTCAGCTTACCGAAAACGCAAAATTCTGTCCTGAATGTGGTGCAAAAGCATAATATTACCGAGGGGTAGGATAAGATATGGCAACAATTAATTATAAATGCCCAAATTGCGGAGGCCCGCTTAAATTTAACCCCGACAAGCAGAAATTCAGTTGTGAATACTGTATGTCGGATTTTGAAGAAAGCTATATTCAAGGCTTGTATGCCGAAAAAGAGGCAAAGGAAAGTCAAGCCGAAAAGCAGGAGCAGCGTGCAAAGGAAAGCACGGAGCAATTCGGAAGCAACGCCGAGGACTCGCAAGAGGACGCTGTTGTTTACACCTGTCCAAGCTGCGGAGCAGAGGTGGTGACCACCTCCTCAACCGCCGCCACGACCTGCTTTTATTGCCAAAACCCCGTTGTTTTGGGTGGCAGATTGTCGGGCGAATTTAAGCCCGACCGAGTAGTTCCGTTTGCTCTGTCAAAGGAATCCGCAATCCAAAAATTTATGGAAATGTGTGGCAAAAAGCACTTTTTGCCAAAGGGCTTTGCAAGCAAAAAGCAGTTTGAAAAGTTCAACGGCGTTTATTTTCCATATTGGTATATCGACAAGCAGAAGAACGCAAGCGTAGTAGCCTTGGGCGACAAGGTTCGCACATGGACAACAGGAGATTCACGCTACACCGAAACCAGCACCTATCGCCTTTACAGAACGGGTGATTTGGTAATTAAAAACGTGTTTGAGCGTGCGTTGAAAAACGATGACCGTGAAATGCTTCAATGCGTTCATCCGTATGACCTTTCAAAGGCACAAAAGTTTTCAATGTCATATCTTTCGGGCTTTCAGGCAGAAAAGCGTGACATTGAAAAAGCAGATGTTGCCGGAGCGGTTGAAGCTCGTGTGCAGGAGTATGCCAAGGAGCTTTTAAAGGAAACAATGCCCGACTATTCATCTGTAAGAATTGAAAACTACAACGACACAACAGAGCTTGAATCGTGGAACTACACGCTGTTGCCCGTATGGATAACCACATATAAATACGGCGGAAAAATTCTTCCGTATGCAATCAACGGACAAACGGGCAAAACCTACGGAAAGCTCCCTGTTTCAAAGGGCAAGCTTGCACTTTTGTTTGCAATTGTGACTATACTTGTGTTTGTTTTGGGAGTGTTGGGAGGTATGTTGCTGTTATGATGAAAATAAGCAAAAGATTTTCGGCATTTGCGTGTGCGGTTATTTTGACAATGATGTCAACGGTTACGTTTTTTGCACAAAGCGGTTACGTTCTTGACGACACGGCGTTGCTTTTTGATGCAAGCGAAAAATCCGCCATTGAAGAAAGAATGCAGAGCGTTGCCGAAGCAACCGGCTGGCAAATTATTGTTCACACCTCAAGCAACGGCATTTCATCGGACGAAATGGAGTCGTATTATAACGATACATATTATGACAGCCACACCGAATACGGCGAGGACAGCGTTATGTTTGTTATTGACGACCTGTCACAAAACCGAATTATCCTCACCCACGGCGACGCAATGTATTATTTTGACGACGACCGAATGACCGAGATAAAGTCGGAGCTGAAGCCGTATCTTGACAGCTATGATATGTACGGTGCAACAATGGCATTTCTCAACACCACCGAGGAATTTTACACCGACGGCAAATCGTCGGACGGAACGTATAACAACGTTACGATAAACGACAATTACGAGAAGCAAAAAAATCCGCTTCTCTATACGCTGAAGCACTACGGCGTGATTATCGGCTTGGTTTCTGTGGTAATAGGCGGACTTTCCGTGCTGTTTGTGTTTGCTCGCTACAAGTACAACGGCAAGCAAGGCACATATGACTTGAAGCAAAACAGTACAATTAATCTGACCAATCAGTTTGATGAGTTTGTAAACAAACGAATTTCGGTATCAACAACATCGTCAAACTCAAACTCAAGCGGCGGTAGTTCAAGCGGTGGCTCGTCACACGGCAGCAGCGGCAGCTTTTGATTAAAACTAAATACAAGCATCTGACGCCGAAATTTTATTGACGCATAAGAAACGCTTTTTCAAGGGACTTTTTGCACCCTTTTTACCGAATTTATGCGGCGTCAGTTTGCTCTGACGCCGTTTTTGTTTGCTTAAACGACAAAATTTCAAATAAATATTTTTGCACACACCAAGCCCTCGTTTTATAAAAGAAAGCCTTGAAAAGCAGTATGTTTCGGTTAAATAGATAGCTGTGGAAAAGTTTTCTGATAGCTGAAAGTATAGTTTTTTTGCTCAACATTTCTGTAAAACAAAGCCTCCCTTGTGTAAAGGGAGGTGACAAAAATGCTTGAATAAAATGCAGTGTTAGAACGTGAATGTTATGTTGGATTTAAATATAACCTGCCTACGCTGAATAGACAAAAATTTTTGTCGGAGGGATTG
>CAZYGJ010000028.1:0-2794 GCA_964646975.1 uncultured Ruminococcus sp.
TATTTTTTGTAGGCTCTATTTGTTCTTACCCCAACTTTTATTATAGAGCCCAAAATGCTTGATTTGGTAAAAGCAAATTATTATACTAAGCTTTAAAAAGGAGCTTGTTCAAACAAATAACAAAAAGCCGAGCATAACGCAAATGCTCGGCTTTTCTATATCAAAAATTCAATTCCTGTTTTCAAACTCATCATCGTGAGTAATTTGCAAATCGGGACGATGACGCTTGCTCATCTTTTTGCGGGCTTTGCGGTTTGCTACGCTGTCAAATATTATGGAAAAATCATAGTCGGGCGGATACATCTGCGAAGCCGCCGCTTTGAGCTTGAGCCGTTTGTGGTTGATAAGCTGCTTTTTGCCGCTTATCTGCACACCGATATTTCCGTTGTCATCGGCAACTTTGCAAACAATGCCGATTTTATTATCCGGAGTCACCGTAACGCTGTCGCCTATGCAAAAGCTCTCGGCATGCTCGGATTTTTTGGTTGGGGCTTTTGTCTTTTGAATTTTTTTGCCGCTGTTGTGTGCAACGTTTTCAAGCTGAACACCGCAGAAACTTTCTTTGGATTTTTCTCCGCTTTGTGCTTGGGCATATTCAAGCAAATGCTTCGGAAATCCCAGCTTTTCGGCGATATAAAAAGCACAGCTTTCGCCTGCCTCACCGATTATCAGCTTGTAATCGGGCTTGAGTGTGTCTTTGTTAAATGTCATTTTTGCGTTGAGCAAATTCGGCATAGACTCCGCATATGATTTAACCTTGTCATAGTGTGTGGTTGCAACGAACAAGCACCCGGTTACTCTCAACTGTTCAAGAATTGAAATTGCTATTCCCGTGCCCTCGGTTGGGTCAGTTCCCGAGCCAAGCTCGTCAAGCAAAACAAGGCTTTCGCTTGTTACGGTGTTGAGGATGTTGACAACGTTTTTGATGTGTGCCGAAAACGTGGAAAGATTTTCGGATATATTCTGACCGTCGCCGATGTCGCACAGCACATCACCATTCATACATATATCAGCGTTTTTGCACGGAATATGAAGCCCGCATTGAGCCATAAGGCAGAAAATCCCGACCATTTTCAGAGCAACTGTTTTGCCTCCTGTGTTCGGTCCTGTGATGACAATTCCCGTCGTGCTTCCGCCTATCTCAAAATCAATCGGCTTGCAGATAACTTTATTGATAAGAGGGTGTCTGCCCTCGGTGATTTTGATGTATCTGCATGTGTTGATTTTCGGGCTAACGGCGTTTTGTTCAATGCTCAGCTTGCCTTTTGCAAATATAAAATCAATCGTTTCTATAATATCTATATTCGCTTCTATGCTGTCTTTATATTCGTCAATCAAAGCGGCAACGGTATAAAGAATTTTGTCGATTTCAATCGCTTCTTCAACCTTCAAAGCCGAAGCCTTGTCGGTGAATTTTTGAATCGCACTCGGCTCAATAAACACAGTGGTTCCCGTTTGAGAAACTGCAACGGTTGCCCCGCTGATTTGGTTTTTGTATTCCTTTTTTACGGGAATGGTGTAGCGGTTGTTTTTAATAGAAATAAAATTTTCACTGCAATATTTTTTCTTTGATTTTAAAATCTCGTCAAGACGGGCTTTTAGTTGCTTGTCACATATATCAAGGCTTTTGCGTATTGCAAACAATTCCTTTGAAGCGTTTGAGTTTATGTCGTTTCCGAAAATACATCTGTTAATTTCATCGTAAATATCATCAAGTGTGTCGATTTCATCGCTTGCATAGGCAAGACTTACATCGGTCACTTGAGCTTTCTTCAAAAATTGCTTAATGCGTCTGCACGATGAGATAAATGACAGGAAGCCGCTCAATTCTTCAGGGTACAAAATACCGTCCTTGCCGATTTTGTTCATCAAAGCTTTGGTCCTTGCAGTGCTTGAAATAGGAGGCGTTCCGCAAACATCAATAATTTTCCGTGCGTTGTCCGTGTCAAGCACCAGCTTTTTTAAAGTAAGCTGTGACAAAACAGGCTCAAGGCTTTCCGCTTTGGCTTTTGCACTTTCATTAACGCAAAAATCTGCGAGTTGTTTTCTTATCTTATCAAATTCAAGTGTGGTATAGTTTATATTCAACGTTAATTCTCCTTAAAATAAAAATCTGTCAATGCCGCAACGCACTGACAGATAATAAGGACGTGATAATAAACACATTTATATAACTGATATAAATGATACCTTAAAATAAAATCTGCTGAATATCGTGTGCGAACGGCATAACAATAAAAGCACAGTAGTGCTTTAAATTATAAACTCATTCATAAGAGGCTTACGCCTCAAATACCACACTTAAGCTCAGCAAAAATTATCCTCCGATATTCATAGATTTTCTTTATTTTAACATATAATCAGTAATCAGTCAATAAGAAAACTCAACAAAAACTCAGTAACTATCGGGGGTTAAAAGAAAATAAAAAATAAAAATAAAAAAAGTGAAAAAAGGTATTGACAAAGTATAAAATGAAGTGTATAATAGCTCTTGCACTTCGCGGTTAGCGGGAACGGAAAACGAACTCAAAAACAGCGAAGAAAGCACAGGACCTTGAAAATTAAACAACGAGAAAAAGAAACAAGGAACCCGTAATGACTTTGAGGAAAGCTCAAAGAATTACAAGTTTTAAGATGTACTTTAGAACATCAGGAATTCACGGATACGTCAAGTATTTGTTGATGAGCAGAGAGAACTCTGAGATTGATTTTAAGGCTTCGGCTTTAATATACAAATTTTAGAGAGTTTGATCCTGGCTCAGGACGAACGCTGGCGGCGTGCCTAACACATGCA